>CAZFLE010000214.1:0-9930 GCA_964519895.1 uncultured Enterobacterales bacterium | reverse complement strand
AGCCCGAGCCCGAGCCCGAGCCCGAGCCCGAGCCCGAGCCCGAGCCCGAGCCCGCCCAGCGCCTCCCGCCCATCTCCGCCCCCGTGACCCCGCCACAGGCGCCGCCCCCCCGGGTGGTCCAGGCGCCGCCGGAGCCCGCTCCCAGCGATCCGCCCGCCTTCGCGGTTCCCGTCAACCCGGCCATGCCCTCACCGAGCGCCCCGGCAGGTCCCGCGGCCGGCAACCTGCTCAACCGCTCGAGCGGTCGTGGCGAGGTGGACCTGGGTGGCGCCGTCGGCGTGAGCGGAGACACGAGCCGGGAGGCCGAGCTCGGCGCTGGCAAGTGGACCGAGACCGGCGGTCGTTCCTTCGAGGAGCTCGCCAAGAGCCTGCCCGACACGCCGGTCCGGGAGATGTCCATCGAGGGCGCCGGCCTGCCCTGGGGTCGCATCCTGTTCCTGGCGGCGCTGGTGTTCCTGGCCATCGCCTGGTGGACGACCCGGGCCCCGGCACCGATCGAGGGTCCAGCCCCCCTGTCCAGCCAGGCCCCGCCCAAGGCCCTGCCGACCCGCGTCCAGGCCGCCGACGAAGGCGCCCAGGTCACGGTCACCAGCGAGCCCGCAGGCGCCCTGATCTCCCTGGACGATCAGTCCCTCGGACGCGCCCCGGCCTCGGTCCCGGTGCCGAGTGACAGCGAGCCCCACCAGCTCTGCGCCGTCAAGGACGCGCTCAACGCGTGCCGCACCCTCACCGCCGAGGAGCTGCTCGCCGAGGACCCGTACCACCTGGACCTGACCGCGTCGCCGTGACGACCCTGGCCACCCGCGCGGCCGGGCTGCCGACCTCGAGCGGCGTCTACCTGTTCAAGGACGCCGCCGGCAAGGTGCTCTACGTGGGCAAGGCCAAGAACCTGCGTGCCCGGGTGCGCCAGTACCTGGCCGGACAGGACGAGCGCTTCATGGTCCGCTTCCTGGTCGCCCAGGCCCAGGACGTCGAGGTGGTCCTCACCGACAGCGAAAAGGACGCCCTGATCCTCGAGAACACGCTGATCAAGCGGCACAACCCCCGCTACAACGTGAAGCTCCGGGACGACAAGAACTTCCTCCACCTGCGGCTCCACCCCCGCGCCAGCTGGCCCCGCTACACCCTGGTCCGCCAGATCCGGGACGACGGCAGCAGGACCTTTGGCCCCTACAGCTCGGCCCAACGGGCCCGTCGAACCCTGGACTTCGTGCACCGCACCTTTCAGCTCAGGACCTGCACGGACGCGGTGCTGAAGAGCCGCAAGCGACCCTGCATGCTCCACCAGATGGGCCGCTGCGTGGCGCCGTGCGTCGACGGCTACACGACGCCCCAGGCCTATGGCGAGCTGGTGCGCGACTCGATGCTGTTCCTGGACGGTCGCAACAACGAAGTCCTGGAGCGCCTGCGCCGGCGCATGACGGCCGCGGCCGAGCGCGAAGACTTCGAAGAAGCGGCCCGGTTGCGGGACCTCCTCCAGACGGTCACTCGGACGCTCGAGCGCCAGCGGGTGGTGGACCGGGCGCTCGGGGACCGGGACGTCTGGGGGGTGTTCCAGGAGCTGGACCGCGGCGTGGCGGTGGTTGTGCCCGTGCGCGCCGGCATGATGCTCGAGCCGGCGGCACTGCCCTTCGAGGGCCTGCTCGAAGAGCTCCCCGAGCTGCTGAGCAGCCTGCTCAACACCTGGTACGGCGACGGCACCATTCCCCCGGAGATCCTGGTGCCGACCCTGCCGGCCGACGCCGACGCGCTGGCCGAGCTCCTGACGGAAGCTGCGGGTCGCAGGGTCCGCCTGCACCAGCCCCAGCGGGGGGACAAGGTCCGGCTGCTGCGCCTGGCTGAGCGCAACGCGAGGGACCGCTACCAGCGGGCCCATGCCCGGAGCGAGCGCCTGGGACGTGCGCTGGTCGAGCTCCGGGACCTGCTGGCGCTACCGGGCATCCCCAGCCGCATTGAGTGCTTCGACAACTCCAACTTCCAGGGCGACCATCCCGTGTCGAGCCAGGTGGTCTTCCTGGATGGAGAGCCCGCCAAGAAGGAGTATCGGACCTACAAGATCCGCACCGTGGTGGGGTCCGACGACTACGCCACGATGGCTGAAGTGTTGGGACGGCGCTTCCGCCGCGCCACCGAAGAGGGTCTCTTCCCCGACCTGTTGGTGGTCGACGGGGGCAAGGGCCAGCTCAACGTGGCCCTGCGGGTGCTCGAAGAGCTGGGGCTGAGCGAGCAACCCGTGATCGGGCTGGCCAAGCCCCGCACCGAGAAGAAGCGCGGTGACCCTGACCCCGTCGACAAGCTCATCGTGCCGGGCCGGGCCGAGCCGATACGGCTGCCGGACCACCACCCGACCCTGAACCTGTTGCGGCACCTGCGCGACGAGTCCCACCGGTTCGCCATCCGCTTCCACCGTCAGGTCCGACGCAAGAGCACGCTGCAGTCGGTGCTCGAGGAGATCCCTGGGGTCGGGCCGGCGCGGCGGGTGGCGCTGCTGCGTCACTTCGGGAGCGCTCGCGCCCTGGCCGGCGCCACGGTCATCGAGCTGACCCAGGTTCCAGGCATCGGCCGGACCACGGCCCAGCAGATCCGGCACGCCTTGGACCGGGCCCAGGAGTGACCTACTTGGCGAGCACCAGGTCCTTGACCTTGTCTTCGACCTGGCCTTCTTCGGTGTTGCCCTGGTTGGTCCAGTAGATCCCCATCTCCTGGTCGATCACGTACGTCATCGGCGGGAGAGAGGCCCAGGAGGCCGTGCTCACCGACCCGTCCAGCGGCTTGTAGAGCACGGTGTCCAGTCCATAGGTCGACGCCCATGCCGCGGCGTCGGAGACGTCGGCCTGGGTGGAGGTTCCGTCGGTCAACAACAGCGCCGCAGCCACCGCACCGTGCTTGTCGGCCAGGCCCTGGGCCCAGCCACTGATGTCCTGGAACTTGGGATCCGTGCCATCGCCAAAGGTCAAGATGACCACCGAGCCGTACTGCTTGTACAGCGCCCAGTCGACGTCGTTCTGGTTCGGGGCCTTGAGGTTGTAGGCCACGTCGCCGGCGCTGTAGCCGGTGCCCTCGATGTCCAGTCCCGTGTCGCCCGAGTCGCCCGAGTCGCTAGCGCCAGAGTCCGTGTCGGAGTCGGAGTCGGTGTCGGAGTCGGTGTCGGAGTCCGAGTCGGTGTCGGTGTCGGTGTCGGTGTCGGCGTCCTGGTTGAGGGGAGCCGTGTCCGCCGGCGGGTCCTGGCGCTCACCGGTGCCGCCGAAGCCGTCGTCACCGTCACTGCAGCTGGGGAGGAGCAAGAGCAGGGTCAGGGTCGTCATCGCCGGGCACGATAGCATCGGCCCGATGTCCCTGGATGCCGCCCGCCGCGCCTTGGCTGATGCCCGCCGGATCCTGGTGGTCACGGGGGCCGGCATCTCGGCCGAGTCGGGCATCCCCACCTTCCGCGGCGAAGGCGGCTTGTGGGAGGGCCACCGCGCAGAGGAGCTCGCGAACCTCGAGGCCTTCCGCAGGGACCCGGCCAAGATCTGGCGCTGGTACCGCTGGCGGCGGACGATCTGCAACGACGCGCTGCCCAACCCCGGGCACCAAGCCCTGGCAGCCCACGAGGCCCGGGAGCTGGCTGCCCACGGCTGGACTTCGGAGGTGGGCTTCGCGGATGCCCCAGTGCTCCTGGCGTCCCAGAACGTCGACGGACTGCACCGGAGGGCCGGGAGCCGCGTGCTCATCGAGATGCACGGCAACATCGACCTCGGGCGCTGCACCGGCTGCGGGGCCATCGGGCCGTTGGCCGAGGACCCCCGGGTGCCTGCTGCTCCGGTGCCCGCATGTACCGACTGCGGGGCGGCGCTGCGGCCCCACATCCTGTGGTTCGGCGAGTCCTACTGGAGCGGGGTTCTGGAGCTGTGCATCCACCACGCCCAGCGGGCCGATGCATGCCTGGTGGTGGGCACCAGCGGCATGGTCTGGCCGCCAATCGCCGTCGCGCTGCGAGCCAAGGAGTGCGGGGCCACGCTGATCGACGTGAACCCGAACCCCAGCCAGGTCACGGAGCACGCGGATCACTGGCTCCAGGGGCCGTCGGGCGAGCTGCTGCCGGAGCTGCTGAGGGGTGAGTGAGGGGGCCTCAACCGCCTGGGCGACGATCGTCCGAAGTACGGACGTTCGTCCCCGCCAACTCAGTTGGAGGCCCTCAACGTCCGAAGTACGGACGTTCGTCCCCCGCAACTCAGTTGGAGGCCCTCAACGTCCGAAGTACGGACGTTCGTCCCCCGCAACTCCGCGACAATGCGACAATGCGACAAACGTCCGTACTTCGGACGTTCGTCCCCCCCAACTCAGTTGGAGGCCCTCAACGTCCGAAGTACGGACGTTCGTCGCCATGGCCTCCCGCAACCCGGCCCGGCCGCCCGCTGCGCGGGACCGGGATCCCGGCGCTATCCTTTGCGGGCACAGAGCAGGAGTGCACCATGGCCCAGGGTCGCCAACAGGCGCCGGAGTCGGCTTCAAGCGGACCTGACCAGGGGCCACAGGCTCCGATGATGCGGGGGGCGGGCCCCGGCGGTCGCGGCAACGCTTTTGCCCAGGACCAGCTCCAGGGCGCCGAGCCAGCCGACCACTTCGCCCAGGCCACCGAGG
Organism: uncultured Enterobacterales bacterium; assembly: GCA_964519895.1. Classification (GTDB taxonomy): domain Bacteria; phylum Myxococcota_A; class UBA796; order UBA796; family CAJQPC01; genus CAYFPX01. The sequence goes on along the minus strand of CAZFLE010000214.1, from coordinate 5,307 downwards.
GCTCGGGGTCCCCGGTTCCCTACCGCGACGAGATGGAGTCGGCTTTTGGCACCGACTTCGGGGGCGTGAGCGCGTACCTGGGTGGGCCCGCAGCCAAAGAGGGCCTGGGAGGCCTGGGCGCCCAGGCTGCTGCCCACGGATCCAGCGTGGCGTTCGGCGATGCCAACCCGTCCAAGTCCCTCGTGGCCCATGAGCTCGCCCATGTCGTCCAGCAACAGGGCGGGGGCGGGGGGGTGCAGCGCAAGCCGACCGGAGTCTCGTCGGCGGGTGGCGCCGAACAGCGAGCCGATGCTGCGGCCGCGGCGGTCACCAGTGGCCGGCCGGTCCCCGACGTCGGAGGCGCGGCGGCGGGAGACATCCACCTGGCGGTGGACACCAACGGCGGCTCGTGGGACACCAGCTCCTACACCGCCACCAACACCGGCGCGGGGGTGGGCAAGGGTGTCGGCGCCCACATCTCGCTGGAGTTCACCCCAGCGGATCCGGTCCTGGCGGACCACATCGGCCTGACCCAGACCGTGAAGACCCTGCACAGCAGCGCCCCGGGCGGCCCGGTCGATCAGACCAGCTTCCCCGCGGGCAACAAGGCGAACTTCGGGCTCGACGGGGTCTCGCCAGGCGAGAGCGACAAGGGCCGCGCCATCGATCAAGGCGACGGCGCCGACCCCAACACCTCCCCGCTCTACGCGGTCGAGGACGGCCCGGGCCGGGACGCTGGAGCCCTCACCGACGGCCCGACGGACCCGGGCTTCGGCCAACACGGCCACCGCAAGGCCAAGCCCGGGGGCGGCTTCGACGTCAAGGACGCGAAGCTCGACGACACCCCCAACCGGAGCCTGGCCTTTGTCGGAGAGGAGTGGACGCAGACCTTCGAAGCGGCGGCCCTGGTGCTCGACGGCCCACTCAAGGACGCCTATCTGGGCACGGTCGAGTGGGGCTGGAAGGTAGACGCGGCCGGTGTCTGCACCCTGAACCCAACGCCCATCCGCATGGTGAGCCCGGGGGCCCCGACCTCTGACTTCATGGACGCGGCCACCAAGTGGAACAACCACACCCTGCTCGACTCGACAGGTGGCGCCCACGCCACCGTGGATCTGCCCATCACCTCGGTCTCATCGGGTGCCCAGGCGGCGAGCGCCATGTCGACCGCGGACATCATCGCCAGGATTCCGGTGGTGGACACCGAGATCGCGGCCCTGGCAGCCGGCGCCGACAAGACCAACAAGCAGTTCGAGAAGCTGGCGCTGGAGACCGAGCTGGGCAAGCGCAAGGCCCAGGTCGACGTCAAGGTCAACAGCACCGAGGACTGGACCGGGGCCGACGAGGCCTACGTCCAGCTCACCGGCTCCGGCGGGTCCAAGTCCTCGTCCGAGGTCTCCCTGAACGACGGAGACAGCCACTCCTTCGACATCGAGCTCGCGACCATCCTGCCCATTCGAGGCCCCATCACCGTCAAGGTCTTCGACGGGGACTGGCCCGACGGCGACGACGAGCTGGTGAACATGGCCTGGGCCTCGCCCTACGCGGCCGCCAGCAACAGCAGCACAGCGGATGGCGCGAGCTACGACGTCACCGTGCAGTTCAAGCGCTGAGGTCCGGGTGGTCGCTCCCTCCTCCTTCTTCCTCCTGGCGAGCCTGATGCCCACATCGTGTGCAGAGACTTCTTCCGCTGCGTCGCCTCCGGACACCGTGGCTTGGGGCGAGACCGTGCGCGGTCTGCGCTTGGGCACAGAAGCCACGGGGCCGATCCTGGCCCTCCACCTCGAGAACGCGGGCACCAGCCCTCTCACGGTGTTGAGCCACGTCTCCGCTGGGGGAGAGAGACACTTGGACTGGACGCGGGTCGCGGTGGTCGACGCCGCCGGAGCCTCCCGGTCTCTCCGGCTCACCGGTCCCCGGGACCGCGCGGGCCGGGTCCAGGTCGCGCTTGCGCCAGGCGAGCGCACGACCCAGACCGTGGACCTGGCCCACTGGTCGACCCAGCCGGTCAACGGTGGCGCACCGCTGCCTGACGGGGCCCATGCCGTGACGGTCATCTACGAGGTCCAGGAGGACGGCCCGTGGTGGCAGGGAAGGGTCCAGTCCGGCCAGGTGACACTGACGCGCTGACGGCGGACGACTCGGAGGTGACGAAGGTCCGAAGTACGGACGTTCGTCCCCGCCACCTCGGCCCCGACGCGACAAAGGTCCGTACTTCGGACGTTTGTGCCTCCCAACTCAGTTGGAGGCTTTCAAAGTCCGAAGTACGGACGTTCGTCCCCGCCACCTCGGCCCCAACGCGACAAACGTCCGTACTTCGGACGTTCGTCCCCGCCACCTCGGCCCCAACGCGACAAACGTCCGTACTTCGGACGTTCGTCCCCGCCAACTCAGCCTCAGCCCGACAAACGTCCGTACTTCGGACGTTCGTCCCTCCCAACTCACCCCCCGAACCCCACCGTCTCCACGACCCCGTCCCAGTCGTCGAAGACCAAGGTGCGCTCCGGCCACCGCAGCGCTGCCAACCCCCCCGCGAAGTCCGACTTGCCCGCCCACCGCTCCACGAAGCGCCGGCCCACGCTGTAGTCCACACAGAAGACGTTGCCCCGGGGCCCGGCCCAACCGAATGGGGGCACCTGGTCCCACAGGTCGTGCTTGCCCGGGTCCGGCGCGCCCCGGCGGCGCCAGTAGTGGCCCACCACCACGGCCGGGTCGTCGGTGTAGCGGTCCCACCACCGACTGCGCTGGACCACTCGCCACTTGCCGCCCACGTAGAAGGTGTCGGCGATGTCGATGGCCTCCTCGGTGCCCGACGTGAGCACCTTGATCGGGTTGCCCGCCTGCTCCGCCAGCGACAGCGCCAGCAGCCCCGGCAGCGGCACATCGGGCTTGCATGTGCGGTCCGTCAGCTGACGAAAGCGCTGCTTCTCGGCCTGGGCCCGGGCCATGTCGCCGTTCTGGCGCAGCTGGGCCTGCAGGGCATCGTAGAACCCGTCGTCCAGCGCGGCGATGTCCCCGGACTCGGGGAGCTCAGCCAGGGAGTCCGCGTCCCAGCAGGCGTGCACCACGCGCAGGTCCGGCCGCTCCAACACCAACGGCAACCCAGCCAGGAACGCCACCAGCTCCCGGCGCTCCGCCGGGTCCTCCAGGGGTGCGCTTGGAAACCTCTTCAGGTCGATCCCGCCTGGGTGCCGCCAGGCAAAGGTGTCCAGGTGCCCGAAGAACCAGCCGCTGCCCTCCTTGGGGTCGTCGGCCAGCAGGTTCAGCTCGTGGTTGCCCGCCACGCACCACGCCAGCCCGGCGTCGACCAGCTGCCGCACCCGGCGCACCACCCCGGGACTGTCCGGCCCCCGGTCGATCAGATCGCCCACGAACACCAGGGGCCGCTCGGCCACACCCGCTGCCGGGTCGCAACCGAGCTTGGCCAACAGGCGATCCAGCGCCTCCAGCTCCCCGTGGATGTCCCCGATCAGGTCCAGGGGACCGTCGGGCAGGGGCTGGAACAGTTCGGGCATCGCCCCCGGCTAACGCAACGTCCCCTCGATTCCTCCCCCCTGGAACCGCACACCTGTGGCAGATTGCGCCCGTCCGGCACCGCCCTCGCGCCTCGGCGCGCCCTGTCTGCGCGCGCGTGCCCCTGGAGACCCCATGGTCCTCGCCTCCCTGACGATGCTCGCCTGCATCGACAACAGCTTCACCAACCTGCCCGACGACCCCGGGGTCAACGGCGCCCGCATCGAGGTCACGCCGTCCACCCTGGACTTCGGCACCGTGCGGGCCAACGGCGGCGCCGCGTCGGAGACCTTCACCGTGCGCAGCATTGGCACGCTTCCGGTCGAGCTCGAGGCCCTCGAGATCCGCGGCGACGTGTTCGGGGACTTCACCCTGCTCGAGGACCCCTCGCCCATCGGCCTGCAGCCCGGCGAGGAGCTGGAGATCCCGGTGGTGTTCACACCCTCCGCTACCAGCGAGGTCACCGCCAACGTGCTCGTGTCTTCCAGCGACGAGGTCGACAGCCTGATCACGGTGCAGCTGGTGGGCAGCGGGCTCGAGGGCTCCCTGACCCTGGACCCCAACCCCCTGGACTTCGGCGCCACACCGCTCCTGTGCACCCGGGACAACGGCGTCACCCTGACCAACGACGGCAGCAGCGACATCAGCGTCGACGGCCTGAGCCTGGACGGCGTCGCTTTCGAGCTGCCCGTGCCCCACAGCCTGCCCTTCACCCTCACACCGGGCCAGAGCACCTGGATCGACGGCACCTTCCTGAGCCCCGAGATCGGCACGTTCACCGGCGATCTGCTGGTCACCTCCGACGACCCGGGCGGCGACCTGCTGGGCCTGTGGTCCGGCACCACCAGCGACGGCGTGGCGATGGAGGACGAGTGGATCCTGCCCACGGCCCAGAAGAGCGACATCGTCTTCTCGGTGGACCAGAGCTGCTCCATGAGCGAGGACAAGTGGGCCTTGGTCGGCCAGGCCAGCAACTTCATCAACTCCCTGGACAGCTACGCCAGCGACTGGCAGATCATGGTGTCCAGCGACGACAACGGCTGCAACGCCGGCGGCATCCTGACCGCATCGACCGCGAACTACCAGAAGACCTTCGAAGACGCGGTGTTCTGGGCTGGCCTGTTGGCGGATCTGACGGAAGCCCTGCTCAGCATCGCCGACGCCGCCGTCGAGGCGACCGATGCCACCGAGTGCAACTACGGCTTCCTGCGGCCCGACGCGATCCTGCACGTGATCAGCGTGTCCGACGAGCCCGAGCAGTCCCTCGAGGAGACCGGCGTCGACTGGGCCGGCCGGGTCGCGAACATCAACGCCAAGAAGGGCGACCCGTCGATGGTCAAGTTCTCGGCGATCGCCGGCGACTACCCCGGGGGCTGCGCTACCGCCGACGAGGGCTATGGCTACTGGCAGGCTGTCAACGGCAGCGGCGGCGTGTTCCTGTCCATCTGCTCGGACTGGGCGACCCCGGCCAACATGGCCTTGCTCGCCGACGCCAGCGTCACCCGGGACACCTACCAGCTCAGCGGCACGCCCGTGGAGTCGACCATCGTGGTCACTGTCAACGGCAGCACCCACAGCGACTGGACCTACGACAGCGCCCGCAACTCCGTCGTGATCGCCAGCGACATCCCCGAGGGCGGCGACACGGTGAACATCACCTACGACGGCACTGGGGCCTGCGACTGATCGCAGCGCCCTACAAGAACCCGTACTCCGGCCCGTCGCCGCCCTCTGGGGGGACCCACTGGATGATCTGGTAGGGGTCGCGGATGTCGCAGGTCTTGCAGTGCACGCAGTTGGAGAAGTCCACCTGCA
>CAZFLE010000213.1:0-10059 GCA_964519895.1 uncultured Enterobacterales bacterium | reverse complement strand
CGATCTGGGTCCAGGCGATCCCGTTCTTCCTGCTGCACTACGACAAGCCCAGCGTGGAGCTGGCCCTGTCGCTGGTCGGCGGCGCCATCAGCGGCTGGTTCACCCTTCGGGCCCGGAGCATCTACCCGCTGGTCATCCTGCACACGGTCCAGATCACGACCGTGGGCTTCGTGGGGCAGCTGCTGCGCACCCTGGGCTGATCAAGTCCGCTCGGCACGCAGCTCGAGCTGACGGCTGACCTGGACCTGAAGCTCTCGTAGGGCAAAGGGCTTCTGCAGGAACACCCCGTGGGGCGGCAGGTCGGTCTTGGCCACCTGGGCGCCGCGGGTGTAGCCGGACACCAGGATGAAGCCCAGTCCGGGCAGGCGCTCGCTGAGCCGGCGGTACAGGTCGAGCCCCGACGCACCCGGCATCGCGTAGTCGGAGACCAGCACCTGCACCCGGTCCAGGTCCGCCGCCGGCAGCGCCAGAGCGGCAGCCGGGTGTTCGGCCTCGAGCACCTCATGGCCGGCCCGTGTCAACGCTGTCGCGACCACCATGCGGAGCGCTGGTTCGTCCTCGGCCACCAGGATCACGCCGTGGTCGGCCTGTGGAGCGGGCAGCGCAGCCGGCACCTCTGGCGGGTCCGGAGCGTCCAGCAACGGCAGCCAGATCGACACCCGAGTGCCCACGCCAGGGGTGCTGTCCAAGCCCAGCTCGCCCCCGGCCTGGCGCACGATGCCGTAGACCGCCGAGAGCCCCAGCCCAGTCCCGCCTCCCACGTCCTTGGTGGTGAAGAATGGCTCCAAGGCGCGGCTGCGGGTCTCTGCATCCATGCCTGCCCCGTCGTCCTGGACCGTCAGGCAGACCCCCGGTCGGCTGTCCCGGGGCTCGGGGACCAGGCTCAAGGTGATCCGGCCCGAGCCGGGCATGGCGTCCCGGGCGTTGGAGACCAGGTTGATGAGCACCTGCTCCAGCTGCCCCGGGACCAGGCTGCACCGGATCGCGTCGGGGCCCAGAGACGCGTCGAGCACCACGCCGTCGCCCAGCGGGTCACGCAGGGTCCCCAAGGTCGCGCGGATGGCTTGGGCCAGCTCCACAGGCTCGGGGGCGGTCCTGTCTCGAGACGCGAACACCCGCAGCTGACGGGCGATGGCCGCCGCACGATCGCTGGCGTGGGAGATGGCGCCGGCGTGCCGGTGCACACGCGGATCATCGCTCCGCCCAGCCAAGAGCTCCGCGTGGCCCTGGATGACCATCAGCAGGTTGTTGAATTCGTGGGCGATGCCGCCGGCCAGCCGGCCCAGCCCGCCCAACCGCTCGGCCTGCTCCGCCTGGGCCTCTCGGGCCCGGGCGCGGGCCTCGGCCTGGCGCACCAGGGTCACGTCCCTCAGCGCCAGCAGCGCCGCCGGGACCCCTTCCCACGACGTGACCGAGCGGGATGCCAGCACCGCCCGCACGTCCCCGGAGCGCGTGGGCAGCGTCAGCGCCACGTCGCCGGTGCCATCGGCCAGGACGATCTTCAGCGCGACGCCCTGTAGATCCGCATAGACCAGGGCCGCCGGGTTCGCATACAGCAGCCCGCCGTCCCCGGTGCACACCACCTGGCCGTCGCCGCTGCGCTGCACGATGGCGCGGAAGGACTGCTGGGAGCGCCGCAGGGTGTCCAGCAGCTGGGCCCGCCGGCTCGCGTTGCGGAGCGCCCGCACCAACCCCGGTCCGCTCACCCTGGACTTGGCGATGAAGTCGGCGGCCCCCAGCCGCAGGGCCCGGTCCTCCAGCTCCGCGTCTCCGTGACCGGTCATGACCAGCACCGGGGTCGGACGGGCGACCCCCACGATGCGCTCCAGGGTCAGCAGGCCCGTGCTGTCCGGCAGGTGCAGCTCCAGCAGGACCGCATCGGGTTCGCCATCGGCGAGGGCCTGGAGCGCTTCGTCCAGGCTCTCGACCCTCTGGAGCAGCCAGTCGTCCACCCCTTCGCTGCGGAGCCAGGTGCGCACCAGCACCGCGTCGGAGGGATTGTCTTCGACGAGCAGGATGCGCACGCCAACCCCCACAGTTCACCCAGGCCTCGCCAGGGTACACCCCGACGAAGCGTCCCGAATGGACGCAGTACTGCGTCCTGGACCTGATTCATGCGTCTCAAACGGACGCATTTCTTCGGGACACCCCGGGCCAGGTTGACGTACGGAACCGCACCTCAAGCCGGTCGATGGCTCGAACACGACGACCTGGCCGGTGTTGGCCTGGCGCTTGCATCCCTCCCCAGCGTGGTCCGACACACCGACCACCGCCCTTCCCCGGAGTCACCATGTCCCGCATCGCCCTGACCGCCGCCCTGACTGCCCTGGCCCTGGCCGCCGCCCCCACCGCCTACGCCGGTGACTCCCCGAACCCCACCGCCCAGATGCAGGCCGCCGAACAGACCCTGCAGAGCTGGACCAGCGACACCGTCCGCGATGAGAACGCCTCGCCCGAGCTGCGCAAGGCCGCCCAGGACTCCCTGGAGCAGACCATCTCCGCCGACGATGCCGCCTGGATCCTGCCGATGATCGGCGACTGGCAGGTGCCCACCGACAGCCGCGTCTGGGCCGCCCGGGTGGCCGCCGAGCAGGAACTGCCCGGCGCTGCCCAGGCGCTGAAAGCCAGCCAGGGCGACGAGCTGTACGCCGTCCGGAGCCAGGTGAATCGCTCGCTGGCCCAGCTGCAGGGTGTGGGCGTGGCCTGCCGCGTCGCTTGCACCATGCCGCCGGTCCTGGGCCTGTAGAGGCGTAGACTCGGGGCCAAGTGGGTCGCCACCAATCCCTGATGCTCGAGCTCCGCAGCGCCCAGACCCTGGGCGCTGCCGCGCGCGCGGCCCTGGGGGTCTTCCTGGATCGGGCCGACGCGGCGCTGCGGGCCAGCCGGTACCAACACCACGGCGAGATGCGCCGGGCGATGCTCCACCTGCGACCCGACGGTGGCTACCGCGCCCTGGTGGCGGTCGACGCCCGGTCCCGGCAGCTGGTCGACGCCGCTGACGACCCCGCCCTCCGCCGCTCGCTGACCGCCTGGCACCAGGTGCGCAGCGAGCTTCGGCCGGTGGCCTTCGACGTGGAGCGGGGCACCGCCCGCGCTGTGGGGGACGGCACCCTGTTGGACCTGGACCCCGACAGCGAGAGTGAGACGTCCGACGTGGCGCACACCCTGGCGCAGCTCAGGGCCCGGGGCACCACCCACCTGCTGGCACTTCCGCTGTTCGATCTGGCCGGGGGCGTGGTGGGCATGATCACGGTCGAGGCGTCCTGTCCTCGCGCCGCGGGGCGGCCGTTCGTGTGGCACGACCACGAGACCGAGCTCGAGCTCCTGGCCGACCTGGTCACCCCCAGCCTCCTGGGCCAGCCCCTTGACCCCCCTGCGACCCAAGGCGCCGATCCGCTGCTGCCGGTCATCGGGGCCCGGACCGCTGCGCTGGTGCGGCTGCTCGCGGTGTTCGCCGACCAGGACGAAACCCTGTTGATCTCGGGCCCGACGGGGGCCGGCAAGAGCCGTCTGGCCCGCTGGATCCACGCCCGCTCCACCCGCCACGGCGCCCCGTTCGAGGTCGTGGACCTGAACTCGGTGCCACCCGCCATGCAGATGGCCGAGCTGTTCGGGTGGCGCAAGGGCGCGTTCACGGGCGCCGTGCGCGACCAGGACGGCTCGGTGGCCCGGGCCGAGGGCGGCACCCTGTTCCTGGACGAGGTGGACAAGCTGGATCTGAAGGCCCAGAGCGGCCTGCTGGGCCTCCTCGAGGACCGCCGGTACCGGGTCCTGGGCGACGCCGGGTCGGCGAGACCGGCCAACGTGCGCTTCGTGGTGGGCACGAACGCCGATCTGCTCGCAGACGTGCAGGAGGGCCGCTTCAGAGAAGACCTGTACTACCGGATCAACGTGCTGCCGGTTCGCCTGCCGTCCCTGGCCGAGCGGGTGGACGAGATCCCGGACTGGGCGGCGTTCATGCTCCAGCGGCGCCACGCCTCGGCCAAGCCCGGACGCGGCGCATCCCTGGGGCCGGGGGCCGCCGAGGTGCTCGCCGCCCAGGCCTGGCCCGGCAACCTGCGCCAGCTCGACAACGTCATCCGCCGCTCCTACTCCATGGCCCTGGCCGATCCGGGCAGCGAGTCCGAGGACCTGGTCGTGGCCCGTGCCCACGTGGCCCAGGCCTTGGGCTTCGAGCAGGGCGGCGAGGGGCCGGTGAGCCTGCTGGGCCAGCTCGCGGCGGGCGCCGCAGCCTACGTCGCGGCCATCCGAGACGGCGACGACCCGAGCCCGGACCTGGACGCGGCCGGCGCGTTTCGCGGCCTGGTGCTCCGAGCTGCCGAGCAGGCGACGGGCAGCCGCGAGGGTGCCTTCGAACTCCTGGGCCAGGAGAACCTGTTGGTCAACCGCAACCACCACAAGGTCTGGAAGCGGGAGATGGCCCGGCTGGCGCGACTGGAGAGCATGCTGGAGGACTGATCTGGCCGCGCTCAGCGCTCGGGATTCCGGGTCGGCAGCGGCACGTCCATGGCGGCGTCCTGGGCCCAGATGTGCTGCACCATCGCCGCGACGCCCAGCTGGCGGTCCTTGACCCGGCGGTTGTAGCGGCCATCCGCCACGTACTTGCCGCGGCTGTACTGGTCGGTGCCCGACCAGACGTAGGGGCTGGGCTTGCCCTTGTAGTGGTAGCCCAGACCGTTGTAGTACTCGGCATAGGTCGCCAGGGCCGCGAGATCCTTGGTGTTCTTGTCGATCTTGAGCTTGTCCCGCAGCCACTTCTTCATGTCCAGGGCGTGCTCGGCAGCGGGCTCCCAGGTGTGGAAGAGGGGGATGTTCTTGGGCACGTGCACGGCCTTCTTGCCCAGGGGATCGCCCTGGTGCAGGTAGGTGCCGAAGTCGCCGGTGCTCTCTCGCCAGTGGAGGGCCGCCACCAGCTCGGCCGGGATGCCGGTCTTGTCGGCGACGGCCTGGTATTTGGCCTTGTTCTTCTCCCAGTTCTCGTAGAACGACTTCAGATCGTTCTTCTGGGCGGCCGTGAGCTTCTCCTTGGCCTTGTCCGCGCGCTTGTCATTGGCGTCGTAGACCTTGGCCATCTTCTTGTCAGAGGGACGGTGACTCACCGGCTCGGCGGTAGTGACCGGCTCGGTCGGCGAGGGCTTGGCCTTGGAGAACGTGGGCGACTGTTGATTCAGCTGGGCAAGCAGCGCTCGCGCGTCCCCAGACGTACCCGCGGCACCAGATCCACAGTCGTCGGCCAGAGCTGGATCGCTGCACAGGAAGGCGCACAGCGAGACCAGCGTGACCAGGGGAAGGCGAACAGTCACACCCCTTCACACTGCAAGGGGCGGGCCAGGCTCTGGGTACCGGGGCAGGCCGATCTGGCGTGGGGCGACCGGGTCTCGTGGGGCCTCTGCACCGGGACACCGAGGGGGCAGGTACCGATCTGTCAGAATCCGGCCATGGCACGCCTGCACTGCCGTTGGCCACGTTGACAGGGGCCGGCTGTGCGGGCGACCAAGGCCCGGCCGACGAGACGGTGCCTGCGAGTCCTTGCGACGACGACCAGGTGCCTTCGGGCTGTCGGGGCTGACCCTCCGTGGTGGCCTGGACGGTGGGCTGCGCACCCGGAACAAGACCCGAGACCCGGTCCCCGCAGGGCTGTGGGTCGGCAGCGGCGACGCGGTGGTCTCGGGGTTGGTGATTCGAGACATCGAAGGGGTGGGGGCGGTGGTGACCGGGCGATTGGCGTCGCTGGACTGGCGCGGAGGCACCATCCGGGAGACCTCTGGTGACTTCGCCAGCTTTGCGCCCTGCCTGTTCGTGGACCAAGGCGGCACGGCCCTCGTCGAGGACAGCACCTTGGAAGACTGTTCCGGGATCGCCGTGTTGGTCCAGAATGAGGATCTGACCGACGAGGACCCCTCTGCGCTCACGCTGCGCCGCAGCACCCTGGCCCGATCGGTGCCCGACACCTTCTTCGAAGGCGCCGGCCTGGGGGTCCTGCTCTCGGTGACCGACGTGACCATCCACGGCGCGCAGCCCGTCCCAGGGGACTTCCTGTCCGTGGGGCTGGGCGTCGTCGACGCCGGCCGCCTGGAAGGCACGGGCGTACTGATCGAGGACACCGTCGGAGTCGCCGTCACCGTCCAGGGTGAAGGCACAGCGCTGGACCTGAAGGACCTGACCGTGATCAACACCCGTGCCCCAGCCGTGCTCGCCCCAGAAGGCACCCCCCAAACCGCTGGCGTGGCCGTGCTGGAGGGTGCCCAGGCCACGGTCGAAGGCCTGAAGATCCGCGACGTGGACGGCCACGGGACCTACGTCGTCGAGGACGGGACCCAGGTGGTCGTCCAGAGTGCGACCATCCAGGACGTGGCCTATTGGGGTGCCTTGATCCGAGACGGGGCTTCGTTGGATGGCCAGGACCTGGCCGTGCAGCGACCCCGCTTCGGCGGTCTGTTCTACAACGAGCGCGCGGTGGGCACGCTGGAGGGGGTCGATCTGTCTGGACTGTCCAACAACGAGGAGGCGTCCCTGGGAGCAGGCCTGGTCGTCCAGCTGGACAGCACTGTCCAGGACACCACCATCGCCGCCGGCCCCTACGGCGGGGCCTGGATCAACGGCCCGGGCCGCTATGAGCTGGTGGACAGCACCCTGTCCGGTGGGCCCCAGGTGGAGCTGGCGCCTGGGGTTGTGATCCACGGAGACGCCCTGTACGCAACCAATGGTGTGCAGACCTGGGACGGCGACAGTGGCTTGCGGGTGGTGGGGAGCACTCTGCTCGGCGCCCAGGGTGCGGGCTTGTTCCTCCAGGGCGCCAGTGCCACCCTGGAGAGCGTGAGCTGGGCCGACAACAGCCGCGATGTCGTGCAGCAGGTCTGCGACCCCGACCTGGCAGCGCCCGAAGGCCTCGACGACGACCTGATCGTGGACCTGTGCCCGGCCGAAGAAGTGCTGGTCAATGTGTTCGACTTCTCCCTGTCCATCGACGTGCCCGACCTGGAGTCCGAGTGACACCCCTGCTGCTACTGCTCGCCTGCACCGACGACCCCACGCCCCCCACCGGTCTGACCGACGACACCGCCACCGCGGTGCCGACGGACACCGCGACGGCCACGGCGACGGACTCGGCGTCAGACACCGCCTGGGACGCCACCACAGCACCGATGGACATCGTCGCCGAGGTGGTCGACGAGGTAGTCACGGTGATCCGCGTGCGCTGGACCACCGACGTGGAGACCCGGGGCAGGGTCCGCTTCGGAGACAGCGCAGCCCTGGGCCGCCAGACGGACCGGACCGAGCTGGGCACCGAGCACCAGGTCCTGCTGCTGGGCATGCCCGAGCTCACCCAGGTCCACTTCCAGGTGGTGAGCGAAGACGCGGACCGGGTCGAGACCTGGTCCACCGACGTCGGCACGGTCTCGACCCTGGCGCTCCCCGAGTACCTGCCCAAGCTGACCGCCACCGGCACGGCGACGTCGTGGGACGGCGTGCTCGTGGGACCGATCGCCGGGATGGTGAACTACGCGGTCATGATCGACAACCAGGGACGCATCATCTGGTACGACGAGATCCCCGAGGGGGGTCAGCTCATCCGCACCAGCCTGTCTCTCGACCGGACCGCGATGATCACGTACATGGCGGGCGTCCGAGGCTCCCTGGAGGAAGGCACCGTCACCCGCTGGACCCTGGACCAGGCCGAGTCCACGACACTCTCGACCCCCGGGATCGACCACGACATGCTCGAGCTGCCCCAGGGCGGCTACGCCGCCATCGTGGTCGTGGAACCCCGGGACCCGGCCGCGGCCCCCGAGAACAGCCTGGCGGACGCGATCGTCGAATTCGGGCTCGACGGGAGCACCCGCGAGGTCTGGAACGCGTGGGACGTGCTGGGGGAGCACGCCTTGCCGGAGACCAACTGGACCCACGCCAACGGCCTTGACTTCGACGCGGACATCGACGCCTACACCCTGTCGCTGAAGGACTTCCAGGGGCTGGTCCAGGTCGACGCCAGCTCCGGCGAGACGAACTGGATCCTGGGCAGCGCCGCCGAGCAGTTCACCTACCTGGAGGGCACCCTCGAGGTCCCGAACCACCACCAGTTCGACGTGGTGGACGGGGGCGTGGTGCTGTTCGACAACGGCGACAGCATCCAGGGCTACAGTCGGGCCGTGGAGCTGGCCCTCGACCTGGACGCGATGACGGCCGAGAGCGTCTGGAGCTTCCGCCACGACCCGGACTACCTGGTCCTGCACAAGGGCGACGTGATCCGGCTGGACGACGGCAACACCCAGGTCGTCTGGTCTGGCGAGGGCGAGATCCAGGACGTCACGCCCTTGGGCGAGGTCGTGTGGCAGGTCAACACCGACAGCGGCGACTTCGTCTTCCTGGAGCACGCGGCGCTCTACCGGGGGGACTGAGCCTGCTGGTCAGTGGCCCTGCACCGCATCGCGCTGGTGTTGCCCACCGAACTCCAAGAAGTCGAAGCCAGCCCCGACCATGCGCGCAGAGGCCATGCCCAGCCCCAGGGCGACCGCCCACGCCAGGACCAGGGTCCGGACGGAGACGCCGTAGAGGTGGCTCTCGACGAGCACGGTGAGCCCAGTCAGGAGACCGATGAGCAGCGCCCCGGGCAGCGCCAAGCCTTGACTGGCTGCCAGCAAGGATCCGCCCACGATGAGCACCACGCCCAGGGCGACCGCACCCAGCGTGCCGCCGGGGCCGTTGAGGGGGTCGTCCAGGGCCTGACAGACACGGCCCAGCACCAGGACCAACAGCAAGCCCGCGGCACAAGCGGAGCCCAGGAGCTCGGCGTCGCTCCGGGGGTGGCCCAACAGGACGATCAGGGTGTCGAGCAGATCGGGAGACACGCCGGGTCCTTCAGCTGCGGCGCACCCGCTGGGTGGCCCAGACACCGAGGGTACCCCACGCCGCCAGCTCCAGGCCGTCGACCCCTGCGTCGATGAGCTGCGAGGCCTGGTCCATGCCCAGGTCCGTGTGCTGGCGCAAGAGCATCCAGCCCTCGAGGGTCGCGCCGCCGGTCGCCACCAGGGTCGCGAAGCACAGGAAGCTGGCCGCCAGCCAACGCCGGCCTCGCCCACGGATCTCGCGGTGGGCAGCCAGCAGCACGCCGGTGAGGATCAGGCCAAGGGTCATGGGCACCGCCGGTTCGACCGGCCCGATCTACGCCCGTGCCGCCCCAGGTCAACTCACGGCACCGCTCCGCCCCTGCGGGCTACCCTACAGGCCTGGTGGCACCGAGCTTTACTCCCCACGGCCGCGTGCTGGTCACCGATGACCAGGGCTTCCTGGTCCCCGACAGTGGAACCGTCCACCTGACCGGGGTGTGGCGGACGCTCGCGGACCGTGCGACCCAGGCCTACCAGACCCACCTGGGCGACTCGCTCCACAGCGTCTACGTGCGGGGCTCCGCGGCCAGGGGCCTGGCGGTGCCCGGGCTGTCGGACCTGGACACCTGGGCGCTGGTCTCTGGGGACCTGGAAGGCCCCCTGGTCCAGGTCCCCGACTGGGCCGAAGGCGCGTCGCAGGCCCTGCTCCAGGGGCAGTCGGACTGCGTCGATCTGGAGCTCTGCGTCTCACCTCTGGACCGGGTCCTGAGCGGCCGTCGCTCGGCCCATGCGAGGGCGCTCCTGAAGCTCTCCGCCGTGTGCGTCTGGGGCCCGGACCTGCGGCCGAGCCTGCCGCGCTGCAGACCGGATCCCAGCCTGCACGCCGCGGTCTTCTTCCTGGCCGATGCCCTGGCACGGACCCGCCAGGAGCTCGCGGACGACGACGACCTGGACGGTGTCTGCCTGTGGCTGGGCAAGACGGTGCTTCGCTCAGCCTTTGAGCTGGTCATGCCCCTGGAGGGCACGTGGACCCGCGACCTGCACTGGTGCTGGGCGGCTTGGGCTCGGCACCACCCGGAGTCCGCCGAGAGCTTGAGAAGGGTCGCGGTCCTGGCGCTAACCGGCGATGACAGGCCCCACACCGTGGCGAGCCTGCTCGCCGAACCCGCCGTGACCCAAGTGGCTGCGCTGGCGGCGGCCTTGGGGCCTCCTCTCTGGGCGACCGACTAGC
>CAZFLE010000212.1:0-10098 GCA_964519895.1 uncultured Enterobacterales bacterium | reverse complement strand
TCCCCCCCAGCCCGCAGTACCCCCCCGGGTTCTTCGCCAGATACTGCTGGTGGTAGTCCTCGGCATAGTAGAACGGGCTCGCCTCCACGATCTCCGTCGTGATCGCCCCGTACCCCGCAGCGCTCAACCGCTCCTGGAACAGCGCCTTTGATGCGACAGCCGCCTCTCGCTGCTCAGGCGTCGTGACGTACACACCCGACCGATACTGAGTGCCCACGTCGTTGCCCTGGCGCATGCCCTGGGTGGGGTCGTGGCCCTCCCAGAAAGTCTTGAGGAGCGCGTCGAAGGAGACCTTGGCCGGGTCATAGACCACCAGCACGACCTCGTTGTGACCGGTCCGGCCGCTGCAGACCTCCTCGTAGGTGGCGTTCTCTGTGAACCCAGCGGCGTAGCCCACAGCCGTGGTGTACACGCCGTCGAGCTTCCAGAAAGCCTTCTCGGCCCCCCAGAAGCACCCCAACCCCACCTGGACCTGGGCCAGGTGCTCGGGGAAGGGACCGGCCATCGGGTTGCCCAGGACGAAGTGCGCCGGGGCCACGGGCATGGACTGGCTGCGACCGGGCAGCGCCTCGTCGGGGCTGACCATCCGGGTCTTGTCGGTGCGGAAGAAGCTGAACATGGGGGCCTCCGGAGTCCCTGTAGCGTACGCCGCTGACGACCCCCGGTTCCACCGCGCAGGGACCGACACGACGTCGACGTCGGCCCGCCAGCCCGCTAACGGGGGTCGGAACACCACCGGAGGGCCCGTGGACGCCTTTGTCGCTGACTTCCACGCCTACCTGACCCGCGATCCCAACGCCTGCGTCTTCAAGGGCATCGACGCCCGGCTGGACCAGCTGCCCGACCCCGGCGCCGCCAACATCGACGCCCGGGTCGACGAGGGCCGGGCGCTGCTCGCCAGGGCCGATGCGATGGACAGCAAGGGCTGGGACTTCGACCAGGCCCTGGACCTGGACCTGGCCCGGCTGACCCTGCGAGCCTCGATCCTCGAGGACACCTGGTCCTTCAACGGACGGACCCGTGCGCAGCAGAAGCCGACCGCGGGAGACGACATCGGGGACGGTCTGTTCCTGATGTTCGTGAACGATCCGCGCCCGGCCGCGGCCCGTCTGGACAACATCCTGGCCCGCATCCAGAAGGTCCCGATCTACCTGAACCGGCTCCTGGAGCGGCTCGACACGCCGGTGAAGCGCTGGCTCCAGATCGACCTGGAGAAGGTGCGAGAGCTGCCTGGATTGCTGGGAACCTTGGTGAGCTGGGCCGAGACCGAGGACTGGGAGCGCCTGGTCGAGCTGCGGGTCGCCTGCGACACCGCGGAACAGGCCCTGGCCGACTACTGCACGGCGCTCGAGGCCATGCCGACCACCGAGCACTTCCACCTGGGCCGGGAGACCGCCGAAGCGCTGGTGGCCAGCCGAGGCATCGAGCTGTCTTTGGACGAGATCCACGGGCTCGCGAAGCGCTTCCTGGCATCCAACCGCGACCGGGTGGAGACCCTGAGGCAGGCGCTGGTCCAGCGCTACGAGCTGGACGCCGACCTGTCGGTGGCCGACACCCAGGCCTGGCTCAAAAAGCACTACGCCGTCAAGGTGGACCCGGGCCAGCTGGAGCAGGTCCTGGACCGCTACCAGGCCGAGCGGGAGCGGATCCTGGGCTGGATCCGCGAGCGCGATCTGTTCCCCGTGCTGGACGACCAGGACATGAAGATCATGCGGACGCCCGCGTTCATGGCGCCGTCGATCCCGGCAGGCGCGATGATGCCGCCGCCCGCGTTTCGCGAGGGGACCCGCACGTCGCTGGTGTACCTGACCCTGAGCGAGGAGCTGCTGGACGAGCACACCGAGGTCGAGATCCCGGTGATGATGATCCACGAGGGCATCCCCGGTCACCACCTGCAGCTGGCGACCGCCAGCGTGCACCCATCGACCGTGCGTCGGCACTTCGACGCCCTGGAGCACGCCGAGGGGTGGACCACCATGCTCGAGGACTACATGCTCGACCAGGGCTACATGGGCGAGCTGACCGACGAGGCCCGCTACTGCGGTGCCCTGGACATCGCCCGGATCGGCGCCCGCGTGGCCATCGACCTGTTCTTCCTGACCGGTGACAGGGCCTTCCTCGACGTGGGCATCGACTGCGACCTGTCGTCGGACGACCCCTTCGAGGCGGCCGGCAGCCTGCTCCAGGCGGTGACCGGCTTCACCCCTGGCCGGGTCCAGGCCGAGCTCAACTGGTACAGCCAGGAGCGGGGCTACCCCATGTGCTACCTGATCGGGAACCACCTGGTCTGGTCGCTCAAGCAGGACGCCCAGCGGGCCAACGGAGACCGTCGAAGCGCCGCCCAGCTCGACCGGGAGTTCCACCGGGTCTACCTGCAGAGTGGCAACATGCCCGTGAGCTTCCTGCGACGGGTGATGGCCCACGAGGGCTTGATCTGACGATCCCGGCCTGCGTCGGATAGGGTGCCTGCCCCGCCCCGGAGACGTCATGCTCGGACTGCTGTCACTGCTCGCGTGCAGCGAGCCCATCGAGGCCCCCGAAGAGCTCGGTGACCTGCTGCTCTACACCTTCGCCGAGTTCGACAACGAGGACGACGAGTACCTGACCGCGACCCTGGACGGGTTCACGGACTACCTGCTCGGGGTCGACATGGCGGGGGACATCAACGCCCGGGCCTTCACCCCCCCCAAGCTGACCGACGAGGACCTGGGGTCCGTGGTGCCACCCCCAGGCGCCGACCCGGATCTCCAGACCAATGTCGGCGTGTCCGCCCTGAGCAGCGCCACCATGAGCCAGACTCTGGGGCTGATCACAGACCCCAACCAGGTGTGCATCACGTCGGACACGAGCGTGTTCTACGAGCGCACCTTCAACACCGACGTGGCCTGCTTCGCCGACCAGAGCTGCGACTGGCTCGAGGTGTCCAACGAGACCCGCACCGAGTCGATCCTGGCCGATGTCTGGATCGACACCGACGGCGACTTCCGTCGCGTCGTGCGCGAAGACGACGGCGCGTCCGTGATCTTCGGACGCACCTGGATGCCCGAGCAGGCCGTCTCCGACGACGGGAGCGAGACCTGGGATCAGCGCTACACCTTTGACCTGTGGCTGCCGCACCCCACCGACAGCACGATCCTGCGAATGACCGTGATGTGGTCGTCGGTGTCCATCAACCAGGACCTGTACGTCGCCGCGGTGAAGAGCGGCCTGGACGAGGCCTTCGAGAACGCCGCGGCCTTCCTGGCTGGCGACGAGTGCAAGAACGACCGGGACGCCGAGTTCACCCGCGAGTAGCCAGTGCCTCGCTACGTGGTGATCGGAGCCGGCGGCATCGGCGGCGGCGTCGGCGGGCTGCTGGCGCGGGCTGGCTGCGCGGTAGAGCTCGTGGCCCGCGGCGCCCACCTCGCAGCGCTGCAGCGGGACGGACTCCGCGTGCGCCTCCCCAGCGGCGGCTTCCAGGAGAGCTTGCCGGCGTGGGGCCATGTCCACCAGGTGGACTGGCGGCCGGACGACGTGGTGCTGCTCGCCGTGAAGTGCCAGGACACACTGGCGTTGGTCGAGGAGCTGCGGGTCGCTGCGCCCCCCTCCATCCGGGTCCTGACCCTGCAGAATGGACTGGACTCCGGAGACCGCGTGGCGGCGGCCTTCTCGACCGTGGCCTGCGGCATGGTCTGGGTGCCTGCCGTGCACCTGGTGCCGGGCGAGGTCCGGCTCCATGGGGTGCCGGGACCGGGCGTCCTGGTGATCGGCGGCTGGCCCCAGGGAGCGCCCGACTGGGTGACGGCGGCCGCCGAGGACCTCGTCCATGCCGGCTTCGTGGTCCAGGTGACCGACGAGATCGCACCGGTGCTGGGCGGAAAGTTCCTGACCAACCTGGGAGGCGCCCTGCAGGCACTCTGCGGTTCCGGCGACGGGGTGTGGGCCCACGCCCAGCGCGTGGTCGACGAGGGCGCTCGCGTGCTCCAGGCCGCCGGCGTGCCGGTGCTTCCTGTCGCAGAATTGCTCGCAGGACCGTGCGGCGACGTGGGCGTGGCCCCGGTCGACGGACACGATCGCGAGGGCGGGAGCACCCACCAGAGCCTGGCTCGGGGGAGCTCTCTGGAGACCGGGGAGCTCAACGGCCTCGTGGTCCGGCTGGGGCGGCGCCTGGGCCTGCCGACACCCCTGAACGACCGTGTCTGCGACGAGATGGACGCCGCTGTCGCAGAGGGCCGAGGCGCCGGCGAGACCCCTCTGGACGTGCTGGAGAGCACGGACCGGGGGTAGCCTGGGGGCATGGGTCTCGGACTGGTCAAGCACTGCGCGGCCGAAGGCGGGGTGCTGGGGTCCCCGAGCTCGACCGAGGACTGGTACGTGGTGGTGTACGACACCTACTGGCAGGACGAAGCGTGGAACGGGGTGAGCCGCTGGTGGGTGGGCGCGACGGACCGCGGCGGAAGGGGTCTGGGTGGATCCCAACGGCGCGGCGGCGCAGACCTTCTGGCTGGGCGGACAGCCGAGTGGTGGGGCTGCCGAGAACTGCGCGGCGATGGTGCCGGCCAGCTGGGGGTGGGAGGACCGGGTCTGTTCGGAGGGGCTGCCGTTCGTCTGTCGTCTGTGAGGGGTGAGCTCAGAATTGCAGCAGGCTGTCCTCGGCCACGGCGAAGCTCGGCTCCAGGGCCCAGGTGCGGCCGTTCAGGCGGATCGATCCCGTCAGCTCCCCGTAGTACTGGTTGAAGTCGACATTCAGCAGGACCCGGGCCCGGTGCTCCCGGCGCTGAAAGCGGGGGATCAGGGTCAGGTCGAGCCAGTCGCTCTCGCCTTCGTCGCTGGTGATCCGCCAAGGGCCCGTGGCGCGCGTCTCCGGGTCTGTCTCGGTGTAGTCGAACCGCGCGGTGGGGATCTTGGCCAAGCCACCGTCGACCCAGACCACGTGCTTCTTGGAGTGCACCCGGGGCCGGGCGCCGTCCAGGTCCTGGTGGACCTGGAGTCCCAGGTCGGAGAGCTGGCCGTCCTCGACGCAGCGGGCGCGGCCCACGGCGGCGATCCAATTCCAATTCTGCAGGCCGCGCTGGTGGCCAGCGGTGCGGTCATAGGTGCCCAGGCAGCCCTCGGGGAGCGGGACCACGTCGCCGTCGATGGTCAGCGTGCCGTGGAGCAGGCGCAGGTTGCCGTACCACTGCAGGCTGCCCCGGCCGCGGTGGAAGCGGGTGCACTGGACGAACGCGGGGCCCAGGGCCTGTTCGGCGACACCCGCCAGGTGCAGCCGCCCGGTGTGGACGGAGAAGGTGATGCGCTGATCGTCCGGGTCCACCTGGATGAAGCTGTGGTTCGACGCGTCGCGGAAGATGCGCTGGCTCGGCGAGACCGAGACCCGGTTGCGGGCGAACAGGCCCGTGCGGCTCTCCTGGTCGAAGCTGCCACTGTCCTTGTCGGCGACCAGGATCGAGGTGTTTCCCGCCCGGTTGAAGTCGGCGATGTTCCAGACGACAAAGCGCCGCCCGGTGTCCAGGGTCAGGTGGAAGAACCGGTGGAAGGCCATCTGGAAGGCGCTGGAGGCTTCCCAGTTCACGCGACCCTGCCAGCTGTCGAACCAGCCGGCGTTGTAGGTGCCGTCGTCGGCGATCAGCTGCTCGGGCGACGGGACCCGGGTCAGGTAGTCGATCCCCAGATCCAGCTCGACCGGCGTGCGTCCCGCGGCGGCGTCGAGGGTGTCCAGCAGGCGGGGCACGTCAGGGCCAGCGACCGTGGAAGACGAAGTCGGCCTGGGCCTTGCGGGCGCGGGGGCCGGTCTCGCGACCCCGGAGTTTCTCGGACAGGCCGTCGGCGGAGCCGGGGTGCCCGACGGCGACCGCCGCCATCACCTGGGTGTGTTCGGGCAGCCCACACACGGCTGCTGCCCGGTCCGCGTCGAAGCCGCCCATCTGGTGAACCGCCAGGCCGCGGGACGTGGCCTCCAGGGCAAAGGTGGCCATGGCCTGGCCCACGTCGTAGGCCGCCCAGCGGTTGGGCTTGTCGTTGTGGGCGAAGCGGGTCATGGCCACTGCGAAGATCAACACCGGAGCACGCCCGGCCCACTCCTGGTTGCCAGGGACCAGGCACTCCTGAAAGGCGGCCCGCCGCTCGGGGTCCGCCGACGTGGCGACCAGAAAGGCCCAGGGCTGGGCGTTGAAGCACGACGCGGACCACCGCGCAGCCTCGAAGCAGGACGCCAGGTCGTGGTCGGACACCGGTGTCTCGGCAAAGGCGACCGGGCTCCAGCGAGCCGCGAGGAGCTCGTGGATCGGGTGGTCTGTGGGAGCGGGCTTGTCCATGACTTGGCTCTCAGATCAGGGGTTGGAAGCGGCCGCGCAGGTAGTCTCGCGCGACGACCATGGTGTGCACCTCGTCGGGGCCGTCGGCGATGCGGGCGGCGCGGGCGGTGCGGTACCAGCGAGCAAAGGGGAGATCGTCGCTGTAGCCCAGGGCGCCGTGGAGCTGGATCGCGTCGTCCAGGACCTGGCAGAGCAGCTGGGCCACGTGGTTCTTAGTCATCGACGAATAAGACCGGGCGGCCTGGGAGCCTTGGTCCGCCATCAGCCAGGCGGCGTGCAGCGTCATCAGGTTTCCGGCGTGGATGCCCGCAGCGTTCCGGGCGACCATCTGCTGGACCAGCTGGTGCTTGGCCAGGGGCTTGCCGAAGCTGATGCGGCGGCCCAGGTAGTCCCGACACAGGTCCAGCGCCCGGTCGCACAGGCCCAGCCAGCGCATGCAGTGGGTCAGTCGAGCCGGCACCAGCCGCTGCTGTGCCAGCGCGAAGCCCTGGCCCACCTGGCCGATCAGTGCATCGGCACCGACCCGCACGTCCTCGTAGGCGAACTCGCCCTCGACGTGGTGCAGCACGTGGGGCGCCATGACCGGGATGTCCCGCACATAGCGCAGGCCCGGCGCGTCGCGGGGGACCAGGAAGAGCGAAGCGCCTTCCCGCGGGTCGTCGGACGTCCTGGCCATGACGATGATGAAGGCCGCCCCCACCCCGCCGGTCGTGAACCACTTCTGGCCGTTGATGACCCAACCATCCCCGTCCGCATCGGCCCGGGTCCGCAGGTTGGTGGGATCCGCGCCAGCACCCGGTGCGGGCTCGGTCATGGCGAAGGCACTGCGGATCTCGCCCGCCACGAGCGGCTCGAGCCACCGGGCCTGTTGTTCGGGGCTGCCGGCGGAGAGCAACAGGTCCATGTTGCCCTGGTCCGGCGCATCGCAGTGAAAGGCCGCCGGACCCACGAGCGAGCGCCCCATCTCCCGGAACAGCACGCCCATGCCGAACACACCCAGGCCCAGCCCGCCCAGGGAGACCGGCAGGTGGGGGGTCCACAGGCCCAAGGCCCGAGTCTGGGCCCGCAGGTCGTCCAAGGTCTCCCAGGAACCGGCTGCGACCTGGTCCAGCACCTGGTCCTCGACCGGCAGCACCTGGTCCTCGACAAAGGCCCGCACCCGCTGGCGCAGGTCCTTGAGCTCCGGGCTCAGCGCAAAGTCCACTCTCGCTCCTAGAGAATCGGCGGCCCGACCTGGATCAGCCGCAGGGCTTCGTAGGCCATCTCGTTGGCACGCCGGGGAATGGCCAGCAGCTCCAGATCGGTGCTCGACCCCGACAGGACACGCTCCCCCTGGAAGATGGCCGCGGCACCCCAGCGCAGGTTGCCGACGATCTCCCAGAAGTGCACCCGGGCCGGGTCGACCTGGACCCCTGCTGCGGCCCCATAGGCCCGATAGAACCGCTCCCGCCGACAGATGCCGCCGGCCGGCAGCGCCACAGCCCCGAAGCGCCAGTCGCGCACGCACAGCCAGCCCAGGTCGTCCATCGGGTCGCCCCAGTGGGCGAATTCCCAGTCGAGCACCGCCTGGAGACCGTCTGGCCCCACCAGGAAATTGCCGGTGCGAAAGTCACCGTGCACCAGAGTGGTCGGGGCGCGTGCGGGGCAGTGCTCGCGACACCAGGTCCACGCCCACTCCAGGGCGGGCCGAGGTTGGGGCAGCTCGTCCAGCATCTGCCGCAGGAAGCCCAGCGCGTAGACCGCGGGGTCCAGGTCGCGCCCCCCCAGAGCCAGGTCGGCGTAGCTTGTGGATGTGACCCGGTGGATCGCGGCCAGGCTCTCCGCCAGTTGCTCCGGCAGCCGCTCGCGGGCCGCCGCCAGCGCCGGCGAGCGCACGACCCTGGCCCCCACCGCCTCGCCGTCCACCCAGTCCAGGAAGTAGGCGCCGGCCCCCGGGCGCACCAGGTCTTGCTGGAACCAGCGGGCGCGCGGGGTCCTGACCCCTTGGGCCACGGCGGCGGCGATGACGCCGTACTCCGCGGCCCGGGGAATGCTGCCCGGTAGCGACGCCCGGGCGTCGGAGCGCAGCACCAGCGGGTCGGCGCCGTCGACGTCGACCCGGAAATTCTCCTGGCAGCTCCCGTGACCCAGCGGCCGCACCCGAACCGGGGCGCCCAGCACCTGCTCGATCCGCGTGGCCAGCTCCTGCATGGTCCAGTCCCTACCCGCCGCCGAGAGGCCTGTCGACGCGGACATCCCGTTGACATCTGCGGAGCGTGGACATACCCGGCGTTGGAACGGAGATGGAGTTCCCATGCACCGCCGCTTCCTGCTCGCGACCCTGGCTCTGGCTGGCTCGACCTTGGGCTGCTCCTCGGAAGAGCTGACCGAGGAGATCTGGGCCTTCTACCTGAAGGCACAGATCACCGAGACCGACTCCGAGAACCTGTCCCACAACTTCGACGGCGCCTACCAGCCGAGCGACGCGAGCGACTGGACGTCTTCGGCGGACCCCGAGGAGTCCCAGTCCATCGAGTACGCCGAGATGGTCGCCCTGGGCAACGGCGAGAGCCTGCTGGTCCTGCGCAACCGGACCTACCTGGGCGCGACCACCGAGCAGACCACCACCTGGTCCTGGGATCGCTACTCCGAGGGCAACAGCTACGAGTCCCACGAGCAGGGCTACGCCTTCACCCAGGACTGGAACGACCACACCCTGAACCAGATCAACCTGACCCAAGGCGACGTGGACGGCGTGCTCACCGGCGACTGGACCGTCACCGTCACCACCGACGACGTCTTCCAGGAAGACGACACCTGGGACACCGCGCTGACCGGCCAGACCCAGAGCCAGCTCCCAGCCGCCACCTACCTGGTCGAGGAAGACGACCTCGGCAACGAGACCGCGGTGAGCAACAGCTCGGTGGACACCGACTGCACCAGCTCCCCCTGCACGCTGACCGTCTCCACCACGCTGGTGCTGACGCGAGACGTCAAGGCCGTGCTCACCGACTACACCGCCGACGACCTGGACCGAAACCTGGAAGCCGCCGGTCAGCAGGCCGGAAACTAGGAGCACGCACCATGATCAGCATCCTGCCCCTGTTGGCCCTCACCGGTTGCGGCAACGCCGAGTCGGTCTCCGTCTACCTGTTCTTTCTGGGCCAGATCGAGACCCTGTCGGACAACGCCAGCTTGAGCCACAACTTCTCCGGCGCCTACGAGCCCGAAGTCACCGACGACTGGACCCGGGCCGAGGACACCCAGACCAGCTCCCAGGCCCTGTTCGGCGAGCTCGTCACAGTGGCCGACGGCACCGTCCTGCTCCAGATCGCCGGCCAGACCTACCCGGGCTCCGGCGACAAGGGTGCGTGGACCTTCAGCTGGGAGGACTACGACCGGGGGACCACCAGCGACACCCACGTCGCCGGCTACTCCTACACCACCGACTACGAGAACAGCCGCAAGGACACCCTGTCCCTGATCGAGGACGAGGCCGCCGGGACCCTCGGCGGAACCTGGGCCACGACCACCACGGTCAGCCTGGATCAGCACGAGGACGACACCTGGAGCACCGAGGTCGGCCTGGTCAACGGGCAGATCGTGATCGGTGGCGCCCTGCTGGTCGAGGACGAATTCGGCACCGAGCGGGCGGCTTCGAACACCAGCGACGAGACCGACTGCACCGGCAGCCCCTGCTTGCTCTCGACCGGCAATGTGACCGAGACCGAGCGCATCGTGCAGGGCATCCTGACCGACTACACGCCCGAAGACCTGGAGCAGGACGTCGACGACTACGGTCAGAACGAAGGCTTCTAGCGACGGC
>CAZFLE010000211.1:0-10681 GCA_964519895.1 uncultured Enterobacterales bacterium | reverse complement strand
CTGCTCCAGCTCGTCGGCCCCATCCAGCGGGGGCCGCTGGTCGGCCGGCAGAGCCACCAGCAAGTCCAGGGGCACGCCCTCGACCCGCTTCATCACCAGCGCCGGCTGTCCCTGGGCATCGCGACCCAGCATGTGGATGGGCACGATGTTCGGGTGCTCCAGCCGGGCGGCGATCCGGGCCTCTCGCGCCAGGAGCCGGGCCGCGACCTGGGCGCCGGGGCCCGGCTTCACGGTCTTGAGGGCCACCTCTCGGGCCAGGGAGCCCTGGCGGGCCAGCCAGACCTCGCCCATAGCTCCGGCCCCGAGCTGGGCCCCGGGCTCGATGGCGTCTCCCACCTGGAAGTCCACCGGCACACCTTCGAGCTCGCTCCCCTCGCCGGCCTCGAACACGTAGGTCGTGCCGGTGTCGGCGAGCCGATCCTGGAGGGTCTGGTTGCCGCCGATCCAGGTCGTGGAGTCCAAGGACATCGATCGCCAGGATAGCCGGGGCCGTCTATGTTGGACCGCCCGTGACCTCCCTGATCCTGATCCTGACCGGCTGCACCGCCGGGACTCAGCCGGCCACCGACTCGGCACCGGGCGTGGCCGACCACAGGCTGGCGTGGCCCGGGGTGGTCGAAGGACGGGCTCCGCAGATCTGCCATCAGGCGTCGGCCGACCACTTCGTCACCGGCGTGTCCGTGCTGCCTTCGACCGGGGTGTTGGGGCGGTTCGAGGTCGCGGTGACCCTGTCCGCCCCCGGACACGTCCAGGCCCGCTGCGTGACCGACGACGAGCCGCAGGACGAACACTGGGCAGAGTCCACCGAACCCGGGACCGAGCACACCCTGGCCTTCGGCGGCCTCCTGCCCACGTCGGACCACCAGTGCCAGGTCACCGCCGTGTGCCCGGACGCCACCGCCGAGCCCATGGACTTCACGCTGCCGTGGCAGCAGGCCGTGCTGCTGGGCCTGCCCCAGCCGACCGTGCAGCACCACCTGGAGCGGGACATGATCGGGGCCTACACCCTCATGTCGCACTACTCGGCCAAGGAGCTGATCGGCACCCACCTGGTCATCCTGGACTCCGAGGGCGAGGTGCGCTGGACCCACGCCCTGGAGAACGTCGGCGTGGACCTGGCCGTCCAGTGGTCGGACGGGCGGGTGGTCTTCGGGGGCGGCGGCTTCACCGGCCAGACCGCGGTGGGCATGGTCGACCTTGCCGGACAAGAGCTCTACGCCGGCCCGCCCTGGGACACGATCTGGGATCACCACGTGGAGCTGCTGGACGACGGCACCCTGTTTGGCCTGGCGCTGGACGCCCAGCAGCTGGGGCCGGACCTCCACAGTGGCTTCCAGCTGGTGCGCTGGGACCCGGCGACCGACGAGGTGCTCTGGGCGTGGCAGAGCGTGCAGGCGGTGCGGGCCGGCCAGCTGACCCCGGACTACGCCCACGCCAACTGGGCCACTTGGGTCGAAGAACCCGACGGGCCGGCGGTGTATGTGAGCCTGTGCGAGCTCCAGCAGATCATCCGGGTCGACGTGGACACCGGGGCGATCGCCTGGACCCTCGGCTCCAGCGGAGACTTCGCGCTGGTCGACCCCGACGGACAGCCGCTGCTGCTGGTCGACGAGCTACCCCAGTGCCAGCACGGGGTCGAGGTCCGGGGGGACCGCTGGCTGATGATGGACAACGGCCGCGACCGGGGTGAGAGCCGAGGCGTGGAGCTGGTCCTGGACCAGGAGGCGCGCACCGCGACCCTGGCGTGGACGTGGACGCGGACCGGCTGGAACACCGACATCCTGGGAGACGCGGTGGATCTGGGCGACGACCACGTGCTGCTGGTCAACGGCGTGACCCGCGCCCTGGGTGCCCGCCCCTGGGTCGCCGAGATCCACGTGCCGACAGGCGACGTGGTCTGGGAGGCGACCTTCAACAACCTGGACTGGATCTACCGGGTCCAGCGCCTGGACGGGTGCGAGCTGTTCGCCAACAGCCGCTACTGTGCCAGCCTGCCGGAGAGCCTGCGCGGTGGACCGGCGCTGTGACGGGATTCAGGACCGGCGGCCCTTGCCGTTGCCGTCGCCGTTGCCGTTGCCGCCATCGCCCAGGGCCCTCTGCAGAGTCTGCAGGTCCCCGGGATTGGCCACCTGGGCCTTGAGCTCGTAGAAGCGGCCGTGGCTGGTCTCGATGGTGGCCACGCCCTGGACGAACTGGTGCGTGGGCAGCTGGAGGGCCAGGTAGAGCTGGCTTCCGACCGGCAGGCTCGCCTCGAGCTCGAGACGGGCCCAGAAGCCCGGGTCCTCGATCCGGACCACTGCGGCGAGCTGGGCGGCATCCGAGAAGCGAAGGAGCAGGTTGGGCGGCCCCCCTCCTGTGCCGGGGCTCAATTGGGCCTCGGGCGGCTCGGCCCGGCGACGCCTGCGCCCGCCGCTGTTGAGCGACGATGTGCTGGGCTTCGACTTGGCGGCCCGGCTGCGGCTGCGGCTCGACGACGCCCCGCTGCCCTTGGACGCCGTGGCCCATGAGGTCGGCTTGCGGGCCGCGGGGTTGAGCGAAGGCATGCAGGACTCCAGGAACACGCCTTCGCCTTCTTCGACGGCTCGGAATCCACAGCGATGGAGCCAGCCCCGTGTGGCCGAGGCGCCCGGTCGGGAGATCTCCTGGACGTCGAGTTCGAGCTCGACCATGCGGCCCTGGTTCTCGACCTCCAGGTACAGCCTGGCCTTGCGACCCTCTGGCAGGCGCTCTCGGGTCAGGACGTGGACGATCTCGAAGTCGATCCACGTGACCATCGCGTCCTGCAGACCCTTGCCCCCCGGGATGGAGGCCGTGAGCGGCTTGCGCAACCGCCTGTCGACCCAGCCTTGCATCTTGCGGTCCGGTGTCCCTCTTCGCGGCCATGCAGGCTACAGCAGCCCCACCGCTCCCGAAAGCGGGCAATCCCCGCCGGATCGGCCATGACCCCAGCCGGATCGGACACCGGGCCGAGCGACTTGAGGCCAAAACCCCGGCCCGCTCAGGCCCCACAGACGTCGCCCATCGCCTGGTCGATGTCCAGGATGGCGTCCAGGGTCAGGTCCAGGATGGCCTCGGTCTCGGAGTCGACCAGGCCCGCATGGATCTCACGCCACAGACCCTGCACATGCACGACACGGTCATCCCCAGGCGCGTAGACCAGGGCGATCTTGACCTCCTGGGTGAACTCACCCTCGCCGCTGGTGAACACGGCCGGCTGCACCAGGTTGTGCCAGACCAGGAAGAATCGGCCCAGGGGGCTCGACCCCTCGTCGTCCAGTGGCGGGACCCAGCGTGCGCCGCCTCGGAATTCGGCATCGTAGGTCACGTCGATGGGCATGGACACCGTCTGAGCCTCGTCCCAGCTGACCCGCTCGGTCTCCTGGGCCACCCAGGATTCCCAGTCCTCCAGGAACTCCCGCTCGAACGCATCGAAGCCGTCGAAGAAGGCCTGCTGGTCGGCCTGGGTCATGAAGCGGGCGATGGTCTCGCGGTCGCACTGGATCGGGTCCACCAGGGTCATGCCGGCCGCGCCGGCCGGGTCGGGCACGTCGTCGCCCACCCAGAAGGACTGGGCCTGCTCGACGTCGTCCAAGCTCTCGGACCGCCCCAACAGGGGCTCGCTCAGCGATGCGCCGTCCACGAGAGCGTCCAGGTTGACCAGAGCGGCGTGCAAGTCCTCGTCGGACGCCGTCGACCGCTCGGCCCACAGGAAGTGGAACAAGCCCTCCAGGTCGTCCGGCACGGGCTCGGCCTGGGGCCCGCAGCCCACCAGCCACCCGATCCAGGCGACCGTCATGGTCAGCTCTCGGTGGCAACCATGGCGTGCTCGAGCAAGGCGTCCAGCGGGGCCCACTGGAGCGCGCCGGCGTGGGTCGCTTCGAGCACGACCGGGCATGCCTTGCCCACCGTATAGGCCTGGGCCCAGCTGGGTGCACACACACACCACTGGTCCCCCGGCTTGAGACCGGGAAAGCCGTGGGCCAGCGCCGGGGTGATCAGGTCGTTGCCCTGCTCCTGGAGGAATTCCAGGAAGTCGGCGGTGACCCGCGCACAGACCGTGTGGCTGCCCCGGTCGCTGTCGTCGGTGTTGCAACAGCCGTCCCGGAACCAGCCGGTGAGCGGGGCGGTGGAGCAGGACTGCAGGGGAGACCCGAGGACGTTGAGCGGCGCGTGCATGGCGTCACCCTAACCCCGCCCCCGGTCAGGGCTCGGCGGGGAAGCGCCAGGGACTGAGCTCTGACGCGGTCGCGCGACAGCGGGCGGCAGCGACCGCGTCGCCCCCCGCCTCGTAGCCATCGGCCAGGACCGCGAAGGTGATGGCGTACTGGTCCCACGCCTCGGACTCCCAGGTCGCGGTGGCCTCGTGTTCCGTGACCACCCGGCTTCCCACGGTGAAGCCGGCCAGGGAACGCCGCAGCTGGGCCTCGACCGCGGCCGGCGGGGGCAGGGTGTCCTGTGGCCCGACCAGCCGCATGAACACTGCGCCGTAGGGGTAGGCGGGGGGCAAGGCGGCGGCCAGCGGGGCGTCTTCGAGGAGGCGAGGCGCCACGTAGATCGGGCGGCGCCCGTAGTGGCGTCCGACCAGCTTGGGCAGGGGCACGTGCACCTTGCCGTCGAGCTCGGGGAGCAGGCCCGGGTGCAGCACATTGAGCCGGTCCCGATACCAGGGGTAGCCCAACAAATCGGGCTCGACGTAGGCGACATCGGGCCGGAGCGACACGATGGACTGGAGGTAGAGGAAGGCGAAGAGCCGCGAGTCGCCGTTTCCCAGGATCAGGGCGTCGGGCTCGACCACGGAGAGCGCATTGCGGGCGTAGTCCTCGAGCACCGTCCAGCCCCGGTGGGGCGCGTGGCCAGAGGACGCGAAGCCGGCCAGGAGCAGCGAGACCGCCACCAGCCCGGCCCGCAGGCGACGGCCTGCCAGGATCCCCGAGTCGAGCCAGGCCGCTGCGCCCAGCCCG
Source organism: uncultured Enterobacterales bacterium (assembly GCA_964519895.1). Lineage (GTDB taxonomy): Bacteria > Myxococcota_A > UBA796 > UBA796 > CAJQPC01 > CAYFPX01. The sequence continues at coordinate 5,720 of CAZFLE010000211.1, read as the reverse complement.
ACCCACACGGCGAAGACGGTGTTGGGCAACAGGTGGAAACGGCTTGTCACCACCGTCCAGAAGCCCTCGACGGGCAGGTTGAACTTCAGGAAGAACACCGGCCCGGTCAGCAGCAGGGTGGCCAGGAGTGCCAGCCCGAAGCCCGAGGGGCGCCGAAGGGCATGCACCACGCCGACCGCCCCCAGCACGAAGAACACGCCGGCGAATTCGACGGGCAGGGCGGTCAGCCAGTCCCAAGGGTGGGCCCAGACCGGCACCTGGGCGTCGGAGATGGCCAGGCTGAAGGTGCCGTAGTCCCGCCGCAGGAAGTGGTGAACCAGGCCTTCTGGTGACCCGGTGTCGCCCCAGCGCCAGGTTCCTCCCGCGGGCATCAGCGCCAGATAGGCCGCAAAGCCGGGCAACAGGCCCGCCGCACCCGCCGCGAGGCTCGGAACCGGCCGCTCCTTGCAGGCGTGCCACAGGGCCCACAGCACCAGAGGCGCCAAGAGCACGACGGTGTGGTGGTTGGCGATGCCCGAAGCGACGGCCAGACCGAGGGCCAGGGCCGCCGCGGGACCCCGCCAGCCAGCCCGCACGCCGGTGGCCACGAACAACACGGCGCCAGCGGTGAACACACCGCCCGCGAAGACCTCGGAGACCGTGGCATAGCGCCAGCACAGGCCGGACAGGCCCAGGCTGCCGGCAGCGGCGACCGCTGCGAGCCGGTGAGATGTGAGGCGCTGGACCGCTGCAGCGACGAGTCCCAGGCCCGTGGCCGCCAGCACCGCCGCGGCCATGGCCCCCCGCCAAGGCAAGGTCCCCAGCGGGAGCTTCAGGCACAGGGCCGCTAGCCCCGTGAACAGGGGGTAGCCGGGCGGGTGCGCCACGCCGCCCCCCGCCGCCACCGTCAACAGCTCTCCGGCGTCGCCGCCCTGGACGGTCGTCGACGCGGTGGCTGCGTAGAGGACCAGCGCCGCGATGCCGACCACCAGGCCGGTCCGCGTCGAGTCAGTCCAGCTCAAGGACCGGGCCTTCCGTGCGGTGCTCCACGTCGTCGACCACCAGTCGACCCTCGAGGCCGTCCGGCTTGTGCCACACGATCCGCCGGGGCTTCTCCCGCCAGCGGCCGGACAGCTGGACCCGGCCTCCGCCCGCGCGCAGGTCCACCGGGCCGAAGCGGGTGGGCACGCCCTCGAGCAGGGTCTCGCCCGTGAACCACCGCCGGTCCGTGGCTCGGAACAGGTGCAGGGTCGAGCCGTCCTCGAGCAGCACCAGGTTGCGCAGCAGCATGGCGACCTCGGCGGCGGCCCAGCCATGGTCGCCGTCGCCCATCACGCCACCGCGCAGCGGGTGGAAGGCTTCGGGCCAGCAGCCGGTCCCGCGTGCGTGCTCGGCCAGGTAGTCCAGGTGCTGCACCGCACCGGCGTCTCCCCACGCCACCCGCAACTGGGCGAGCCAACAGGTCAAGACCGGGTTCACGCCCGCGTGGCCCACGTCGTGGAACAGCCCGCCCTGGACCATGCAGTGGTCCAGCAGCCAGCGGGCCGTGCGGGTCATGGGCTCCTCGGCCGACGCCATCATGCGCAGGGGCCAAGCCGCCGCGAGCACCGAGACACAGGCCGAGTCCATGCGCCGCCCGGGGGCCGCACCCACCGGCCCCGTGCCCATGCGGGACCGGAGCACGTCGAGCCAGGTGCCGTGGTCGAGCATCAGCTCCCGCTCTTCGTCCTGGCGGCCCAGCATCCGAGCGGCGATGGAGGCCTCGCGTAGACCGGCGCAGGACCACAGGGCATCCCACCAGTACCGGTCCGCGGGACCCAGGTGCTCGGCGGACCACCCCGGCGGCATCATGCCGTCCTGGCGGGTGGCGATGATCCAGCGGGCGGCCTTGAGCATGGTCGGCCAACACTGGCGCAGGAGCTCCCGGTCGCCGGTGAAGCGCACGTGGTCCATCAAGGCCCAGATCGCCGCGCCGGAGCCGTCCCACTCTCCGCCTTGGCTGAGCCACGCGCCGGTGCGGGACTGGCGGGCCGGGTAGCTGCGCAGGACCTCGGCGGCGCGGCGCCGGAAGCCCAGGCGGTTCAGCGCCGCGAGCATGTAGGCCGCGTCCCGGTAGTGGAAGTGGTGGTAGGTCGCCGGCCCCGACGTGATGTCCTTGCCGTCGCAGAGCGCGAGCAGGGTGGCCCGACAGCTGCGCATGAGCTGATCGTGGACCGGCAGCTCCATGCGAGCGCCTGCCCGCAGCTGGCCCTCCCAGTCCGCCCGCATGCCCACGGTGAGCTGGGTGGTGGACGAGCGCCGGATCACCTCGCCCACGGCCTCGTCGGTGCTGCAGTAGGCGGTGCGCTTGAAGGTCTCACCCCGGCTCAGGTTCACCCGGAAGACCTCGACCCCATGGGCCTGGCCCACCGGACAGGTCACCTGGGTCAGCCCGGGGTTCACCGCCGGCCTGGGCCGGGCGTCCCGCGTGACCCCGCCGACGCGCCCGTACACGTCGCCACCAGCCCACGTCGACAGGTGCACCTCGTCGCCCCGATGGGGCAGGAACATGAAGGGCTTGCCGTCGGCGATCCACCAGCCCGACTCCCGCCGGCACAGGTCGAACATCGGGGCCACGCCTTCGGGGTTCGAGGGCCGTATGGCGAAGCCGAGCCGGACGGGCCGTGGTGCCGGCGCGAGCATGCGCAGGCGCACGGTGACCGCAAAAGCCAGTCGGCCATCGACGACGACCGGGAAGGTGTCGAGGCGGACCTGGACGTCGGCCCGACGGGCCGTGGTGCGCACGATGGGCGCCTCGCGCAGGCGCTCCTGGCGGACGTCGATGGGGTCGTCGCTCCCCCATCCGGGCAGCGGGCCGAGGGTGTACAGGCTGCGGGAGTCGCCGACCCAGACCGCGACACTCGGGCCATCTCGGAAGGGCGTGAGCCAACCCGCCGGGTCGACGATGGCCTCGTTGGGGCGCCCGGGCAGGCCCAGGGTGGTCCAGTCCCGGTAGTTCACGTTCAGGTGCACCGGCAGCAGGGAGCGGGGCACGAATCCCGGATCGTCGGGGTCCAGCTGGCGGGTGAAGGCGTAGGGCCAGGGGCGATCGCGCCCAACGGACAGCAGGCGATCGGTCAATAGCCCCCGAGCGAGCATTCGGGCGCTCGGCGCCACCAGCTCGCCGGCGGCGCCGCTGCCTTCGAGACCGCGCAGGGCGCGGGTGCAGCGGGCGGCGAAGCCCACGGACTCCGGACGCACGGCCTGGGCCAGCGCCTTGAGGCGCCGACTGGTCAGCAGGCCCTCCCCCGCGCGAGGGGGCCTGAGGTCTCTCAGACGGAACGCCATCGCCGGCTCAACGCGACCTCCTGTTGGTAGGCCAGGACCTCCTCGGTGCGGCGCTCCTCGTTCCAGCCCAGGCGCTCGGCCATGCGGTCGGCGACCTGTTCGGCGGCCCCCAGGCCCTGGTCGTGGTCGCGGAAGAAGAGCTGGGTGCGCCGGATCAGCACGTCGCGCACCGTGCAGGCCATCTCCTTGTCGATGGCCCAGTCCACCAGGGCCAGGGTCTCCGGGCGGCCCTGGACCAGGCGCTCCCGCAGCACGGGGTCGGCGGCCATGCAGTGGGCCAGGTCGATGCCCCGGGTGCCGTAGCGGTCCACCAGGTAGCGGGCCTGGTCGGAGTCGATGGACCCCTGGGAAGCGTCCAGGGCCTGCTCGGCCACGGCGCTGTGGTCGTCGTCCTCTGGCCAGCCGACCGCACCCGGCAGGGGCTCGCGCCCGGTGTGCGCGTCACGCACGCCGTCGGGCACCTGGCCCAGCAGGGCCATGAGCTCCAGCGCCCGGCTGATCACCTCGGCGCCCATGCGACGGAAGGTGGTGAGCTTGCCGCCGGCGATGGTGATCAGGCCGTCGGCGTCGACCACGATCTCGTGCTCGCGGGAGACCGCCGACTCGTTCTCGGCGTCCTCGCTGATGAGCGGCCGCAGCCCGGCCCAGGTGGCGATCACGTCGTCCCGGGTCAGGTCGGCTCGAGGGAAGAAGGCGTTGGAGGCCTCGAGCAGGTAGTCGACGTCTTCGCTGGTGGCGCAGACGTCGGCCGGGTCCCCGTCGTAGAAGGTGTCCGTGGTACCCACATAGGTCCGGTCGCCCCAGGGGATGCCGAACATGACCCGGGCGTCGTCGGGGTGGCGCAGCACCACCGCGTGGTTCAGGTGCAGACGCTTCTTGTCCACGACCATGTGCACGCCCTTGGTCGGCCGGAGCAGCGGCTTGCCGCCCTGGCCCAGGCTGCGGACCTTGTCCGTCCAGGGCCCGGTGGCGTTGATGACGGTGGTGGCCCGCACGGTGGTGGTGCAGTCGCGCAGCATGTCCCGGACCTGGGCGCCGGCAACCCGCCCCCGATCGTCGCGCACCAGGCCCTCGACCCGGGCATAGGTCACGGGCACGGCGCCACAGGCCGCCGCGTCGAGCACGGTCTCCAGGGTCAGCCGCGCGTCGTCGGTGGCGCAGTCGTAGTAGAGCGGACAGCCCTTCAGCCGCTCCACGTTCAGGTGGGGTTCCTCGACCTGGACCTGCTTGCGGGACAGGGTGCGGTGGAGCTTGGGCGACCGGAACAGGGACAGGCCATCGTAGAGCCACAGCCCCACCCGGATGGTGTTCACGCCACGCTTGGACGAAGCGTAGATCGGAAACAGGAAGCCCAGCGGGTTCACCAGATGGGGGGCGATGTTCTGCAGCACCCGGCGCTCGCTGACCGCTTCGAAGACCAGGGAGAACTCGCCGTGCTCGAGGTAGCGCAGGCCCCCGTGGACCAGCTTCGAGGACCGGCTCGACGTGCCGAAGGCGAAGTCTTCGGCTTCGACCAGGGCCACGCGGAGCCCCCGGCGTGCTGCGTCGCGCACGGCGCCAGCCCCCGTGATGCCGCCCCCGATCACCAGGACGTCGAACGCTTCCTGGCCCAGCCGATCCCAGCGCTGTTCACGGGTCTCCATCGGCCCCATCCGTATCGATCAGGCCCGGCCCGGGCCACCAGGGATCGCCGGCCGGCACGGCCCGGACATTTTCTGGTCGGGGGGGCGCCTACCGTCACAGGGCTGGGATCGGTCCAGCGCCTGGAGCGACCCGACAGTGGCACCAGGCGCAGGCCGGTGGGTCCCGGTCAGCCCGTGGGGTGCCGACCCTGCACCCGCGGGCTGGCCGGTGCCTTCCTTCTGCGGTCAGGACTCCGGCGTCACCGAGAGCTGGCCCCCGGGGCCGTGTTCTTCCAGTGAGAGTCCGCCGCCGCCGCCGCCCGGCTCCTCGACCGCCAGGGCGCCAGCGGCCTGTTGGGCGAGCTGGTCCACCAGGAGCTGTGCGAGATCGACGCTGCGCCCGACGGCCCCAGCTATCGCCGGCCCTTGGGGCACGGCGCCCAGCACGCCGCGCAGCAGTGGCAGGTCCCGGCGCTCCCGGGCTGCGTCCAGCGCCGTCCGCGCCTGGGTCGGCGAGCGGGCCGCCCAGAGCACCCAGGCGTCCCCGCGGGAGGGCGCCGGGGCCTCGGGATCGGCCACCCATGCGGACAGCACCGCGTCGGCCCAGGGGGTCTGGGCCGCCGCCTCGAGCAAGCGGCGGCGGTCGGCGTCGGAGCAAGCGAGGGCCAGGGCGTGCAGGACCCGGGCGCTCGGTTCCAGGGCACCTCGGCTCGCGATCAGCTGCGAGAGACGGTCCAGCGCAGCGACCACCCGCGCCACGGTGTCGGGGGTCCGACGGTCCAGAGGCACCGT
>CAZFLE010000210.1:0-10707 GCA_964519895.1 uncultured Enterobacterales bacterium | reverse complement strand
TCGTCGGGGCTGTGGGCAATGGGGGCAACTCCGCGAGGGCGCTGCGGAGCGCCGCCCGGCGTCGCGCCGGTTTGTCCCCGTTGTCCATGGCCCAGTGCGCAGGACCGCGGTGCGCCGAGCTGGGATTGAATTGTCAAAAGGCCAGGTTCTTCCTTGACAGTCTTGAGGCGCTCACGGGGACGAAGGCACGGATGGTGCCTGCAGCGGGCGGCGAGGACCCCTCAGAGCCACCAGGCTGGCGTTGCAGCACCAAGGGCACCCCGCGAGGTCAGCAAGGGCGTGAAACGAGGGCCTGAAGGCGCTGAAAGGGTCGTGATAACGGCAGGTTAGATTCTCTGTGTGACCAACGGAGAACCCATGACCGCCCAAGACCTCCACCAGGCCCTGCTCGAAGCCCTCGCCACCTCCCGGGCCGCTGAGCACAGACTCGCCATCCTGCTCCTGGAGATGAAGGAGCAACGGCTCTACCGACAGCTCGGTCACCCTTCGATGTCCGCCTATGCCCGGACCTGCCTCGAGTTCGGCGCCTTCAAGCTCAAGGCCCTGCTCAAGCTCGCCCGAGAAGCACCTTCACTGCCCGCCCTCGAACAGGCCTTCGCCAGCGGCGAGCTCCCGTGGACCAAGGCCCGGCTGCTCCTCCAGGTCGCAGACCCAGACACCGCAGCCGACTGGGTTGCACGTGCAACACACATCTCATCCCGAGAATTGGAGCGCCAGGTGGACTCGGTCTGCAAGGGGGACAAGCCGCCGAGCCCCGATGCCGTGGACCTCGCACCACCAAGACGCCGCAGGAGCTTCCTGATGGAGGCCACCGATGCCGAGGTGCTGGACAAGACCCTGGCGCTGCTTCGGTCTCAGACATCCTTGAGAGACCAGGACATCGACGACGGCCGGCTCCTGGGACTGGTCATCCGCCGGGCGGCCAAGGCCCTGGCCGACGAAGCCGAACAACCGCCGTCAGAGCCCCTTCACCGCACCGTCATCACCCTGTGCCCGGACTGCGCCACCGCAACCCACCCGGACTTCCTGGTCATGGACCACGTGGTGACCCAGGCCCTCGACGATTCCGAGGTGCTCGACCTGACCCACGGCCCGGACCGCGGCAAGCTCACCCGCCACATCCCGGACCGCACCCGCCGGGCCGTGCTGGCCCGAGACGACTACCGCTGCGTGTTCCCAGGTTGCGCGTGCAACCTCTTCCTCGACCTGCACCACCTGCGACCCTTCGCCCAGGGCGGCGACCACAGCGAGCACAACCTGGTCACCGTCTGCACGGCCCATCACGCCGCCACCCACGACGGCCACATGGGCCTGTTCCTGGACCAGGGACGGCTGATGGCTGTCCACCAGGGCGGCGTGGTCGAACCCGCAAGAGGGCGAGTCCGGCCCAGATCCGCGGCCTGAGAGGGCGTCGATCGGGCAAGCGCGTAGACTCCCGCAAGCGCACCAGACCGGGAGCGAGCGTGAGTCCGAGCCAGCACCCCATCGCCGCCTCGGCACTGAGCACCTGGACCGCGCTCGCCGTGGCCGCGTTGGTGTTCAACCCCTTCGGGCTGGTGAGCGCCTTTGGGCTGGCGTCGGCCATCCGGGCGCTGGTGCAGCGGCGGGATCCCGCACTGCGTGCTCTGCCGCACGCCGAGGTGTGGTTCTGGCTCGCCATGCTGGGAGGTGGCGCGGTCCTGGCTCACCTGGCCACGTGGGTGCAGCACTGGCTCGCGCTGTACGGCTGATCTACTCGCCCGGCCAAGGCGTGACGCCGAGGAAAGGCCCGTCGGTGAACCCCAGCGAGTGACTGCCTTCGGTCATGTCCACGTGGAAGTGGTTGTCGTGGGCGCTGTTGTACTCGGGGGTCAGGATCACGTTCCAGATCCAGTCGTCGTGCCAGCGGTGCACGGCCTCGTAGAGGAATTGGCCCTCCCACGACTCCGGGGTGTTGTCGCCGTCTTCCCAGTGGTCCAGCACGGTCACGGTGTCCCCGCTGTCGAAGGTGAAGCCGTTGATGTCCAGAGCCCTGCCCAGCCCGTGCTGGGACAGGGACGAAGACCCCGAGATGGTGCGGCAGTTGTAGGTGCCCACGTGCACGAGCTCTGCCACGCCCAGGGGCCCGATGTCCTGGGCCGTGTCCACGATGGCGTGGGCCGTCTCGCAGTCGACCAGGACCCTGTCGGGCTCGTCGTCGTAGTAGTAGCGCAAGGAGACGCCAGCGACGGGCGGGATCAGGTAGACCGGATCGGCCACGTGGCAGGTCAGCGACGGGTCTTCCTCGGGGTGGCTGTCGTCCCGGATGTTGGCCTCGAAGCCGACTTCGCGGGCCAGGAGCTCCTCGCGGCACTCGCCGATGTCCATCTGGGCGCCGGGCACACAGGCGAAGATGTCGGTCAGGGTTGCATCGGCGCGGGCCACGGGCACGCAGCCGTAGCCGCTGCGACAGCCGGTCGCGGGGTACAGGCTGGTGTCGCAGCGCGAGAGGCAGGCGCCGTCACCCGGTGCGGCCGGCAGCGCCGCGGCGTCGACACAGCCCGTGGTCGGGTAGCCGTGGCTGTCGTCGCAGTAGTCGGCACAGGCCGCGGAACAGGTGCCCTGGGGGAAGCCCTGGGCATCGGTCAGGCACACCGCCCCGTCGTAGGGGCACTCGGCGGTGGTCTCGCAGGGAGACCCGATCCAGCCCAGGAGGGCGGTGTCGGAGGCAGCGGTGTCCGTCGGCGGGGCGGAGTCGCTCGGCGTCGCCGAGTCGCCCAGCTCGTGGGTGTCGGTCTGCTCGGGGGCCGGGCCGGACGGCCACGGACGCGTGCTCAGCTCTCCGCCGCCGCACGCCGCCAGCCACAACAAGACCATCAGAGGGGCACCGCGATGGGACCACCGCGCGCGAGGGCTCGCTGGTAGGCGGGCCGCTCGTGAATCCGCGCGAGCCAGGCGTCGATGTTCGGATGTCCGCCGTCCAAGCGCGCCCGGACCAGGCCGGCCTCGACCGGGTAGCTCATCTGGACGTCGGCGATAGACAGCTCGGGGCCCGCGAACCAGGGGTGCTGGCCCAGGTGCTGCTCCACGAAGCCGAACAGGCGCTCCAGCTCGGCGGAGGTGTACTGGGCATCGACCTTGTCCGCCACCCCGGTGATGACCGGCTTGATGAAGAAAGGCGCCTTGGCTCGGCGGAGCTTGCCGAAGATCAGGGCCAGGAGCAGGGGTGGCATGAGCGAGCCTTCGGCGAAGTGCAGCCAGTAGCGGCACTGCACGGCCTGAGGGGTGCCGGGATCGGGCCGCAGGCGACCCTGGCCCACCCCGTCGACCAGGTGCTCCAGGATGGCGCCGGACTCGGCCAGCACCAGCCCATCTACCGTGACGACAGGCGCCTTGCCCAGGGGGTGTAGATCCCGCAGCTCGACCGGTGCCCGCGAGGTCCTGGGGTCGCGGGCGTAGACCTTGACCTCGTAGGGGACTTCGAGCTCCTCCAGCAGCCACAGGATGCGGGTCGACCGCGAGTTCTCCAGGTGGTGCACGGTGATCTGTGGCACGGGCCCTCCATCCGCAAGAACCTATCCCCCTGGGCGTGCACTCTCAGAATTCCCTTCCAAGGCCTGCTTCGTCCTGCCTACACTCGAAGACACTCCCCGGCAGGCTCACGGACGAGACGACGGCCAGGATGGCGCTCCCCGACAAGATGCACCTCGCCTGAGGGCCCGCTGGGTTCGGAGGTGTCATGCAGACCCAACCCTTCCTCATCCGCGATGAGTTCGGCCACACCACCATCGCCCCCGGGCACGGCGTGAACTACTCCACGCCCATGCGCTGGAGCCGGGCGGGCATCTACCTGGGCTGTGGCCTGACCCTGGGCCTGGCGTCCGTCTTCGTGCCCGTGGTCCAGTTCTACGGCCCGATCCTGTTCCCGAGCGTCGGGTTGTTGCTGGCGGCGTGGACGCTCCAGATCCGCGCACACGCCGACCGCGTCACCGGCGCCTGCCCCCACTGCGGCGACCCCGTCGTGCTGGGTGGCGACGGCCCGAGCTACCCCCTGGCAGACTCGTGCCCCAAGTGCCGACACCTGCTCACGGTGGAGCCCACCGACGAGATCGAGATGCCGGTCGAGGCCGACCCCCGCGAGGAGGGCGACGCCCACCACACCTGGGTCTGAACAGCGTCGATCAGTGAGGTCAGAACCCCTCGGGCGGCTCGATTCCCTTGAGTTCGGCCAGCGCCTGGATCTGCGGGGCTAGCAAGGCCCGCATCTCGGCGGCGCGCTCGGCCTCGTCCACAGAGCGATCCACGAGCTCGTCGGGGTCGCTCGACACGTCATAGAGCCCGCTCCGACCGTCCCAGTAGACGTGGTAGCGCCAGCCGCTCTGCTCGATGGCGTGGAGGCTGGGGTCGTCCCTGAGGTGGTAGCGCAGCATCGATAGCGTGCGGTCCGGGTCGGGCTCGTCGCCCACCAGCACGGCCGACACGCCGTCCACAGCGCGCTGAGAGATGCCCTGCATCGCGGCCGCGTGGAGATCGACATGGGTGGTCGGCGTGGCCCAGGCCGCGGGCGCCAGGCCCGGACCACCCAGGTCACCGGACAGGGTCCACAGCCCGCCGATCGAAGCGGTCTCTTCCAGAAAGAGGTCCAGGCCGTGGGTGATCTCGCCGTGCTCCCAGAACTGCTCGCCGTGGTCGGCCCACAACACCACGAGCGTGTCCTCCAGCGCCCCGGGCATGTCTTGCAGCTCGGCCATCAGGTCGCCCAGGGCCGCGTCCCAGTACGCGATCTCCCCGGCGTAGCGGGCGTCGATGTGCGCCATGATCAGCGCCTGCTCGTCGGCGGGAAGATCCGGCCACTCGTCCATCAGCTCTCCCCACTCCGAGCCTGTCAGCTCGTAGTCGATGGGTGCCAGCCCCTCGAGCTCGGCCCAGCCATCGGGGGGGTCGTAGGGGTCGTGGGGATCCTGGTAGTGGAGCTGGAGGAACCATGGGGTGTCGTCGTCGAGCAGCGTCTCCAGGGTCGCCAGGGCCCTGTCATTGATGTCCAGGGCGTCCATGCCGCGGGTGTACTGGGAGTCGTGGAAGCGCTCGCTATAGCCCCCGGTCGGGCCCACGAAGCCGCTGGCTGTGACCAGCTCGGTGCGGTAGCCCTCGCCGCGCAACAGCTCGGGCAGCAAGGTGAGGTCGTCGGGCAGCATCTCACTGCCGTAGGGCGCGAAGCCCAGGTCCAGTTGTGAGCGCCCGGCGGTCGCGCACACGAGCGAGGCATAGGTCCAATTGGAGCACGAGCGGTGCTGGTCCAGCGCCACGCCTTCGGACAGCAGGCGGTCCAAGGTCGGCGTCAGCGCTCCGCCGCCGTAGCGCCCCACTCGATCCCGGCGCAGGGTGTCGACCCCGACCCAGAGCAGGTTGGTGGGCGCGTGGTGCCCGAAGTCCAGCAGGCCGACGGCCTCTGGAGGAGTCGGAGTCGGCGTGCAGGCGAGCCAGAGAAGCGAGACCACGTGGGCAGGGTAGCCGCGTCCGCTCCGGGACCGGGAATGTCGCGGATCCGAGACGAAGCCCCGCAATCCGAGAGACTCCGTGACACGGCCGCGAGCGGGCGCCGTTGTAGCCTCGGCGCAACACCCCAGGCAGGGACACTCCCCATGGACAAGAAGCGATCCACCCTCACCCTCACCGGCACCGGCATCGTGGTGATCGGCGCCGCCTACCTCCTCACTGAAAACCGCGGCCCGGAGATGCCGACCGGTCAGGCCGGGGGCAGTCAGGCCCCCGCGAACGTGCTGCTGATCATCGCCGACGACATCGGCGTCGACAAGATCGGGGCCTATGCCGACGACGGCGACCCCGACTACCGCAACGACGCCCAGTGGCTGCCCCAGACCCCGGTCATCGACTCCCTGGCCACGGCCGGCGTGCGGTTCACCGACGCCTGGGCGAACCCGAATTGCTCCCCCACCCGCGCCACGGTCATGACCGGCCGCCAGGCCTACGACCACGGCGTGGGCAACCCCGTGAGCCTCTACAGCCCCGCCGCCCTGCTCACCGAGGACACATCCCTGGCCGAGCTGGTGGTGCGCGAGGGCTACAAGACCGCCCTGTTCGGCAAGTGGCACCTGGGCGAGAACGACGGGCCGGGCGGCGAGGAGTGGTCCACCAACTACGACGACGAGTTCACCCACGAGCTGAACCCCAACACCCACGGCTTCGGCCGCTTCCAGGGCGCCATCGGCGGCGACGTGGCCAACTACCGGCGCTGGGAGTCGTTGAACTCCTGGACCGACTACCAGGGCACGGTCACCGCGTCCGGGTGGCTGGAGACCGAGTACGCCACGCTGAACATCACCGATGCGAGCCTGGGCTGGGCCAACGACCAGGCCCGGCCATGGCTGTTGGTGGCGTCCTACAACGCCCCCCACGATCCCCTGGATCTCCCCGACGCCGCCTGTACCTACAGCTACACCGACGGCGACTTCCCCACCGAGGACATCGGCAAGTACCAGGCCCTGGCCGAGTGCCTGGACATCCAAATTGGGGAGCTGCTGGCCGGACTCGACGACCTGGACGACACGCTCATCATCTTCTTGGGCGACAACGGCACCTGGCGTGACTACGCCGAGGGCCCCTTCGACGACGGCCGCGGCAAGGCGACGGTGTTCGAGTCCGGCGTGCGGGTCCCGCTGATCGTCACCGACGGCCGGGCCTGGCAGGCCGCCCAGCCGGACTTCGTCAGCACCACGGACTGGCAACGCAGCCCCACGTGGGTCAACGACCCGGGCCGCGAGATCGCCGACCCGGTGTCGGTGGCCGACATCTTTGCCACCGTGGCCGACGTGGCCGACACCGACGGCTCCAGCGGCACGGACTCGGTCAGCCTGGTGCCGTTCATGAAAGACGTGCCCGGGATCATCCGAGACCAGGTCTACACGGAGATGTTCAACTCGGAGCTGACGGGCGCCGCGGCGCTGCGCAGCGGGGCGATGAAGATCAAGGTCGACGTGATCGCAGATGGCGACAGCCGCTGCCGGGACAACTACCAGCTCTACAACGTGGTCTCCGATCGCTACGAGGAGTCCGACCTGGCCGAGAAGGCCCCTGCTGCGCTGGAGACCTTCCGGGCGAAGCTCGAGGCCGTGGTGGCGATCCAGGGCAACGGCTGGCTGGACATCCCGGACTGTTGATCACGCGCTCCTCGGGCCGCCCGGCCCCCCATCCGCGCTGGCTGGCATCGCGAGGGCGCCTCGGCTAAGGTCGCCCCGCCTTTCCAGAGGAGCAGCGCGATGGCGCAAGCACAGATCGGCGGTCATGGCAGCGGCGTGGGGGACACCACCCGCCAGGACAACTGGTGGGTCACCCCAGCGGTCCAGGGCGGCATCTTCCTGCTGTTCTCCATCTACGTCACCGTTGTCGCGTACCTGGGCGACAACTTCTGGTTCGACGGCGGGGCCGAAGGCTACGGCGGCTACCTGTCGCCGTTCTACAGCCCGATCCTGTGGGCCTTTCCCGGCGGCGAGATGGTCGCCGGGGCGGACCACGCCTGGTTCGGCATGGCGCCCCAGTGGCTCATGGACATCTGGCCCACGAGCATCCTGCCCTACTCGCCCAGCTGGTTCATCCTGCTGGGGCCGCTGAGCTTCCGGCTCACCTGCTACTACTACCGAAAGTTCTACTACCGGGCCTACTTCTTCACGCCGCCCGCCTGCGCGGTCGTGGGCATGCCCCAGAAGAAGTACCGCGGCGAGACCGCGCTGCTGCTCATCCAGAACGTGCACCGGTACACCTGGTACATCGCCCTGGCCTACATCGCGATCCTGTCCTACGACGCCTACATGGGCCTGTGGCGCGGCGGCGAGCTCGGCATCGGCGTGGGCTCGCTGGTGCTGATCATCAACCCGATCCTGCTGGGCGCCTACACCCTGGGCTGCCACGCCGGCCGTCACCTGGTCGGCGGCCACAAGGACTGCTTCTCCTGCGACAAGGCCGGCAAGCGGGCCCTGGGCCGCTGGAACTTCGTCACCCGGCTCAACGAGAAGCACCAATTCTGGGCCTGGGCCTCGATGCTCTGGGTCTGGTTCACCGACATCTACATCCGCCTGGTCTGCATGGGCGCGATCCCCGACCTCAACACCTGGGGCTGATTCCGTGGCATCCGACATCTCCGAGATCCAGACTTTTGAGCACGACGTGGTGGTGGTCGGCGCCGGCGGCGCTGGCCTGCGGGCTGCCATCGAGTGCTCGGCCCTGGGGCTGAACACCGGCCTGGTCTGCAAGAGCCTGCTGGGCAAGGCCCACACCGTCATGGCCGAAGGCGGCTGCGCCGCCAGCCTGGGCCACAACGACAGCCGGGACAACTGGCGGGTGCACTTTCGCGACACCATGCGCGGGGGCAAGTTCCTGAACCAGTGGCGCATGGCCGAGCTGCACGCCAAGCACGCCGCCGACCGCGTCCGCGAGCTCGAGACCTGGGGCGCGGTCTTCGACCGCACCAAGGACGGTCTGATCAACCAGCGTCCCTTCGGCGGCCACCGCTATCCCCGCCTGGCCCACACCGGCGACCGCACGGGCCTGGAGCTCATCCGCACACTCCAGGACAAGGGCGTGCACACCGGCATCCAGGTCCACATGGAGTGCACGGCACTCAACGTGCTCAAGGACGGCGACAGGGCCGCGGGCATCCTGGGCTACTGGCGGGAGCTCGGCCGCTTCGTGCTGTTCCGGGCCAAGGCCATCATCTTCGCCACGGGCGGGGGCGGGCGCTGCTGGCGCATCACCTCGAATTCGTGGGAGTACACCGGCGACGGCGCCTTCATGGCGTACGAGGCCGGCGCCAAGCTCAAGGACATGGAGTTCACCCAGTTCCACCCCACGGGCATGGTCTGGCCCCCGTCGGTGCGCGGCACCCTGGTCACCGAGGGCGTGCGCGGCGAGGGCGGCGTGCTGCGGAACAGCGAGGGCGAGCGCTTCATGTTCCGGTACGTGCCGGACCGCTTCAAGAGCGAGACCGCGGACACCGAGGAAGAGGCGAACCGCTGGCTCGAAGGCGACGACAAGTCCCGGCGCCCGCCCGAGCTGCTCACCCGCGACGTGGTCGCCAAGGCCATCACCAAGGAGGTCGAGGCCGGCCGGGGCAGCCCCCACGGCGGCGCCTTCCTGGACATCGCGAGCCGCCGGCCCGCCGAGTACATCAAGAAGAAGCTGCCGTCGATGTACCACCAGTTCAAGGAGCTGGCCGAGGTCGACATCACGGCGCAACCGATGGAGGTCGGGCCCACCCTGCACTACTTCATGGGCGGCATCCTGGTCGACAGCGACACCCAGATGAGCTCGGTCCCGGGCCTGTTCGCGTGTGGCGAGTGCGCCGGTGGCATGCACGGCGCCAACCGCCTCGGCGGCAACAGCCTGTCCGACCTGCTGGTCTTCGGCTGGCTCGCCGGCAAGGGCGCCAAGGCCTACCTGGACGAGCTCGGCGACACCCCCTGCGAGCCGAACCCCGACGACGTGATGGCGGGCATCCGCAAGGCCACGGCCTGCCTGAACCGCGAGGACGGGCCCAACCCGTACCTGCTCCACGAGGAGCTCCAGGACATCATGCACGAGGGCGTGAACATCGTGCGCAGCGAGGAAGGCCTCAAGGACGCGGTCACCCGGCTCGAGGCCCTCAAGGCCAAGGTCGCGGTCGTCAAGGCCCACGGCGCCAGCCAGTACAACCCCGGCTGGCACGAGGCCCTGAGCCTGGAGTCGATGATGGTCGTGGCCGAAGCCGTGACCCGCTGCGGCCTGGCCCGCACCGAGTCCCGCGGCGCCCACACCCGCTTGGACCACGAGGGCGAGAGCGCCGAGTGGGCCCGGATCAACCACACGGTGCACAAGGGCCCCGACGGCGAGATGGTCGTCACAGCCGTGGACCGCGGCGAAGACCCCACCGAGCTCGCCGAGCTCGCCCGCACATCCCTGGACGAGCTCGACGGAGGCATCCATGCCTGACAAGCGCACCTTCCACGTCTGGCGCGGCAACGCCGAAGGCGGGGACTTCGAGTCCTACGACACCGAGGTGGACGAGGGCATGGTCGTGCTCGACGTCCTGCTCCGAGTCCAGGCCCACCAGGCCGGCGACCTGGCGCTCCGGTGGAACTGCAAGGCCGGCAAGTGCGGCTCCTGCAGCATGGAGGTCAACGGCAAGCCGGCCCTGGCGTGCATGACCCGCATGAACTCGCTGCCCGAGGGCGACGTCACGGTCCAGCCGCTGAAGACCTTCCCGATCATGAAGGACCTGGTGTGCGACGTCTCGTGGAACTACGAGATGAACAAGCGCATCCCGCCGTTCTCGCCACCGCCGCTGCCCGAGGACGGCCGCTACCGGATGATGCAAGAGGACGTCGACCGGGTCCAGGAGTTCCGGAAGTGCATCGAGTGCTTCCTGTGCCAGGACGTCTGCCACGTGCTGCGCGAGCACGCCCGCAAGGACAAGTTCGTCGGACCGCGCTTCATGATCCGCGCCGCCAGCCTGGACATGCACCCCCTCGACCAGGAAGACCGCATCCCGGCCATCAAGGACGAGTACGGCAGCGGCTTCTGCAACATCACCCGCTGCTGCACCGAGGTCTGCCCCGAGCACATCGGCATCACCGACAACGGCATCATCCCGCTCAAGGAGCGCGTGGTGGACCGCTACTACGACCCGCTGGCCATCCTGATGCGCAAGCTCTTCGGCGGCAAGAAGAAGGCCAAGGACCAGCCCAGCGCCAAGTAGGC
>CAZFLE010000209.1:0-11000 GCA_964519895.1 uncultured Enterobacterales bacterium | reverse complement strand
CTGGTCGTGTACATGACCGGCGGCAACGAGCTCGGCTACGAGACCCTCCAGCAGGGCGCGGGCGAGAAGTACAAGGCGGCCTATGTGAAGACCTTTGCCCGCTTCCGCGAAGGCGCACCCGACGCGTCGTGTCTGGTCATCACCCCTCTGGACCAGGCCACCCGGTCCCGGGGTCAGGTCATCACCAAGCCCCTGATGGCCAAGCTCGAGCGGGTCCAGCGCGAGGCCGCCCATGAGATGGGCTGTGCCTGGTGGTCCGCGTGGCACGCGATGGGCGGCGAAGGCAGCTTCGGGCGCTGGCTCCAGCTGGATCCGCCCCTGGCCTGGACCGACCTGATGCATCTGACCGAAGAGGGGCTGGAGCTCATCGGCCAGTCCTTTGCCGACGCCATCGAGCAGGCCTACGACGTGTGGCGCCACGAGCACCCGGACGCGGGCTACGCCGGTCCTGGACCGGTGCACGGACCCTCTCTCCCTCCGGCCATGGAAGAGGCCCGGAAGAAGACCGACGGGCCTACTCCTTAGGAACCGTCGCCCACAGCGCGTCCAGGAAGCGCTCGGCGCTCCACTCGTAGCCGGCCCGGGTCAGGTGGATGCCGTCCTTGCTCGCGAACGCGGGGTCCCGGTGCATCCAGGCGACCATCGAGCCCGGTCCGCCGGTCACGGTCTGCCAGTCCCAGCTCGTACAGCCGAATTCCGGCGCCACCTCGCGCTGGACCTGGGCCACGGGCGCGGTGCGGCCCCAGATCGCGTAGCTGTCCTGGCCGAGCTTCTTGGCCCGGTCCGTTGGCCCGACCAGCACGCAGGCGGCGTCGGGCGCACCCCGCCGCAGGAGGGTCAGGACCCGGCGGAGGTCGGCGCGGTAGGCGTCCATGTCGTAGGAGGGGTCGTTGGCCTCGTTGGTGCCATAGGCCAGCACGACCAGGTCCGAACCCAGGGCGGCGATGCCCTGGGTCGCGAGCTCGGCGTCCCACTGGAGCCAGGAGCGGGCTTCCTTGCCGCGGATGCCGATGGTGTCCACGATGACGCCGCTGCCCTCGCGCTCTGCGCTGACGCCGAAGATGCGGACCTGTCCGTCGCCCTTGGGGCGTAGCTTCAGGCGGTGGGGGCCGTCGGGGACCAGGAGCCGCGTGATCTGGAGGCTTGGGCCGGGTCCCAGGGTCGGGATCGGCACAGGCTCCGAGTCGTCGACGCTCGCCAGCAGTGTGCCGCCGTCGGGCTGGCGCAGGGTGAAGACGTCGTAGCGGCTCACCCGGCGGCCCTGGGGGTTCGACACCGTGGTCTGGACCCAGCCGAAGTCGTCGGCGTCGTCGCTCGTGACGGCCATGCCGCCGAAGCCGAGCTGGTCGGCGAAGGGCCCCGACCAGCGGCCGGCCCACCAGGACTTCCAGCCGTCGGTGCGGCACAGGTTGATGTCGGCGCCCCGGTAGTGCTTGTAGAGCGCAGCCGGCAGGATGAAGCCGTGGCCTTGGTCCCCGTGCTCGGCCTGGAGCTGGCGGCGGATGTGGCCGGTCCACCAGTCGGCGCTGGTGTGGCTGGCTCCCCAGAAGCTCAGGCGCACGTGCTGGTCCGCGGTGATGGCCGCCATCACCCGGCCCACCCGGGCCAGGTCTTCGGGGGTGCCCTCCAGGGGCGTCGGGGGCAGCGCGTCGGGGTTCGCCCCGGGCAGGGACGCCGGGTCGGTCTGTAGACCGCCGACCTGGACGTGGCGCATCGCGTCGAGGTCGGCATCGGGCGGGATGTACGGCTTGTTCGGCTTGTCGCCGGCGGTGCTGGGGTTCGCCAGCCCCAGGGCCTCGCGGCAGCTCAGCGACGGCGGGCCAAAGGCGTCGACCGAGACTACGCGGGGACTGGGGGGCGTCGCGGTCTGGGGGGCTTCGGTGGCCTGGACGGCGCAGCCGAGCCACAGGATCGGGAAGAGGGACACCAACGTCAGCATGTCCGACCGCTAACCCCTGCGGATCGGGGCGCCATCCGGCGCGGCGTCAGCGGTGCTGGTCTGTGGACTCCACGGCGTGCTCGCCGGTCTGGAGCAGGGGGTCGTCGACCACGAGCCACCCGGTCGCCCTGGCGCTGGGGGCGCTGGTGAGCACGATGGGGGTGCGCAGACCCAGGCCGGCGCGGCGGGTGCCACGGTCATCGGCGTCGGCGGGCTGGGCCTCGTTCAGGCGCAGAGTCGCCACCGCGTAGCCCTCGGGGGTGCGGGCCAGGTCGGCCTGGTGCTGGGCGTAGCTCGTCGCGATGCGGGCCAGCGCCGGGTTCGACGTCGGGTCCGGGGCGTGTCCGACCTCGACCAAGCGGCGCCAGGCCAGCTCGGCAAGCGGGGAGTCGGGGAAGGCCAGGATGAACCCGCGCCAGGCGCCTGGGTCGGTCTGCTCCTGGAGCGCCCGCCATGCGACCAGGTCCTGTCCCGTGGTGAGGGGATCCGGGGCGCCAGCGTAGGCTCCCGGAACCATCAGGGGCAGCAGCAACATCATCGGTTCACAGCGGGGAAAGGCGGGCGCCGGCCATGTATCGATGCGGTGCGGACGGCGCCACCTGGGCGGGACAACTGTAGCAGAGGGGGTTCCGAGTGAGCTCGCCACACCCATCGGCCCGGATCCAGGGAGACTTCAGTCGGCGTCCCCGGTCGGCACCCGCCACTCCGCTTCCCGCCGGTAGATGGTCCGGGCCGTGATGCCCAGCAACGACGCGGCCAGGCCCTTGTCCCCTTGGGCGTAGCGCAGGGTCTCGGTGATCATCTGGCGCTCGACCTCCTTGAGCGTTGTGCCCACCTCGAAGGTGAGCAGCTTGCGGGTGCCTCGGCCCTGGCGCACCGGCGGCGGGAGGTGGGCCAGGGCCACGTGCTCGTCCCGACACAGGACCACGGCGCGCTCCAGGGCGTTCTCCAGCTCCCTCACGTTGCCCGGCCAGACGTAGCCGACGAGGGCATCCTGGGCTTCGGCGGTGAAGCCGGTGACCCGCTTCTGGTTCTTCTCGGCGAAGCGGTCCAGGAAGTGGGCGGCGAGCAAGGGGATGTCCTCGCGCCGGTCTCGGAGCGAAGGCAGACGGAGCTGGATGACGTTGAGTCTGTAGTACAGGTCCTCGCGGAACCGCCCAGCGGCCACTTCGGCCTCGACGTCGCGGTTGGTGGCCGCGATGACCCGCACGTCGGCGGTCAGCGTGCGGGTGCCACCGACCCGCTCGTATTCTCCGTCCTGGAGCACCCGGAGCAGCTTCACCTGGACCGGGAGCGGGATCTCGGTGACCTCGTCCAGGAACAGGGTGCCGCCCTGGGCCAGGTCGAAGCGGCCCTCCTTGCGGCCGCGGGCCCCGGTGAAGGCACCGGACTCGTGGCCGAAGAGTTCCGACTCCAGCAGGCTCTCGGGCAGCGCGGCGCAATTCACCGTGACCATGCGCTTGCCCGCCCGCCGGCTGCGCTCGTGCAGCACCCGGGCCAGCAATCCCTTGCCGGTGCCGGACTCGCCCACCAGCAGCACCGACGCGTCAGATGGTGCCACCTGGTCGACCTCTTCCAGCAGGTGGCGCAGGGGCGGCGAAGTGCCGATGACCCGGTGGTCCCGCGCGGCCCGGATCTGCTCCTTGAGGTGTCGATTCTCGAGGATGAGCTGGCGCTTCTCGAAGGCCTTGGCGATGGTCGCCACGATCTCGGAGCGCCGCAGGGGCTTGGTGACGTAGTCATAGGCCCCCTCCTTCATGGCCTCGACCGCCGTCTCGACGGTGCCGTAGGCCGTCATGACGACCACCTCGACATCCGGCGCCAGGGCCCGGGTGGCCTTGAGGAGCTCGAGCCCGGACATGCCGGGCATCTTCAGGTCGGTGACCACCACGCCGACCCCGCCCTCTCGCAGGCGGTCCAGGCCGCTGCGGCCGTCTTCGGCGTGGGCCACGTCCCACCCCTCCCGGCCCAGGATGCGCTCGAGGGTGACACGGTTCGGCTGCTGGTCGTCGACGACAAGGACTGTCTGCATGATGACACCATGACACCCCTTGGTCAGGCTGTCATCCGCAATGACAAGATGTCTCAGATGGGCAACACCAAGCGGACTTCGGTGCCCTGGGCCGACGGGGCCACCAGCAGGCGTCCGCCGTGGTCTTCCACCACCTGGCGGGTGATGGCCAGGCCCAGCCCGGTGCCTGTGGCCTTGGTGGTGAAGAACGGCTCGGACGCCCGGGCCGCGGTGTCGTCGCTCATGCCCGGCCCGTTGTCTCGGATCGCCACGTGGAGGTGCGCATCCCGCTGCTCCAGCGCGATGTCGACCTGGGTGGCGCCAGACTCGGCGGCGTTGCGGACCACGTTGATGAGGGCCTGTCGGATCTGGGCGGCGTCGATCTCCAGGCTCCCGGGGAGCTCGGCCACCGAGAGCGCCACGGTGACGCCCATGCGGCGGAGCTCCTCTTCGAGCAGGCCGGTGACCTCGGCGACCACCGCGACCGGGTCGCTCGGCTCCGGTTCTGGGTGGGGGCGTCGGGCCAGGTCCAGGTAGCGGCCGGTCACGCGCTCCAGGGTCGACAGGGCCGTGATCATGGTCTGCAGGATGGCGCGGGCCTCTTGCTGGCGGTCCTGGGCCAGGCCATCGAGCTCCTCGTCCAGGAGCTCGGCGTTCAGCGAGAGGGCGTTCAGCGGGTTGCGCACCTCGTGGGTGACCTGGGCCAGCATCTGGCCGACCAGGGCCAGCCGCTCGCTGCGGGCCAGACGCTCCCGGGCCTCCAGGAGCTCCGTCACGTCCTCGCCGACCAGGATGGCCCCGCCGCCAAAGGGCACCCGGTGGACCTCGAAGGTGCGGTCGCCGATGATCAGGCCTTCGGCCCGCTCTCCCTCGAAGGCCAGGGGCTGGGGCAGCGCCGAGCCCTCCTGGGCACCCCACAGGTCCAGCGCAGCGGGGTTGGCCATGGCGACCCGGTCGTGCTCGACCACCAGGAGTCCCAGGCGGATCGAGTCCAAGACCGAGCGCAGGTGGTGGCGGGCCTTGTCGAGCTCGCGGGCTCGCGTGCGCAGGTCGTCGTCCCGTTGCTCGATGGACTCGGCCATGCCGTCGATGGCGTCGGCCAGCACGCCGAGCTCGTCGCTCCGGTCCAGCTGGACCCGGGTGCCGTAGTTGCCGTCGGCGATGTGCTGGACCTCGTGGGTCAGCTGCACGATGGGGCGCAGGCGGCCGGCAGCCACCAGCAACATCACGACCCCGAGCACCAAGGCCAGGGCGGTCAGGCCCCCGCTCACGAGCAGGGCCTCCTGCTGGGTGCTGCCGGTGCGCTCGGAGACCCGCCGCATGGACGCCTCGACCCGGCTGCTGAACTGGGTGATCTCCGTGTCCAGCTCGGCCTGGAGGCGGTCCAGGTCTTCGTCGCCGGCGGCCTCCAGGTGGCCCACGACCTGCTCGATCAGGCGAAGTTGCTCGGCCAGGGACCGCAGCGTGGCGACCTCTTCGGTCTGGCCGGTCACCGGCAAGGCCTCGTCGATGGTGCGCAGGCCGCGCTCACAGGCCTCGGAGAGCTCTCTCAGGTGCAGCCGGGCGAAGGGGGTCCGGGGTCCGTCGGTCGGAACCTCGGCCAGCCTTGCCTGGGAGAATTCCAGCCATGCCGCCGTGCGGGCCAGCGGGAGGTACCCGGTGTCGATGATCGCCAGGCCTTCGCCGATGCGCTGGAGCGATAGCAGGCCGTGGGACAGCGCCCCGACAAAGGCCATCGAAGACAGGAGGAAGGCCGCCAGGATGGTGGCCCGCAGGGATCGACGCACGCCGCTAGCTCCCCGGGACCCAGGCCTCGGGCCGGCCGAATACCTCGAGCGGACGGCCTTCGGGCACGACCAGCACGATGTGGTCGCCGGCGGCGAGCTCCAGCTCACCGCGGGCCCAGATCACGGAGCCATCGACGGAGCGCACTTCGAGGGGCAGGGTGCCGGGCTCGAGCCCGGCCAGGGTCACGGGCTGTCCAGCCACCAGGACCAGGCGCTTGCTGCCCACGATGATGGTGGCTCCCGGCCCAGAGGGCGCTCGCAGCTCGACCACCGGGGCCTCGGTGGCCTGGTGTGGGGGCGCGACGATCGGGTCGATCAGGGACAAGCTCGACGGCCCGACCAGCAGCGTCACGTCGCCCTGGGCCGGGAATCCCGCCACCAGGACTTCGGGCGAGGCGCCCCGGTAGACGGACAGGGTGTGCTCGCCCTGGGGGACCACCACGCTCGCCTGGCCCGCGGTGTAGAGGCGCACGAGGGGGATCTGATCGACGTGGATCTCCACGGGCACGTGGCTCTCCACCACCAGACGGCCGGCCTGGGCCGGAAGCTGCAGCATCAGGAGCGGGACCCACGGGAGCATCGCCGAACCGTAGCCGATTCCCGTGGTCAGGGATATGGACTGCGGCCGTTCGCCCGCCCTGTTCTGGCGGGCTCAGGAGATGCTGACGATGCGAAGCCTCACCCCGCTCATCCTCCTCGCCGCCCTGACCGTGGCCTGCGACAACGGCGGCACCGCCGACGGCGCGGCCGCCACCGGCCCAGGCGGCGATGCCCCGGCCGCCGCCGACGACGGCGCGGTGCTCGCCCGCGTGGGCAGCGTGGTCGTCACCCAGGACGAATTCGAGCAGGCCGCTGCCCGCAAGTCCCCGTCCGAGGGCGACACCCTCAGCACCGAGGAGAAGCGCGAGGTGCTGGACCGACTGGTCAGCGAGAAAGTCCTGTACCTCAAGGCGCTGGACAAGGGCCTGGACCGTGACCCCAAGGTCCAGAAGGTGATGATCAACACCCTGCTGCGCGACGAGGTCTACGGCACCGTGCGCAACTCGGACTTCGGCGAAGAAGAGCTCCAGGCCTACTTCGAGGCACACAAGGACGAGTTCGTCGTGCCCGAGAAGGTCCAGGTCAAGCGCATCCTGATCCGGGTCAAGGAAGACCGCAGCGACGAGGACGCCAAGGCCGAGGCCGAGCGCCTCCACGGGGAGCTGGTGGCCAACCCGGCCCAGTTCAAGGACCTGGCGGCCAAGCACTCCGAGGACCCGTACAAGCGGCGCGGTGGGGACCTGGGCTTCCTGTCCAGGGACGGCAAGCCTGGCCTGGACAGCGCCCTGGTGGACAAGGCCTTCGAGCTGGAAGTCAACCAGCTGTCCGAGGTGTTCCGCACCGACGAGGGCTACAACATCCTGATGGTCGCCAACAAGCGAGAGGCCGTGGAGCGCACGTTCCAGCAGATGAAGGGCTCGGTCCTGCGCAAGGTCAAGAACGAGCGCCTGAAGACCCTGTACGACGAGTACGTGGCCCAGCTCAGCGCGGGCGTCGAGGTCAACGTCGACGCCGCCGCCCTGGACGGCATCGAGGTCAAGGCCGTGCGCCGGCCCAGCCTGGGTGTGCCCCTGGACGCCGGCCTGCGTGCCCCGCCTTCGCCGGGCCTCGACCTGCCAGGGGGAAAGTAGTCCCATGTCGCAGAAGTTCACGGACACTCGCTCGCCCTCGTCGCGCCTGGCGGCTCCCAGCCGCGTTGATGTGACTCGGCCACACCGGCCGCGTCTGGAATCCACCAGGCGCGACGATTGCTTCGCGAGTGCCTCGCGAACTTCTGCGACAGGGGACTAGACTTTGGGCTTGCTCTTCGCCCTCGTCGCCGGGCTGCTCAGCGCTCCGGCCGACGCCCGGGAGCTCGTGGACCGGGTGGCGGCCATCGTCGAGGGCGAGGTCATCACCTTGTCCGCGGTCTACGACCTGGGGGCGGAGTACATCGAGGGCCGCGCTGGGGCCGGCAGCCAGGAGCGGCGCCAGGCCGAGCTCGAGGTGCTCGAGGAGCTGATCGACCGCTCCCTCGTGGACCAGGAGGTCGACCGCCTGGGCCTGGCCGTCACCGGCGAGGAGCTCGATCGCGCCATCGACGACGTGGCCCGCCAAAACGGCATCAACCGCGCCCGCCTGCAGCACGAGGTCGAGCGATCGGGCATGGAGTGGTCGACCTACCGGGACGAGATCGAGCAACAGCTCAAGTTCATGAAGTTCAACCAGACGGTCATCCTGCCGCGGGTGAACATCCCCGACGATGAGCTCCAGGCCGCCTACAAGCGGCGCTTCGTGGACGGCGCCGGCGACGGACCCCGGCAGCTCCAGGCCATCTTCTTGCGATGGGCACCGGATGCCCCGCCCGAAGAAAAGGCCGCGGTGGCTCTGAGGGCGGCCGAGTTCAAGGCACGGCTGGACGGCGGCGAGGACTGGTTCGCCGTCGCCGCCGATGCCCCGGAGAGCCCTTACCTGGCGCTGGGGACCGAGTTCGGCGAGTTCAAGCCCGGAGAGCTCCTGCCCGAGCTCGATGCGGCGGCGTTCGCGGTCGAGATCGGTGGCGTCACCGAGCCCCTGGCGAGCGCCGGGGGGATCTTCCTGTTGCGGGCGGCGGCCCAGCTCGCGGCCCAGGTGCCCAGCTTCGAGACCGTCGCAGACGAGCTGATGTTCGAGCTCCAGGGCGTCAAGGGCGAGGAAGAGCTGGCCCTGTGGGCGGTCCAGGCCCGGCGCCGCTCGTCGGTCGAGATCCGACTGGCGCCGCCGCGCCTGTAGCGGCCGCGATGGCCAAGCCCCTGGTCATCACCCCCGGCGACCCGGCGGGCATCGGCCCCGAAGTCACGGCCAAGGCCCTGGCTGGCCTGGCGCTGGACGCAGTGGTGGTGTGCGACGGCTCTGCGTGGCCGGGGGAGCTTGCCCGCGTCGGCAGCGTGCTGCCCTCCCAGCGAGGCGTGGTCCTGCTGGAGCCCCCGGCGGGCGCGGAACCCGTCGAGGTGCGGGCGCTCAGGCTGGCCACGACAGCCTGTCTGGAGGGAAGAGCCCGGGCGCTGGTCACCGGTCCGATCCACAAGGCCCGCTTGCGCGCCCGTGGGTTCCAGTTCAACGGCCACACCGACTTCCTGGGACATCTCTGTGGTGCCCGTCCTGTGATGGCCTTTGCCGGGGGCGCCTTGCGCGTGGCCTTGGTGACGACCCACCTGCCGTTGTCCCAGGTCCCTGGCGCCGTCACCCGAGAGCGGGTCCGCTACACGGTGGAGACGATGGCCCAGGCGCTCCGCGACCAGCTGGGGCTCCCCCAGCCCAGGCTCGTGGTCTGTGGTCTGAACCCCCACGCCGGCGAAGAGGGCGTGCTCGGCTCCGAAGAGCTGGCCGTCATCGGTCCCGCGTGCGACGACGCCCGGTCCAAGGGCTGGCACGTGGTCGGCCCTCTGGGGGCCGAGACCGCCTTTCGGCTGGCGGGCGACGGACACGTCGACGGGGTTGTGGCGATGTACCACGACCAGGGCCTGGCGCCCTTGAAGCTGGTGGACTTCGGACAGTCCGTGAACTGGACGCTGGGCCTGCCTCTGATCCGCACCAGCGTGGACCACGGCACCGCCGACGACATCGCCGGCGAGGGCATCGCCGACCCGGCGTCGATGGTGGCAGCGATCCAGCTGGCTCTGCGTGTCAGCTACCAGATGTAGCAGTCCGAGTCCTCGAACCACATCGGCTGGTTGCCCCAGACCGCGCAGTCGGCGCGGTCACTGCCGTCTGTGGTGGTGATGATCAGCTGCCAGGAGTCCTCGAGGGCCTCGATGTCCTCGCCTTCGCAGACCGCGTTGGTCGTGGCGCCGTCGACCCAGGCGTTCCCCTGGTCCAGCAGGAGCTCCAGGTGGAAGTGGGTCCACCAGCCCGCGGGATCCGTGTCCGCCACCACCAGGGTGTGGGTCTCGTCGGTGGGGTCGTTGAAGCGGTTCGTCTCGACCATGCGCAAGGTGGCGCTCGCCGAGACGCCGACAGCGTAGAGGTCGTAGGTCCAACCGCTGAAGTCGCAGCCCCAGTCGATGGGGTGATCGACGCCGTCCGGGCTGTGCTCCGTGACGCCGACGTAGGGGGTGTCCGGCGGTCCGGCGGTCGGGGGGGTGCCCGGGGTGCCGGTGTCCCCCGTGGTGCCAGCGGTGCAGGCCAGGGCCCATGCCAGCGTGATCACTCGGTCTCCCAGCGCTCGGTGCAGGCATCGTAGCCCAAGGCCAGCCAGTCCAGCTCGGCGCCCGCCACGCGGCAGTCCGCCGGGTCGCCGCTGTCCGGTGCCAGCAGGACGACCCGCAGCGCCAGCGCGGCCTGGGTGCCGGCATCACAGAGCAAGGCCGTGCTGTCGTTGCGGCCCTGGTCCCTGGGATCTGCCACGACGTCCAGAGTCCGGCTGAGCCGATCCCAGCTGCCGTCGGCCGCCGACTCCTGGGACGCCAAGGAGTGTTCCTCGACATAGCTCGGGTCGAGCGCCAGGCTCAGCTCGGCGCCGGCGGTCCAGGCGCTGGCTTCGGCGGCGAAGGTCCAGGTGTCGTCCTCGGTCGAGCAGGACCAGGACAGGTCCGAGAACACGGGCACCCCCGAAGACACCACCGGGGGAGCCGAGTCATCGACTCCCCCGGAGGAGGAACAGGCCCAGAGTGTCAGGGCCAGCACCACGGGGGCCTACTCGTAGACCTGGCAGCTGCTGATGTCACCCAGGTCTGTGTTCGACCCGGCGTAGTCGCCCCAGACGGCGCAGTCGGCCAGGTCGGTGGCCTCGGCGTCGTTGAAGACGTCGAGCCGCCAGGCCAGGGTCGGCAGGGTACCGTCCGTGCAGTTCAGCAGCGTGGTGGCGCCGTAGGGGTCGTCGTCGGGGTAGGCGCCCACGTTTTCCTCGACCTCGGCGATGGTCTCGACGTCGATCAGCGTCAGGTACAGGTTGTCCCACCAGCCGTTGCTGTCGTAGTCCCACGACGCGACGTTGTGGACCTCGGTCCAGGCGCTGGCCGTGTCCTGGGTGATGGTCAGGGTCGCGGCCCCGATCCAGCCGATGGTGTAGAAGTCGTAGAAGAAGGTCAGCTCGCCTTCGTGCTCGTAGCAGTCCCAGTTGATCGCGGACTCGGGCGCACCGGTGCCGGCGTCTCCCGGGTAGTACGGGTTCGATGTGTCGACCCCGATGACGAGCGGACCGGTGTACAGGTCGGTGTCGGTGTCGGTGTCGGTGTCGGTGTCGGTGTCGGTGTCCGTGTCCGTG
>CAZFLE010000208.1:0-11072 GCA_964519895.1 uncultured Enterobacterales bacterium | reverse complement strand
ACCTCGGGCTCGTTGGGCAGGTCGACCTGGATCACGTGGGACACGCCGTCCACGTCGATGCCCCGCGCGGCCACGTCTGTGGCCACCAGCACCGGCACGCTGCCGTCGCGGAAGGCCTCGAGCGCGCGGGTGCGCGCGCCCTGAGACTTGTTGCCGTGGATGGCACGGGCCTCGATCTGCTGTCGGTCGAGCTGCTTCACCAGCCGGTTTGCGCCGTGCTTGGTCCGCACGAACACGATGGCCCGCTCCACGTCGGGCTCCAGCAAGAGCTCCGCCAGCAGCCGCTTCTTGTCCGGGCGCTCGGCGTAGTAGAGCTCTTGGGTGATCGCGTCGAGGGTGGGCTCCTCGGGGGTCACGCTGACCTGGATCGGGTCCCGCAGGTACTTGGCCGAGAGTCGGACGATGCTGTCCGGGAGCGTGGCCGAGAACAGGGCGCTCTGGCGCTTGCGAGGCAGCTGCTTGAGCACCCGCTCGACGTCGCGCACGAACCCCATGTCCAACATGCGATCCGCCTCGTCCAGGACCAGGAAGGTCACGTGCCCCAGGTTCACGTGGCCCTGTTCCATCAGGTCCAGGAGCCGCCCCGGCGTCGCCACCAGCACGTCCACCCCGCGCCGAAGCTCCCGCACCTGGGGGTTCTGGTTCACCCCGCCGTGGATGACCACGTGGCGGCAGTCCAGCTGCTTGCCATAGTCCCGAAAGCAGGCCCCGATCTGGGCGGCGAGCTCGCGGGTCGGCGACAGCACGAGCACTCGGATCCGCCGGTGCCCGCCCGGGTGCTCCTGGGCCAGGTGCTGGAGCGCCGGCAGGCTGAACGCGGCGGTCTTGCCCGTGCCCGTCTGGGCACAGCCCAGCAGGTCCCGACCCTCGAGCAGTGGCGGGATGGCCTGGGCCTGGATCGGGGTGGGCTCGACGTACCCGCACTCCGCGACAGCCCGCTGGAGCGGGGGGATCAGGTCGAGATCGGCAAAGGTCGTCAAGGCCCGCCCTTGTAGCGGTGCCCGACCCGCAGGGCCACCCGGTGCCGTCGACGATGGGCCCGAGCGGCGCGTAGACTGCCCCACCCTGGAGGCGAGATGACCCTGAGCATCCTGGCCCTGGCCATCGGCTGCGTGTCCGGCACCATCGACACCACCCTGACCAACAGCGGCGCGACCGAGACCGACGTGGACACAGACACGGACACGGACACAGACACCGACACCGACACCGACACCGACACAGACACAGACACGGAAACAGAAACGGACACCGACGCGGACACCGACACGGACACCGACGTCGAGCGGATCGAGGTTCCCTTCGAATTCCACGGCGGTGACCCTTCGGCCCTCACCTTTGGCGCCTTCCCCTTGATCCTGGCCGAAGAGGACTTCGAGATCCTCGAGGCCGTCGCCACGGCGCCCTATGTCGAGGACCTGGTGGTGACTGTCCCCGTGCCGGCCGAGGAGGACCTCTACGAGCTCACCCCCGACGCGCCCGGGCTGCTGGCTCTGATCTACGCCGGTCTGGGGTTCGAGGACACCGACGGCGACGGTGACCACGACGAAGGCGATGAGCCCATCCCGGCAGTGCCCCGCGAGCGCTCGCTGATCTACCTGGGCGGCGCGGTCCAGGACTACACCGGCGAGCCCCCCGGCTTCTACATCATCTACGAGACCGCCATCGGCGAGACGGTCATCGCCGACGTCGCCTTCGGGGTCGACATCGCGGTCTTCGATCCGTCCCTGTCGCTCACCCTCTCCGGCACCGCGGCGAACCTGCCCGCCGTGGGCAGCCCAGCAGCGGCGCTGGTGCCCCTGACCCAGCTCCAAGGTGCGCCCGCCGACCCGCTGGCCGATGGCGAAGACCCGGATGCCTGGAGCTTCACCCTGGCCGGTGAGCCCCCCGAGGACCACACCTTCGACATCGCCGACGAGTTGGGCCGCTCGCTGACCCTGGGGTACGAGGTGCCCCTGGCCTACCGCGACACCGACGGCAGCGGCGGCTTCACCGTAGACGACACGCCCCTGGGCAGCGCCTGCGACGGGGCCAACGCGGCGATCGCCGTCTACGCCTACCCGCCGGTGTTCCGGGACTTCGCCTTCTACTTCGCCTCTGGCGGGCTCACGCTGGGGTGGTCCGCCCTGGGCACCATCGCCGGTACCGACGACACCGAGCCCATCGACGATCCGACCGCGCTGGTGATCGACCCGTCGGCCTGCTCTCTGTAGACGTCATCCGTGGCAGCATGGCGGCCCTCTCCTGGAGCCCCCATGTCGACCGACATCTCGATCGCCCGCTCCGTCACACCTCGCCCCATCACCGACGTGGCGGCGGACCTGGGCCTGGAGCCCAGCCGGCTCGTGCCCTACGGCCACGACAAGGCCAAGATCCTGCCCGGGTCCGGCAGCGGCGACCAGGGCCGGCTGATCCTGGTCTCGGCCATCACGCCGACCCCCGCCGGCGAGGGCAAGACCACCACCAGCGTGGCCCTGGCCCAGGGCCTGGCCAAGATCGGCAAGCGCGGCTGCGTGGTGCTGCGGGAGCCTTCCTTGGGCCCCTGTCTGGGCATGAAGGGCGGCGCAGCCGGTGGCGGCCACAGCCAGGTCATTCCGATGGAGGACATCAACCTCCACTTCACCGGCGACTTCCACGCCATCACCAGCGCCCACAACCTGCTCGCCGCGGCACTCGACAGCCACCTGCACTTCGGCAACAAGCTCCAGCTCGAGCCCCGGACCGTCATCTGGAAGCGCGTCCTGGACATGAACGACCGGGCCCTGCGCCAGGTCCTGGTCGGGCTGGGCGGCCGAACGATGGGCATCCCGCGGGAGACTGGGTTCGACATCACCGCAGCCAGCGAGATCATGGCCATCCTGTGCCTGGCCACCGGCTTCTCGGATCTGAAGCAGCGCTTGGAGAACATCCTGATTGGCCAGCGGCGTCGGACGGGCGAGGGCATCTACGCCCGGGACCTGGGCGTGACCGGGGCCATGGCCATGCTGCTCAAGGACGCGATCCGGCCGAACCTGGTCCAGACCCTCGAAGGCACCCCGGCCATCGTGCACGGTGGGCCCTTCGCCAACATTGCCCAAGGCACGAACTCCGTCATCGCCACCCGGACCGCGCTCGGTCTCGCCGACTATGTCGTGACCGAAGCGGGCTTCGGCTTCGACCTGGGCGCCGAGAAGTTCCTGGACATCAAGTGTGTGTCGGCCGGGCTCGCGCCGTCCGCTGTGGTCATCGTGGCGACCCTCCGGGCGCTCAAATCCCACGGCGGCGTGGCCCTGGCCGATCTGGCCCAGCCCGACGCCGCCGCCGTCGAGCGCGGCCTGCCCAACCTGGCCAGACACCTGGCCACCGCGCGCACCTTCGAGCTGACGCCGGTGGTGGCCATCAACCAATTCACCGCCGACACCGACGACGAGATCGCCGTGGTCCGTGCTTTCTGCGAGGCCCAGGGTGTGCGCGTCGCCCTGTGCAGCGGCTGGACCCACGGCGGCGACGGTGCCACCGAGCTCGCCCAGGCCGTGGTCGACACCGTCGACGCCGCCACCCCCGGCTTCACGCCGCTCTACGACTGGGGGGACTCGGTCCAGGACAAGGTCGCCCACGTGGCTTGTAAGGCCTACGGCGCCCGCGGCGTGGTCTGGGGTGGCCGCTCCGACAGGGACCTGCGCCGCATTCGCCGCCTGGGGCTCACCGGGCTGCCGGTCTGCATCGCCAAGACCCAGGCGTCGCTGTCCGACGACCCCAAGGGCGGGGGCTTTCCCACCGACTTCGACATCACCATCCGACAGATCGAGATCGCTGCGGGTGCGGGCTTCCTGGTCCCGATCACCGGCGACATCATGCGCATGCCGGGGCTGCCCAGGGTGCCCGGCGCCACACGCATGGACATCGACGAAGAGGGCCGGATCGACGGGCTGAGCTGAGTCTGACCCCGCCCGACTCTGCCCATGCAGCACATCGTGCGCCGGGCGCTGTCGCTCTCCCGACCGCGGACCCGAACCTTCTCCCTAAGGATCTCCTTCCCAAGGGCCGATCAGCCGATCAAGCCTGAGGAGGTGGACCCGTGGCGAGTGGTTGGCCAGGCCGCACCCAGCGAATGCGCCGGATGCTCGACGCCGAGGTGAACTGCGACGGCGGGCTACGCAGCGGGACCGTCACCTGGCTCGATGGGGACCGGGTCGTGCTGTTGACCGGGCGTCCCCTGACCACCACCAGTCGCCTCGAGGCCTTGGTGGCCCTGGACCCGGCCGACACACCCGTGAGCCTGGTGCTCGCTGTGGACTCGGTGCACACCGGCTCCGACAATCCCTGTGGCATCGGGGCCCTGCACGTCTGCCGCTACTCTGCAGAGTCTCCCCGGGACCGACTGCGAATTGAAGAAGCGCTCGCCCGCCTGCACCCCACGACTCGGCGCCGAACCGAGTCTGCCCCCGAGTCGGCGGCCAGTTCTGGCAGCACGGTCCCGTGCACGCGCCGGGCTCCCAGGATCGCCAAGCCAGAGACCCCACCCCCCGTCGACGTGGCCCCGGTCCTGTTCGCCCCGGGCTCCCCCCCCAGCGTGATGGTGCCGTTTCGCGGGTGGGACCAGGTCAACAAGACCGTGAAGACCTGTGGGTCGGGCCTGCGCATTCACCTGGCCCCGGTGCCCGGGCTGACCCCCGATCACGAGCTCGCGGTCGTGGTCCAGCTGCCCACCGGCATCACCGTTCAGCTCGACGCCCGGATCGTCGAGGCAACTCCCCGCGCCCTGGTGGTCGAGGCCTGGAGCGTGCCGCCGTGGGCCCGGACCGCGATGCGGCTGGCGGGCTGAGCTACTCCGCGAACTGGATGTAGAGCGCACCGGCCGCCGACCCGCCGGTCGACTCCCCAGGCGCGCCGATCAAGAGCTCTCCGAAGCCGTCACCGTCGATGTCTGCCTGGCCCACGCCGCCGCCGGCCTGGTTCTGGCCGCGCTCGCCGAAGAACGTGGCGTCGGCGTCCGCCAGCGCGACCGTGCCTTCGAGGGGGCCGATGAACAGGTGGGCCGAGCCCGAGTAGCCGCCGTTCTCGCCGTCGCCGCTGGCCCCGATGAACAGGTCGCCGACGTCGTCTCCGTCGATGTCCCGGGCCGACACCGCCGTGCCCAGGTTGTCGTTGCGGCCGCCGCGGATCTTGACGTGGGCGTCGCCCAGGTGGATCCAGCCGGCGGCCGGGCCGAACACCACGTAGACCGCGCCGGCGTTGTTGTCGGCGACGAAGGCCGAGACGATGGCATCGGACAGTCCGTCGCCGTTCACGTCGCCCTGGCCGATGATCTCGCCGGCGTAGTCGTAGTTGTTCTCGCCGAGCAGCTTGCCGTCGGCCTGGTCCATGTCCTTGACGCCGATGGCAGGGCCGTAGTTCACCAGCACTGCACCTGCGTAGTACCCGGACTCGGAGTCATAGGACGCCGACGCCATGATGTCGCCGATGCCGTCCCCGTTCATGTCGTCGCCAGCCATGACCACCCGGCCGGTCTCGATGCCCGCCGACTGACCGATCAGCTCGGCGTCGGCCCGGGTGTCCAGGTCGTGGGTGCCGGTCTCCAGGGGCCCGTAGATGAAGTAGACGGACCCGCTGCTCGAGCCCCCGTGGGTCTGCTCGCCGGCACCGATCACGGCATCGGCCACCCCGTCACCGTCGACGTCGGCGAAGTCGGCGCCGTGACCGCACTCGATCGACGCCTGACAGGTGAAGCGCAGAGGCGCGTCGGACCAGGCGATGGTCTCGGTGATCGGGCCGAACATCAGCACGGTGTCGTACCCGGGGCTGTCGGGCCCGCCCATCAGCACGTCACCGAGCCCGTCGCCCGTGCCGTCCGCCAGAGCCAGGGACCGGGCGCCCTCGTACGAGGCAGAGTCTCCGGGCAGCCACACGCCGGCCTGGGTCAGGGTGTCGCGCTCGGGCAGCGGGCCGTCCAGGA
The DNA here is from genome assembly GCA_964519895.1 of uncultured Enterobacterales bacterium. GTDB lineage: Bacteria > Myxococcota_A > UBA796 > UBA796 > CAJQPC01 > CAYFPX01. Next base: position 5,137 of record CAZFLE010000208.1, on the reverse strand, counting down.
TGTAGGCCCCGCCCTGGTAGCCATTGGCCCACATGGCGCTCACCGCGATCTCGTCGTCGCCGTCGCCGTCCATGTCCATGGCGTCCATGCGCCGGCCCGCGTCGTAGCCGGCGGTGTCCGCCCACAGCTTGATGTCCGCGTCGCCCAGGTCGAGCTCGCCCTCCCACAGGGCGTCGCAGGCCTTGTCTCCGCCCACGCAGTCGTTGTCGACGCCGTCTTCGCAGATCTCCTCGGCGTCGGGGTGAATGGCCGGATCGGCGTCGTCGCAGTCGATGCCAGTCGGGCAGTCCAGGCTCTGGAAGCCGTCCTGGTCCTGGTCGAAGCCCTCGTCGGCCTCGCCCGTGCAGTCGTCGTCGACGCCGTTGCAGATGTCCACCATCGCCGGGTTGACGGTCTCGTCGCTGTCGTCGCAGTCCAGGGCGTTGGTGACGAAGCCCTCGACCACGTCGCAGGACTCTGTCGGTTCCTCGGGATCGCCGAAGCCGTCGTGATCGAGATCCCGGTACCAGGTCCGGCACTCGCCGGGATCGCTGTCGTCGTCGGGAATGTCGACGTCGAGCACCACCCCACCACAGCCGGCTGAGACAGCCAGCGGCAACAGGACAGGCGCGAGCAGGAAGGAACGCAGGGCGACAGCTTAGCCAAGGGGAGGTCGGGGAGGGGCCCCGAGCTGGGATACGCCGCCAGCCAACGGAACGTGACGGGGGGCGCGATCCCGGAGCTTCCTGAGGTCTCGGCTCAGGGACAGTCGGCCAAGGTGGTCCGGGCTTCGGTGATCAACACGCCGTCGCGATCGGTGTAGGCCACCACCAGCGTGGCGCCCAGGTCCAGCAACAGCCTGGGATCACGGCTGCCGCAGGCGCTCGCCCGGGCCATGGACTGGATCGTGTCCCCGAATGCGCCCACGTCCAGGTTGGCCACCGGGACCTCGGGCAGGCTCACCTGGTAGATGAGGTTGGCGCCGGTCACCTGGACGCCGGTCATGACGGAGACGTCGTCGATCTGGATCGGCAGCATCGCGGTGAGCGCCCGCCGCTGGAGCTCCAAGACCTGGGCCAGGGGGGTGCCGGCTCCCTCGCAACTGGACAGCTCCCAGGTGTCCATCTGCTCCTCGCGAATGCGCCAGGAGCCCTCGGCGTCCTGGACCCAGAGCTGGTTGAACGCGGTGTCCAGTGTGCACTTGACGTTGTTGGCGCGATGGGCCGTGACCCGCCAGCCCGCGTCCTCGCGGGTCAGCTTGACCTGGGTGAAGGTGTCCTGGTCGCCGACGGCCTGCGCCTCCTTCATCAGCATGGCGACCATGTCCCGCCACTGCTGGCCGTCCAGGGTCAGCACCTGGACCTGGCCGTCGGCGCGGGTGCGGCGGGCCTGGAGCCTGGCGTCGGGCAGGTAGAGATCCGCGACGGCGGGATCGTAGGCGGTCCCCAGGGCCTGCCACTCGGCAAAGGACTGCTTGACGGCCTTCTTGGGTCCGGCGTTGGCCGGGTGCGCCACCAGGACAAGGGCTCCGAGCCAAGGGATCATCAGGGCGTCCTCGAGAGGGGCCTTCCCGCATTAGTCCGAGGCGATGTCGCCGGCGAAGATCGCGGTCGCAGGGGCCGCAGTGGCCCTGCTGGTGTGGCTGGTCGGACCCGTGGCCACGAGCCTGGCTTCCGCCTTTGTGGGGGTCGAGTACACCGATCACTACGGGACCCAGTGGTTCTATTGGTACGCCGAGCAGGTCCTGCGCGGTCAGGCATCGCCGTCGTGGACCGAGCTCCAGTTCCACCCCTATGGCAAGGACCTGTACACGCACACCGGCGCAAACCTGCTGGACGCGGCGCTGGCGGTGCCCTTCCGGCTCCTGGCCGGCCCGGTGCTCGGCTACAACCTTTTCGTGGCCGCCGGCGTGGCCTGTGCGGCGCTGGCCTTCCACCGTCTCGCCCGGGTGTTCAGCGACGACTTCGTGGCGACCGGCCTCGCGGCCCTGTGCTTCGCCACGTCTCCCTTCCTGCTCTACGAGCTCCAGGAGGGCCGCCCGACCCAGGGCCTGCTCATCACCCTGCCCCTGCTCCTGCGGCACGCCTGGCTCGCCGGCCAGGAGCCCGGGTGGCGGCACCCGCTGTTCGGCGGCCTGTGGCTGTGGCTGACCGGCATGACCTACTGGTTCTACGCCTTCTTCGCCGGTCTCGCGATCCTGGGCCTTGGGCTCGTGCGCACGGTCCAGGCCCCCCAGGGCGACACCGTGTTCGCCCGGTACGCCGCGCTAGGGCTCCTGGGTGCTGGACTCAGCCTGCCCCTTGCCCTGCCCCTGGTCATGGCCACCGCCGGGGCCGGCCCTGAGGTCCCGGGCCTGCTCGACCCTTCCGCCTGGTCCTGGTCACGGCTGACCCCTGTCACCGAGCAGGGCTTGGCCATCGGGCTGTTCTCTTGGCAGCCCCTCCACGGCGTCGCCGGCCTGTACACGTCCGACGGCCCCCTCGAGCTGTTCCTGCCCTGCCATCGGCTGGTCTCTCCCGCCGCGCTGCTGGCCGTCGCACTGTGGGCCCGGGACCCAGGGCGGCTGGACCGGGCGGGTTGGGCGGCCCTGGTGCTGCCCTGCGCCCTCTTCGCCGCCGGGCCTCTGCTCCTGTGGGGGCAGACCTATGTGATCAACCCCTGGTGGGCGGGGTGGACGGCGGCTGTGCCCTTCCTGAGGCGGCTGTGGTGGCCCTCTCGCGCCTTCGTGATCCCGGTGGTGGGCATCGGCCTGTGCCTGGTGGTCGTGCTGGATCGGCTGGGTACGAAGAGCCGACGGGGCCAGCTCGCTGGCGCCATCGCTCTGTGTGGGCTCTGGGTCCACCACCTGGTGCGAGCTGAGCTGGCGCCCTTGCAGGCGTGGGACGCCACCGTGCCCGCGGGCTATCGCTGCCTGGCCTCGGGGGGCCAGGAGGCGCTGATCGAGCTCCCGTACAGCTGGACCCAGGCGCACCTGTACTACCAGACCCACCACGGCCGGCCGGTGCTCGGCGGCATGCTCGAGAACAACCTGGTGTTCACCCCCCACGAGTCGGTCACCCTGCGCAGCGACAACAGCTTCCTACACGCCATCCTCGGGGTCGCCACGCTCCAGACCGACGACTTTGGCTGGACGGTCCAGGATCGGGACGCCCTGGGCGCCATGGGCTTCGGGTTCGTGGTCCTCCAAAAGGACGCCTTCCACGATCCCCAGGCCCCGGGCGCCGACAAGGCCGCCACCGCGCGCCGGGCCCACCTGCGCCGGACCCGGGACCAGCTCGGCCAGCTCCTGGGTCAACCGGTCTACGACGACGCCCGCACCACGATCTTCTCCCCGTGGGGCAACCCCCTGCCGTGCGACGTGCAGAGCCTGGCTCCGGACTTGTCGCCTGGCCCCGGGGAGACCCTGCGGCACACAATTCTCTCCCTGCCCGATGAAGACGCTCCGGTGCGCCCCCTGTTCGGCGGATAATGTCCGACCCGATGCGCGCCGTCCCCTCCATCGGCCTCCTCTGCGCCCTCGCGTCCCTCCAGGTGGCCTGCCTCGATCAGGGTTTTTCCCTGCTCAACCAGGAACCCTGGGTCCAGATCGATCGCCCCGTTGCGGACGCCGACTTCGTGATCGGCGCCCAAGACCCGGTCTTCGAGGCCACGGTCGAAGACGACAAGACCGAGACCCTGGCCCTGGCCCTGGTCTGGAGCCTGGCCGACGGCACGGTGATCGAGGGCGAGAATGGCGTCGAAGGGGACCAGGTCTCCTTCACCGTCTTCGATGCCCTGCCGCTGGGCGAGCAGGCCCTGACCCTGAGCGCGACCGACGCCAAGGGCGAGACTGGCACGGACACCGTCGTGTTCAACGTGGTCCAGGGCGAGTCCCCGGTGCTGACCTTCAACATCCCTGTCCAGGGGGATCTGCTGCCACTAGGCGACGACGTCCAGGTCCAGCTCGCGGTGACGGACGCCGACGAAGGCGACCTGTCCGACCTGGTGCTCTCCTGGGACGCCGACAGCGCTGGCGCTGGCGCCCCGGCATCCCCCGACGAGGCCGGGCTGGCCGGCTGGACGCTGCAGACCCCCGCAGAGGGCGACCACAGCCTGACCGCCACCGCCACGGACAGCACCGGACTCAGCGGCAACGCCAGCGTCGACTTCACGGTGCTCGATCCAGACAGCGACGGCGACGGGTTCCGCAACGCCCTGTTCGGGGGCGACGACTGCGACGACGAAGACGCCGCGGTGAACCCGGACGCCGTCGAGGCGTGCAACGGCGTCGACGACGACTGCGACACCGACATCGACGAGGACGCCGGGGACCGGACCTCCTTCTACGCCGACGCCGACGGCGACACCTGGGGCGACGACACCACCGAGGTCCTGGCCTGCGCAGCCCCCAAGGGCCACGTGGACCTGTCGGGCGACTGCGACGACAGCGAACCCGCGGTCAACCCGGACGCGATCGAGATCTGCGACGACATCGACAATGACTGCAACGGCACCATCGACGGGGCCGACGCCACCGACGCGACCACCTGGTACGTGGACGCCGACAACGACGGCTACGGCGACCCGTACACCAACGTGGTGGACTGCGAGCAGCCGTCGGGCACCGTGGCCGACAACACCGACTGCGACGATGGCATCTACGAGGTCAATCCGGGCCACGCCGAGATCTGCGACAGCCTGGACAACGACTGCAACGGCACCGTCGACGACGGGGCGGTCGACGCCCCGACCTGGTACACCGACGCCGACGGGGACGGCTACGGCGACCCCGCCCTGTCGACCACGGTGTGCGATCAACCCTCCAACACCGTCGACAATGGCGACGACTGCGACGACGGGGCCGCTGACGTCAACCCGGCGGCCACCGAGCTGTGCAACGGGGTCGACGACAACTGCGACGGCACCATCGACGAGGACACCGCCGACGACGCCGGGACTTGGTACGCCGACGCCGACCTGGACGGCTTCGGCGACCCGGCCACCGCGGTCACCCAGTGCGAGGCCCCCAGCGGCTACATCGCCGACGACCAGGACTGCCTGGACTCGGACGCGACGGTGAACCCCGACGGCACCGAGCTCTGCAACGGCCTGGACGACAACTGCGACGGCACCATCGACGAGGACACCGCCGCCGACGCCAGCACCTGGTACGCCGACA
>CAZFLE010000207.1:0-11149 GCA_964519895.1 uncultured Enterobacterales bacterium | reverse complement strand
CCATCGACTACTCGATCCGGCTCAAGCCGGACTTCGTCATGTACAACATCCTCACCCCCTTCCCCGGCACCACGCTGTGGGACGAAGGCGAGCGGGACGGCGTCTTGGACCCCAAGCCCTGGTTCCGGTTCATGGTCGACCCCAACGAGGAGTTCAAGGCCCAGGTCTGGGACGAACACTTCACCCGCGAAGAGCTCCGCGATCTGCTGAACTACGCCTACAAGCGGTTCTACTGGCGCCCGAGCTTCGTGGCGCGCAACCTGTTCCAGATCCGGAACGTGAGCGATCTGCGGCGCAAGGCGACGGCTGGGCTGCGGCTGCTGACGGAGTAGGCCCCGCCAGGTGTCGACGGATCGACACCCCCTGACGGACGACGGACGATCCTGCTGCGCCGGAACGGGCTGCCTCAAGGATCCACGGGCGGGAACAGTCCTTGCTCGACAGGCGGACTCCAACCCAGGAGTCCGCTGTGATCCTCGCTCTGCTCATCTCGTGCACCCCCATCCTCTCGGACACCGGGTCCCCCGACAGCCTCCTAGACATCGGGGGCCCGGATGCGGGCGGTGTGGGCAGGGACCCTCGCTTGCTCCCCCGTCGGAGCTGGCCCGTCGGCGACACCGCCCATGGCTTCGACTCCGGCGAAGACCTGCTGTCCTGGTACGCCGACGACGACGGCGACGGCTGGGGCACGGGGGAGCCGGTCTGGCAGGCCGCGGCCCCGGTCGGCCACGTGGCTGCCGACGGAGACTGCGACGACCGGGACGCCCGGGCCTGGCCGGGACAGGAGCAGTTCTTCGTGCGCAGTCGGTCGGACGGAGGCTGGGACTTCGACTGCGACGGCGACGTGACCCCGAGCACGAGCGCGCTCGGCGCCTGCGACGCGACCTGCACGCTGGAGACCGAAGGCTGGTCGACCGCCGCCGCCCCGGCCTGCGGGGAGCTCGGGTCCTGGATCTCGGGGTGCTCCGACGAGTTCGTGGAGAGCTGCGAGGCGATCAGCGAGGTCGCGCGGCTCCAGGGCTGTCGCTGACCCGCCCGAAGTAACAATGGCCCCCGCGGGGGCCATGGTAGGTCGCGGTGCCAGTCACACGGCCCGCTTGTTCTGTCTCTGCTCTTATACGATCGGATCATGGGGTTGTCCACTTGACCGATGTCACGGAGGGTCTGCGGTGAGGCTGCTGCAGCACCCGGTCGTCGCGCTGCCGGATCCGTTTCCCGGCGCCGACGCGAGCGAGCGGGAGCTCTCCAGCTGCCTGGCCGAGCTGGGACCCGCGGGGCAGTGGACGCCCCTGGGATTCTGGCTGAATCGGCGCCTGGTGGCCGGGGGCGCCCGGGACGACCACCCGGCCGGTGCCCCCGAGCTGGCCTGGTTTCTCGGCGCACCGTCACGGGACCTGTGGGTCGTCTGGAGCCAGGACGCAGCCAAGCAGTTCCGAGTGGTCTACGCACGGGGTCATGGACAAGCGCCCAAGGCCGGGCGAACCCTCAAGGTCCAGGGCGCTGCCGGGGACATTCGCGTCCGTGTCCGAGCCGTGCTCAAGGGCGGACGCAGCCCCGACGACCTCCTGAGGCGGCTGGCCTGGCAGGCCAACCACGTGTCCGACGACGACTCGGTGCTGCGTCAGTGGCGGGTCGTCGAGCTTCGGGCCGCGGTCGAGGTCCTGGGCGACCAGTGGGTGTCCTGGGCCGTCTGCTCTGGACGACTGCAGCACGAAGACGTGTGCACCCGGTTGCTGGCGGCGGGCACTTCGTCGGGCGCCCTGTTCTCGAGGCTGCTGCGGGGCGTGGCCGCTGCGCCCGTGGGCTCGGTGATGCACGCCCGTGACGGTCACTATGACCGCTCCCTCACCAACAGCTTGCAGGCCCTCTGGAGCAAGCGCCCCAAGCGCAAGGGCGCCAGGCCGGCCCTCGCGCACCTGGGCATGCTCGATGGGCAGTACTGGTGGTTCCGGCCGGAGAGCTGGGCAGCCTTGCGGGCCCTGGCTCAGCACGATGACGAACGGCTCCGCATGTACGCGACGATGCAGTACGCAAAGGCTGCGTCACTGTCCGAGGTCTGTGTCGCTGCCCGAGACGACCGGGCCAGGGCACGGTTCACGTTGTTGTCACCCGGCCGGCAGGGCAAGGCCCCTCGGGCCGTGAGACAGGCCATCGGGTGGGACATGGGGCACCTGATGCGGTCCGTGGTCCAGGCGGACATCGACCAGCCGGAGCGAGGCCCCAGACAGCTCGATGCCTATGCCCAGGCGCTCCGCATGTGGCTTCGAAAGGGCAGCTTCCTCAATCGCCCGCGCTCCGGCGACCTGAGCGATGGCTACCTGCGGCTGGTCGCGTCGGCGATCGCGGCCACGGTGGCGCCCGAGGTGGACTGGCCGGGCCACTGGCCGGACTATGGCGAGCTGCTGGCGCGGCTCTGGCAAGGGGGTCCCCTCGCCCTCGGCGAGGGGGAGTGCAGCGACGCGCTGGCCTACCTGATCGGGCGCATGGCGGTCTGCGACGGGCGCGTCCAGGGGTTGGCGTCCGACCTGGTCTTCGGGACCCCCCCGCCGGACATCGATCTCCGGCGGCCCCGGCTGCGGCGTCTCTACGGCGCCGTGACGTCCGGGGCGGCGCGCACGATCTCCGAGGGGCTGGCAGCCCGCGTGGACCATCGCTGGTGGTGGGCCTGGTATCGACGGGCGGTGGCCTGGAACACCCGGTTCAGCGACCCGGACGGGCGCCTGGCCAACCCGGTGGTGCACATGGCGTCCGGGCACGCGAGTCAGGGGTGCGAGCACTGTGTGACGTGGTTGAAGGAAGCTGCGAACGAGATGGCCGACGGCCGCGTCGGACGGCGGGGGGTGCTGGCCAGTCAGCTGGTCGAGGCTCTGCTGCAGGTCGAAGGGGGCCGTGACCTGGCCACCGCCGTGCTGGCCTCTGGGCGTTGCCACCAGGTCCAGCGCCTGCTGCCGCGCTGGGAAGCCGGCGTGGAGGACGCCGTGGACCGCGGACGCCTGGAGAGCCACCAGGAGGTCCTGGGTGCGCTCGTCGAGCACGGCAACCTGTACACGTCGGGCTCCAAGCGTGGCCTCAGCCCGGCGGCCCTGGCGATCGCGTGGCACTACCCACGGACCAGCGATGCGCTCTTGGAGGTCATCCGATCCAGTGCCACCCCACGCTCCGAGACCAACGCGGCTCTGCTGGCGCTCCGGCGTGCCTTCTCGGGAGACCTCGCGGTGGCGGCGGACCGGTGGCGCGAATTCCCTGCGGGCAAGCGCCACCCGATCGCTTCCTCTGGGCCTCTGGGGGCCCCCCAGGCCGACGACAAGGTCTTCGGGCGCTTGCTCGACGCCATGGACGACGCCACCCACACCGACGAGCTGGCATGGGCCCTGCGAGGGCTCACCAGTCACTGGCTGCTGCTGGGGTACGGGGCCAGGCCTGCGCAGATCGAGCGGGCCCTGGACCGGTCGATCGCATTGCTGGCGCTCGGAGTCCGTTTCGTCCGGCGTTGGTCCGCAGGGCTGCTGGCCCGAGAGGAGCAGGTCGTCGGTGGGCTGCTGGGGCTGGTGCGGCTGTGCGGGTACTGCCTGGCGGACCTGGGCTTCTCGGACCGGGTGGCGGAGATTCGGACCGAGATGGTCCGTTTCCTCGAGGACCTGTGGGTCCTGTTCCCAGAGGTCTGGGCCCAGTCGCCCCCGGCGGCCGATGCGCCCCCCCACCGCCCCTGGGCCCGAGACTGGCGCGAGGCACTGGCGCCGTGGGTCGACGAGGCCGCGCCCTTGCCCCCTTCTCCGACCCCCTGGCAACGCCTGCTGGCGAGCGTGGGCGCCGGCGAGTCCGAGCGAGGGGCCCGCATGCTCAAGGACGCGGCCCGTTCGCTGAAGGACTGCACCCAGCAGCTGGACCTGGCGTCCAAGGCGCTCTGGACCCAGGCGGATCGGCTCCTGCTCGAGGTGCTGAACCAGGAGGAGGAGGCCACTGGCGAAGGCGACACCGACACGCAGATCGTCTGGGCCACCGTCCGCTCCATGCACCACCTGATCGAGGTGAGGAAGTGGGAAGGTGCGGCGGCCGAGGACTACCGCGCGGTGGTGGCGCGGGTCGCCCAGGCTCTGGCGGACCTGGCGGGCCTGTTGGCCTTTCGTCGCTCGGGCCTGGCCTACAGGGTCTCCACGGTCCTGGCCAAGGTGCCGGCTTCGCCATCGGGGCGCTCCAGCTATCGACAGGCGCCAGGTGCGGTGGATGACGTCGTGGAGAAGCCGGTGCTCCAGCTGCGGGTGCTCGTGTTCCTGCTGGCCGAGATCATGCACAACGCCGAGCTGCACGCCCAGCTGGACGATGGATTCCTGGTGCTGGAGCTCGACGCGGAATTCGACGATCGCGGCCGACCCTGGCGGCTCACCATCGACGAGCCCGACGTGTCGGCCGCGCGAGTCCGGGCGATCCAGGCGGCGCTGGCCGGCGAACCCACTGCACGCGCCTCTGGTGGCGGTCGGGGGCTGGGGCTGATCCAGGCCATGTGCCGGGCCTGCGGTCTTCCCGAAGCCACCGGCGGTACCGGTCTGCACGCGGCGTCCAATGAGCGGGGGGGACTGCGGTGGTACCTTCCGCTCCGCAGCCCCAAGTCGGAGTCCACCCGTTGATCTGTGCTGTCTTCTCCCAGCGAGCCGAGAGCCGCGTGGTGCCCGCTGCCTACCGCCGGATCGGCTTTCAGGTGGACTGGGGCTCCCCTGTCCCCGCCGTCGCCGCGGTGCCGATCGGCCGGGCAACCGTCTTGAACCAGGGCCAGGCGGTCGAGAGCCCTGGCGACCGGCTCTGGCCAGCCGCCCACCTGGTCTTGGTGGAGCCCGCTCCGGACCAGGCCGAGCGCGCTGCAGGGTCGGCCGGCCAGGTCGCTGCCGCACTCCGGGCCTGGTGTGAGACCGCTTACCCGTCTGACCGCATCGCCTGCGTGCTGGTCGACGAGCCCTGGACCGGCGACCTGGAGGCGATCACACGGGGCCTGGGGCTGGGCCCTGGAGACCTGCTGATCTTGTCCGAAGACTGCGTCGAGGCCCTGCCACGAGGACCCCAGGTCGCCCGAGTCGTGCTGCCGGACTCTCCGTCCTTGCCCGACTGGGGCGCCTTGTTCACCGAGCAGCTGGCCGGGGTGCCCAAGCTCTTGTGCTTCGACGATGACCCTGGGCCCGTCCTGCACTTCAACCAGGAGGCGGCAGCGGTCCGAGAACGCTGTCCGGATCGACTCTGCCTGGGGGTCCAGATCCACCGGCTCAAGAAGAAACGCAAGCGGCTGGCCGCCTTGATTCATCCCGACGACATCGTCCTGCTGGACCGCCTCGTCGACAACGAGCCCAGACACACGGAGAACCAGGAATTCGCCCGTGACATCCTGGTGATCCTGCGGGGCGGGCGGGGCCTGCTGTACCCCTTCACCTCGGCCAAGGGCGAGCGGTCGTGGATCGTCTGGGAGGCGGGTCTGCCGGACTCCTTGCGCGCCCACCTCTTCCCGGTCCAGCGCACCCGCCACAAGCCGGTCACCCGACCGGAATTGGTCCGGTGGATCGGAGATGAGCTCCCGGAGATCCTGGGATCACTGCCGAGCCCGGATCCGAACGCGGTGCAAGCTGAGCGGCTCCGCTCCTTGTCCAAGTTCGCGCGCAGTCGGGCCATGGGTGAGGATCTGGCCGGTGCCTTGTATGGACAGCCCCAGCTGGTGCCGGCGGCGTTGACCCTGGGGCACTACCTCGCCAGCGGGGACTGGGGCGTGGCTCAGCGGGCCACGGTGGACGTCGTGGAGCTCCTGCGCCCGGACTTCTGGCGCGTCGCGCGCTGGAACAAGGTGCGCATGCAGACGGTCTGGGACACCGGAGCGGCGCTGGGGGCTTGGTTCCGCGCCGACAAGGTCCTGACCTTCACGGCCCCGGTGTGGGCCCCTTCCAACAAGCCGCTGGTGGACCTGTGGGCCTGGGAGGGCAAGGTAGGCGGAGCCACTGTCAGGGACCGGCTCTCCCTCATCCATGCTCTCTCCAACGCTGGAGACATCCGCTTCGGACTGGGCAACATGACTGCCCGGCTCCGAAAGAAGACCTGGACCGGCCCGGCGGCTCGGGGTGTCGCGGTGGCCACAGCCGTGACCGGCTTGATGTACCCACCTGGGGCCGACCGCCTGGGCCATGGACTGAACCTGGTCATGCTGCACGCCGACCTGGTTCGGATGCGCAAGAACCACCTCAAGGACGACGTGCACGCCGACGGCACGGTGGTGCCGGGCTTCGAGTCGGCCGTCACAGCGGGCACGCCGTCGTATCAGGCCCTCGAGCGCCTGTGGCAGGCCCTCGCAGAGCCCGGCTGGGCGACCTGGCGCCAGGTCGCCGACTGGCACACGGGCCGTACCCAGTGGACGGCAGCCGAGCCCTCTCCCGCCGACGTCCTGCTCACCGCAATCCTGAGCGCCCTGGGATCGCGATAGGCGCTCCTCAGGAGGTCCGATGCTCTGGCTCATCTGCTCCGGGCTCGCCTTGGCCGAAGACACCGAGCTCGACCTGGCCCGCCAGGAGCTGAGTGCGCTGATGGCGCGGACCGAGGACCCGACGGTGCTTGCGGCGCTGACGTCGATCGAGGCCCACCTGGCCGCGGCGGCTGGCGATGGCGCCGAGCCGTCGGACGCCGACACCGACGAGCCCGAGCCCGAGCCCGAGCCCGAGCCCGAGCCCACCGTGCCGGCGTGCACCGTCGAGGAGTACGACGACCTGCGGGAGACGGTCGAGGCCCAGGCCTTCAGCCGAGACAAGATCGCCGTCGTCGAGCGGGCGAGTCGCCGGCTGCACTTCGACGTGGAGCAGGTCGTGGGTCTGTTGGGCGTGCTCGACTTTGGCGCCGACAAGGTCCAGGCCGCGGCGATCCTGCACCCCCGTGTGGTCGACCTCCACGACTTCGAGCGGGTCTATGAAGCGCTGGTCTTCGACACGGACCGGGACGCGCTGCGGGCGTTGGTGGAGGAGCCCGACCCTGGACCGTGAACGCTACAGGTCTTGTCCCTTGCGCCACATGGCGACGCGTCCGTCCCGGTAGACCTTGGCAATGAAGGGTCCCGAGGTACGAAACGCGAGGGCTTCCATGTTCGGAAGTGCGCGGACAAAGGCCTCGGCCATCTGGGCGCCGCGGAGGTTGCCGCCCACGAGTGCGAAGACCTGAGCGCCAGTCCGACGAATGGCTGCGGTGTAGAGCGGCGTATAGGCGATGCGTTGGTCCTTGGTGAGCTGGAGCCAGCCCTGTTGGGCGGCGGCCACCAACCAGACCGCATCATCCACCCCCGGTGGGTAGACATCTCGATGGGCGACTACGGTTGCGTCGTTCGCTCGCAGCGCTTCGACCACCCCGTGACCCAGAGACTCGTCGACGAACCACGTGGGGGGCAATGTCTCAGGCGGCGAGCTGCTGGTGACACCGGATGGCCTCTTCGACCTTTACGGCATCACAGTCGTAGTCCTGGGCGAGAGCGGAGAGGTCGTCTCCGGCCTGAAAGCGCTCGAAGAGCACGCGGGTCGGTACGCCGGTTCCGGCCAGGACGGGCCGGCCAAAAGAGACCCGGGGATCGATGACCACTGCTCTGGGTGAGTCGAATTCGTCGCTTGACCGGGTGAATGGGAACAGACGTGCGGCCAACCCCTGTGGGTCACGCTCGATGCGACGCAGGTGAAGCACGAGGATTTCTCTCATGGCCACTTGACCGTGGCCGGAGGCCGAGACGAGGTGGCCGAGCTCGTCGACAAAGAGATCGATGCCGTCTGTCATGAACTGGACCGTGGCCAAGGGATGGCTCGCCTGGAGTGTGCGCTCGACGTGATCGAGTGCACGCCGAATCCGGTCCATGGACACCCGCCGGCGACGGAGTGCCCGCAGCACGTGCAGCTCGACCAGGTTGGTGAACGACAGGTCTCCACCGGGCTTGGGGGTGATGACCAATGGGTCGGAGCTGCCCTGCCCGTCGGCAAGCGGGTAGGTACGTCCGCGTACCCACTGGCGCACGGTCGTCGCTGGGAGCTTTAGGTACCTGGCCGCGTCCGCCAAGGTGTAGGCGGGCAGGTCTCGCGGATCGAGTCCTCCGTAGAGGTCGGCGCCAGCGACGGCCGGCTCGGTGGACTGCGGCACCATGGGGACTCACCTCAGGCTACAAGGTCGCACGGCATGGATCTCTTGACAACCCAAGGGCTTGAACGCCCGGATGGCGAGCGCTTCCAAGTCTCCAGGCCTCTAGGCGACATCACCTCTGGGCTGGTAGACTGACCCTCGCCAGGACGGCACTTCCTCCCGAGGACATCGCATGCAGGCTGTCGCCGCGTCGAGCCCCCGACCATTCCACATCGCACTCATGACCATCTACAGCGTGGAGAACGCGGGCATCCGCTACCTCTCCGCGGCGCTGCAGCGGGCGGGGTTCGAGACCACGATCATCTTCCTGCGGGACTGGCGACACAACCGCCTGGTCCTGCCGCCCGACGAAGAGATCGAGATGGCCCTGGAGATCATCCGGGACAAGGGGGCCGACATGGTCGGCCTGGGCTTCATGTCCAGCTTGTTCTCGATGGCCAACGAGGTCACCCAGCGCATCAAGCAGCGCTTCCCGGATCTGCCCGTGGTCTGGGGCGGCATCCACGCCACGAGCGTGCCCGAGGAGTGCATCCCCCACGTGGACTACCTGTGCGTGGGCGAAGGCGAGATGGCGATCGTGGACCTGGCCAACGCACTCCACCAGGGCGGCGACGACACCGAGATCCCGAACATCTGGGCCAACAAGAACGGCCAGATCTTTCGGAACAAGCCCCGGCCGTTGATCAACGACCTGGACTGGCTGCCCTACCCCGACGTCGAAGACGACAACAAGTTCTTCATCGACGACGGCAAGCTCCGCAACGAGGAGCCCTGGAAGCGCACGGCCGAGTACCGGATCTACTTCTCCCGGGGCTGCCCCTACAATTGCTCGTACTGCTACGTCTCGATCCTGCGGGACGTCTACGACGAGAAGGGCAAGAAGTTCTACCGGGCCCGCAGCGTCGAGCACATCCTGGGCGAGCTCGAATACATCAAGCACCACTTCCCCAAGGTGGCCCGGGTCAAGATCGACGACGACACGTCGTTCGCCTTCGGTCCCCAGTGGATGGAGGAGTTCATCGACAAGTACCCGAAGCGGATCGGCATCCCCTTCGAGTGCCTGCTCATCCCGCCCATGATGCGGCCCGACATGCTCAAGCGGCTCATGAGCGTGGGCCTGGTGCGGGTCCAGACCGGCATCGAGAGCGGCTCCACCAAGGAGTCCAAGGAGATCCACAACCGCTCGCCGGGCAACAACGCCATCTTCAAGTTCGCCGAGGCCAACAAGGAGCTCGGACTCGACGTGGTCTACGACGTGATCGTCGACAACCCCTTCGCCACCGAGGAGATGAAGCTCGAGACCGCCGAGATGCTGCTCGAGCTGCCGCTCCCTTACTCCATCTACTTCTACAGCCTGAACTTCTTCCCGGGCACCGCGCTCACCAACCAGATGCTCGCCGACGGCGTCATCGGGCCCGACGAGGTCGAGGGACGCGCCCACAAGTCCTGGGAACAATTCCGGGTCTCGATGGACTACCCGCGCTCCAACGAGGAGAAGTTCTACCTGGCGATCTACTGCCTGGCGTCCAAGTCCTTCGTGCCCCGCAGCTTCATCCGCAAGCTGCTCGACGAGCGGGATCACTGGAAGGAGAACGTCGAGCCGATCTTCTACCTGGCGTGGGCCGCCAACTACGCCCGCATGTTCACCGTCGCCATGCGCTACTTCCGCCGCGGCGAGCTGACGTGGTTCAAGGTCAAGCAGTACGGCTCGCTGCGCAAGCTGATCAGCCAGTAGTCATGCCGATCCGCCGCATCGCCAAGAAGCTGCTCAAGGGCGCCCGCGCGCTCAACGAAGAAGCGAAGCACCCGGGCCAGCCGCCGCCCCACAAGGCGAGCGAGAACCCGTTCCACAAGCAACCAAACGCCAAGGCCCCGCCGGCCCAGCCGCCGCCAAAGGGTGACGACGACGACGGCGAGACCCCTTGGTACCTGGACGGGACCGCGCCGACCGACGGGTGGGAGAACACGAACGCCCAGGACGAGGACTGAGGCTACATGCAATCTGCATGAGACTATGCTGAGTGCATGTCCAAGAACCTGCAGATCCGGAATGTGCCCGAGGACGTTCACCGGCGGCTCAAGGTCAGAGCCGCCCAGGAGGGAGTCTCGCTGTCCGAGCTGTTGCTGCGTGAAGCGATCCGGCTGAGCGCGATGCCCACGCCCGAGGAGATGGCGCAACGCCTGAGCGCACTCGGCCCAGTCAGTGGCGACGTCGACTCGGTGGCGCTGATTCGCGACCTGCGTGGACCGATGGGCAGCGACGGGTGATCGTCCTCGATGCGTCGGTCGTGGTGGACTTCTTGCTGGATCTGGATGGCCGCGGGGTGACGGCGGCGCGGCGCGTGCTGCGCAGCTGGAAGGACCTGGCAGCACCGCACCTGCTCGATGCCGAGGTGTTGCATGCCCTGCGAGGTCTGAACCGAGCGGGGCACCTGTCGTCGGCCCAGCTGGCGCAGGCTGTGGACGCGTTCAAGCTGCTGCCGTTCAGGCGCTTCCCCCACACGCCCCTGTTGTCCCGAGCCCTGGAATTCCGGCACAACGCCACGGCCTACGACGCGCTGTATCTGGCCCTGGCCGAGGCCTTGGAGGGCACGCTGGTCACTCGGGACCGCCGCCTCGCGGGGGTGCCTGGCGTGCATGCGACGGTGGAAGTGCTGCCCTGAACCGATCGCATCCAGCCTGCCCTCGTTGATCTCGCCGGCTCTTTTCTGGTCGGCGAGGACACATGAGCGGCTCGAACTCGCCGCTGTCCTCGTCGTAGATGCGGTCCTCCCGGACGATCGTGGTGCCGTCGTCCGACGGGCTCGTCACGGCGACCTGGTAGCGGAGCTCGTAGTCCGGGTCGTCGTCCCGCCACAGGCGGTAGCTGCCCCAGTCCCCCAGGTCGTGGGGACCAAAGTACCTGGGACAGACCTGGTCCCAGGGCGTGTCCGAGCTTTGCGAGTCTCGAGGCCTCTACCTGGAAGGATGTAGGCGGGGTTGGCGATCACACCATCTTCTTCCCAGGTGCAGGTGG
>CAZFLE010000206.1:6160-11192 GCA_964519895.1 uncultured Enterobacterales bacterium | reverse complement strand
GCCTCCAAGCGACGCACGAGCACCTCACGACCTCCCTCGGGCATCCGGTACCGCCGAATGAAGAGGGCGGGCCGGAGGATGTCGGTGTAGCCGACGGTCCAGCGACGCAGGAGCTCCTCGCCGACAACGAGTCGTCGCCGCCGGTCCCGGCCGATGAGGTGGCCTTCCGCGGCCAGCCGCTGCAAGAGCGCCGAGACGGCCGTGCGGCTGGTGCCAGCCCAGTCCCCGATCTCGCGCTGGGGTCTTCCCGCCAGCTCGGGCCATGCCATGAGGGCAAAGAGGACGCGGTAGCCCGCCGATCGGATCCCAGCGGGTCGTTCAGGCGGAGGGAGCGTCTTACCCTCGATCAACGCCAGGTACCGCTCACCCAAGGCGAGCCGGAGATTGCCGGCGTCGTCGACGTAGTTGGCACCGGCGGCTGCGAGCCGAGCTGCGCTCTCGCCAGACACCAGCGGCGCCAGCACGAGCACCTGGTGGTCGCGCGCCCTGCCGACCAACTCGTCCACTCTTCCGGTCGACAGGAAGGACCGCTGGATGCTCAGCTGCAGCTCAAATGCGCCGTCCGGTGTCTGCACTCTGGCCAACGAGGCGGACTCATCCATCGACACGGCCTTCACGAATGGGAGCTGCTCGAGTCGGAGCAGGGCGGCAGCGGTGTCTCTCATGGTACTTTTATACCTCAAGGTCCTTTCTAAAGACCAACAACACTTAAAGACCAAAAGACAGTGATGCCACTTTCGTGCCACTTAGACCCGCCCCACCCCCCAAGCTCACCAAGCCCCCCAAGTCCCCCAAGTCCCAGGCGACGCCACTTTCAACTCCAAGCGCCTTCACCGCCGCTGCTCGCGCCGCCAAGGTCCACCGGGACTCCAGTGTCCAGGAGACCCATCGCCTGTGGCGGACTCCAGCAGCGGACCCAAGAAGGCTGAAAGACAACCGACGACCTCGGGCAGGCCCCCTTCTCTCCCGTCAAGACGAGACTTGCGGATGAACGCCCCCCATTGAACCTGCTTGGACCCGTCCTCAGCGAAGTCCACCGTGAGCGCGATGGGCGGGCCTTGAGGAAGAGCCCGCTGGCGTCGAAGAAAGGTGGACCGCACGGCGGCGACGAGCTGGTCGCCATCGAGCTCCATGTGGTCAGCCATCCACAGCAGGTCAAAAAAGTCCTTCATCCGACTGTTGGCCATGCCCAGCGCCACCATCGCCTCGAGCTTCTCGGCCACGACAGTCGCCGGATGGTAGGCAGCCACCTCTGGTGCCGGATGGTCCAGGAGCGTCGGATACGCGACGATCTCGGGCACCGGATGGACTGCGTCGCCGAACCCGACGTCGACCTGAATGCGGATGCGCGCCGTCCCGAGACGAGCGCGAAGTACGACGCGAACGCCGTCGTACACGGCATCTTCGCGAATGGGGGCGGCAGCGACCGAAGCCTCATCGAATTCGAGACCATCGTCTACGGCCACCTCCAGCAGACAGAGTTCGCGGAAGGCTGCGGCAAGCTCCGCAGGTGAAGGACTCCCTCTTCCCAGCAGATCGATGTCTCGCGTCGGTCGATGGTCGAGGGTGTCTGCCCACAGCGCGAAGAGCATCGCCCCCTTGAGGACGAAGCGGTCGGCATGCCGACTGACGGAAAGCCGGTAGACAAACCGTTCGAGGGCGTAGCGCACCAGCAAGACCTGGTAGTCCTCGCCCCGTCTTCGGCTGCGGCTCAACAGGCGCTGCCGCGCCGAGCCGGCAGCGGCTCGGGCGGAGCTCATGCCAGCGCGTCCATGTACGGTCGGATGACCTCGTGCACGCGGCAGGCCTTGGCCGCCAACCAAAGGTCGTCGATGGACCCAGCCCGGTGGCGCAGGTAGTCGCGGAGCGACTCCATGGCGACGTCGAGTCCAACGGTAGAACGGAACTTGAAGCAGTCGGCCACCGTCTTCGCCGGCGAGTACACACGGACCTCGACTCCCTCGATGTCATAGGTCTGGACGCCGTGGTTGTAGGACCTTCCCGAGAGACGGAAGAGTCGGACCTGCGGGGTGTCGATGGCCGGGGGCCGGGTGCCTCGCTCGTACGCCAGCCATACCTCGAACGGGAGCTCCGTGGTGAGCTCGTGGAAGGCGAGCGCCGACAGCAAGCAGATGACCCCACGAGGTGCGCGGAGGGCCACCTCGGCGAGCGTGTGGTGCTCAGAGACCTCGACGTCCGGCAGCTCGTACAGGCCGCGACTCACGCGAACGAGCTCACCGTCCCGGACCATTCGGCTCAGCGTCGCGTAGGGGACGCCAGCCTCACGGGCAGTACGCGCCGTCAGGATGGGGTCCTCGCGAGCGAGCTGGAGCACCAGCTGCCGGTGGGTTGGAGACTTCGCCATGATTGAATCTGTATCCACTTCCATAAAAGTGGGCACAGATCAAAACACCATCAGGCGGAGGCTCGCACACGGCCAATCGGCTGCTGCCACTGGCGATTCGCCAGGAGGAGGTGTGGCCGTGCCGACCAACTCGTCCACTCTTCCGGTCGACAGGAAGGACCGCTGGATGCTCAGCTGCAGCTCAAATGCGCCGTCCGGTGTCTGCACTCTGGCCAACGAGGAGGCCTGGCCCCGCCCCATGCCCACATGGTTCCATGCCCCGTGCTCAGCACCCTCCTCGCGCTCACCCTGGCCTGCCGCACCCTGCCAGTCGACACCGCCACCTCGGGACCCGTCGACACCGGGCCTCCGGCGCTGGACACCGCCGACTACCTGGTCTTCGACGGCGCCCGGAGCTGGGACTTCTTTCGCGGCAGCTCCGAGCGCTTCGAGCTGACCAAGGCCGGGGAGACCCGCCTGGCGGACGGAGGACGGCTGCACTGGCTGGACGTGTGGCAGAGCCGAGCCTTTGCCTGGGGCGCCAGCTGGTCCACACACCCCGACCTGGGGGTGCGGCTGCACGGTCACCAGCTGGGACCCGAGACCACGGACAGCGGCTTCGGTGAACCCGCGGTCACCTACCTGTCCGAGGTCCAGGTCGTCGGACCGAGCGCCCGGGTCGGCGACGTGATCGAAGGCACGGACGGGGTCGCCGAGGTGATCGCAGAGGAACCCTGTGACAGCACGCTGATCAACGCTCGCTGCCTGGTCGTGCACCTGGAGGACGACCAGGGCCGACCCTGGGCCGGCACCTGGTGGTTCGCCAAGGGGGTAGGCCCGGTGCGGTGGCTCCCCCCAGACGACGCCGAGCCCTGGGAGATCCTGAGCCTGGAGGCCGAAGAACGGGACTATCCACAGGGGGGCGCGGTGGACGGACCGGGCGAGGTGCACTGGGAGCTGGTGCAGTCCGGGGTGCCGACGGACCTGCCCTGGGAGGTCACGAACACCGGCGCCGAAGACCTGGAGCTCCAGGACGCCACGCTCACGTTCAACGGCGGTGACCTGTTCAGTGTGAGGGACTTCGACGGCCGCGTCCTGGCACCCGGAGAGACCGGCGAGCTGACCCTGCGGGTCTCCATCCCCAACGGGTCCCTGGCGGTCGCGACCGCGGACCTGCGGGTCCTCACCAGCGCCCTCGACGCGCCCGACGTCCGAGTCGGACTCTTCCTCGACAGCTCCCAGGACACGGTGGTGGTCGGCGTGCGTTGACCACCCCCAACGCCCTCCCGTTACCCTCCTCGGCGTGCACACCAACCCGCTGATCGGCCAGATCCTCAGCAACCAGTTCCGGATCCAGCGCCAGCTGGGCGCGGGCGGCATGGGCGCGGTCTACCTGGCCGAGCAGATCGACATGGAGCGACCGGTGGTGGTCAAGGTGCTCCACCCGGAGCTCACCGCGGGCTCACCCACCGCCGTGGAGCGCTTCAAGCGCGAGGCCAAGGCGGTCGCCCGGTTGAACCACCCCCACGTGGTCCAGGTCCACGTGTTCGGCACCACCGACAGCGGGCAGATGTTTTTGGCCATGGAGTACGTCGAGGGCCACAACCTGGCCGACGTGATCGCCAGCCAGGGGCCGTTCCCCGAGGCCCGTGCGCTGAAGGTGCTGGACCAGATCTGCAGCGCTCTGACCGAAGCCCACGGGGCCGGACTGGTCCATCGGGATCTGAAGCCCGAGAACGTGATGCTGGCCAACCGGTTCGGCAACCCGGACTACGTCAAGGTCCTGGACTTCGGCATCGCGCGGATCGCCAACGAGGGCCAGGCCGGGCTGACCAAGACCGGGAGCGTGTTCGGCACGCCTCGGTACATGGCGCCGGAGCAGGCCCGCGGCAAGCGGGCGGACGCACGCAGCGACTTGTACGCCGTGGGCGTCATGGGGTGGGTGATGCTCACGGCCGAGCACCCCTTCGGCGAGACGGACAGCGCGGTCGACTACCTGGTGAAGCACGCCACCGAGGACATCCCCTCGCCCCTTCGGGACCACCCCGAGCTGACCCTGCAGCCCCGGACGGAGCGGCTGATCGCGCGCCTGCTGGTCAAGGACGCCGACCAGCGCTACCAGAGCGCGGCGGAGCTCCAGCGCGAAGTCCGGACGGCGCTGCGGGACCTGCCGGACCACCTGCGCAACGCGCCCACCCCAAGCATGGGCGTGACCCCACCGCCGACCCGGACCGCCGAGGCGGAGACCTTTGACGCGTCGGTGCTGGACGCGGGACCGGCGCCGGTCAACGAGACCTTCATCACCGGCACCCTGGAGCCCGAGAACCGGACGGTGGAGACAGAGGCGCCGGCGCCGATCCCGCCCGGGGGTTCGCGACCGCCGTGGGCGCTGCTCGCGCTCGGCGCCTCGCTGTTCGTGGCGGTCGGGGCAGGCGCGGGCATCTGGCTCTCGCAGCCCCCCACCCCGTCGGCCATCGTGGCCCCGGCAGAGCCCGCACCCACTGCGCCGGCCGATGTCGACGGTGCGCCCCCGGTCACCGAGCCGGCAGAGCCAGCACCCGATCCGGCGGTCGAGCCCGAGACCGAGCCAGCCGTCCAGGCCAAGCCGAGGCCCAAAGCTGAACCGCAGCCCAAGCCCAAGCCGGTGGCCCAGCCCGAGCCGCCGGACCCACAGGTGGTCGTGGTCGG
>CAZFLE010000206.1:0-6060 GCA_964519895.1 uncultured Enterobacterales bacterium | reverse complement strand
AGCCCAAGCCGGTGGCCCAGCCCGAGCCGCCGGACCCACAGGTGGTCGTGGTCGGCCAGGACCCGCCTGCCAAGAGCACCCAGCCCCCGAAGACCGCCACCACGACCGACCTGCCCGCCGCGGGCAAGCCCTGGAAGGGCGTGCCGGTCCCCGCCGGGGTCTCCCTGACCAGCAGCAGCCCCGCGGCCGTGGTCTACGAGACCGAGCTCTCCGCCGAGTCCCTGCTCCACTTCTACGAGCACCACCTGGCCCAGCACCGGCCCCAGCGCTTCGCGAGCGGCCTCCAGTTTGCCGACCCCCAGGCGCCCCTGAGCTCGGTCACGGTGTCCATGAGCAGCCTGGGTCGCATGCTCATCCTGACACCCAACGCCCTGGTGGCCACCATCGACAAGGCCAAGGCCGGGGACACCCAGTGGGGGGTGCCGCTGTTCCCGGGGGCGGTCGAGACAGGGCTCACGTCGGTGAGTGCCATCTACTCCACGTCGGCTCCGGTGACCGAGGTGATGGCCTTCTACCGGGACAACGTGCCCCACCAGTCCGGGCTGATGATCCTGGACAACGTGAGGGCCGACGAACCCAGCCTGATCATCACCAACCAGAACGCCGAAGGCCTGGCCTGGGAGATGATCAACGTGAGCGTGGACAACACGGTGGTCGACCGCACGGTCACGCGCATCATCCTGACCCGGAAGCGCGACTGAACAGGCCGGTGGCGTGCAACCCCGGTTCAACCGCCCGCCCCAGACACGCGGGTTAGCTGCGCACCATGTCCCCCCTCCTGTTGTCGGGCCTGCTCACGGCTTGTGGCGTCATGAACGGCGCTCGGCCCCACCCGCCGGGGCAGCACGCGGTGGGCTTGACCGTCGGCGGACCCATGCTCGCCGCCGCGGGCCTGGTGCTGCCCCTGCCCAACGCCGTGCTCGAAGGCCGCAGCGGCATGCCGCGCCTGCTGGATCGCGAGCTGGACGTGAACTACGGCGTGAACCTGACGGCCATCGCCTTTGGCCAGGCCGGGGTGCACGTGGGCGCCAGTTGGCTGGTGCTGGATCAGCAGGGCTGGCGCCCGGCCCTGAGCGTCAGCGACCGGGTGTTCCTGTACACCAACGCCCTGGACAACACCAAGTCCGAGCGCGAGTGGTGGGCGGCGACCCAGCTCGAGCTGACCGCCAGCTATGCCGTGCGCAGTCACCTGGTCTGGTTCGGGGTGGCCGAGGCCCTGGACTTCGGCAACCCGGGCCTGTTGCTCAGCCCCTATGTGGGCTTCCAGGCCGCCCCCGCCAGCGACCGGGTGCGCTTCCAGCTCGAAGCCCGCTGGTACGGCGTGAACAAGCTGCCCGAAGCCCAGAACATCGACTGGATCACCCCCGGTCGTGGCGCCCTGGGCGTCACCGCAGGCGTGGCCGTGACCCTGGGAGGTGCCGAGTGATCGCGCTGTTGCTCAGCGGCTGTGTGGTGCTGGACGGGTTCGTGCACAACAACGTGCACTGCAGCCGGGTCAGCGAGGACACCTGCGAGAACACCCCCTGGGACCCGGAGTGGGACGGGATCTGCCTCACCTGCGAGGAGCCCTACGACTGGGCCAAGGACTACCCGTGGATGGAAGGCACCCTGGACGAGGGCCAGACCGTGCGCCCGGTCCAGGAAGGCGAGGTCACCCAGGTCACGCTCCAGACCGACGACGGCCTGGGCCAGCTGGACCTGTACTGGTTCTACGCACACGGCGACGATCCGGCGCTGGCCGCGCTGACGGTGATCTACAACCACGGCAACTACGCCGGCCTGGAGCACTACGCGCCCCGGGTGCGCTTCCTGGTCGAGGCCGGGTTCAACGTCGTGGCCTGGGACTACCGGGGCTACGGCAAGAGCCAGCCCGAGACCGCGCCGACCACGGAGCAATTCCTGGCCGACGGTCGCCAGGTCCGACGCTTCGTGGGTGAGCAGGGCGTGTCGGACCACCAGGTCGTGGTCTACAGCTACAGCCTGGGCGGCATCCCGGGCCTGGAGATGGTCCTGGCACAGCCGGCCTGTGCGCTGATCTGGGAGACGGGCTTCACCGGCCTGGGACCCATGACCACCGCGAATACGGGCACCAGCTACGGCGGCTCGATGCTGTCCACGGGGGGGCTGGAAAACACCGACAAGGTCCGGGACTGGACCGGTCCGACATTCGTGATGATCGGCACCGAGGACAGCGTGTTCTCGGTCGAAGACCAGCGGCAGTTCCTGGACAACGCCGGCGGCCCAAAGGAGTTCTGGGAGGTGGCGGGCGCCCACCACGGCATCGCCGACAAGGGCATCCCCGAGCACGTGGGCCTGACCTCCTACTTCGGGCGGCTGTCCGGGTTCCTCCAGGACACCGCGGGCGGCTGCCCGGCCCGATGAGCTTCCAGGCCCGGGTCCGCGATCTGCCCGTGCTGGGACTGGGCGTGTCGACCGAGTACGGCGCCGCGAGCCCCGAGACCCTGGACGTGATGGCGCTGCGCCGGGAGCACCCGGCCTGGGGGGGCTTCCTGGAGGTGGGCGTCGAGGCGGCCAAGGGCCTGGACCCTGTGGCCCAGGCCTGGGCCCAGTCGGGCTGGCCCACCACTTACCACTTCCTGGACGTGAACCTGGACGAGCCCGAGGACCTGGACCCGGACTGGCTGGACAGCGTGCGCGAGCTCATCACCGTGCTCTCCCCGGCGTGGCTGTGCGGGGACGCCGGCCTCTGGCACTTCGGGCCCCGGGAGCGGGGCAGCATGCTGCTCTTGCCGCCGATCCTGACCGACGACGGCGCCACCCGCATGGCCCAGGGCATCGTGGCCCTGCGCGAGGCCACAGGCCTCGAGGTCCTGCCCGAGAACCCCCCGGGCACGGTGTTCCTGGGCGACCTCCACCTGTTGGACTTCTTCGCCCGGGTGGCCGATCGGGCCGACACCGGGCTGCTGCTGGACCTGGCGCACCTGGGCATCTACCAGCAGGCGACTGGGCGAGCGCTGACCGATGGCCTGGACCACCTGCCCCGGGACCGCGTGGTCGAGGTGCACGTGGCCGGTGGGTTGCGCCGAGACACCCAGGGCTTCCCCTGGATCGAGGACGATCACACCCCCGACGTGCTGCCCGAGACCTGGGCGCTCTACGACGCGCTGGTGCCGACCTTGCCGAACCTCAAGGCGGTGGTCTTCGAGTGCGAGCGCAACCCGCTCGACGCCTGCAAGCCGGGGCTGACCCGCCTGGGCCAGCGCTGGTCCCCGGCGTGAGCGCGGCGCTTCAGCGGGTCGTCGTCCGGATGCTGCACGACCCGGCCTTTGCCCAGGCCGTGTTCGCTGGGGCAGGTCTGCCCGAGCTGACCGACGCTGAGCGCGGGCTGCTCCTGGCGTCGGACCCCCGTGCCTACCGCACCGACCCCTATCGACGATCCCGCCTGCTCCAGGCCCTGATCGAGGAGTTCCCCTGCGCCACCGCCCTCGTGAGCCGTGGGGGCCGGGCCTTGGACCGGGTTGACGCGTTCCTGTCCAGCCCGGACTTCCACCAGGCGGTCCAGGGTCGGCGCTCCGTGGCGCTCGCTTGGGGCTGCTGGCTCGGCGTGCGGGCCCCCGGCGTCGCAGCCCTGGAGCACGCGGTCGCCAGGGCCCGGCGCTGGCGCCGCCCCCGAGGACCCGGCCTGGCCCTGGCCACCGGCGTGCAGCCGGTCGCACTGCGGGTCGGGGCCCTGGCCCGCTGGCAACACCTCTCGGCGCGGCTGGGCGCCGAGCCCCTGGCCGCCCTGGTCGGGGGCGCGGTCGACCTGGGCTCACCGCCGCCCCTCGCCGACGGCCACGAGCACTGGGTCGTGGTCTGCAGTCCGGACGGCCAGACAGGCCTGGTGGGCGGCTCCGAGGGCACCCACGCGGTCTTGGACCAGGCGCGAACGCCCGTCCCGATGGACCGGCTGCTCGCCGCCCTGGCCGACGCTGACACCGACGAGGCGACCGCCCGCGAGGTCCTGCAGGCGCTGCTGGAGGACGGGCTGCTCGCCTGAGGACTTGCAGGCGGGGCTGAAGAAGGCTCCCATCAGGACCAGTCGGGGCCGAATGTCCGATCCGGGAGACCAGACGGGGTTCGATGTCCGCGAACGGGCCCGTGAGGGCCCGGTTGGGGCCGAATTCGGCCTCGGAAGAACCGATCCGGAGCGATCTGGCGCCTGTTCCGGACACCGAACCCCGACTGGTTCTCGAGAGCGGACATCCGACCCCGACTGGTCGGGCTGACGGAGGCCGCCGACCATCGCAGCCACCCGCCGCAGGTCCTTCTATCGATCCCAGGGCCAGTCGAGGCGGCTGGCCCGGTAGACCGCCGCGTCGTGCACCTGGAGCTCCCAGATCGGGCCCTCGCCCCGCACGACCTCGGTGATCACCGCCGGGGCGTCCCGGGCCTCGGGGCCGCCCGCGGTCACCAGGAGCGCCCCGGTGGACAGCAGATCCGCGTCGCCAAGCCGAGGGGTGTAGCTGTCGGCCGACCAGGCCCAGCGCTGCCGCAAGGTCCGCGCCTCCAGGTCGACCCGGTAGACCACCGCTCGTGAGTCCCCGCCCCCCAGGTCGTTGTCGTAGAGCACCAGCACGCCTTCCTCTGGGTGCCACTCCGGCGCGTGCTGGCCGTCGAACCAGCGCCCCCCCAGCAGGTCGAAGTCGGCCCCTTCTCCCAGCTGCCAGAGCACCTGGCCGGACCCGTGGTCGATGCCGATGATCCGGTCCAGCCCCCTGGACGACAGCCAGATCACGCCGTCGTGGACCACCAGGGCGTTGGCGTGGATCCAGTCCCCCGCCTGCTTGTCGCTGAGCTCGCTCCAGTCCAGGTGGTCGAAGGGAGACCACTGCCACAACACGTCCCCGTCTTGGGAGAGCTGCACGATCCCGTCGGCGACGATCCGCCCTGCGACGTCGTCCTCGCGGACCTCTTCGACCAGGGCCAGCACGCTGCCGTCGTCCAGCTTGACCGCGTCGTGGTGCAGGTCTTCGAGGCCCAGGTCTGACCCGCGCAGCTCCCAGATCACACGCCCGCCCCAGTCCAGCTCAGCCACGCTGTCGTGCTGGGCCACGAGCACCGAGCCGTCGCCCTGGACCGCCAGGAAGGGGTCGGCATGGGAGGTGTCGCCCAGGGGATCCTGGTAGGCCCAGACCACCTGCCCGGCCTCGTCGAGCCCCAGAAAGACCGGCGGCTCCAGGTTTCCGCTCAGCACCGGGACCAGGAAGGTGACCCCCGGCGTGACCTCGTCGGAATCGGTCACCGTGAGAGTGAGCTCGGGCACGGTCAGCCCCAGCTCGCCGGTCACGTAGGCGACGCTCTCCCCGGATGAGGCCGAGCCTTGGCACTCCGCCCACGGCGTCAGAGTCCAGGACACCTGGGCCCTCAGCCCGAGCACGGGGAGCTCGTGGGACTCGCCCACGGCGGACCAGGGGGAGTGCCGCTGGGGCAGGCCGTCACCGTCGATGGCGATCGAGACCCGGCATCGGGGGTCGGTCTGGACCCGGACCATGGCACCCAGGGGCGTCTCGGGGTGGTCCACCACCTCGACCGCCAGCACCCCGCCGGCGCCACAGCCCGTCAGCAGCGCCAGGATCACCGGGCGTCATTCCAGTGGGGGTGGTCCCCGACCAGCTTGGAGAAGCCGTAGTGGCGCTCGATCCAGCGCACCAGGGCCACGGTCAGACTCAGGTCGCGGGGGGCCTGAGGGTCGGACAGATCAAAGGTGCCCTGCACGCCATCGGGCGTGGTCAGGGTCACGGTCCGCGGCAGGCCGTACACCACGAAGTCCGCCGCGCGGCCCCCGTAGTGGCTGGAGTAGCGGGCCCCCTTCTCGGTGGCGTAGACCACGTCGTAGGCGTCGGCCATCTGGCGGGCCCCCTCGACGGTGGCCTCCCAGCCGTCCGGGTGCCACCAGGAGATGGGCGCGTCGAGCCCCCAGCTGCGGTTCAGCCCATCCAGCCGATCCACCCACGACCGGGCCGCGGCGTCGGTGGTCGCCCGGGACAGCTCGAACGCCCCCCACATCAGGTAGCCCCGGTGGCGGCTGCGCACGGTGCTGGTGACCCAGACCTCGGC
>CAZFLE010000205.1:8444-11289 GCA_964519895.1 uncultured Enterobacterales bacterium | reverse complement strand
CGCCGCAATGGCACGAATTCGTGCCACAACCCGGTCTGGCGCCGCGCCAGTCGCCTACCCCATCCCCGCCTTCCGACTGTCCGCCACCAAAGTCCGCAGACTCAGCCCCTGCCACACGATGAACGTGCCCCCCATCACCAC
Source organism: uncultured Enterobacterales bacterium (assembly GCA_964519895.1). Lineage (GTDB taxonomy): Bacteria > Myxococcota_A > UBA796 > UBA796 > CAJQPC01 > CAYFPX01. The sequence continues at coordinate 11,148 of CAZFLE010000205.1, read as the reverse complement.
CGTGAAGGCGAACTGTCCCAGGTGCAGCACGATGGCAAAGGTCGCCCCGACGGTCTTCTCCACGCCGAACAACAACAGCCCCGCCAGGCAGAAGGCCTCGTAGGCGCCGAAGAAACCCGGCGTCGGCGCCACGGTCATGCCCGACAGCGTGATGGCCCAGGTGGTCAACGCAGCCGCGAAGGTGTGGGGCAGACCGTCGAAGACCTTGAGCACGCAAACGACACTGACGATGGTGATCGACCAGATCACCACCGACAGCACCAGCGCGGCGATGCCCCGAGCGGGCTGAGCCGCCAGCCGCTCCAGCCCGCCGTGGAAGGCCCCCGCCAGCGGTCCCAGTGCCCGCACACCAGGAACCCGGTCCATCACACCCAGCACCCAAGGCCCGGCGACCAGCAGCGCCACGATGCCCGCAAAACCCACGGCGCTCAGGGTGCCGGCGAAGCGCTGGCCCGTGGAGATCACGTCGATGCCCGCCACCACCACGCCCTCGGCCGGTAGCTCCACCGCCCAGCCCACCAACAAGAGCATCGCCAGAAGCATCGTCATGTCCAGCAGCCGCTCGACCAGGATGGCCGCCAGGGAGTGCCCAATGGGCACACCGTGCGCTTCGAGCAACAGGTAGGGGCGCACGAACTCACCCAGGCGCAGGGGCACCACGTTGATGGCCAAGAACCCGATGCTGGTGACCGAGAACAGGCCCATGAACGGGACCGACTCTCCCAACAACAGACCCAGCCGCACCGACCGCAGGCCGTGGGCGCAGACGTAGATCCCGAACATCGGGAGCAGCCAGACCCACCGGGCACCGGCCAGGGAGACCTTGAGCTGTTCCGGCTCGATCCCCGAGATGACCCAGCCCAGGCACAGCAAGGTCACCAACAGGACCACGGCGATCTTCAGATGCATCCTGGGGAGTGTGTCACGGGCGCTTGCGTCCCCTTCCACCACGACAGTGAGGGAGTCCGGGATGTCAAGCCGTCGTCATGGGCAAGGCGTCGCGAACGGCGCCGCCGGGGACCCACCTTCAAGTCCCGCGAGAGCAGACCCATGAGATCGCCAACACGTGCCGGCGCCCGCCGGCCGCATGAGGCACCCGACGGCACCTGCCGCACCCTTCCACCCCCACATCGAGCACCCCCATGACCCACCTGATCACCCTCTCCTTGCTCGTGGCCTGCCCCGCCACCGACACCACCCAGGGGGACGAAGAGACCACGAGCTCGCCCTACTCGGCGAACGTCACAACGGCGGAAGACGTGCGGGAGCTGTCTCACTTCACGACTGGCGAAGCGCTGCTGATGCTCGGCTACCTGACACCCTTCGCTGCGATCTACGAGCTGTACGACGAGCCGGGCGAGAATTGCCCGGCCTGGAGCGAGGACGAGTTCGGCTCGGTCGCGACCATCGACGCTGGCGCAGGCTGCACGGACGAGGCCGGGGTGGTCTGGTCCGGCTCCCTGGTCACCACCTCGGTCGACCTGGACGGCGACGGCTGGGTCGACATCTGGGACTACACCATGGACCAGCTGAGCTACCGGTCGGAGTGGAGCCACGAGTACGGCGACACCGGCGAAGAGGAGACCTACACCAGCTCCATCGACTTCGTCGGCGACGGCACCTTCTCCCTGGACCTCACCGACGGCCACTTTGAGATGCTCGTGTCACTGGGCTACGTCGCCCAGGACTCCCTGGGTGAGTACGAGGCGCTCGACATGTCCGCGGACTACGTCGGCACCTACATCGAGAGCGAAGACGGCTACGTGATCAGCGGCGAAGGCGAGGCCACGGTGAACGACCTGGGCACCGTCTACACCGTGTCCACGGGCCAGGTCTGGGACGCCGCGGCCTGCGACGACGAGTTCACCCAGGGCACCCTGTCCCTCGAGGGCGGCGGCAACATCGCGGAGATCACCTTTGACGGTGCCACCAGCTGTGACAGCGACCGCACCGGGACCTGGACCCTGAACGGCGTGGACAAGGGCCAGATCAAGAACGTCGGCTCCTGCAGCACGACCGGCAGCTCGCCGGCGTCCTTCCTGGGCTGGCTGGTCCTGCCCCTGGGCCTGGTGGCCAGCCGCCGCCGCCGGAGCTGATGACCCGGCCGGACTTCAGGTCCGTGGCCCGACGACCGATGAGATCGCCAAGACGCGCTGGGGGCCCTGTCCCGCCAGCCGCACGAGGCACCCGGCGGCACCTGCCGCACCCTTCCAATCCTCAGAGAGTGAGAATCAAATGACCCACCTGATCGCCCTGTCCCTGCTCGTGGCCTGTCCGGCAACCGACGACACCACCGGTGACGACCCGACCACGGCCGCGCCGGCCTACACCGCCGACGTGACGTCCAAGGCCAACGTGTCCGAGCTCTCCCACTACACGACCGCAGAAGCGCTCATGATGCTGGGCTACCTGACGCCGATGCTGCCGGCCTTCTACCTGGACTCCGAGGACCCCGAGGCCGCGGACTGCCCCAGCCAGTCCCTCAACGCCGAACAGACCGAGTGGACCGTCGACGCCGGGGACGGCTGCACCGACGCCTCGGGCATCGCGTGGTCCGGCTCGATGGTCTGGAGCGAGATCCCGTCCGAGGTCGAAGGCGAGTACGGCACCTTCAGCTACGTCATGGACGACCTGCGCTACACCGCCGAGTGGATCGACGAGATGGAAGACACCGGCGACCCCACCGACGACTCCTACATCGAGG
>CAZFLE010000205.1:0-8344 GCA_964519895.1 uncultured Enterobacterales bacterium | reverse complement strand
GCACCAGTGGGACGGCGAGGTCTGTGACATGGAGTACCTGGGCGGCACCCTGTCCCTCGAGGGCGGCGACAACGTGGCCGTGGTCACCTTTGACGGCGCCACCGACTGCGACGAGGACCGCACCGGCACCTGGACCCTGAACGGGCTCGACAAGGGCGAGATCAAGGACGTCGGCACCTGCAGCACTGCCGGCAGCACGCCAGCGTCGTTCATCGGCTGGCTGGTCCTGCCCTTGGGCCTGGTCGCGAGCCGCCGCCGCCGGAGCTAGCGCTCGTCCCGGCGCTCAGCCCTGACGCGAACGCAGCAGCTGCAGCTGGATCACCCCCAGCTCCAGCTGCTGACTCGCTTCGATGCCGAAGCCTTCGGGCAGGGTCTTGCGGGTGACCTCGGTGCCGAAGATGCGATCCCAGATGATCAGCGTGTTGCTGTAGTTCCCGTCGACCAGCGGGACCTCGTCGGTGTGATGCCACGCATGGAAGTGGGGGTTGTTCAACAGCTTGTTCCACAGCTTGAGCCACGTGGCGTCGGGGTCCACCCGCAGGTTGGCGTGCTGGAAGCCATCGAAGGCCACGGGCACCAGGAGCAGCACAGGCAGCACCGCAGGCGGCCAGCCGCTGGTGTCGAGCAGGACACCAAACCAGAGCACCGGCAGCGCCCACAGCTGCACGAAGTCCACGGCGTGCATGCGCAGCCCGGCCGTCGCGTCCAAGGTCTCGCTGGAGTGGTGCACCCGGTGAAAGGTCCACAGCCAGGGCACCCGATGGTGCGCGAAGTGCAGCCAGTACCGGGTGAAGTCCAGCGCCACGAAGGCCAACAGCGCCTGGAGCCAGAGCGGGCCGAGCAGGTCCAGATCCAACAATCCCAGGTCCACCTGGGCCGCCAGTGGCTTCAGGGTGAAGAGCTGGGCCGCGAACAGCAGCCCGCCGTTGAGCACGTTGACGACCGTGTCCCGGTTGATCCAGCCCTGCTCACGGCGCGGCCAGACCCAGCCCAGCATCAGAAACAGGGCAAGGAGTCCGCCGTGTGCCAGGACCGTCCAGGGCAATTGTCTCAATTCCTCCTTGAACAATTAGGATTTATGAGGGTTAGGATGCCCATCCTAATCCTGCGCCCCTCCCGCGCCCGCCATGGTCGCGGCTCTCCGATGGCATGATGCCTCCGTCCTGAGGTTCTTCCTCTTGTACCCTGAACCCAGCCTGCACTCGACGACCTCTCTGCCTACGGCCCCGCCACCGCAGCCCCACTCCAGCGACAGCCTCGTGGGCATGGAGATCGCGGGGCGCTACCGCGTCATCAAGCTGGTGGCCCGGGGGGGCATGGGCGCGGTCTACGAGGCCGAGCAGCACCCGCTCCGGCGCAAGGTCGCCATCAAGGTGCTGCACCACGGCAACAACGTCGAAGGTGCGGAATTCGAGCGGCGCTTCTTGTTGGAGGCCGAGGCCCTGGCCCAGATGCACCACGCCAACACGGTGGTGCTCCACGACTATGGGCAGACCGACGGCGGCATGTACTACCTGGTCATGGAGTACGTGCAGGGCCGGCCCCTGTCGCGGCTCCTCCAGGACGAAGGCCCCCTGGACCCCACCCGTTGCATCCAGCTGATGATGCAGGTCTGCAAGGCCCTGCGTGAGGCCCACGCCCTGGGCATCGTGCACCGGGACCTGAAGCCGTCGAACCTGCTGGTCCGCCGCCAGGAAGACGGCGAAGAGGTCGTCAAGGTCGTCGACTTCGGCCTGGTCAAGCTGACCGAGGCCGATCAGAGCCTGACCCTGAGCGGCATGATCCTGGGCAGTCCCCACTGCATGTCGCCGGAACAGGTCCAGGGCATGGACATCGACCACCGGGCCGACATCTACAGCCTGGGCGTGTTGATGTTCCGGTCGCTGACCGGCCAGTACCCCTTCCACGGGCCGACCACCGCGGCGACGATGATCGCCCACGTGCAGAACCCGATCCCGCGCATGGCGGAGATCTGGCCCGACCTGGAGCTGCCTCCGGGGCTCGAGGAGGTCATCCGACGCTGTCTGGCCAAGGCCCCCCAGGAGCGGTACCAGGACATGGGCTCGCTGATCGCGGACCTGTCGTCGAGCTCGGCGGTGCCGACCCGGGACTACGTCAACGTCTCGACGGTCATCACGCCGCCACGCAACACCCAGCTGCTCAAGTGGGGGGCAGGCATCGGCCTGCTGCTCGCCATGACCGCGGTGGCGCTGGTGAGCCTGGCGCCGGGAGAGACCGGCACCGCTGCCCTGCCCACCAGCGCCCTGGAGCCGGACCCGGCGCCCCAGACCCAGGTCGAGGTGGCCGCGCCTGTGCCAGTGGCGATCGCGCTCAGCTCCACCCCCGCCGGCGCCCAGGTCCTCGTGGACAACGAGATCCTGGGCGTGACCCCCCTCCAGGCCTCCCTGGTCCCAGCCGAGGGAGCGACCGACGTCCGGACCTTCCTGTTCACCCTCGACGGCCACGAACCGATCCAGGCCCAGCGCGATCTGGTCGGCCAGACGTCCCTGGACATCGCGGTGGCCCTCACAGCCTCTCAGCCAGAGCCCGAGGTCCAGGAGACCGCACCGACGCCCAAGCCCAGGGCCCGCACGAAGTCACGCCCGCCCGCCCGCAAGGCCGCACCCAAAGCCGAGCCGGAACCCAAGGCCGACGCCGAGCCCCCGGCCGACGACGACGACACCCCGGCCGGGTACAAGAGCTCCCCCTACGACTGAGAGGGTTCAGAGCAGCTGTCCGTTGTCCGTAGTGCACAACGGAGAGGTTCAGATTCGGACTGGATCGGCCTGCAGACCCGATCGGACGATAATACAAAAAGTCTGAATTTCAATAAGACACCGAGACAGGGCGTGGTGTAGGCTCCCCCTCCCTCACCCCCCCCCTGGAAAGCCGGTGGCCCGACACCTCAAGGTGCCCGCGCTGTTGGCGTTGGTCCTCGCCTTTGGCGGGACCGCGCACGCAGCTCCCAAGGACGAAGCCAGACGCTACTTCAACCTGGCGATGGAGCAGGTCGCGGCTGGCGACTACGACGTGGCGGTCGAGAATTTCCTCACCGCCTACGACATCCTGCCGCACCCTGCCGTGCTCTACAACGTCGGCCGGGCCCTGGCCGACGCCGGTGAGTACGAGAAGAGCATCGACTTCTTCACGCGGTACCTGGCCACCGAGCCCATCGACCGAGGCGAGGTCGAAGGCTTCATCGGCACCATGCAGGCCCGCATCGAGGCCCGCGAGGCCGCCATCGCCCAGGCCCAGGCCGACGCAGAGGCCGAAGCGGCGGCCCAGGCTCCTGCCGCCGGCGGCACGGCGACCACCGCCGAGATCGCCCAGCTGGAGCGACTGGCCGCCGAGCTCCAGGCGCTGGCTGCGTCTCTGCAGTCCGCCGATCCAGCCGACCTGCCCCTGGCTGTGGGCGTGGACGGGCCGTCCGAGCCCGTCGCCGAGACCCCCACCGACCCCACCACGACCGTCGAGCTCCCCCCCGAGCCGCCCCTCGACGACGCCCTGGCCGGCGCGTTCCTGGACCCCTACAGCCGCGAGGTCGTGACCGCGTCCCGCTACGGCCAGGACCCGCTGCTGGCGCCGTCGAGCATCACCGTCATCACCGCCGACGAGATCGCCCTCTCCGGCGCCACCACCATCCCCGACCTGCTGCGGCGGGTCCCGGGCATGGACGTCATGCAGCCGTCGGCCGGTCAGCCCGAGGTCTCGATCCGCGGCTTCAACCGGCGCCTGTCCAACAAGGTCCTGGTCCTGATCGACGGCCGCAGCACCTATGCCGACTACCTGGGTGCCACGATCTGGGGCACGCTGCCCATCAGCCTGGCCGACATCGAGCGCATCGAAGTCATCCGCGGCGTCGGCGCTGCCCTGTACGGCGCCAGCGCCTTTGCCGGGGTGGTGAACATCATCACCCGGGCCCCGGGCGACCCCAGCGTCGACAACCAGATCACCGCGGCCGGTGGCACGGTGGGCACCGGCGTGGGCTCGATGGTCGTGTCCGGACGCCAGGGCGCGCTGTCCTGGCGGGCCAGCGGTGGCGCGGTCCGGCTGGGCCGCTGGGCCACCGAAGCGGATCTGGAAGAACGCCCGGACCTGGTGAGCGACGTCGAGGACCAGAGCGTGGCCCTGGACAACCGCCAGGCCAACGCGACCCTGGACTGGCGCGTGGGCGACCAGGGCCTGGTCCGAGCCAGCGCGGGCATCTCCGAGGCCTTCGGGGAGTTCTACCCCCTGGGTGCACTCCGCGACTACTACTACGATCTGCGTCACACCTATGTCCGCGCCGACGGCGCCTATGGGCCGCTGAGCGTGCGGGCGTTCTGGAACCGCGACGTCGGCGTCGCCGGACCCTGGCTGAGAGAGGCCGGCAAGACCGACCGCCTCACCTCGAACATCATCTACGACCTGTACGACGTCGAAGTCCGCGGTGACCACACCCTGGGTGAGCGCTTCACCCACCGCCTGACCGGCGGCGTCGGCTACCGCTTCAAGTCCACGAGCTGGGACTACCTGGACCAGGACCAGACCGAGAACCACTTCAGCCTGTTCCTCCAGGACGAGTCGACCTTTGGTCCCCTGCACGTGCACGCCGCACTCCGTGTCGACAAGCACCCGCTCCAGGACGGCATCCAGCCCTCGCCGCGCCTGGCGGCGGTGTACGAGTTCATGCCGGGCCGCGCTGCCCGACTCAGCGCGGGAACCGCGTTCCGGAACCCGACCTTCATCGAGTCCTACACCAGCCTGTACGTCGACACGCCGACCACCGACGGCGTGGTCGTGAACACCCTGGGGGACACAGAGCTGGTGCCCGAGCGCATCGTGTCCATCGAGGCCGCGGTGCTGGACCACTCCAGCGACTCCTGGCGTGGGGAGCTCGCGGGCTACTGGAACCAGGTCGACGGCCTGATCGAGCCCGGCGACGTCTCGGCCGAAGATCACCAGCTGGACGGCTTCGACGAGGACCTGGGCGCCTTCGTGGCCGGCGAGTCCCACTTCGAGAACGAGCCGGGCCGCTACCGGGCGGTCGGCGCCGAAGCCAACTTCGAGTACTTCGGCATCCCGGGACTCGATGCCTACGCCAACTACAGCATCGAGCGCATCTGGTTCTCCGACTACGAAGGCACCTGCGGCTACGACATCAGCAAGACCGACGGCGAGGCGTGCGTCGACACGTCGACCCCCACCCACAAGCTCAACGCCGGGGTCACCTGGCGCAGCCCGGCCCAGGTCGATGTCTCGGTCAGCGCCAACTACGTGAGCGCCCAGACGTGGCTGCTCCGCGGCGTCGACGAGCAGGGCCAGGTCATCAACACGCCCGCCCAGGTCGACCCCTACCTCAACCTGACCGCCCAGGTCATCTGGCACCCCACCGATCGGCTGGACGTCTCGGCCGCCGCCTGGAACTTCCCCGCCCTGCTCCCCGCGGTCGGCGCCCACCGGGAGCACCCCCTGGGCCAGCCGGTCGGCACCCGCGTCACCGGCCAAGTCCGGTACAGGTTCTGATCATGCTCCTGCTCTCCACCTTCCTGGCCTGCGCCTACGAGCCGCCTCTGGACCCGGGCGCCAACCACATCGACGAGTCTGTCGGGCTGTCCGGTGACCTGGTCATCGCCGGGACTGGCGACCAGGTCGGACCGGCCCTGATCTTCCGTTACAGCGTCGACGACCTGCCCCTGCCCTATGGCTTCGGCTCGCCCGTGGACCTCTCGACCGTGCCCACGTCCGCGTGGCAGCGACCGGTCGATGGCGGCATCGAGGTCGCGCCGTGGTCGATGGCCGGGGTCGGCGCCGGGGTGTGGTGGATCACCGCCCTGGTCGACGTGGACGGGGACTTCAACCCGTTCTACGACTTCACGATCAGTGCCACCTGTGGCGATCGGCTCGGTGCCTTCGTGGCCGACCCCTTCGACCCCACGCCCCTGGCCCTGTCCGTGGGCGACCCCTACGACCCGGACAGCATCCCGATCCCCAGCTGGGTCGACGGCCTGGAGATCGTGGTCGACGACCCGCTGACGGTCGAGCGACCGGTGTTCACCTTGAGCGCCCAGACCCCGTCGGCCAGCCGCACCGAGGAAGCGACCCAGTACGTGGTCCTGGAGACCACCAGCGTCGACCACCCGCTGCTGACCATTCCCGAGAGCGCCGACGACCCCTGCCAGCCGGACTTCCTGATCCACCTGGTCGACGCCGACGGCGACGGTGTGCTGGACCCCCACCCCAACGAGGACTTCGCCGCCCAGGGCCGGGGCGACGTGTGGCCGCGCATCTACGGCATCACCTACGTCGACGCCGACGGCCAGACCACGGACCCAGCGCTCGACCCGGACGCCACGCCGTGGTTGACCGAGCTGCCGCTGGTCCACGAGGTCTGGACCCTGACCGGTCGGGACCCCGGCGAGCGCTTCACGGTGACCGATCTCACCGCCGCCTTCTCCCAGGCCGCGGTCCGGGTCGAGCCCGATGGATCCCAGACGACCTTCTACGGCGCCGACGTGCCAGCGGGCTATTGGAGCCTCATGGCCGTCGAAGAGACCGGACAGATGTGGCGCATTCCCAACCAGCTCGGCGTCGAGCTGCCGGAGTTCGACGCGGATGCACACCCGGATCAGGCGGTGGCACTGTTGATCGAATGATCTTCGCCCTCATCGCGGCCTGTGGCTTCGGCCTCTTTGACGCCGACCCCTCCCAGGGCGCCGTCTCCCCAGACAACGCGGCCGGCGCCGTGGCGACTGCAGAGCCCCCAAAGGCGAGCTTCGATCCGCTGCCTGCAGATGTCGAGCTGATCCTGGAGCCCGCGGGCTTCCAGGCCCTGGTCGCCCCCTACGACCTGGGGCCCTCCCTGGCCGGCCACGCCCAGCGCGTCTCCTACAACACCGCCGTCGCCGTGCCCCAGATGGCCGCTGTGCGCACGGGCGCCGAGCTCGGTGCGCTGATGGTCGAGGCCAGCCACCAGTCCCCCGCCGTCGTCACGGCTCGGCTGGCACGCATCCACGACGGCCTGGTCGCCATCAAGGGCGACGGCCCGGTCCTGGACCCGGTCACCAAGCTCAGTGCGGCCGTCGACGCCGGCCTCCACGGCGAAGCCTGGGTCCAGGTCCTCCAGGCCCACCACGCTCTGATCCAGGACAGCCTGGTGGGCCACGTGGGCTCGGACACCGTGCCTCTGCTCCTGGCGGGCGCGTGGATGCAGGGCGCCCTGCTAAGCATCCAGGCGATCCGCGAGCGAGGCGAGTACGGGGCGGCGCCGGTGCTGCTCCGCCGGCCCGAGATCGGCCGCTACTTCGAGGCCTGGGTCGACCACGTGGGCAACGACCTGTTCCCCGAAGCCGCGCTCACCGGGGTCAAGGGCTCGATGGCGGATCTGCGCCGGCTGACGGACCAGGACCACATCTCCCCCCAGGACGCCGCAGCGATCCAGGAAACCCTCGAAGGCCTGCTGGGCATGATCTGACCGTCCCGCCCCCCCCGGCTACAGGGACGCGAACCCGAGGACCCTCCCCGTGAAGATCGGCATCGTCCCCCTCAACGTCGGATGGGCCGACCCAGTCCTGGTCACGGACCTGGCCCAGGCAGCCGAAGGCGCCGGGCTGGAGAGCGTCTGGACCTTCGAGCACGTCATGGTGCCCGTGGACTATGCGTCCCGGTACCCCTACCACCCGTCGGGAAAGATGCCGGTGCAGCCCGGCACCCCCTTCCTGGATCCGCTGACCTGTCTGGCCTTCGTCGCGGGCAAGACGAGCACCCTACGGCTCGGCACGGGCATCAACATCCTCCCCCAGGCCAACCCGCTGCTGATGGCCAAGCAGGTCGCGAGCCTGGACGCGCTGAGCGGCGGCCGACTCGAGCTCGGGCTGGGCACCGGCTGGCTGGCCGAGGAGTTCCAGGCGATGGGCACGCCCTTTCCGCGCAGGGGCGCCCGCTTCGACGAGTACCTGGCCGCGATGAAGCAGGTGTGGACCGGGAAGACCGTCGACCACCAGGGCGAGTTCCTGCAGTGGTCGGGCTTTCAGAGCCACCCCACCCCCAAGCAACAGCCCCACCCGCCGATCTGGATCGGCGGCACGAGCGATCGGGCCTACAGGCGCGTGGCCACGACCGCCCAGGGCTGGATCGCACCGAACCACGGCCTGGCGCCCCTCGAGGGCCAGCTGGCCCGCCTGCACCAGATCGCCGAGGAGCACGACCGGGATCCAGCGACCATCGGCGTCACCGCGACCTGGGTGCTGGTCAAGGAGCCCGACGCGCTGGCGGCCTATGCCGAGCTCGGGGTGGAGCGGGCGCTGGTGCCCTGGTACGCCACGGGCGAGGCCGACCCGGTGAGCGCGATCCGGCGGATCGCGGA
>CAZFLE010000204.1:0-11421 GCA_964519895.1 uncultured Enterobacterales bacterium | reverse complement strand
GGTCCTATGCGGTGGTCTGCAACCCTCGTCCTCCTGGTCGGCTGCAATTGGATTGCGGTCAGCGACCACGTGGAGCGGCAGGAGGACGACTCTGGCACGCCGGGGAACACGGACGCGGACGTGGACAGCGACGCGGACGCAGACAGCGACGCGGACGCAGACACCGACACCGACACCGACAGCGACTCGGACAGTGACACCGACTCGGACAGCGACACCGACGCCGACACCACCGGCGACTGGATCGACGTAGCCGCCGGCTATGGGCACACCTGTGCCTTGCGGAGCGACGGAAGCGCCGCTTGCTGGGGCGACGATGGCTACGGCCAGACGAGCGTGCCCGACGACACCTGGTCCGATCTGGGCGCGGGCTTCGACCTGAGCTGCGGCATCGGCAAGCTGGGCCTGGTCACCTGCTGGGGCACCAAGGCCGGAAGCGAGACCGTGCTGAGCGACGTGCCCGCAGACGGGGACTATGCCCACGTCACCGTGGGCGGCTTCTACGCCTGTGCGCGCAAGGACAGCGGCGACGCGTCTTGTTGGGGCTCGGACAGCTACGACGTCGCCCTGCTCCCGGCGTCTTCGGGCTGGGAGCAGCTGGCGGCTGGGTACCACACGGTCTGCGGCCTACACGGCGGCGGCAAGATCAGCTGCTGGGGCAACTGCTCCGCCGATCGCTGTGACTCGCCGTCCGGCGACGGCTGGCAGGCGGTCGGCGCCGGGGGTTCCTATGGCTGTGCGCTGTCCGACGACGGCGACATGAGCTGTTGGGGCAGCGACTACTACCAACAGGTCACCGACGCCCCGACGGGCACCGGGTACGTCGGGCTGGCGGTCGGCGCCGAGCACGCCTGCGCCCTCGCTTCGACGGGCCGGGCATCCTGTTGGGGGCGGGACGACAACGGCCAGGCGACCCCGCCCACCACAAGGTTCGAGCAGCTCGCCCTCGGCGAGGCCCACAGCTGCGGCCGCACGGCCGGCGGCGCCATCGAGTGCTGGGGCCGCTCGACAAACGGCGAGCTCGAGGTCCCCGAGTAAAAAGGGCACAACAGGGGTCAGGAACCTTTTGTTAAGCATTAGGATTCGGGGCATCGATCCCTACCCCTGAATGATCTTACTCAAGGGCATGACTCTGGTTTAGGCCATCCGACCGCTAGTCGGAGAGCAGCGGGCGCGCCGGACTCTCCGCCAGCGTCGAGAAGGGCCCCGTGCGCACCCCAGCCAGCGTCGTGAGCATCAGGTCCCGAAAGAACGGGGCGCGGCACACCGGCGCCATGAGCAAGTCCCGTGGCCAGGCCACCGGGAACAGGCTGGACTGGAACACCGGTGTCAGCCAGCGCGACGCCCACTGGTAGTACCGCAGGTGAGGCCGCCGCAGCCGTTCGTACCGACCTAAGGCCGACGCGACGTCGGGCTCGCTCGCCACCGCCCGGGCCAGGACCCAGGCGTCGACCAGAGCCAGGTTCGCCCCCTGGCCCAGCTGGGGGCTGGTGGCGTGCGCAGCGTCGCCGATCACCACGGTGCGGCCGGTGTGGAAGCGGCTCATGCGCACGTCGTGGTAGCGGGCCATCACCAGGTCCTTGGGCTCCTGGACCTGGGCCAGCAAAGGCTCTGCCTGGGGCACCATCGCCAGCACGGCGGACTTGAAGGCGTCCACCCCGTCGGCGAGCAGCCCGTCCTCGCTGCCCACGGGCAGACTCCAGAACAGGCTGACCAGCGGCGGGCCACCGCGCGGGCCCTGGCCGGTGGGCAGGAAGCCCACCATGCGCCGGGTGTCGCCGTAGACCTGGAACAGCACGTCCTCGAAGAGCAGCTCGGGGTCCTGGAGCACCGCCCACAGGGCTCCCCAGGGGTAGGGCGTGGCGCGGTGGCGCAGACCCAGGGTGGGCCGCAGGCTGGAGCGGGCGCCATCGGCCACCACGATCAGATCGTAAGGGCCACGGCGTGTCCCATCCTCGGTGACCAGGTGATCGCCATCCACACCCGCGATGCCGGTCCCGGTCTCCAGCGAAACCGCACTCTCGCGCACCGCACCGACCAGCAGATCGAAGAGCACCCCCCGGTGGATGCCGACGCCGTGCAGTCGCGGATCCAGCGACGCATAGGCCAGCTCCAGCACCGGGCGACCCCCCAGGGTCCGCCCGTCCAGCCGGTCCACCCGAGCCCCCCGAGAGAGCGCACCCTGGGCCAGTCCCAGCTCCTGGAGCACCCCCAGCCCGGTGGGCTGGAGCAACAGCCCGGCCCCCACAGAACCAGGCTCGGCCACCCGCTCGAACAGCCTGACCCGGTGTCCTGCCCGCGACAGGAACAGCGCCGCAGCCGGACCCCCGGTCCCACAACCCACCACGGCGACTGTCAGTGCGCTCACCCGGGCGCCCTAACCTTCCTTCAGACTCCTTCGTGAGGCGCGAAGAGAGCTTGGGGTACCGTGACCTGGCCCCCGAGGACCGCGCTTGTTGCTTCTGCTGGCCCTTCAAGTGACCCCCACCGCGTACGCTGGCCCCTGGGTCAAGGACCGCGCCGGGTTCTATGCCCGGGTGGGCTACGACTACTACCGAGCCACGTCCGCATTCGACGCGTCCGGTGAGCGTGCGCCAATGCACGACGAGCGCTTCCTGAGCCACCTGGGCGGTGTGTTCGATGAGGGGGCCTTTACCAGCCACACCGGTTCCTTCTATGGCGAGGTCGGGCTGGGCTGGCACCTGGAAGCGTTCGGTTCGGTACCGGTGAGTCGGGTCGCGAACCGCTGGTCCTTCGCCCAGGGCGAGTCCGAGGACATCCTGCAGACGAACGCGGGCTTCGGCGACGTCATGGCAGGCCTGAGGCTGGGGGGCATCGCGAAGGGCTACGCCGGCAGTGTCGGCGTCAGCATTCGGGCACCGCTGTACGACAACCACCCCGACGTCCTGAACCAGGAGTCGGGGAACACGGACTTCTACGACGACAGGGTCCCCCTGGGCCAAGGCACCATCGACGTCGACGCGACCGCTGCTGGGGGCACCGGCTGGTCATTGAGTTCGGTCAATGGCTGGGTCAGCCTGGAGCAGACCGTTCGGTTCCGGAATCGGGACTATGCCACCGCATTCCCCGGCATGGTCCAGCTGGGCGTGAAACCCCTGAAGCCACTGGCCTTGATGTGGAACACCTTCTGGCAGCTGACGGCAGACAACGGCGAACAGCCCGACTTCCACTTCGATGCGTACGGCAAGGGTCCGTCGATCATCGACCGTCAGCACTACCTGAAGACCGCACTCGGCGTGATGTTCGACGTGCGGCAAGGTCTGGCCCTCGAGGCCGGTGCAAGTGCAACCCTGTTCGGTGCTCGGACCGCTGCTGGCTGGAGTGTCGGCGCCGGCGTGAGCTATCGGAGGTGACCGTGTTCGGAGTGATGATCCTGTTCGGGTGCAACACCGCGCCGCTGGGCTACACCGGCGACGCCATCGTGGGCAGCGGCAGCGAGGCGTGGGACCACCCGACCAATGACGCCTGCGAAGGCAAGGCGGACGCCGAGCGCCTGGGCGAGTTCGACTGGTGCGCCAAGTACCCGGACTTCGAAGAGATCGACAACCCCGTGTACGTGAACTGCGCGGACACCACGTCGGACCACCGGGACCTGGAGGTCTTCGAGGTCTTCGACGGACTGGTCGCTCGGGCCTACGACGTGCTCGAGATGCGGGGCCACGAGCTGGTCCACGACACCTGGAACGGTGTGGACGTCCTGGTCGACTGGTGACCGAAGATCTGGGGCGGCGACGTGTTTCGCCGCGAGGTCGACGGGGTGAGCTACCACTTCGAGGTGGCGGGGCTGTGGGGTTCGGGCAATGTGGTGACCGAACGGGAGCTCATGGCTTCAGGTGAGAACACGATCTACACCATGTGGACCGGTGAGGGCCTGACCGGGCCCCGAACGGGCGAGTACATCGACAAGTACCCGGCGCTGTGGGGGACCACGTCGCTCGGCGAATTCGTCGACCGCTACGGCTGGCTCGGGGACGAGTGCAAGGTGTTCCTGGGCGACCAGGTGGTGAGCGCAGAGTGCGAAGCGGCCTGTGGTCACGTGGGGGACATCTGCGGGGCGGATCCCGAACAGAGCTGCCTGGACATGTGTTCGCGGTTGACCGACGACGACCTGAGCTGCCTCGCGGGGGCACAGGTCTGTGACGACGCCCGCGACTGTCTGTGATGGGGCGAGCTGTCCGGGGTAGCGTGAGCCCATGTTGTGGATCGTCCTCATGGGCTGCACAGAGCCCGCCCCGGCCCCGGAGCCCCTGACCGCCGCGGCGCTGGAGACCGCCACCCGGGCCATGACAGACCTGGGACACCGCATGGTGGCGACCCAAAACGAAGAGCTCGCCCGGATCGCGGTGATGGACCTGTTCGTCCGAGCGGGCCTCCAAGAGGTCGCGTCGGTGCCGTTCGTCTGGGACGCGTGGACCGGAGGGGCAGCCACGGTGCACGTGGGCGAACAGAGCTGGCCCGCGCTGCCCCTGGCCCCGTCGCCCGTGACCCAGGCCGAGCTGGGGGTGCTCACGACATCAGGCGAGCTGGACGGGACCGTGTACCTGGCGTCCAGCAAGGACGGGTCCCGGGCCGAGCAGTTCGCCGACGCCCTGCTGGGCGGGGCCGAGGGGCTGATCCGCATCACCGAGGACCGGGACCCGGACGGGACCCTCTTGGTCGAGGTGGGGCACACGCTGGACGGGGTGGACCTGCCGTCGCTGGCGGTGGACCACAGCGTGGGAGACGCGCTCTGGGACCGCCAGGGCAGCGCGGTCAGCGTCGAGATCGCGTCGACCCTGCACGTGGATCACACGTCCTACAACGTGATCGGGCACGTGCCCGGCACGAGCAGCGGGCGCATCTTCGTGACCGCCCACTACGACAGCTGGGACATCTCGGAGTGTGCGTTCGACAACGCGCTCGGCGTGGGCGCGATGGTGCTGCTGGCTCGGAAGCTCCAGGAGGAGCAACCCCGCAAGACGGTCACCTTCCTGGCGACGAGCGGCGAGGAACAGGGGCTCCGAGGCAGCCTGGCGTGGGTCGCCGACCACGACACCAGCGACGTCGAAGCCGTGGTGAACATCGACGTGCTGTGGAGCGACGAAGGCACCTACTACGTCAGCGCCACCGACACCTGGCTGCGAGAGCTGGCCCTGGACCACGCGTTTGCCGTGGGGCTCGATGCGGTGGACGGCGGCCAGCCGGGACTGGGCAGCGACCACGTGGCCTTTGTGGCCCAGGGGGTGCCGGCGGTCTGGTCGACCCGGCAGCTGAGCTCGCACTACCACACGATCCGCGACACCATCGACTACCTGGACTTCGACCAGGCCCTGGTCGCGCTGGACCACCACTGGCGGCTCCTGCAGGACCTCGCCTACTGAAATGGAACTGAGGTCCAGTTGACACTCAGTTCCACTTTGGCTATCCAGCGCTCATGCAGACCACGCCCGGACTTCGCGAGCGCAAGAAAGAGGCCACCCGGGAAGCGCTGATCCGCGCCGCCTACACGCTCTTCCAGGACCGCGGCTTCGACGCCGTGACCATCGACGAGCTCGCGGACACCGCCCTGATCAGCCGAAGCACCTTCTTTCGCTACTTCCCGACCAAGGAGGCCATCGTGTTTCCCCGCCAGGCCCAGCGTCTCGAGGTCTTCAAGGCCGCCCTGGCCCAGAACCGGCCCGACCTGGAGGGGGTCCGCCAGGCTTGTCTCGACACCGCAACTGGCTTCATGGCCGCGCGAGAGGAATTCCTGGCCCAGGGCCGGGTGATCGGCACCTCCACCACCCTGATCGCCTTTGAAGCGAGCCTGGACGTGCAGTGGGAGGACGCCCTGGCGGCGCACCTGGGTCAGGCCCTGCCCGAGCGCCAGGCCGCCTACCTCGCAGGCGCGACGATGGGGCTTGTGCGGGCGGTGCTCCGCTCGTGGCGGGACCAGGGGTGCCGAGAAGACCTGGGGGAGCTGGGACACCAGGCCTTCGAGCTGCTGCTGCCCCAGAGCGCAGCATGACCCCGCTCATCCAGCTGCCAGCGCTGACCTTGCGCGACCGCATCCACAGCGGGCAGCTCACCAGCCGCGAAGTCGTCGAAGCCCACATCGGGCGCATCGAGACGGTGAACCCGACGATCAATGCCGTGGTGCGCACCCGCTACGACCTGGCCCGCCAGGAGGCCGACGCCGCCGACGCCCGGATCGCTCGGGATCCCAGCGACCTGCCCCCCTGGCTGGGGGTGCCCTGCACGGTCAAGGAGCACTTCGAGCTGGAGGGCTTCCCCCAGACCGGGGGCCTGGTCCGACGCAAGGACCGCATCGCCACCCGCGACGCCACCGCGATTCGGCGCATGCGGCGGGCCGGCATGGTCATCCTGGGCACCACCAACGTGCCCGAAGGCCTGACCTGGTACGAGTCCTACAACAAGATCTACGGCCGGACCCGCAATCCCTGGGACCTGGACCGGACCGCGGGTGGCTCCAGCGGTGGCGAAGGCGCCATCCTGGCTGCAGGGGGCTCGCCCATCGGTCTGGCCGGCGACACCGGCGGCTCGATCCGCATGCCGTGCGTGTTCAACGGCACGGTCGGCCACAAGTCCAGCAGCCACCTGGTCCCCCACACCGGCACCTGGCCGGACTCCACCCAGGGGCTGATCAGCAAGTACAAGTGTCTGGGGCCCATGGGGCGCACGGTGGCCGACGTGCGGGCCCTGCTGCCGATCCTGAGCGGCCCCGACGGCGAGGACCCGAACACCGTGTCCTGCCCGGACCTGGACCCGGCGCGGGTGGACCTGGGCAACACCCGGGTCTACTGGTTCGCCGACAACGGCATCGTGAGCCCCGACGACGACACGGCCGAGGCGGTCGAGCGAGCGACAAGCGCCCTGCGCGAGCGCGGCTTCCAGGTCGGACACTGGCGGCCCGAGCGCATCAAGCGCAGCCTCGAGGTCTGGGCCTTTGGACTCGGACACGGCACGGACACCACCTTTGCCGACACCCTGGCGGACTTCTCCGAACCTGTCCGCCTGGGCACCCAGCTCCTGCGGTGGCCGCTGAGGCGCTCGGACCACATCGGGCCCAGCCTGGGACTGGCCACCCTCGAGAAGCTCGTGTCGCGCTTCTCGGGCCATGGCGAGGCCATGCTCCAGCTCCGGCTCGACTTCCAGCGCGAGGTCGAAGACAAGCTCGGCGGCAACGCGGTGCTCATCTGCCCCAGCTTCCACCGGGCAGCGCCGCGTCACCGCTGGGACTGCCTGGCGGGCACCCTGGGCTTCTCGTACAGCGGTGTCATCAACGCCCTGGAGCTGCCGGCGACCGCCGTGCCCACTGGACTGGGCTCGCGCACCGGCCTGCCCAATGGCGTCCAGGTGGTCGGCCGCCGACGAAACGACGCCCTGACCCTGGCGGTCGCCGAGCAGATCGAACAGGCCCTCGGTGGCTGGAGGATCGCTACGCCATGATGCCGACGATGGCCTCTCCCCTGCGCTCCGGGCGCTTCGTGCGACAGACCGTCCTGTCCATCCTCGGGGTGGTCGGGCTGGTGTACCTGGCCGCCAGGTACCTGCGGGAGCCACTCACCGCCTTCAGCCAGGGCTTCGTCGAGACCACCGGGGCGGCGGGCATCGGGCTGTGCTGGATGCTCCTGGACACGTTTCCCATCCCTTTTCCCCACGACATCCTGTTGGGCTTTGGCCAGCTGGGGGGCCTGCAGCCAGCCGAGATGGTCGTCGCGGCCAGCCTGGGCTCGCTGGTCGGCGGGAGCTTCGCCTGGAACCTGGGGCGCAGGTTGCGCCACACCCGGGCCTTCCAGCGCATCGTGGGCGGCCGCGGCGCCGGGGCCTATGACCTGGTCAAGCGGTACGGGGTAGCGGCGTTGGCCATCGGAGCGCTGTCTCCCCTGCCCTACTCGGTCGCCTGCTGGGCCGCGGGCTCTATCCAGATGCCGTACCGGACCTTCTTTGCCGTGTCGCTGCTGAGGGTCCCCCGGATCGCGTTCTACTGGTGGCTGATCGCCACGGGGCTCCTGACTTTTGGCCAAGGCTGAAGAAAGACTTGCACCCCTTACTGATTAGTAAGTAAGTTCGCGCTCCCCTCGGAGGAGCCGATGCTTGCGACCCTGTTGAGCCTGTCCCTTGTCCACGCCGCGAGCGGCCCCCACGCGGTCAGCTTCCAGGACCTGGCCTTCGACGACACCCGCCACGGCCAGGGCACGGTCTACGGCCGCGTCTACTACCCGGCCCAGAGCGCCACCGAGCGCGCGGACCCCCTGGACGGCCCCTACCCGCTGGTGGCCCAGCTCCACGGCTGGCTCGGCTCGGCCTGGATGTACGACGAGTTCTGCCTGGAGCTGGCCAGCTGGGGCTTCGTGGTCGCCGCCACCGACACCGAGACCGGCGTGAACCTGAACATGGAGACCTTTGCCTGGGACACCGTCGCGCTGATCGATCACATCGAGGACCAGTCCCAGCACGGCGGCACCTTCTTGGAGGGCCTGGTCGACCAGGGCTCGCTGGCTGCGGTCGGCCACTCGATGGGCGGCGCGACCCTGGGGCGCCTGGTCGAGATCGAACCCCGCATCGCCCAGCTCGTGGCGCTCATGCCCTACGAGGGAGAGCGCAGCTACTACGAGAACATCGCCGCCTTCGAGGGCAGTGCCCTCTACATCGCGGGGTCCGAAGACGAGACCTCGCTGCCGCCGATGGTCGAGGACTGGTTCGACCGCGTGGCCAGCGCTCGCCGGGCCCTGCACATCGAGATCGAAGGGGCGGGCCACCAGGCCGTGACCGACTTCCAGTGGGGCCAGGAGTCCATGGACGACCAGGAGCAGCTCGACGCCGTCGAGCACCTGGCGACCCGATTCCTGCGGGCCGAGATCCTGGGCCAGGAAGCGCTCTACCACGACGTCATCGGGCCAGGCGCCGCCCACATCCCGGCGACCGCGCGCTCCCAGAGCATCGAGCCCGCGCTGTGGGCTCAGCTCGACGACGCTGGCCGGGTCCAGGTCGGCGTGGCCGGTCTCGCCGGGTCGTCGCTCGAGGTCCACCTGGCCGAACAGGGGGTCCCGGACGGCGAGCTCCTGGCTCCCAGCACCCCGGTCCTCACTGATGCGAGCCTGTCGGAAGGGCTCTGGCAGGGCACCGTGGACGTGCCGTCGGCGTGGACCCAGGGGCTCTATGTCCAGGGCCAGCTGGACCCGGACGACGTCCGCCGCGCCACGCGGGTCGTCGAGCTGGTGGCCGGCGCCGACCCCACCGACACTTCGACCGTCGACGGCGACGACGAGCGGATCGGAGGCTGCGACGTCACCTCTCGGCCGGCGACGATCGGGTGGGCGCTGCTCCTGCTCCCCCTGCTGCGGTTGCGCTCGGATTCCGGCATCGCGGACGCCCGCGGATCGGCTACTCTGAGGCCATGAGCGGCCCTCGGGGCGAGACGCGCCAGCGAATCCTGGAGATCGCGCAGCGCCACGTGATGCAGCGCGGCTACCACGCGTTCAGCTACCAGCACATCTCCGGCGAGCTGGGGGTCAAGAACGCCGCGGTGCACTACCACTTCCGCACCAAGCCCGAGCTGGTCCAGGCCGTGCTCCAGCAGTACACCCGCCAGTTCCGAGCCTGGTCGGCCAACCTGGACGGTCAACCGGCCGTCGCGCGGGTCGAGGCCTACATCCAGCTCTCCCGGGACTTCATCGCTGCGGACCGGGTCTGCTGCCTGGGCATGATGGCCTGTGAGTTCAACGTGCTGCCCGACGAGGTCCGGCACGAGACCGAGCGGCTCCAGGACGAGCTGTTCCAGTGGGTCGCCCAGGTCCTGGCCGAGGGCCGCGACGCCGGGGACCTGAGCTTCATCGGGGAGCCGCTGGACCAAGCCACCCACCTGGCCTGCAGCCTGCTGGGCGGGCAACAGCTGGGGCGCGTGCGCGGCCTGCCGGCCTTCGAGCGGGTCGCCACCCAGGTGCGGCGAGGCCTGGGCCTGCCGGACTGACGGGCACGGCCCATGTGCGCCCACCGAGTAGGCGTCATGTGTCGCGGTCGCGCCTGTAGACCACCCCGACGTAGAAGAACGGGGCCAACAGGTTGCACCCCGCCAGCGCGAGCAGAGCCTGCTCTGGGCTGGCTGTGGCGACAAAAGTGCCGACGAAGAACACCACCGCGGGCCCTATCAGCGCGACCTCGACCGCCGCTGCGAGGGCCAGGCAGACCGTGCCGACCACCGCCGTGTTGATGGACAAGAGCTGCAAGGACGTCAGCTCGAAGGGCCGGAACGCCCAGTGCATCAGGAACATGGACACCACCATGGTCCAGACCCCCAGGAGCATCCGGGCCATCGCGCGGGTCGGCGCCACGCTGCGCCGGGCCACCCAGAACAGGCCGCCCAGGACCACCCAGGCCGCCACGTGGGCCCACATGAACCACGGTCCGTCAAAGGGCAAGAGCCCGGTCCGGTCCGCCCACCAGGCGCCCACGGGCAGGCCCAAAAAGGTGACCGCCAGGGCCAGGGACACCGCGACCCGTCCCCCCAGCGCGAGGTCGACCCGGCCCTCCTCGACCTGGTGCCGCAGAGCGTCCACCTGCTCGCTCAAGACCCCGGCCTCGCGGCGAGCGTCGTCGACCCGTCCGGCCAGCGCCGGGTCCTCGCGTGGGAGCTCCCGGAGCAACAGGGTGGCGGCCTTCCAGTGCCCAGCGGACAAGGCGCGTCGGATGCCCGTCGACAGGCAACTCTGGAGCCCATCCAGGGCGTCGAGGTTGTCCGGCCAGATGTCCAGCGCCGCCCGAAAGCCGTAGCGGGCCTGGCTCAGCCCAGCGTCGAAGGCCTCGTCGTCCAGCCCGTCGCCCTGGGCGGCGATGCGCCGCCACCGCCGCCAGGCCGCAGCCGCCAGCTGGTGGGAGCTGCGGTCCTTGAGCACGTCGGCCAGCGCAGCGCGAAAGCTCTCCACGTCGTCGAAGCGGCGGGCCGGGTCCCGGGCCAGCGCCCGCCGGCAGATCGCCGCCAGGCCGGGCCACACCCCGGGCCCTGGATCCGGCGGCTCCGGGTCCTCGGCGGACGCCAGGACCTCGGGCAGGCTGTCGCCGCGACGAGGTGCGCCCCCCGTGAGCAGGAAGAACAGCAGGCCCCCGAGCAGGTAGATGTCCGTGGCCCGCGAAGGGGGCTCGCCGCGCACCGCCTCGGGCGCCATGTACAGCGGCGTGCCGGCCCGCCAGCTGGTGCGGACCCCTGCGGCGACGTCTTCCATGCGTACTGCCAGCCCCCAGTCCAACACGTAGACCTCGCCGTGGGACCCGACCATCACGTTCTCGGGCTTCAGGTCCCGGTGCAGCACGCCGCGGCTGTGGGCGTAGCCCAGGGCGTTGCAGACCACGAGCAGCAGCCGCAGGTGCTGCTCCAGCTCGTCGGCCCCATCCAGCGGGGGCCGCTGGTCGGCCGGCAGAGCC
>CAZFLE010000203.1:0-11434 GCA_964519895.1 uncultured Enterobacterales bacterium | reverse complement strand
GACTTCCGCTCATCCGGGTACGGGTTCACCGGGAACCCGAGCTCGAACCGCAGCGGCCCGATCGGCGAGAACCAGCGAATGCCGAAGCCATAGCCGAACCGCATCCCGCGGATGCTCATCGGATCGCCCCCATAGGGGTCGCCGAACGCATTGCCCGCGTCGAAGAACGCCACGGCGCTGATGCCCGCGTCTGGGATCAGCTGGACCTCGAACTCGAAGTTGTTCACCCAGATGCTGGTCCCGCCCACAATGAGCCGGTCGTCCGGCCGGGTCGGGTCCTCGCTGCCCAGGTTCCGGATCGTCGGTCCCAGCGAGTACCAGTTGTACCCACGGACCGAGTTGATGCCCCCCGCCCGGTAGCGGTGGATGAACGGCACAACCGTGCCATCGGTCGACTGGATGAAGCCCAGGGTCGAGTTGAACTTGACCACGAAGCGGTCGCTGTCCGGCACCACTGGGTAGAACCCGCGCAGGTTGAGCTTGCTCTCGATGAAGTTGAACTCGCCGCCCAGCACGCTGATCAGCTGGTCGTTCATCACGAAGCCGCCGGCCAGGCTGGTCTGCAGGCTCGCATAGACGCCCTTGGTCGGGTGGATGCGATTGTTCCGCTTGTCCACGACCAGGGACAGACCCACGCTGCTGGTCAGCCCATTCCGGTAGAGCTGACCGCCCATCAGCCGCTTCTGGTAGGCCGTGATCGACGTCAGCCCGACGTCTTCCAGGTTGTAGTTGACGTTGAGCCGCAGGTCTTCCCGCGGGTCCAGGTAGCGCCCGACCCCGAAGCCCCCGCCCCGCCGGTACTGGTCCTCGTAGTACTGCGTGTTCATCGAGTACGCGTCGACGTTCACGGTCCAGCGCGAGTCCAGGAAGTGCGGGTCGGCAAAGGTCAGGTTGCCCTGTTGCCGGTTCGCCGACCAGTTGACCGCGGCGCTCATCACGTAGCCTAGGCCCAGCCAGTTGTTCTTGGAGATGTTCCCCGTGAACACGAACTGGTCGACGCTCGAGAATCCCGCACCGATCGAGAACGAGCCGGTGGGTTGTTCCACCACCTCGATGTTCATGTCCAGCACGTCGGGCGCGTTGCCGCGAGGGGTCGAGATCCGGACCTCCTCGAAGAAGCCGGTCCGCTCCAGCCGCATCCGAGCATCCCGCAGGGCCGATCCCCGGTAGATCTCGCCCTCGGTGATCGGGATCTCCCGCCGCACGGTCTTGTCAAAGGTCGGGTCGTTGCCGGAGATGTTGATCTGGCCGATCCGGACTCGCTCGCCCTTCTGGATGTCGAAGATGATGTCCACGACCCCTTTTTCGGGGTCGGTCTCGGTCAGCGGAACCACGCTGGTGAAGGCGTAGCCCTGATCGCCGTAGAGATCGGCGATGCTGCCGAGCAGCATCTGCAGCTTGCTGAGCTGGAACCAGTCTTCCTCGACCAGGGGCTCAGGAGCGCCGAGCATGGCGTCGGTGATGCCCACGAAGCCGTGCCAGATCCCGGTGGGCTGCCCGTCCGGGTACTCCTGGACGTCGGCCACGGTCTCGCCGGCGATCAGGCGCATGACCGCTTCCTTGGTCAGGCCTTCCTCGGGGACCCAGTCGCCCTGAACGTCGATCTTGCCGACCTTGTACCGGGGGCCCTCGTCCACGTGCACGCTGATGGTGATGTAGCGCTTGTCCGGCGACAGGTAGACGTGGGGCTCGTGGACCTGGGCGTCGACGAAGCCGTACTCCAGCATCACCGACCGCATCACGTACAGGTCGTTGTCCAGAGTGGTCTGGTTGAAGTTGCCCTGGCTGGTGAACCAGGGCAGGATGCCGCCGGTCTTGGACTCGATGAACCGCAGCATCTTGCGGTCGGGCACCACCGGCTGGACCACCCACGGCAGCCACTGGTTCTGCTCGGTGGTCTCGTTGCCCGTGACGTCGATGCTCTGGACCACCACCTTGCGGTTCTCGGTGATCCGGAAGGTCAGGTCGACGATGTCGTCGCCCACGTCGCGGGTCTCGGGCTCGACCTCGACCAGGAAGTAGCCTTTCTCCAGGTACAGGTCGCGGATGCGGCGGGCGTTCAGGGACACCTCGGCGTCGTTCAACACCGTGAAGCCACCCACGTCCAGGACCTCGAGGATGTCGGTCTCGTCGACCTTCTTGTTCCCGGCGATCGCCACTTCGCGGACCGCGGGGTTCTCGGTCACCTCGAAGGTCAGCACCAGGCCCTCGGTGCCCGGGCTCGCGTCCTTGTAGACCCGCACGTCCTGGAAGAAGCCGGTCCGGAACACCGCCTCGATGTCCCGGCGGATGCGATCGGGGGTGATGCTGTCGCCGACCCGCAGCTGCAGCGCCGCCAGCACCGCGGCCTCCTCGATGCGTCGGGTCCCGGTGATCCGCACCGCCGCGACCTTGCCGACGGTCCAGGTGGGCGGCGTGTACTCGGGGTCGAACACCGCCTGGCTCGCGCCGGGGAGGTCGATCGGCGCGGTCGGCGGGCGGCCCTGGACGTCGTCGCTCGGGGGCTGCTCGACCGGCAGGCCAGGCTCGTCTGCGGCCGGTGCGTCCCGAGGCTCGGGCGACGCCGGCGCCTCGGACTCGGGGGCCTGTTCGGGCGCGGGCGCGTCTTGGGGGGCCGGGGCCTCGGTGGGCTCGTCGGCGGGCTCGTCGTCCCCGCTGGTGGGCAGCGGCTCCTGGGCCAGCGCGACACCGCAGAGCGCGGTCCACAGCATCAGCAGTGCAAGCCTCACGTCGCCGTCACCTCTTCCAGCCGGCCATCTACCACGGCAAGCTGTCGGGGGAAACGCAGCGCGAGCTCTCGGGAGTGGGTGACCACCACGGTGGTGGAGCCGTGAGAGGCGTTCAGGGCCAGGAACCGGTCCAGCACCCGGTCCGCCGTCTTGGGGTCCAGGTTGCCGGTCGGCTCGTCGGCCAGGAGCAGGCCAGGCTGCATCACCAGGGCCCGTGCGATGGCCACCCGCTGCTGCTCCCCGCCCGAGAGCTCGCCGGGTAGGTGCCGCAGCCGGGCACCGAGTCCGACCTCTTCCAGCACCACGGCCGCCCGGGCCCACGCCTGGGGTCGCGGCGTGCCGGAGATGAGCATGGGCAGGGCCACGTTGCCTTGGGCGGTCTGTTCGGGAAGGAGGTGGTGGAACTGGAACACGAAGCCGATGTTCCGATTCCGCAGGCGATCGATCTCGTGCTTCGGCCGCCGGAACAGATCTGCGCCGTCAAAGGTCACCTGGCCCGCCGACGGGCGATCCAGGGTGCCCAGGATCTGCAGCAGCGTGGACTTGCCAGAGCCGCTGGGACCGACGATGGCGATGGTGTCGCCCGCCGCGAGCTCCAGGTCCACGCCGCGCAGCACCTGGATGGCCGCCTGGCCCTTGATGTAGGTGCGCTCCAGGTCGTGGACCTGGATGTGGATGCCCCGGGACTCACTCATAGCGGAGCCCCTCGACCGGATCGAGTTTCCCGGCCTTGGTGGCCGGGTACAGCGTGGCCAAGAAGCAGATCAGCACCGCCGACAGCGCCACCGTCATCACGAGATCGGGCTGGATGACCACCGGCAGCGAGTCCACGTAGTAGACGTCGGTGTTGAGTGGGAAGCCATATTCCCGCAGCGCGACGCTGCCGAGCAGCCCCAGGATGGTGCCAAGGATGGCGCCGATGAGCCCGATGATCGTGCCCTCGAGCATGAAGACCACCCGGATCTGCCGATTGGTGGCCCCCATCGCCTTCATGATCGCGATCTCCCGGCCCTTGCTCAGCACCACCAGGATCAAGGTGCTGACGACGTTCAGCGACGCCACGGTCACGATCAGGAACAGGATCAGGCCCATCACGACCTTCTCCAGCTTGAGGGCCTCGAACAGGCTCTTGTTCAGGTTCTGCCAGTGGCGGGTGTAGTACGGGTAGCCCACGGCCTCCTCGACCCGCAGGGCGATGCGATCGGCCCGGTAGATGTCGTCGACCGTGACCTCGAGTCCGTTGACCTCGTCCCCCCAGCCCAGGAATTTCTGGGCCTGGGGGATCGCGATGTAGGTCCACGACGTGTCGTACTCGAACATGCCCGAGTAGAAGATGCCGGCCACCCGGAACGACCGCGCCGTGGGCACCGGCGTGCCAAAGGGCCCCATGCCGCCGCCGATGGGGTTGACCACGTGGAGCTTGTCCCCGACCATCACGCGCAGGGACTGGGACAGCTCCTCGCCGATGATGATACCCGGCAGCGGCGAGCTGGACGCCGCGGCGCCGACCTGGTGTCGGGTCGGTCCGACCAGCTCGTTCAGGGACTCCAGGATCGCCTTGCGGGCCTCGTCGGTCTCGGGCGGGCCGTCCAGGCCCATCACCAGGTTGTCCTGGAGGTCCAGGACCTCGCCGACCTTGGACGTGTCGATGCCCTTGAGCACGACCCCCTTGGAGTGGCCCGACGCGTAGATCATCGCCTCGGTGTAGACAAAGGGCGTGACGCCCACCACACCCTCGGTGCCCCGGACCCCAGCCTCGAGGGTGGGCAGGTCGTCGACCGTGCCGCCGTAGCGCATCACGACGATGTGGGCGTTGGACCCCAGGATCTTCTCCCGCATGTCCACCTCGAAGCCCGCCATCACCGACAGCACGATGATCAGCGCCCCCACCCCGATGGTCACACCGAGCACGGAGATGAGCGTGATGGCCGAGACCCCCGCCTCCTGGCGCTTGCTGCGCAGGTGGCTCAGGGCGATGTGGAACGCGAAGCGCACGGGGTGCTTCAGCCCTCTTGGGGGCGCAGGGTCGGGAACAAGATGACCTCTCGGATGCTCTGCTGGTCGGTGAGGAACATCACCAGGCGGTCGATGCCGATTCCCTCGCCCGCCGTGGGCGGCATGCCATAGGTCAGCGCCCGGACGTAGTCCGCGTCGAAGAACATCGCCTCGTCGTCGCCGGCGGCCTTGGCTGCGGCCTGGTCTGCGAAGCGGCCGGCCTGGTCCACCGGGTCGTTGAGCTCGCTGAAGCCATTGGCCAGCTCCCAGCCCCCGATGAACAGCTCGAAGCGATCCGTGACCCGGGGCTCGGCGTCGCTCCGGCGGGCCAGGGGGCTGATCTCGGTCGGGTAGTGGGTCACAAAAGTCGGGTCCTGGAGCGTGCCCTCGACCAGGGCGTCGAAGAGCCACTCGAACCACTTGCCCACACTCGACGGCAGGTCCGCGTCGGCGTCCTGGGGGCTCCGGGCCAGCCAGGCGCTCTCGAGGGTCTCGAGGTCCCAGACCTGCTCGCGGGTCAGGCCCATCGCTTCGGCGATGAGGTCGTCCATGCGGGCCCGCCGGAACGGTGTGGACCAGTCCAGGCTCTCCCCCTTCCAGGGGATCTGGTGGCTGCCCGTCACCTCGACCGCCAGGCCCCCGAGCAGGGCCTCGGTCAGGTCCATCAGGTCCGTGTAGGTCGCGTGGGCCTGGTAGAACTCGAGCATCGTGAACTCGGGGTTGTGCTTGAGCGACACCCCTTCGTTCCGGAAGTTGCGGTTGAGCTCGTAGACGCGCTCGAACCCACCGACCACCAGCCGCTTCAGGTAGAGCTCCGGCGCCACGCGGAGGAACATGTCCAGGCCCAGCGCCTTGTGGTGGGTCTGGAAGGGCTTGGCCGCGGCGCCACCCGCCAAGGTCTGGAGGATGGGCGTCTCCACCTCCATGAAGTCCTTGGCCTCGAAGAACCGGCGGATGTAGGACACCACGGCCGAGCGCCGGCGAAAGCGCGCCCGGGTCTCCCGGTTGATCAACAGGTCCAGGTACCGCATCCGCTGGCGCTGCTCGCCGTCGGTGAAGCCCTTGTGCTTGTCCGGCAGCGACGCCATGCACTTGCTGTAGAGCTGCAGCTCGGTCGCCTTGAGGGTGAGCTCGCCGGTCCGGGTGCGCATGAGCGTGCCTGTCACCCAGACCCAGTCACCCAGGTCGAGCTTCTTCCAGGTGACGAATTGCTCGTCGCCGATGACGTTCTTCTTCACGAAGACCTGGAGACGGTCGTGCTCGTCGTGCAGCCGGGCGAAGCCGGCCTTGCCCATCTCGTTCTTGAACCGCAGCCGACCGGCCACGGTGAAGACCCTGGGGTCCTCCTGGAGCGCCTCGTGAGGGCGGTCGCCGCCGGCGGCCAGCACGTCGGCCAGCGCGTGCTCCACAGGCAGGCCGTTCGGGTAGGGCGCGATGCCGGCGTCGGCCAGCACGGCGAGCTTGTCCAGGCGCTTCTGTTCGAACTCGTACATGGCGCGGGCGGATAACCCGCCTGGCACGACTCAGGGGCCCCACTGACCCGTGTCGTAGAGGTCGGAGCACCAGGTCAGCTCGACGGTGCCCGAGACCGTCCCGTCCATCGGGATCTGGTCGCCCGTGAATTCCTCTACGTAGTTGCCGTCCCACCCCGTGATCTCGGTGGTCACCGAGTAGCTGATCTCCTCCACCTCGCTGACCTCGGTGGTGTGGTAAGCAGCAGCGCCGGTCCAGACGTTGTTGGACCAGTAGTAGTCCCAGTACCCATTCTCGGACTCCTCGTAGACAAACTCGCCGTCGCCCATGGCGCAGTTCATGTTCATGAAGCCCTCGAGCCAGTTCTGTTCTTCGGTGAAGCTGTAGTCCCCGCCGTCGTAGCTGGTGAGCTTGAGAGACAGGACGCAGGTGCCCTCGAGCCAGACCTGGGTGGGATCGTAGGCCTCGCTGGAGCTGCTGTGGGTCAGGTAGGCCACGACGTCGTCGCAGGTGGCATCTGGGTTGGACGGAAAGTAGAAAAAGCCGGTGCCGTCGATGTGGAAGCCGAAGCCATGAGAGACGGAGACCGTCGCCTGGTAGTCGTCGGTGGTGACGGTGCCCTCGATGGCCGACTCGGCGTCGGTCTCCGAGCAGGCGAGCAGGGCGAGAGCGGTCAGAACGGTCATGGCGGAACCCCTGGAATCGGCAAGGTATCTCCCAGACTCGGCCCCCGCTGCTACTCGCTGGCGGCCTCTGCAGCGATGCCCGCCCGCTGGGCGAGCCAGGCCTCCATGAACGGGGTCAGGTCGCCGTCGAGCACCTTGTCCACCTGGCCGTTCTCGAAGGCCGTGCGGGCGTCCTTGACCAACCGGTAGGGCTGCATCACGTAGCTCCGGATCTGGCTGCCCCACTCGATCTTCTTCTGCACCGAGCGGGTCTGATCGGCCACCTCGCGCTGCTTCTCGAGCTCGGCCTGGTACATGCGGGCCTTGAGGACCTTCATGGCCGTGGCCTTGTTCTTGTGCTGGGAGCGCTCGTTCTGGCAGCTCACCACGATGCCGCTGGGCAGGTGCGTGATCCGGACCGCCGAGTCCGTGGTGTTCACGTGCTGGCCCCCTGCCCCGGACGCCCGGTAGGTGTCGATGCGCAGGTCCGCGGGGTTGATGGCGATCTCGATGTCCTCGTCGATGTCCGGGTAGGCGGCGACGGAGGCAAATGCCGTGTGGCGCCGGGCCGCGGCATCGAAGGGCGAGATGCGCACCAGCCGGTGCACCCCGATCTCGGCCTTGAGGTAGCCATAGGCGTAGTCGCCGACGACCTGGATCGTGCAGGACTTGATGCCCGCCTCGTCGTGGGACTGCTCGTCGACCAGCTTGACCTTGTAGCCCTGGCGCTCGGCCCACCGCAGGTACATGCGCTTCAGGATGCCGGCCCAGTCCGACGCGTCCGTGCCGCCGGCGCCGGAGTTGATCTCCAGGATGGCGCCGGACTCGTCGCCCTTTTCCCCCAGCAGGCGCTGGGTCTCCAGTCCCCTCGCCTCTTCCTCGGCCCGGGCGAGGGTCTGCAGGGTCTCCAGCTCGGCAAAGGCCTCTGCGACCTCTTCTGCATCGGCCCCATCGACCAGCTCCAGGGCGCTCTCGATGTCCGACGCGGCGTCGCTCATGGCCTGCCAGGAGGCGACGGTGCGCTCGTGGAGGCGGGCTTCCTTCAGGGACTTCCGGGCCCGGTCCGGGTCGTTCCAGAAGTCTGGATCCCCGCTGCGGGCCTCGAGCTCGGCGATGCGTTGCTGGCGGCCGTCGACGTCAAAGATGCCCCCGGAGCGCGAGGACGCGCTTCAAGAGGGCGGTGTGGCGTGCGCGGACCTCGTCGGGGCTCATCGGGACTCCTGCGGGGGCGCTGTATCGCCTTGGAGGTCGGCCTGCTCCACCAGCCCGCTGCCCGCCCAGCCCAGCCTGTCGAGCAGCCTGCGCTCGGCGGCGGCCATCTCCGCGAAGTCGTCCGCGCCGGTCTCGTGATCGTAGCCGAGCAGGTGCAGCAGCCCGTGCACCAGCAGGATCCGGAGCTCGGTCTGCACCGACCACCCCCGCTCCTGGGCCTGCCGGTCCGCGGTGTCCAGGCTCAGCACCAGGTCGCCGAGCACGACCGGGTCGTCCTGGGGAAAGCTCAACACGTCGGTGGCGCGATCCTGGCTGCGCCAGGCGGCGTTGAGCTGGCGGATGTGGGCGTCGGAGCAGAGCACCAGCGAGAGCTCGGCCGCGGGCTCGTCCGGGAGCGCTGCACCCAGCAGCGCTTGGGCGTCCTGGGTCAGCGCAACGACCTGTTGGCCGACCCCGCCCAGGCCTTCGGTGGAGAGCTGGACGGGCACCCTCAGTGCTTCCGCGGCCAGCCGTCGTCGAGAGAGATGTCCGGCAGCAGCTCCGCCGACTCGTAGTCGACCATCGGCGCGGGCTCGTCTGGCGCCGGCGTGACCGGCTCGGCCACCGGCTCTGGCGCAGTCGCCTGGGCCGTGGCTTGCTCGTCGGGCGCTGCCGGCGGGCTCTCGGGGTCGACCGGGGTCTCCGCCGGCTTCAGTGCCCGCACCTCGGCTGCCTCGGCCGGCGGGATCTCCAGGGTGATGACGGCTTCCTTGGGCGTGCCGGCGCCGCTCGCCACCGCGGCCTTGGCGATGGCCCGCGCCTGGTCGCCGCTCGAGATCTCGCGGGTCTCCGGGTACTCGATGCGCTGGTGGTGGATGGCCAGGATGACGTCCTGGAACACGCCGGTGATGGTGTAGATCTCCTTGACCGTGAGCGGGCACTCCTCGAGCTGGCCGTCCGCCAGGGTCGTGTTCACGATGCGGGTGATCATGCCGCGGATGCGCTCCGGCGTCGGGTGCTGGATGCTCCGACAGGCCGCCTCGACCTTGTCGGCCAGGTGGATGATGCCGGCCTCGCGGCTGTCCGGGCGCGGCCCGGGGTAGCGGAAGTCGTCCTCGGACGCCTCGGGGTCCACCTCGAGGGCCTTGCGGTGGAAGTAGTAGAGCAGCCCGGTGCCGTGGTGCATCCAGATGTTGTCGATGATCGGCTGCGGCAGCTTGTGCCGCCGGGCGATGGCCGCGCCGTTGCGCACGTGGTCCACGATGATCCGGGCGGACATGTGCGGGCTCAGCCGGTCGTGGCGGTTGTGCCCGGGCACCTGGTTCTCGACGAAGTACTGAGGCGTGACGGCCTTGCCGATGTCGTGGAAGTACGACGCCACGCGAGCGAGCAGGGCGTTGCAGCCGATGGCTTCGGCCGCGGCCTCGGCCAGAGTGCCGACCATCACCGAGTGGTGGTAGGTCCCCGGCGCCCGCAGCATCAGGTTGCGGAGCAGGGGATGGTTCAGGTTGGCCAGCTCCAGCAGCTGGAGATCGGTCACGAAGCCAAAGGACTCGAACACCGGCACCAGGAACAGGACCAAGAAGGCCGACAAGAGCCCGGCGGCGAAGGCGAAGCCGGCGTCCCACAGCGGCTGGGTGGCGCTCATGGTCGGGTCGGCCAGGTGAAGCTGGACCAGGCTCACCAGCAGGACAAAGGCGGCGTTGATCAGGCCCGTGTAGACCCCGGCACGCAGGATCGACCGGCGCTCGCGATCCCGGCCCAGAGCGCCCGCCGCGGTCAGGGACGAGACCACGAAGAACACGGCGTAGAGCGCCTGTTGATCCATCATCAGGCCGCAAAGGGACCCGGCCACCACGGCGAAGACCAGCGCGGTCTCGCTGTTCATCAGGATCCGCGTCGACAGCGCCAGACCGGCCACCGGGGCCAGGTACCAGACGGACTCCGGGGGCACCCGTCCCGCCCCGAACCCGGGCATGGCCCCCGAGATCTCCACGACCAGCCGGGCCAGGCCCAGGCAGAGGGCCATCAAGACCGCCAGGGCGGCGAGCTCTCGGGTGCTGTCTGCGAACTTGCTGATGGTGGTGCTGGCGAACCGGTAGACCGTGCCGAACAGCAGCATCCCGAAGAGGAAGAGCGTGCCGTAGACGCTCCAGAACCCCCGCTCCGCGTGGATGGCCTGGAGCGCCTCCAGGCGGTGCACGTCGGCCGGCGTCACGGTCTCGCCCTTGCGGGAGATGGTCGCGCCCCGGGGCACGGTCTGCACTGTCGTGCCCACCCGACTCCGGGCGTCTTCGCGCCGCTCCCGCGTCAGCAGCTGGTTGATCGAGAAATTCGCCCGCACGCCGGTCCGGGCGATGTTCACCGCGGCCCGGACCCGCTCGGCATCGGCCCCGCCTTCGAACCGCTCCAGCGCGTAGAGCGAGATCGCCTGGCGGACTTCGGCCGCGGAGTGGATGCGCTCGAAGTCCGTCAGCGTGGTCTCGGCCTGGCCCGATGGCAAGAGCTCGATGACCGTGATGGCCTGGCTCGACAGGGGCAGCTCGGCCCTGTCGCTGACCACGTACTTGCGCATGCCCTGCCCCAGCAGGTCGGTGGCCACGGTCTCGATGCGGCGCTCGAAGCCACTCTCGGCGATCAGCTGGACCTCGCTGGGCTCGAGATCCATCTGGAGCGCACGCAGGAAGTCCCGGCCGATCTCGGCCTGGACCGACGTGGGCACCCCGGTCTGACCGTGCGCGAGGGCGTCCAGTCGGGCCTCGCCCCACCGACGCCGGGCATCCTCGAAGGCCCTGGCGACGCGCTTCTGCAGGCTCGGTCCCAAGGTGGCGTCGAAGTCGAACACGGCGGTCACGCCGCGGGCCGCGTTGTCTCGGGCCTCGGCGGTGGCCGCCTCGTCCACGTAGGAGTAGGCGATGGGCGAGCGGATGTCGCGGGTGGCGACCTGGCCCGCGGTGAGCGCCATGTCCGGGATGCGCACGAAGTCGGACAGGAACAGGGAGCACAACGCACACAGGGCCACCAGCAGCCCGCTCTTCTGGAGCAGCGTCACGTCCAACGGCAGCCGCAACCTGGCCAGCCAGGACTTCATTCCTCTCCTTGTCCTCGGGTTCTCGGCCGCGGCCGACTGGCCCGATCGTACGCCCGGATGATGGCGCTGACCAGCCCATGTCGCACCACGTCGCTCGGTCCGAAGCGGGTGACGGCGATGCCACGCACCCGGCCCAGCACGTCGACTGCGTGGGCCAGACCCGAGCGCTTGCCCCGGGGCAGGTCCACCTGGCTGGGGTCTCCCGTGATGACGGCCTTGGAGCCGTTGCCCAGCCGGGTCAGGAACATCTTCATCTGCTCCGGCGTGGTGTTCTGGGCCTCGTCCAGGAT
>CAZFLE010000202.1:5060-11508 GCA_964519895.1 uncultured Enterobacterales bacterium | reverse complement strand
CCTACTCCACATACCCCAACGCCCGCAGCCGCTCGGTCTCCAGCTCCGAGAACGGGATTGGGTCCAGGGTGCTCTCCAGGTCGCAGTCCGCGCCATCGACCCCCTCGACCGCCCAGGTCCCACTGCGAACCGGCGCGATGACCACGTCGCCGGCCTCTCGTCGCGCTGGCCCCCACGCCCCCGGCGGCACTTCCCAGGAGGCGCTCGCTGGCACCCGAAGGGCCTGGCCCTCCTGGACCCTCAGCCGACAGACCCGCCGATCGACGCGCTCCTGGGTCCACCGCATCTGCTCGAAGTCCCGCAGTCTGGCCCGTAGCGCGTCCACGTCGCCGTCTGCGTAGCGGGCCTTGCCCAACAGGAGCGTGCCCTCCGGCGCCACCACCCCTCGCTCGTGCACGTGCTCTCCCCGGGTGGGCAGCATGCGGGCCATCAAGACCGCGTCCGAGGGCTCGGCCCAAGTACCGGGATCCTGGGCGCCCAGAGCGAGGGCCAGGCGCGGGCCCACGTCCTGGAGGCGGGTCAGGCCCCCTGGACGCTCGGGGGTGCCACTCATGGCCGCATGCACCCGGCTCACCTCGGGCCACAGGGCGTGGCCGTGCTCGAAGCCCCCGTGCTCGAAGAGCTCCTCGCCGTGGTCGCTGACGATGGCGACGACCGCGTCGGGCATCGCTGCCATGAGCTGGGCCACCCGGGCATCGACCTGGGACACCTCGGCGGCGTAGAGCTGGCGGATGCGGGCCTGGTCCAAGGGATCGGTGTAGGTCCCCGCGTTGTCCAGGTCCCAGAACTGGTCCCCCACCCTCTCGGTCGCCCCGGCGGGCGCCGGGTCCGGCTCATAGGGCAGGTGGGGCCCGATCAGGTGGGCCACCACGTAGCGCGGACCCTGGCGCGGCTCGGACAGCCACTGGAGGAGCAAGGCGATCGCCTGGGGGTCCTCGGCCAGCTCGGCGCTGCGCGAGAAGCCCTGGCCGAAGCCCCGACTGGCATAGGTGTAGGGGTTCGTGGACACATACCAACGCTGGTGGCCCGGCAGGAGCTCGGCCAGGGTGATCTGCTCGGCCGGGAGGTGCTGGGTGCTCTCGGGGGCGATGGCCCACGGGGGCCGCCCGGTGAACAAGGCGGCGACCGACGGCTGGGTCCAGGGGGACGGCGCCCAGGTCTGCTCGGGCCACCAGCCGGCCTGGGCGTGGGCCCACAGGGTCGGCGTGAGGTCCTGGGTCACGTGGTCCGCGCGCAGGGTGTCGACGATGATCAACAACCCGTCCGGGGCTCCAGCGGCTAGCGGGTCAGCGACTTCGACCCAGACCGGCTCGCCGCAGTCCGTGCGGGCCTTGGCGTCGCTGAGTCGCGCGATCCGGCGCCACGCTGGCCCCACCGGCTCTCCCCCCACGGTGCCGGGACAGGCGGCGGCCATGGCGACTGGCACCAACCCCCGGGCAGAGCTCCCCGGTGGCACCGCCACGGCGTGCCGCACCTGCTGAGCCAGGCGCACCGAGCCCGCGTGCAGCCCGGCCACCAGCGGTGGCGCCTGACACCCGGACAGCACGGCGATGGCCAAAAGGGGAACAGGCAGGCGCAGCGCTCCGGTGGGGTGTCGAGGGGCAGCCTACCTCGACCGTCCGCCGGCACTTGATCCCTCCGACGCGCTTGGCTACCCAAGTGGGTCCAAGCGGAGCCGCCCATGTCCCGAAGCCTTCCCCTCGCGCTCGTCATCCCGGCCCTGGTGGTCGCCTGTTCCGGCGACGACACCACCACCGACTCGGCGGGCACGACCGACTCGGCCACGACCACCACCGGGAGCGACACCGCGACCACGAACACGGCGGACTCGGGCACCACCGGCACCGACAGCGGCACCACCGGCACCGACAGTGGCACCACCGACTCCGGCACCACCACCGACGACTTCGACGGCGACGGCTACACGATCGACGACGGCGACTGCGACGACGAAGACGAGAACGTCTACCCGGGTGCGCCCGAGGACCTGAGCGACGGCGTGGACCAGGACTGCGACGAGCTGATCGACGACGCGTCGGTGCTGGATCTGGTGGCCGGCGACCTGGTGATCACCGAGATCATGGCCCAGCCCCTGGCCGGCGATCCGGCGGACGGCGAGTGGTTCGAGGTGGTCAACGCCAGCGGCCTGTTGGTGGACCTGGACGGGCTGACCCTGAGCGATGCCGACGGCAACAGCTGGACCGTGGCCGAGACCTCCGGACTGCCCGACGGCGAGCGGGTGGTGTTCGGTGCCAGCAGCGAGACCGCCGACAACGGCGGGTACACCCCAGACCTGGTCTACAGCGACCTGGTGCTGGGCGACGCCGAAGGCACCCTGAGCCTGAGCGCCGACGGCAACGAGCTGGACAGCACCAGCTGGAGCAGCGACGGCACGTGGCCGTCCACCCCCGGCGCCAGCCTGAGCCTGTGGGGCGACGCGACCACCGCCACCGACAACGACAGCGGCACCAACTGGTGCGACGCGACCAGCAGCTACGGCGACGGCGACCTGGGCACGCCGGGCAGCGAGAACGACGGCTGCGAGCTGCTCGACGACCTCGACGGCGACACCTTCCCCGGCTCCGAGGACTGCGACGACAGCGACGCCACAGTGAACCCCGACGCGACCGAGGTCTGGTACGACGGCGTCGACCAGGACTGCAGCGGCGGCAGCGACTACGACGCCGACCTGGACGGCCAGGACAGCGCCGACCACGAAGGCGACGACTGCGACGACGACGACGCGACGGTCTTCGACGGCGCCGCCGACACCTGGTACGACGGCATCGACAGCGACTGCGCCGGGGACTCCGACTACGACGCCGACGCCGACGGCGAAGACTCCCTGGCCGAAGGCGCCGGCGCAGACTGCGACGACACCGACGCCTCGATCAACACCAGCGCCGCCGAGACCTGGTACGACGGCATCGACAGCGACTGTGCCGGTGACTCCGACCACGACGCCGACGCGGACGGCGAGGACTCCCTGGCCGAAGGCGCCGGCGACGACTGCGACGACACCGACGCCTCGATCAACACCAGCGCCGCGGACACCTGGTACGACGGCATCGACAGCGACTGCGCCGGGGACTCGGACTACGACGCCGACGTCGACGGCGAGGACTCCCTGGCCGAGGGCGCCGGCGACGACTGCGACGACACCGACGCCACCATCAACACCAGCGCCACCGAGGTCTGGTACGACGGCGTGGACCAGGACTGCGACTCGGCCAGCGACTACGACGCCGACGGCGACACCCACCTCTCCGAGGCCGAGATCGCCATCGGCGACGACTGCGACGACACCGACGCCAGCATCAACCCGTCGGCCACGGACACCCCGGACGACGGCATCGACCAGGACTGCGACGGCAGCGACAGCACCGAGATCCTGGACGAAGACGGCGACGGTCACGGCACGGACACGGACTGCGACGACAGCGACGCCGCCATCAACACCGATGCCACCGAGGTCTGCGACGGCGTCGACAACAACTGCAACGGCGACGTGGACGACGACGACAGCGGCGTGGACCTGAGCACCGGGACCACCTGGTACGCCGACAGCGACGCCGACGGCGAGGGCGACGCCAGCGGATCCGGGACCCGGGCCTGCGACGCCCCCGCAAACACCGTGGCCGACAGCAGCGACTGCGACGACTCGGACAGCGCGGTCAACACCAGCGCCAGCGAGGTCTGCGACGGCGTCGACAACGACTGCAATGGCGACACCGACGACAGCGACAGCGGCCTGGACGCCAGCACCACCACCGCCTGGTACCTGGACAACGACGCCGACAGCTACTACGGCCCGGCGACCGAGCAGAACACCTGCGACGCCCCCAGCGCCAGCCACGCGGCGGCCAGCGACTACACCGGCGAAGACTGCGACGACACGGACAGCGCCATTCACCCGGCCGCGACCGAGGTCTGCGACGGCGCTGACAACGACTGCAACGGCGACGTCGACGACGACGACAGTGGCACCGACTACAGCGGCGAGCCGACCTACTACGCCGACAGCGACGGCGACGGCTTCGGCGACGACAGCGACGCTGGCGTCCAGGTCTGCGAGCAGCCCTCGAACACGGTCACCGACAACACCGACTGCGACGACACCGACGCCTCCAGCTTCCCGGGTGCCACCGAGACCGCCGGCGACGGCATCGACCAGGACTGCGACGGCAGCGACCTGGCCCCCGGCACACCTCTGTCCGACCTGGGCGCCGGCGACCTGATCCTGACCGAGATCATCCAGAACCCCGACGCGGTGTCCGACGCCAACGGCGAGTGGTTCGAGCTCTACAACGCCAGCGCCGACGAGGTGAACCTGGACGGGCTGGTGATCGAGGACGGCACCGGATCGGACTCCCACACGGTCAGCGGGAACGTCCTGGTGGCGGCCGGCACCTACGGGGTCCTGTGCCGCAACGAGGACAGCGCCACCAACGGCGGCGTGACCTGTGACTACGAATACAGCGGCTTCACCCTGGGCAACGGCGCCGACGAGGTCGTGCTGTCCTATGACACCGTCGAGTTCGACCGGGTCGAGTACGACGGCGGCACCGCCTTCCCAGACCCGACCGGCGCCAGCATGTCCCTGGACAGCGGTGTCCTCAGCGCCACCGACAACGACACCGGGTCCAACTGGTGCGAGGCCACCAGCACCTTCGGTGATGGCGACTACGGCACCCCCGGCAGCGCCAACGACAGCTGTGGCGGCGGGTCCACCACCTACACCTACACCTGGGACGACGACATCTCGCCCCTGCTCCAGGCGGAGTGCACCGGCTGCCACGTGGGCGGCGCCTCCAGTGGCAACGCCAACTTCGACAGCTACAGCACCGTGGTCGACTTCCCGTCCGACGACGTGCCGTCGATGGACCTGATCGAGCCCAGCGACGCCACCAATAGCTACCTGTGGCACAAGCTCAACGACACCCAGAGCACCGTCGGCGGCGGCGGCGGCTGGATGCCCAAGGGCACGACCACCGGCCTGGACAAGGCCGACCTGGCCATGATCGAGACCTGGATCAGCGAGGGGGCTCCGGAGTCACAGCCTTCGACCACCCCGACCTACACCTGGGACGCCGACATCTCGCCGTTGCTCCAGGTCGAGTGCACCGGCTGTCACGTGGGTGGCGCGTCCAGCGGCAACGCCAACTTCGACAGCTACAGCACCGTGGTGGACTTCCCGTCCGACGACGTGCCGTCCATGGACCTGATCGAGCCCAGCGACGCCACCAACAGCTACCTGTGGCACAAGCTCAACGACACCCAGAGCACCGTCGGCGGCGGCGGCGGCTGGATGCCCAAGGGCACGACCACCGGTCTGGACAAGGCCGACCTGGCAATGATCGAGACCTGGATCAGCGAAGGCGCCGCAGAGAACTAAAGGGTCTAGGTCTAGGTCTACGGACCCTCCGGGATGTCATAGCCATTGCCGACGCCCCAGCAGCTCACGCTGCCCTGGGTCGTGATGGCACACGCGGCGTGGTAGCCCACGGCGACTTCGGCAAACGCCCCATCACCCGGGGCGTCGTTGATGCCGGTCGCGTCGTTGCCCCAGCAGCTGAGCCCACCGGTCTTGCTCAGTCCGCAGGAGTTCTCGGGGCCGCTGGAGACCTGGATCCAGTCCTGGCCCGGGGTCGGGTCGGTCTTGCCGTAGGTGTCGTCCCCCCAACAGGCCATGCTGCCGTTGCTCAAGACCGCGCACTGGTGGGACACGCCGCCGTCCAGCTGGACCACGGCGAATTCGCCGGAGTAGGAGTTCAGGTTCGCGCGGGCACTGGCTCCGTAGCCCCAGCACTCCGGCTTGTCCTTGGCCAGCACCGCACAAGTCGACGTGCCGTCGAGGCCGATCTCGTACTGCCGTCCGTCTGGGTTCTCGATGTGGTCGTCTTCGGTCTGGCCCCAGCAGGACAGCTGACCCAGTTCGTCCAGGGCACAGGAGTGGTTCGTGCCGGTCTCGATCCGGGTGAGCACACCCATGGGCACCGGCGGCGTGGCATAGGCACCTTCGGTACCCCAGCAGAAGGGGACCCCGTCCTCGCGCACAGAACAGGCGTAGTAGTAGCCCACGGCCACGTCGACATAGGTGCCGGTCGGCACGTCGCGGGTCACCTCGGAGTTGTAGCCCCAACAGTCCAAGGTCCCGCTGTCGTCGATCCAGCAGGCGTTGAACTGGCCGACCGCCAAGCGGTGCCCGGGGCTAGCCTCTATCTCCTCGGCGATCCCGGAGTCACCGCTGTCCGCCGGCGTCTCGGTCGTGGACCAGGTGCCGCTGTCTCCTTCGCCCCAGCCATCCGGGAAGGGGTCGATGCAGCCGCCGAGCCCCACCCACAACAGGCTGGTCATCACTCGGGGTCCGCCGAGCTCACCGTCGCCTGTAGCCCCACGCCGTTCGTGGTCAGCAGGACCCGGGCCCGGCGACCGGCCTGGAGCTCCA
>CAZFLE010000202.1:0-4960 GCA_964519895.1 uncultured Enterobacterales bacterium | reverse complement strand
CTCGCGGGGTGGTCACGTAGACCGGCTCCTGGGCTCCTCGGGTGACGGCGAGCAGCCAGGCCAGGTCCTGGGGACGGTCCTCGGCCCAGGCAGCCGCGTCTTCCGGGATGCTGTCCGGCTCGTACCAGGTGGCGCTGGCGCCGGCGTCGAGCACGATCCAGCCTTGGCTGGTGGGCGTACGCAGCAGGTGGGGTCCAGGCGCCAAGACCACGGTCGGGAGTGCAGGCGTGCCGTCGACCAGGTTCTGATCGCCCGACGGGAGCAGGTGCAGGGTCGCGCGAGCGCCTTGGCCCACCTGGGCCCGGGCAGCGTCGAAGATGGCCTGGCCATGGGCGGGGGCAAAGTTGTCGTCCCAGCCCCGGTTCGGGTCCAGCATCGCTGCCCGGTAGAAGCTGTCGTGGGCAGCCTCGGCGTCCCCGGCCACCGCGCGCAACACGCCCTGCAGGAAGAACGCCTCGTACACCAGCCCGTTGGGCAGGGCCTCGGGACCGCAGGCCACCACGTGACTCAGCTTGTGGAGCGATAGCTCTCCTTGTTCGATGCGGGCATACATCCAGGCCTTGCGCGCCTGAGCCAGGAGCGTCTCCAGGTCCGCGGTGGAAGGCTCGATGCAGGGCTTCCAGATGCCGGTGCCGAGGAGCTTGGCAGGGCCCCGCTCGACCAGCGTCGACAGATCCACTGGCTCGAGCTCGTCGGCTGGGACCTGGGCATTCCACGCGACCCTGTCGACCGCGTCGTCCTGGGTTCCGCCGGTGTACAGCACCGGCGTGGCCCAGGCACTCCCGGACCAAGCCAGCCCCATCCACAGTCCAAGCACCCTTGGCGCGAAGTCCCGGGCCACCAGCCACCTCCTCCCCCCTCGCATCGGCCCGACGGGACCCCGCCTTGAGAGGGGCTCTCCACCCTGCCCGACCGCGGTTAGGACCGAGCGGACCACTGGGGCGTAGCCATGACTCTGCTGCTGATCAGCCTGACCCTCTCCTGCGGTCCGCAGAGCCCGCCCCAGACAGCTGCTGTGCCGACACCGGCTGCGCCACCCGTGGCGCCGCAGCGCGCGTGGCTCCACACGGAGCACGGCGTGGAGCGATCGGACCCCTGGTACTGGATGAAGGACCGGAACGATCCCCAGGTGATCGCCTATCTGGAGGCCGAGAACGCCTACACGGATCAGATGACCGCGGACAGTCAGCCTCTGCGCCAGGCGCTGTACGACGAGATGCTGGGCCGCATCCAAGAAGACGACGCCGGCGTGCCCTGGCAGGACGGGGACTACCTGTACTTCTGGCGCACGGCAGAGGGCCAGAGCTATCCCCTGCTGTGCCGCCGACCGGCCGACCAGCCCGACGCGCCGGACGTGGTGCTGCTGGACGAGAACGCCCGGGCCGAGGGCCTGGACTACTACGACCTGGGCACCTGGGCGGTGAGTCCGGACCAGACCCTGCTGGCGGTGGCCGAGGACACGACGGGCCGGGAGATCTACACCGTGCGGATCCTGGACCTGGAGACCGGCACCTGGCGGCCGGACACCCTGGCCGACGCCTCGCCGAGCCTGGTGTGGGCCAACGACAGCCAGACCCTGTTCTACACGTCGATGGACGACGCGCTCAGGCCCTACCAGCTCTGGCGCCACGAGCTGGGCCAGGCCCAGGCCGACGACGCTTCGCTGTTCTCAGAGCCCGACGAGCGCTTCTGGCTGCACCTGGAGCGCACCCGGAGCGACGAGTTCCTGCTGGCGGTGCTGGGCAGCAGCATCACCAGCGAGGTGCTCGTGTTGGACGCCGACGAGCCCCAGGCCATGTGGACGCCGATTCGACCCCGCCGCCAGGGCGTCGAGTACGAGGTCTCCCACCACGGCGATGCCTTCCTGTTGCGCACCAATGCCTGTGTCGACGACGCCGGGATCCAGGGAGACTGCGCCCTGAACTTCAAGGTGGAGTCCCAGCCGATCACCGGCGAGGCCGACCCGACCGAGTGGATGGCCCACCGGCCGTCGGTGATGCTGGAGCAGCTGGACGCCTTTGCGGATCACCTGGTCATCACCGAGCGCACCAACGGCTTGCTGAGCCTACGCATCCACGACTTCGCCACCGGCGACGAACACACCGTCGCCCTGCCCGAGGCGGCCTATGAGATCTGGTCCGAGGCCAACGCGGTCTATGACACCTCGCAGTTCCGCTTTGGCTATTCGTCGATGGTCACGCCAGAGTCGGTCTTCGACTGGAACGTGGAGACCCGCACCCGGGCCCTGTTGAAGGAGCAGCCGGTCCTGGGCGACTACGATCGCGCCGCGTACACCACCTCTCGGCTGTGGGCAGCAGCGCCCGACGGGGTCCAGGTCCCGGTCACGGTGGTGCACCGCACCGATGTGCCCCTGGACGGCACCGCCCCGATGATCATGACCGGCTACGGCGCCTACGGGGTTCCCTACGACCCCTACTTCACCGTGACCCGCCTGCCACTGCTGGACCGGGGGGTGGTGTTCGCCATCGCCCACGTGCGCGGCGGGGGCGATCTGGGCCGCGGTTGGTACGAAGACGGCAAGTACCTGAACAAACAGAACACCTTCACCGACTTCATCGCCGTCACCGAGCACCTGGTCGCCCAGGGCTACGCCGCGCCCGACCGAGTGGCGATCTACGGCGGCAGCGCAGGCGGCATGTTGATGGGCGCTCTGGCCAACCAGCGACCTGAGCTCTACGCCGGCATCGTGGCCCAGGTCCCCTTTGTCGACGTGGTCACGACCATGATGGACGAGACCATTCCCCTGACCGTCATCGAGTGGGAGGAGTGGGGCGACCCCCACGACCGGACCTACTTCGACGCCATGCTGGCCTACTCGCCCTACGACAACGTGACCGCCCAGGACTACCCCCCGATGCTGATCACCAGCGGCTTGAACGATCCCAGGGTCCAGTACTGGGAACCCACCAAGTGGACCGCTCGGCTCCGAGCGACGGGCACGGGGGACAGCCTCCTGCTGCTCAAGACCCACATGGGCGCAGGCCACAGCGGGGCGTCGGGTCTCTATGGCTACCTGGAGGACCGGGCCTTCACGTGGGCCTTCCTGTTGGGATGCCTGGGGGTGAGGTCGTGATCCTGTGGCTGCTGCTCGCCTGCCCTGGCTCCGAGCCCGAGTCGGAGGCCCTGTGCCAGAGCGAACCCCAGCACTGGGTCGACGCTGACGAGCTCGGGGTGCTCCAGGGCCAGTGCGCCGACCTGCGCCTGGACGTCCAGGTCCACGGCGAAGGCGAGCTGGACTTTCGGGGCCTGGCCGTGAACGCGCCGGTGTTCGAGCTCACCGTGACCGCGGGAGAAGCCGGGGGCACCTTCGAAGGCCTGACCCTGCGTGGGCCCTGGACCGTCGAAGGGCCCGGCGAGCACGCCTGGTGGCGCCAGGGCTACCAGTCCTGGTCCTGGTCTGGCGTGACGGCCCTGGAGCCCGCGGCGCTGGACACCACCGGGCAGCCGGTCGTGGGGGGTGACGGAGACGCCACCGACGTCTTCAACGAGGCGCCCGGCACGAGCTGGTGGAGCGCCCTGCTGGGCCGGGCCGACGGAGCCAGCCTGGGCATCGGCGTGCTCGACGCAAGCACGAGCAAGTTCCACGTGGCGGTGACCGACGACGAGCTCGTGCTCACCTATGGCCTGCGCGGCGGCAGCATCGTGCTGGAACCCGGGGAGACCCTGACCCTTGGCCCGCTGTGGATCGACACCGGTCTGGACCCGGTGGCCCTGCTCGAGGACTACGCCGCCCGGGCGGCGGCCGAGACACCGGCCGTGGGCCTGGACCAGCCCCCACCGGTGGGCTGGCTGACCTGGTACCAGTACTACGCGGACATCGACGAGGACATCGTGCGCGCCGAGCTGGCCGCCGCCGCAGCCCTGGCCCTGGACCCGGCGTTGGCGCCGCTCGAGGTCTTCCAGATCGACGACGGCTGGCAGCGGCTCTGGGGCGACTGGACAGCCGGCGACGACTTCCCCGGGGGCATGCCCCTGCTGGCGGCGGACATCTCGTCGGCCGGGCTGGTCCCCGGCCTGTGGCTGGCGCCGCTGTACGT
Organism: uncultured Enterobacterales bacterium; assembly: GCA_964519895.1. Lineage (GTDB taxonomy): Bacteria > Myxococcota_A > UBA796 > UBA796 > CAJQPC01 > CAYFPX01. Next base: position 902 of record CAZFLE010000202.1, on the reverse strand, counting down.
GCACCGGGACACGGACACCTACCAAGAGCACGCGAACTGGTGGGTCCAGGACTTCGACGGCGGCGAGCTGAGCTTCTCCAACCTGGGCACCGGCGACTACGCGGTGCTCGACGTGACCCAGCCCGACGCCGCGGCCTGGCTCCAGGCCGAGCTCGCGCGACTGGTCGGCGACGGCTGGACCTACCTGAAGCTCGACTTCCTCTACGCCGGCGCCCAAGAGGGCCTGCGCCACGACGGCACCAACGGCGCCCAGGCCTATGCCACGGCCATGGCCGTGATCCGGGACGCGGTGGGCCCCGACACCTGGCTCCTGGCGTCTGGCGCGCCGATGCTGCCCAGCCTGGGCCACTTCCAGGCCTTCCGGACCGGCAGCGACATCGCGTTCGACGCGGCCGGGGATCCGGACCAGGCCTTCCTGCGCTGGGCGGGCCGGGCCACGGCTGGGCGGTCTTGGACCAACGGCCGCTGGTGGTGGAGCGACCCGGATCCGGTGCTGATCCGGGACCCGTTCAGCGACGTCCAGGTCCGCGGAGCCCTGGCCGCCCAGGCCGCCAGCGGCGGCAGCTGGTTCCTGGGCGACTCGCTGATCGACCTGCCAGCCGAGCGTCTGGCGCTGGCGCTCGACCCGGTGCTGACCGCGACCCGCGGCCAGACGAGTCGCGTGTCGCGTCCTCTGGGGAGCGTCTCCGGACTCGACGCGGGGCCCTTGCTCGAGCTCGCGTTCCCCGACGACGACGCAGCGCCGGTGCACACCCTGGGCGACGGCACGGTCGTGACCTTGAACCTGGGTCTGGACCCGATCGACGTGGACAGGCCCACCGGCACCGCCCAGCTGGCGGATCGGCCGGGATCAGGCCCGGTGACCCTGGCGTCGGGGGACGGCGAGATCTGGCTGCCCTAGG
>CAZFLE010000201.1:0-11643 GCA_964519895.1 uncultured Enterobacterales bacterium | reverse complement strand
AGCGACGGGCAGTAGTCACGGGCTTGCTACGGGCGCTCTCGCCCGTCCGCGCTAGGGGTGGTCATGAGCGATCACCAGCGCATCTTGATCCTGGACTTCGGGTCCCAATACACCCAGCTGATCGCCCGTAGGGTCCGTGAGCAGGGGGTCTACTGCGAGATCCGCCCCTGCACCGACAGGGCGGTGCCAGTGCCCGGTCTGGCCGGCCTGATCCTGAGTGGCGGGCCCGACTCTGTCCACTCCGAGACCCGACCGGACTTCGACGCTCAGTGGCTCCAGGCCGGGGTATCGATCCTGGGGGTCTGCTACGGGATGCAGCTGCTGGCGGACCTGGGGGGCGGCTCGGTCGGCCGCGGCGAGGCCCGCCAGTATGGCCTCGCTGCCCTGAGCGTGTCCGCCCAGGACAGTCCGCTCTTCAAGGGCCTGCCCGAGCGCACCGACGTGTGGATGAGCCACGGAGACCACGTGGACGAGCTACCCACGGGCTGGGTGGCGACCGCGTCCAGCGGACAGTGCGCCATCGCGGCGATGGCCCATCCGGAGCGGGCCTGGTTCGGCATCCAGTTCCACCCCGAGGTGCACCACAGCGTGCACGGCACCCCGCTCTTGCGGAACTTCCTGTACGGCGTGTGCGGCTGTCGCGGCGACTGGACCATCGGGGGGTTCCTGGCGGCCCAGATCGCGGCCATTCGCGCCCAGGTAGGCCCGCACGATCGCGTGGTCTGCGGGTTGTCCGGCGGGGTCGACAGCTCGGTGGTCGCCGCCTTGCTTCATCGGGCCATTCCCGACCAGCTCCACTGCGTGTTCGTGGACAACGGTCTGCTGCGCAAGGGGGAGCGGGACAGCGTCGCCGCGGAATTCAGCGAGCTCAACCTCCACGTGGTCGACGCCAGCAGCCGCTTCCTGGAGCGCCTGGCCGGGGTTGGCGACCCCGAGCGCAAGCGCAAGATCATCGGCGAGGTCTTCGTCCGGGTCTTCGAGGAGGAGGCCCGGCGGATCGGCGACGTGAAGTACCTGGCCCAGGGCACGCTGTACCCGGACGTGATCGAGTCGGTCTCCTTTCGCGGGCCTTCGGCGACCATCAAGTCCCACCACAACGTGGGGGGCCTGCCGGAGCACATGGATCTGGCGCTGATCGAGCCCCTGCGGGAGCTGTTCAAGGACGAGGTCCGGCGCTTGGGTGCCGAGCTCGGCCTCAGCGAACGCCGCATCCACCGCCAGCCGTTTCCCGGGCCGGGACTGGCGGTACGCAACCTGGGACCGATCACGCCCGCCAAGCTCGCCTTGCTGCGAGAGGCCGACGCCATCGTGACCCAGGAGATCGAGGACGCGGGTCTGGGGAGAGCGGTGTGGCAGTTCTTCGCGGTGCTGCTGCCGGTGCAGTCGGTCGGTGTGATGGGCGACGAGCGCACCTACGAGTACACCGCAGTGGTCCGGGCCGTGACCAGCACCGACGGCATGACCGCCGACTGGGCCCGACTGCCTCATGCGCTCCTGGGCCGCATCTCGCGGCGCATCATCAACGAGGTCCGAGGGATCAACCGGGTCTGCTACGACATCTCGTCCAAGCCCCCTGCGACCATCGAGTGGGAGTAGCTCACAGCCTCACCGCCATGCCGTCGTGGGCCCGCTCGACGGGAACGCCCGTCGCCGTAACGACCGCGAGAGCCTCGGCCTCGTCCACGTCGGGGTAGAAGTGGGTCAAGAGCACCCGCGTAGGGCGTGCCACCGCGACGGCATCGGCGACCGCCTGGGGCCACAGGTGTCGGATGTCTGGATCCTCGGCGGCCAGGGCACACTCACAGACGAACAGGTCCGCGCCCTCGCCGAGCTCCGCCAGGGCGGGGCTGGGCCCGGTGTCCCCGGAGAACACCACGCTCGCACCGCCCGGGGCCGTGATGCGCAGGTGCAAGGCCCCGGCCGAGTGGTTCGCCGGCCGGGTGTCCAGCGCCAGTCCGCCTGGCAGCGCACACCGGCCGGGACCATCCAGCGGGAGCTCGGTGACCGGCACCTGCCAGCGCTTGGAGATCAGGTTCCGTCCGTGCAGCGCTCGCAGCCCGTCCAGGTGGTCCTGGAGTCCCGTGCCCCCGAACAGCGGGTAGTCCCGGTCCCGCGGCAGCACCTTGAAGGTGAACAGCAGCGGCCCCAGATCGGCGCAGTGGTCCAGGTGCCGATGGGAGTAGATGCCACCGTCCAGCTCCAGCAGGGGCTGACCCGACCGCGCGAGCCTCTGAAGGGTGCCCGAGCCACCGTCGATCAACAGCCGGGTCGACCCATGGGCCACCAGAAATCCGGCGGGGCCTCGCTCGCCGTCTGGCAGGGTCGTGCCCGAGCCCAGGACGTGAAAGATCACCCTGTGGGTGCAGCCCCGAGGGGCAGCTCGTCCGCGCCCAGATTCAACCAGTCCAAGACCTCGTGGCGCAAGGCCTCGGCGATGCGGCGCGGGAGGTCCCCCTCGATCGCGGCGACCCGCTCCAGGTTGCCCTTGAACAGCCGCATCGCCGCGGGCTTGCGGCCCTCTCCCTCGCCGTGCTCAGGCGGTGAGCCGTCGTAGAGGCACCACACCATCGGCGACAGGGGCGGGTTCACGCCGGCCAACAAGCCGATGGCGGGGAAGCGCTCGGTGATCACCGGCACGTCGGCCAGCCAGGCCTTCAGCACGTCGGGCAGGAGCCCGTGGGCCGCGGACAGCGCAGCCTGCCAGGTGGCGTCGTCGCAGACGCCGACGGGCGGGTACGCGGTCGGTGCCAGCTGGGTGGCCCGGGCGTGAGCCTCGCGGGACTCGACCGGCCTGCCCAGACGCTCCAGCGCCAGACCCGTGTAGTACCAGGCCTCGGCCAGCTCCGGCTCCAGCGCGGTGGCCTGGGCAGCAGCCCCGATGGTGCCTGCGAGATCCGCGAGCTCGAAGCGGGCGGCGGCGAGTCCGGCGAGCGCTTCGGCACTGGCCGGCTCGAGCGCCAGGTAGCGAGAGAAGGCCGCCTCGGCGACCGGCGCATCGCCCTGGCGGAGGGACGCATCCCCGACCAGGTAGAGCGCGTCGAGGTGGTCCGGGTGGTCGTCGAGCAGCTCTTCGGCTTCGACCAGGGCCTGGGCGATGTCTCCGCTCTGATAGGCATCTGCGGCCTTGGTCAGGCGCAAGGCCGCCAGGGCGCGGGGATCGACGGTCCAGCCGCCACCGGGTGCCATCACATCAGGAAGACTGCGGCGCCGACCGCCAGGGCCACGACCACCGCGACCCCGATGATCATGCCGTTCTTGGAGCCGCCGTCGGCGTCGGAAGACGCGGCAGCCCCGGCGGTGGCGCCCGCAGCGCTGGCAGGGGGCGACGACGGCGCTTCGGGGGCAGCCGATGCCGCGGCGGAGCTCGCGAGCACCCCACCCCGCATCGACAGCGCGAAGGCGGCGAACTCGGCGACGTCCTTGCACAGGGTCAGGTCGGTGAGCATCCACTTCTCGAAGGCGTGCTCTTGGTCCTGGTTGGGCATCCGACCCGCCTCGTAGAGGGGGAGGGGAGCGCGGTCCAGGTTGGGGCTGTCCGGGACCTCGCTGAACTTGACGCCCTCGTGGTCACGGAGCCAGAGCTTCAGGGCATACCGCGCCTGGAGCACCGCCAGCGGGTAGCCGCCCTGGGCCTCGGCTTCTTTCTGCAGCGCGTCCAGCGGGAAGTTCCGGTCATACGCCTTGCTGAGCAGGTCGATCTGGTTGCCAGGCAGGCCCTCTTGGGCCTTCTGCAGGAGTTCGGAGGGGCTCCGGCGGTTGGTCAGGGCGTTGGGCTGGTCACCGCCATTGAGTCGCTGACCGGCGCTCTCGAGCTCCTCGGCGAGCACGGAGTGGGCCCACTCCGACAGCGCATTGGCATCGCTGACGGTCACGATGCCTTCGGCGAAGCGCTTGCAGGCGCGCTCCAGCGGGGCACGCCCGTCACGATCACCCAGCCGCGAAGCCGAGATCGCGTAGTACCAGTCCGAGAACCGCTGGGCCATCGCGTGCCCAGCGTTGGCGTCACCGGACCGCCAGCGCTTGAAGAGCTGCTGCGTGGTCAGTGAGTCCGTGTCCGGCATTCAGCGCTCCGTCGTCCCAATCGGCCGCATCATAGGGGCTCGCCCCAATGGAGACAAGCCGGTCCAGGGGGGTCCGCAGCCCGCCCTCGATCATGGCCGGGCAGGGCCCGCTGGTTACGGTGCGCGCACCATGGAAGTCCTGGTCCACGCCACCGGCAACCCCCTCGCCAACCTGGACTACCTGGTGGCTTGCCCAGAGACCGGCGACGCGCTGGCGGTGGACCCCTGGGACGCCGAACCCCTGCTCGCGGCGGCCCGGGCTCGCGGGTGGACCATCCGCACGATCGTGAACACCCACGAACACTGGGATCACGTCCAGGGCAACCACGCCCTCAAGGAGGCCACGGGCGCACGGGTCCTGTGCCACCCGGGCGCGGTGACACAGATCCCCCACGCCGACGAAGGCCTCACCGCGGGCACAGTGATCCAGGTCGGGCGCAGCGTGGCCCTGACGGTGCTCGACACACCCGGCCACACCGCGACCCACGTGTGCCTTCAGGCCCACGGCGATCGGCCGGCGCTGCTGTCCGGCGACACGCTCTTCAACGCGGGGGCCGGGAACTGCCACAACGGCGGTGATCCCCGGGTCTTGTTCCAGACCTTCCGCGACCAGCTCTGGGGCCTGCCGGACGCGGTGGAGCTCTTGCCCGGCCATGCCTATCTGGCCAACAACCTGCGCTTCACACTGGACCGAGAGCCGAACAATGCAGCGGCCGCCGGACTGTTGGCGCAGCTGGACCCGGCCGGGCCGCCCCCGGTGCTCACCCTGGGCCAGGAAAGGGCCGTCAACACGTTCTTCCGCCTGGACTCGCCAGAGGTCCGGGAGGGCCTGGCTCGGGCCTTCCCGGAGCGCACACTGCAGACCGACGAAGACCGCTTCGTCGCCCTGCGCGAGCTGCGGAACGCCTGGTAGCGATGCCCCTGCCCACGCCGCTGCTGTTGGCGTACCGCCGCGCCACCCTTGCACCGGTCCCAGGAGCGGGGGAGTCGTGGGCCATCGCTGCGGTGGAGCCGCCGGGAGCGCCGCCGTTGGCCAAGTCCGGCCCGAGCTCCCAGGACGAACTCGAGGACCGTGTGGGCCAGACCGGTCTGGCGTGGACCCGGATCACCTTGTCGTCTGGTGCCTGGTCGAGCCCCGGGGTGTTGCTGCCTGGGCTGACCCGAGCCAGGGCCGTGCGCCTGGCGCAGAAGCTGCGCCGCTGGGCGGTCCTGCGCGTGATCCCGGACCGGATCGAGGTGCTCTACACCGGCATCAACGACCGGGCGCTCTAGCCACGATCAGTGGTCCTCGGAGACCTCGTTGCGATTCCAAGACGGGATCTCGACTTCGACGTCGGTGGTGCCGTCGGGCACACACTGACAGGCCAGCCTCGAGCTGTCTCGGACCATGGGGGCCATGTCGAGCATGTCCTCCTCTTCTTCGATGGGCTCGGGTGCTGTGTCGAAGCCCTGGTGCACGTAGACGTGACAGGTCGAACAGGCCACCACCCCGCCACAGGCGTGGTCCACGTCGATGCCGGCCTCGAGCAGCAGGCTCAGGATCGACCCGGGGTGACCGTCGTGGTGATCCGCCAGCGCAGCTGGATCCACTGCGATGACCTGGTCGGTGCCGCGAACGCGTAGGCGGTACCGCTGGGTCGGCGGCGGCGGCGGCGGATCTTCGATGAAGGGGTTGACGCCCATGGGGAGGCCTCTCAGGGGACCGCGACCGTCGCGGTGACGGCCGCACCGCCCTCTAACGGCACGACCCCCAACCGGGCAGCCCGCGGGGTGTCTCGGGCCAGCAAGAGCTGGTTCACCGCCACCGAGAGCACCGCATAGCTCCCCAGGCCTGCGACCCACAGCTGGCGCCGCTTCCACGTGGACCAGCCCGCCACGTACACCATGGCCGCGGTGCCAGGCACCACCACCGCCCAGGCGACGGCAGCCCCTCGGGCGTCACCAGCGACCAGGTGCGGCAGCCCCGGCAGCGGCACCCAGCCGATGAGCTCCGAGTCGACCAGCCGCCAAGAGGGCACCGATGCCACCGGAGGCGGCGCCGGTGTCGGCGCCCCAGGCACCGTGTAGGTCGCGAGCTCGGCCAGCAGGAAGCGGTCGGGCTCCAGGTGGAACAAGGGATAGAGCCCGGCCATGACCTGGGCGTCCAGGCCCGGATCCGCGATGGGGTAGGGGACCCGGACCTGCCGCGCGGCCAGGGGAGATCCGGCGTAGCCGCTGGTCATCCGCAGCACCGGAGTCTCCACCCCGTCCCCCGGCACGAGCTCCGCCCCGATGACCAGGTGGGGGGCCCGCGGTCCGAGCAAGGCGAGCGCACACAGCGGCTCCGGCCCGCAGTCCAACAGCGCCTCCCGCTCGGCGGGGTCCAGGCGCTGATCCAGGGACTCCCGCTCCCAGACGTCCAGGGCTGGGACTCGCGGAAGGAGTCCGACCAACCGGCCGGCGGCGTCCCGCGCCTCCGCGATCAGATCGTCGCTCGCGTAGCCGACCGGCAGCACCAGCACGGTCCATGCTGGCTGTGTCCGGTAGGCCTCTGCCGTGGACGGCTCCATGCTCCGGATGGTGGACAGCGGCCAGCTGACCCGCCCCTGGGGCAGCTGTGCCTCCATGACCTCGTGCTCGAGCCCCAGCAGCTCGGCGGTGACCAGCCGGCCGTCCGCGAGCTCCACCGTGCGGAATTCGCCTCCGCTGGCGACGCCCAGGATCAGTCCCAGGACCCACAGGATCACAGGCCCTCCGGCGGCAGTGGGCACTCGCCGTCCAGCCCATCCGTGCCTCGGGCGATCAGGGCCACGGCCAAGCGATAGGTGAACGGGTCCTCGGCCGCATCGGGCGCCGCGGCCGTCACGGCCAGCCCCACGGGGGAGCCGGCCACCACCGGGAGCCGCCAGGCCGTGCGGGCGTCGGTGCCGAGTCCCACCACGGCCTCGGAGTCCGGGTCCAGCCAGGGTCCCTGGGGCACGCCGCACTGGGACAGGTCGTAGAGCAACAAGTCGGCGTGCACCTCGGGATCCTCGAACGACGCTGTGGCGCACATCGTGCCGACCGCCTCGGGCACCAGTCCCAGCCAGTGGGTCTGGCCCACATAGGCGCCACGCTCCACCGGCGGGTGGTCCCAGGTGAGGCCGCAGCCGGTGTCAGGGTCGCCGCCGGCGGTGGTGCCGGCCAGGCTGCCCGCGCCGATCAAGGAGCCCTGCCAGGTCAGCCCCACCCCAAGGGGCAACACCGCTGTGGCCACAGGCTGCAGGGTCGGCACGATCACGGTAGCCCCATCGACCCACTCCACCTGGGTCGGCAGGACCGATCCCGGGAGCACCGGCGTGGCGGTGTCCTGGGGCAGGTTCGCGTGTCGAGGCCAGTCCTGGCAGCCGGTACAGCCGACCGCGACCATGATCGTCCAGCGGGGAATGTGCTGCATGGAATGCCGGTTCGTTCCCGCTGGTTGTACCGGCCCCCCGTTGGCCCGGTCAAGGGCCGGTCGTTAGGGGGGCAGCCCCTCTGACTGAGTACCACCGTGGCCGAAAACCAGGACCGGAACGACGACCCGATCCTCGATCCGACCCAACAAGAGGACAACGACGTCCTCTTCCAGCTGGAGATGCAGGCCCGCAACCTGCTGCTCGGGTACTGGAAGCACGGTGTTGCCGGGATCCTGAGCGTCTTGGGCGTCATTCTGATCTTCGGCGTGATCGACCACGTCATCACGTCGGGACTCCAGGAGACCAGCTACCAGGTCGCGATGATCGACAAGAAGCTGGCCGAGGACGACCCGGGCTTCGTCGATCTGAGTGCCCCCACCACACCCACCCAGACCGCCATCCTGAACAAGGCGGCCGAGTTCTACGCCCAGGCCGGCGCAGAGGGCAAGGGCGCTGCCGGCGCCGACGCCTGGATCAAGGCCGCCACCACCCAGCTGCGGCTGGGCGACCTGGCCGCAGCCCAGTCGGCCTACCAGGCCGCCCTGGACACCAAGGACGAAGGCGTGATCGGCTACGCCGCTCGGAATGGCCTGGCCAGCATCCACATGGCCGAGGGGCGCACGGACCAGGCCATCGCCCTGTACCGCGAGATCGCCGACAGCCAGCGGGACTACCTGGCCGAGCGAGCCCTGATGGATCTGGCCGCGGCCTACGACGCCACAGGAGACACGGCACAGCTGGGGGCGATCATCACCGAGTTCGACGAGCGCTTCCCGGGCAGCGCCCGCCGCGCCCGGATGCCGGTGGCCAGCGAGACCACCGCCGCCAACGGCGGATAGCGACCATGCTGCCCGAGCTCGTGTCCATGAGCGTGATCCTGTCCACCCTGACCAGCGGCGCCTGGATCGGCGACCAGGGTGTGCAACCCGAGCCCCCCGTGGCGACCAGCGGCGCCTTCGACGCGCCCCCGGTGCTGGACTGGCTGCGGGTCCTGCCCGGCATGCCCGGCATGTCCGCCACCCACACCGAGCGGTCTCGGCCGTCGACCGATGGCACCTGGGTCTACCTGGGCCAGGACAGCAACGACGCCATCTACCAGGTGCACCCGGTCACCGGTGCGGTGCACCAGACCATTCCCACCAAGGGACCGGTCCAGTCCCAGGTCCTGTTCATCGACAGTGACCTGATCTTCTGCGATCTGGGCGGCTACACCCACCGGCTGTCACCCGACGGCCAGGGCCCGGGCTGGCAACACTTCGGCGGTGCGCCCATCGCATCGACGCCGACCCTGCACAGCGACGTCCTCTACGTGTCCAACGTCGACGACACGGTCTACGCCCTCGATGCGGGCTCCGGTGAGTTGATCTGGCGCTATGCCAGGCCAGCGGATCCGACTCGGAGCTCCGAGCTGACCCTCTTCGGGGCGCCATCGCCCACGATCGATGGGGACCAGCTCCTGGTGGGCTTCGCCGACGGCAACCTCGTGGCGCTGCGGCTGTCCGACGGCCAGGTCAACTGGGAGCGCCGGGTGGGCGAGGGCCGCTACCCAGACCTCATCGGCACCCCGCTGGTGCTGGATGGAACCGCCTACGTGGGTGGCTTCTCCGAGCCCCTGGTCGCCGTCGATCTCGAGACGCGCAACGTCCGCTGGCGGCTCGAAGCCGTGGGCAGCGCCACGCTCCCGACCCCTCACGAGGGCCTGCTCTACCACGGCGGCACCGACGGCAAGCTGCGGTCGATCACCCAGCTGGACGGCGAAGTCCTGTGGACCTGGGACAGCCAGACCACCGGCGCGCTGACCCAGCCCCAGCTGACCGAAGCAGGCATCCTGGTGGGGAGCAGCGACGGCACGCTGTACCTGGTGGACCCGGACAGTGGCCTGGAGACCTGGCGCTGGGACCCGGACATGATGCTCGACGGCGTGACCGTGGCGCCGCTGCTGATCGAGCGCCAGGCCATCGTGGTCACCAACGCCGGCCGGCTGATGTCGCTGGTCGTGCCGGCGCCGGTTGCGCCGTGGGACCCCGACGGAGCGGACGCCTTCTTCCAGTAGGCGGTGCCTGGGGCGGCTCGAGCCACGAGCCAGCGGTTGGAGGTGGCAGCTCGAGCCGGCAGTTCGAGCCACGACTTCGAGCACCCGTTCTTATTTAACATAATAACTATTCTCAGACATTCTACCTGGGTCAGAGGGCACGGCTATACTCCCGCCCGTGGGCGCTCCCCTGACCTCGTTGGCGCTGTTGGTGGCCCTGCCCGGGTGCGCCCAGGGGCACGTGGCGACCCTCACGCCCCACGGGGTGCTGTCGCTGGACACCCTGGAGCTGGACCTGGGAGCCGCGGCGCTCGCCACCCGTGCTGAGGCCGATCTCGGCCTGCGCAACACCGGCGACGTCTCCCTGAGCATCTCCTTGGTGCTCGCCGACCCGGACGGCCCCTTCTCGGTCAGCCAGGACACCTTGAGCTTGGCGGCCGGCGCCAGCGTCGACGTCCGGATCTGGTTCGAGCCGCTCCAGGACCGAGCCCTCCAGGCCGGCGAGCTCCGGGTCAACCCAGACGACGGTGCCTTGTCCCGGGTGACCCTGACCGGCACCGCCCAGCCCGACGGCGACGGCGACGGGCACGACCACCCGGCTCTGGGCGGCGATGACTGTGACGACACCCGGGCGGACGTCGCTCCCTCGGCGGCCGAGGTCTGGTACGACGGCGTGGACCAGGACTGCGACGGCGGCTCCGACCACGACGCCGACCTGGACGGCTGGGACCAGGAGCCTGTCGGCCAGGACTGCGACGACGCGGACCCAGCCATCCGGCCCGACGCCACCGAGGTCTGGTACGACGACGTGGACCAGGACTGCGACGGCGGCTCGGACCACGACGCCGATCGAGACGGCGAGGATGCCACGCCCACGGGACAGGACTGCGACGACAGCGACGCCCTAGTGCAGCCGGGGGCCGAGGAGATCTGGTACGACGGCGTGGACCAGGACTGCGACGGGGCCTCTGATCTGGACGCCGATCAGGACGGCGAGGACGCCGAGGGCTGGGGAGGCGCCGACTGTGACGACGGCGACCCAGACGTGTGGCCCGACGCCCCAGAAGCCGATGACCTCCAGGACGACGACTGCGACGGGCTGGTCGACGAGGACTTTCTAGGCGCTGGGGATCTGGTCCTGAGCGAGCTACTGGTCGACCCGGCCGCGACCTATGACCACTACGGTCAGTTCGTGGAGCTCACCAACGTCTCGGCGCGGGAGGTGGCGCTCACCGGCTGGACCTTGTCCTCGGACGCCGGTGACCTGGCTCTGGACACCGATGCGGTGGTCGCCAGCGGGTCGGCCGTGGTGCTGTGTATCGACGCCGATGCCGTGCTCAACGGGGGCCTGAGCTGTGACGGGACCTGGGGACCCCAGGTCCTCGACAGCCCAGACGGTCTCACCCTGAGCGCCGGGGGCCTCACCGTCGACGGCGTGGCCTGGACCCCGCTATGGCCCCAGGTGGAGGGCGCCTCGATGAGCCTGGAGCCCGGGTCGATGGACGCCTCGTCGAACGACGACCGCACGGCCTGGTGCAGCGCCACGAGCCCCATGGGCTCCGGAGATCTGGGGACCCCGGGGAGCGCGAACGACGCGTGTCTCTGAGGGGGCTCGTGGCTCGTGGCTCGAAAGAACCCTAAACAAGTATCATGCCCGGATGCTTGATTCGTTCTATAAGCTAATCCGGATGGTCAGCTCTAAGTATTAACAAAAGGTTCCTGACCCCTGTTCTCGGTTCCTGACCCCTGTTCTGCTCTCCCCGCTTCTCCCCCCCTCCCGCGCCGCGGGTGCAGGGTCTGGCGCGGAGCGCCCCGGCCCTGCCCGGCGGCCGCAGCCGGGAGCGGAAGTGTTTCGTGGGGAGTCTGGACCGGCCGAGCGCCAGCGAGGGCAGGCCGAGCTTGCGAGGTCCCGGGAAGACTGCCCACGAGACACTTCCTCGGACGGCGGAGGCGTAGGCCGCCGGACCAGAGGGGTGACCGCGAAGGCGAGCGACAGCGAGCCCGCGGCCTCACCCCCTGAACATCAGAGAAGCCGCGCAGCGAGGTCCCGGGAAGACTCCCCACGAGACACTTCCTCGGACGGCGGAGGCGGAGGCCGCCGGACCAGAGGGGTGACCGCGAAGGCGAGCGACAG
>CAZFLE010000200.1:0-11793 GCA_964519895.1 uncultured Enterobacterales bacterium | reverse complement strand
ACGCCGAAGCGGATGAACAGGGCGGTGTCGGTGTCACTGGAGACGTCCTGCTCGACGGGCCCCGGCCGGCGTTCGAGACCGCTCGCTGGGTCTGCAAGACCTCTTGGCTCAGGGGCATGAGCGAGCTCATGAGCCAGGCCGTCCGGTCCTCCTCCGCGGTCTGCCTCAACATCGCTGAAGGGTGCGCCCGTCCGCCCTCATCCGCGATGCCCCGACAGCGTAGACTGCCCGCCATGACCTCCCTGCTCCTCCTCCTCCCTGCCTGCGAGCTCTACCGGGGCCCGTGGGGCGGGTGGGCGCTGTTCGGTGAGGGCGAGCGCCGGGCCCTGGGCACCACGGGTCTGCCCGCCGTCGTGGACGCGACCCGGGGTGTGCTCACCCGGACCGAAGCCGACGGGATCGTGCCCGACTGGAGTGTCCAGGTGACCGTGGAGGGGCAGGGGCTGCTCGGCGCCTACGACGCCGACGCCCAGGTGCTGACGCTGTTCGACCTGGACGGGCTGGTGGTCGACCAGGTGCCCGAGGTCCCGCTTTCAGAGGGAGACCGCACCAACGTGATGCGGAGCCTGCGGATGGGGGTGGACACCGCGGGGGAGCTGATCGCGGTCCACGAGTGGCGGACCTCGGACAACGACTGGCGGATCCGCATCCACCGCCAGGCCGGGGGGGACTGGACGTTCACCGACGTGGTGCCCCGGGACGCGTTCTGGCGGGGAGAGAGCACCGGGGTGAGCGCCCACGGCGATCGGGTCGTGTGGGTCGACTCCAATGTCTTGTTCCTGGTCGACGGCGACACCCTGACCCACGGCACCGTGCTGGAGCAGGCCGAGTCCGCACTGTTCGGGTCCGACGGGCAGCTGGTGGTCACCGGCTGGCAGGACCGCGAGGAGATGGTGGCCTGGGGGGACTGCCGCGTCACCCTGGAGGGCGCAGACCTGGCCCTGGTGCGCGGGCCGGGGGGTGACGCCGAGCTCGCCGCGCTGTCCGCACAAGGTGAGCTGACCCGGTCTCCCCTGTCGTCGTCGGACTGCACGATCGACACCCCCCGGGTCCGCTGGCCCCAGGGCTTCCTGCACCGGGACCGGGATCCCCTGGTCTGGGGCGACGCCGTGCTGCTGGCCCAGGTGTTCGACGAGGACCCGCTCTATGCCCACCCGGCGCCCAAGGAGTGGCCGGACGACTACGCAGTGGACGACTGGGACTGGGCCGAGACGCGGTTCGACGAGTAGGAGGCGGACCTCACCCGCCCCCGAACAGCAGCCGGTAGCCATAGGGGTCCTTGACCTCTTGGCGAAAGGGGATCACTCCCGCTCCATCCACGTCAGCTGCACCAGCCCCCCGGTCCCGCCGTCGTCGTCGAACCAAGGGGCGGCCATCACCGACGGGACCACCGGCGAGTGGGCCGGCAGCCAGCGGGGCCGCCGAGGTGTGGGCGGGTCCAGGGACAGGCTGGGCCCGGCGTCCTCGAGCCACAGGGCCAGCGCGGTGCCCCCGGCGAGCCCGATCGATGCGCCGACGGTCGCCCCCAGGGTCGACGTGCGGGGCTCACCGTTCACGGCGATGCCGATCAGGCCGCCCACCGTCGCGCCAGCCAGACCGCAGCCGTCGACCACCAGCGCCTCGGTGACCGACACCGGGCGGAATTGGGTGGCCACAAGGCTCGTGATCAAGGCGGCGTCCCCGGCCAGGAGCATGTTGCGCAGGCGGTCGTTGTCGGTCTGCCGGGCCAGGGTGCTGACCCAGTGGCCATAGGCGCTGCCCCAGGCGCCGGCGCTCAGGGCGCTGGCACTGGTGCCCGAGGCCAGGTCGTCCAGCGCGGGCAAGGCCAGGCCCAGGGACGACCCCAGCGCCCAGTTCAGGGAGAACAGGCCCTGCTCGCGGGCCGACGAGTCCGCGTCGTCGCGAGCGTCCTGGGCAGCCCACCGGGCCCACCCGATGCCCTGGTAGAGCCCCCACGCGCTCAGGCCGCCGCTGGCGAGCGCTGCGGTGGTGTCGGCCGGGTACCGAGGCCCGAGCCAGGCACCCGCGGCCTCGCCGGCCAGTGCGCCGACGATCAGGCCGGCCCCCCGGGATCGCAAGGAGGGGTCACGCACAAAGACCGACGAGACCCCGTAGCCGACCCAGCTCCCCAGCACGAAGCCCGTGCCCTGTCCGGCGACCCGCCGGGTGTGGCCATAGGCCAGCGGGGCCAGGCCCATGCTGGCGGCGGCCCCGAGAGCGGCGCCGATCTGCACCGCACCCGCCAGCTGCCGCTCGGTGCCCTCGACGTCGGCCACAAACGGCACCCAGAGCCCCAGCCACGCGCCCTGGGCGGTGTAGAAGCTGGCCAGGCCGGGACTGGGCAGGGTCAGCCCGGTGAACCTGGCGCCGGCCCAGGCCCCGACCCCGGCGAGTGCGGCGCCGCCCAGCTGGAGCCCGGCGATGGCCCGGCGGTCGTCGACCGGGTCGAGGGCCACCAGGCGGCCCAGGCCGGCTCCGAAGGTGTGGCCGGCCAGGCCTGCGCCCAGCCACAGCCCCGAGGTCTCCAGGCCTGGCGCCCGGGCCCGGAAGAGCATGGCCAGGCCCGTGGCCCCGACGTTGGAGAGCGCGGTGGCCGCGGCGGTGCGCTGGATCGCCAGCTGGCTGTCGGGGGAGATGATGATGCGGGCCAGCTGGAGCCCGCCATAGGTGCCCCAGGCCCCGGACGACCACGCCAGCGCGGCCTGGTCCCGGGTGAAGCCGCGGTTGCGAACGTAGAACCACGAGCTGGCCATGCCGCCTGCGGCCGTGAGCATGCCCACGCCAAAGGAGCCTTCGGGCTCCCAGCTGCCCTGGACCACGGTGTAGAAGGACGCGCCGAGCAGGTGGCCTGCCCCCGCGCCGTAGCTGACCAGCAGGCCCGCCCCGGTGTCGAGCTGGTCACTGGGGTCCTGGCCCAGCCGCTCGAAGAAGTCGCCCCGCGGCGGGGGCTCAGGGGCGTCGTCGGGCGTGTCCGGAGGCTGTTGGGCCAGCGCACCCGCCAAGAGCCAGGTCCACAGGCTCACCGGTCCACCTCGCGCTCGAAGGCGGCCAGCTGGACCAGCACGCCCACGTCGCCGTCGTCGCTGACCCAGGGGGCGGCCATCGGCAGCACGTGGAAGGGCACCTTGGCCAGCCGCGGACGGTGAGGGCGCCAGGGACCGAGCGCAGAGGGCCCCCCGGCGTTCGGCTCCCGGAACCGCGCCAGCACGGTGCCCCCGGCCAGGCCGACGGTGGTGCCCACCAGGGACGAGAAGCTGACGGTGCGGGCCTCGGGCGACGCCAGCACGCCGATGAGCGCACCGAACCCGGCCCCGGCTGCCCCTGCGGCGTTCACCAGGCCGATCTGTCGCCAAGAGGGGTCGAAGCCCAGCGCCGTCGCGCCGGCCATGCCCAGCAGGGCGGCGTCGCCGGTCAGGAGCGTGCCAGCCCAGGCGCGACCGCCCTGGGCCCGGAGCAGGTAGCTGCCCCAGGCCCCGTACCAGGTGCCCCAGGCGCCGCTGCTCAGGATGAGCACGGACTGACGGGGGGAGGGGTCGATCAGCGCCGGCACTCCCCACGTGACCAGCGTGCCCAGGCCTGCGGTGGTCAGGACCACGCCGGTGGTGCGCCGCTCTCCCAGGCCCTGGCTCTCGGCCATCAGGCCCCAGCCGAGCATCTGGTACCCGGTCCACGCCCAGAGCATCGGGACCAGCACCGCGTCGTCGTCGTTGAGGCGGTAGTAGGGCTCGATCAGGGTGCCCGCGACCTGCCCCGCTGCGCCGCCCAGCAACATGGGAATGACGGCCTGGCGGGGGTAGGCCTCGTTGGGGTTCATGAGCGGGAAGCCGGCACCGACCAGGGTGCCGACGGAGAAGCCCAGGGCCTGCATGCCCAGCACCCGGGGCTCGGGATCCAGGAAGCGCGAGACCCCCACCGACGCCAGGTACCCCGCGGCCAGGGAGATGCGCTCCGCACCCAGGCGCTGCCGGTCGGTCGGGGAGTTGGCCAGGGCCCAGGGCAGCCAGGCCCCGAACCACGCGCCCTCGGCCACACCGACCGCGGCCCAGATCGGGTGTGGGGGCTCCCACAGGTCCAGGTGGTGTGCGGCGCCCAGGCCGGCACCGAACAGGGTGCCCAGAGCCAGCTCGACGCCGGCCCGCTGGCGGGGTTGGTCGGCGTCGGTCCAGCCCGCCAGATCCCCGATGCCGGCCCCCAGCTGCCAGCCAGCGGTGCCGGCGAGCACGAAGCCCACCGAGGTCTGTACGTCGGGGGCATGCCCATAGAGGCCGACCGCCGCACCGACGCCCGCCAGGTCCCCCAGCGACGTCCAGGCCATCAGCCGCTCGGTGCGGTCCTTGGCGTCCGGCGACAGCACCAGCTTGCCCAGCTCGTAGCCGAGCCAGCTCCCGGCCAGGGCGCCGGCTGCGGTCAGGGTGGCGTCCCGGGGTCCCGGGTCCAGGCCCACGGACAGGCCGTAGCCACCCGCGAGCCCCGTGAAGCCTCCGGTGGTCCCCCCCGCCGCTGCGGCCCCCGAGTCGCCGTCGCTCAGGTGCATGCCATAGGTCGCGCCGAGCCAGGCCCCGGTCCAGGCCCCGGCCAGGACCACAGCGGCCTGGTGGCCCTTCAGGGTGGGCACAGCGGACGATGGCTCGGCGTCGATGCGGGCGTCGGCCTGGGCTTCTTCCTCTTCCAGCAGGATCCGATCGACCTCTGTGAGCTCGTCGGTCGGCCCGCCTTCGAAGAGCTCTTCTTCCGGTTCTGGAAGGACGACCGTGTTCGTGAGCAGGCCGGCACCCTTGGGTCGGTTCAGGGGGACCTGGGCCTGGGGCCAGTCGCGGAAGGTGGAGTTGCTGAGCTTGTCGGGCTCTTCGGGGGCTTGCGCTTCTTCCGCCTCGGCCTCGTCGGCCTGCTCGACTTCTTCGCTCTCCTCGCCGTCCTCCTGGGCCAGGGCGGCAGGCGACGCGACCAGAGCCAGAGCCCAGAGCAGACCGGAGGTCACGGGTCTCCGGCGGGGGTCGACAGGTGCTCCGAGAACGCCAGGGCGCTGGCCCGGAAGGTGCGCATGAGCTCGATCACCGCGTCCAGCGCCACGCCGCCGCTGAGATCCAGGTCGGTCTCCAGGTGGATCAGCCCGTCGTCGTCCACATAGGCCCGGGTGAAGCGATGGTCCCGGTTCCAGCTGTTCAGCAGGCCGGGTGGCAGCTCACCGCTCGCCGAGAACCCCGCCCACAGCTGCACGCTGCTGCAGGCCCCCCCGTCGCAGTCGTCCAGGAACAGGACCGCGGCCGCATCGCCCAGGGTCAGCTGCCACCCGGGCCCAGCGTCGCCCGGCGGCACAGGGGTGTTGGACAGCATCATGGCGTCCAGCAGCCCCTGGACGTCGGCCGTGCTCAGCGCGGTGTACACGGTGCCCACGTGGGTGTCGGCGGCGAGGGCACCAGAGGTGGAGAGGGCGGCCAGCAAGAGCGGTAGACCCGTCATCGGGCGACGCTAACACGGGTCTTGGTGCGTCAAGACCTGGGCGGGACCAGCCGGTGTTCGGCGATCTCCGGGGGACACCACAGCCGCACCGGGGCGATGCTCCATCCCAGCCCTCGGCTCACGAAGAGGTGGCTGTCGTCCTGGGCGTACCAGCCAGCCACGTAGGCGTCGGTGGCCCGAGGCACGAAGAGCGCCCCCAGGCCGGGGATGCGGAACTGGCCCCCGTGGCTGTGACCGGCCAGGACCAGCCCCACATGAGGCCGGGCGATCGCGGGGAACAGGCCCGGCGAGTGGGTCAGGACCACGGACTGCCGGTCGGTGGGCAGGCCGGCCAGGGCTCGCGCCACATCGGGCTCGCCCGACAACAGGTCGTCGGTGCCGGCCAGGTGCAGTGGCCCCAGGTCGACCGACTCGTCCCGCAGCAGTCTCACGCCGTGCCGCGCCAGCACCGGCTCCCAGACTTCCACCGGGGCGTCTCCCCAGTGCTCCCAGTTGCCCATGATGGCGAAGTGACCGAGCTCCGCCGCGGGCAGGGAGCTCAGCAACAGGTCGGCGGCGTCGCGGGTCCAGCCCCGGGTGACCACGTCGCCGGTCAGCACGACCGCGTCGCAGCGGCAGTCGGCGATGCGCGCACACAGCCGCTCCAGCCAGGGGTCGACCCCCCTCACGTGGATGTCCGTCAGGTGCAGCAGGCGCACCGGGCGAGACAGCCCGCGCAGGGGCACCACGTGGGTCGAGTGGGTGACCCAGTCCAGCTCCTGGCGCAGGCGCCGCAGCGGACCGCCGGTGGGCAGGGTCTCCCCAGAGCCGCCCGGCGCCCCGGCGAGCGGCGTGCGCACCCGCCCGGGGAACCACTCCCCGCGCTCGAAGGCCTTGGAGATGCCCCGGGCATAGCGCAGTCCATGGCGGATCCGACCCGTCTGACTCACGTCATCACACCGTCACAGGCAGGGTTTGCATACTTATGCAGAACACCGTATTAGCGGGGCCCCCATGACTGCACGTGAACGCCGGCACCTGTTGATCAAGCGGCTCGTCCAACGGGAGCGGATCCAGTCCCAGGAGGAGCTGGTCCGGCTGCTGGAGCGGGAGGGGATCTCGTGCACCCAGGCGACCCTCTCACGGGACCTGCGAGACCTCAACATCGTGCGCCGCAACACGGCCCGGGGCCCGGAGTACACGCTGGACCGCAGGCCGGTCTACATCGACGCCCTGCGCAAGGTCGTGGGCATGGAGGTCCTGAACGTGCGCCACAACCAGAGCCTGGTGGTCATCCGGACCATGCAGGGTCGTGCCGAGGGCGTGGCCGCATTCCTGGACACCTGGAAGAACACAAACATCCTGGGCACGGTCGCTGGCGATGACACGGTCTTCGTGGCGCCCTGCGACACCACCCAGATCGCCGAGCTCGCCGACCAGATCCGCGCGCTCCAGGAGCATGCATGAAGATCGTGACCGCCTACAGCGGAGGCCTCGACACCTCTGTGATGATCCCGTGGCTGCGGGAGAACTACGGGGGCGCCGAGATCATCGCCTACACCGGCGACCTGGGCCAGCAGGAGGACCTGTCCGGCATCAAGGCCAAGGCCCTGGCCACCGGTGCGAGCCACGCCATCGTCGACGACCTGCGCGAGCGCTTCGTCGAGGAGTTCATCTGGCCGGCCGTGATGGCGTCGGCGCTCTACGAGGGCACCTACCCCCTCCACACGGCCCTGGGCCGCCCGCTCCTGGCTCAGAGACTCGTCGAGGTGGCCATCGATCACGGCGCCGACGCCGTGGCCCACGGCTGCACCGGCAAGGGCAATGACCAGGTGCGCTTCGAGGTCACCCAGATGGCCTTGGCGCCACAGCTCAAGACCATCGCGCCCCTGCGGGAGTGGGAGCTGCTCACCCGGGACGCCGAGGTCGACTACGCCCTCGAGCGCGGCATCCCGATCCCGGTCACCAAGGAGAAGCCCTACTCCATCGACAAGAACATCTGGGGCTGCGCCATCGAGTGCGGCGAGATGGAGGACCTGTGGGCCGAGCCGCCGCCGGACGCCTGGCAGCTCACCAAGGACCCGTCCCACGCCCCCCGGGGCTCCGTCGAGCTCAAGCTCACCTTTGACCAGGGCATTCCGGTGGCCATCGACGACCGCCGGATGGGCGGCGTGGCCCTTCTGGAGTACCTCAACGAGCTCGCCGGCAACTTCGGTGTCGGCCGCATCGACATGGTCGAGAATCGGGTCGTGGGCCTGAAGTCCCGCGAGATCTACGAGGCCCCGGCGGCGACGCTGGTGCACATGGCCCACACCGAGCTGGAGCGGGTCTGCCTGGACCGGGCGACCTTCAACTACAAGCGCAAGGTGGCCCAGGACTTCGCCAACCTGATCTACGACGGCCAGTGGTTCAGCCCCCTGCGCGAGGCGCTGCAGGCCTTTGTCGAGGAGTCCCAGCGCACGGTGACGGGCGAGGTCCGCATTCGGGTCAGCGCGGGCCTTGCCCGCATCACCGGCCGGCGCTCACCCTTCAGCCTCTACGAGGAGGGCCTGGCGACCTACCACGAGGGCGACACCTTCGATCGCACCGCCGCGGAAGGCTTCATGCAGATCTACGGCCTGATGAACAAGACCGTGGCCGAGCGCCGCCGCCAGTCCGGTCAGCCGGCCTTCCGGCGCCGGAAGCCCCACCAGGGCTGATCGCTCAGGCGCCCTTGGACTGCTTGGCGCGGTCGAGGGCCTGGAGGGCCCAGCCCGGCGCGTTGTCGGACTGGAGCAGCAGGCGACCCCGGCGCACCTTCATGGCGCGGGTGTCGAGCTGGACCATCACCCCGTCCGGCAGTCTCAGGACGAGCTTGAGCCGGTCCATGACCTCGACCTGGGGGATGGCCTGGACCACCAGGCGGACCCAGCCCGGCCCCGTGCGCAGGGCGGCCCGCAAGGGATCCCACTCGCTGAACTGGCAGAACAGGCTGGGCTCCGGCGACGACGCGTACATCGGTGCGGCGAGCAGCTCGTCGGCGATGGCGATGCGATCGTGGCCGGGCACGCTGGGTGGATCTTCCAGCGAAGAGTCCACGCTCCGCGGCCCCCGCAGGTGCCCGCGCAGGGCGTCGACGATGTCGGCGCGGCCGCTGTAGCTGATGGGGCCGCTGATCTCGTGGTCCTCCAGGTCCGGGTCCAGAGCGCGCAGGAACTTGTCCAGCGCGACCTCGTCGCGGAACGCGGGGACCCGGTAGCTGCACACATGCAGCACGCCCATGCCGAAGGGGTTGCGGCTGCCGTCGTAGGACTCCATCGCCTTGACCGTGATCAACGCGGGGTGGCTGCGCTCGGGCAGGGACACGACCAGGCTGTGCTCGGACTCGGAAGACAGCCAGTCCGCGGTGAGCAGGTGCAGGGTCTCGCGATCGATCCAGGGGATCGACGCGTCTTCCTCTCCCCACCGCCGCTGGATGCAGCAGTACAGCGGGATCTGGATGCGCAGGGAGAGGTGGTGGTTCGGGCGAGGCATCGGCGGTGGGCTGTGCTCTCTCGGGATCGGACGCGGGCCGGGAGAATTGAGCATCCCTCGCGCGAGGGCCACTTGGGGCACCCAATGCGGGGGCGCCACGGGATAGACGCCAGCCATGGCTCTCTGGGACGGCCGGTTCGGGGATGGCCCCGCCGAAGAGATGACGCGCTTCTCCGAGTCGCTCGGAGTGGACCTGGGCATGGTCGAGGAGGACATCGCCGGCTCCCACGCCCACGCCACCATGCTTCAAGAGGTGGGCCTGATCAGCGCCGCCGAGGCACAGGTCCTGCACGATGGCCTGGCCGTCGTCCTGGCAGAAGCGCGGGCAGGAGAGTTCCGCCCCGAGCTGGCCCACGAAGACGTGCACATGGCGGTCGAGGCGCGCCTGACCGAGCTGGTCGGCGACGTGGGGGGCAAGCTCCACACCGCCCGCTCCCGCAACGACCAGGTCGCGACCGACGTGCGGCTGTGGCTCAAGACCCGGCTGGCCGCCCTGGACGCACAGCTGGTGCGCTGCATCGGGGCGCTGCTGGACCGTGTCGAGCGGGACGGCCGCACCCTGATTCCCGGCTTCACGCACCTGCAGCGGGGGCAGCCGATCTGGCTGGGGCACCACCTGCTCGCCCACGCGTGGGCTCTGTCCCGGGACCGTGAACGGATCGCCGGGGCCCTGGCTCGGGTCGACCGCAGCCCCCTGGGGGCCTGTGCCATGGCTGGCACCCCGCACCCCATCGACCGGAACCGCACAGCGGCCTTGCTGGGATTTTCCGGTGTGGTCGAGAACGCCATGGACGCCGTGAGTGCGCGGGACCACCTGGCCGAGGTCGCGGCGGTCTGTGCGATCTGCATGACCCGGCTCTCGCGCATGGCCGAGGAGCTGGTGCTGTGGTCGGCGCCGGAATTCGGCCTGGTGCGCATGTCCGAGCACTGGGCCACCGGGTCGAGCATCATGCCCCAGAAGCGGAACCCCGACGCCGCCGAGCTGGTCCGAGGCAAGACCGGCCGGGTCCACGGGGACCTGGTCGCACTGATGACCATGGAGAAGGGCCTGCCCCTGGCCTACAACCGGGACCTCCAGGAAGACCGCGAGGCGCTCTTCGACGCCGTGCGGACCACCACGGCCTGCCTGTCGGTGATGGCCGGCATGTGGTCGTCGCTGACCGTGAACGACCCCTACGCCGCGCGCCTGGAGGGGGGCTTCCTGTTGGCCACCGAGCTGGCCGACTACCTGGCCGCCAAGGGCGTGCCCTTTCGCGAGGCCCACCACGTCTCGGGGACGCTCGTGAAGTGGTGCGAGGACCGGGACACGGACTTCAAGGCCCTGGATCTGGCGCTGTTGGTGGCGCACCACCCGGCCTTCGAGGCCGATGCCCTGGCTTGGCTGGATCCCGCTGGGGCCGCCGAGCGGCGGACCTCTCGCGGCGGCACGGCGTGGTCGCAGATCACCCACCAGGTCGTCCTGCTCCGGGCGGGGCTGCCGCAGTGATCGCCCTGTGGCTCCTGGCCTGCGGGCAGAGCGAGCCCCAGTCGGTGGCCGGGTCCCCGATTCCCGTCGTGCCGGACCTGGTCCTGGTCGTGGTGGACACCTTGCGGGCGGACCACCTGGGGCTGTACGGCCACAGCCGGGCCACGTCGCCGCGGATCGACGCCTGGGCCGCAGGGGGTGTGGTGTTCGACGACGCCCAGGCCCACTCCGGCTGGACCCTGCCCAGCATGGCGTCGCTGTTCACCGGGCTGCTGCCCCACGAGCACCGGGCCATGCGCCATCCGGTGGACCAGGACCTGTTCGCCCGTCTGGGCCCCGAGCACCTGACCCTGGCCGAGGTGTACCGCTCGTCGGGACACCGGACCGCGGGGTTCGGCAACAACACCTTCCTGGCGCCGATGTTCGGTCTGCAGCAGGGCTTCGATCACTACGAGCAGCGCGCGGCGGACTTCGGCCAGCACCGCTCGGCCGAAGAGACGGTGGATGCCGCGCTGGCGTGGCTGACGGCGGAGTCCCACGAGGCCTTCTTGATGGTCCACCTGATGGAGCCTCACCTGGACTACGACCCGCCGGCGAGCACGGCCGGGGCCTTCACAGAGGGGATCGAGCCGCCGCTCCAGGTGCCCTTTGGCGATCACGACAAGGTGAACCCGTACATCGAGGGGACCGAGACCCCCTCGCCAGCGGCCCAGGACTACATCCAGCGGGTGTACGACGAGGAGATCCTGGCGGTCGACCAGGCCTTTGGCCGGATCCTCGACGGCGTCGCGGCGCGGGGTCGGCCGGCCTGGATCGTGTTGACGGCCGATCACGGCGAGGAGTTCTGGGACCACGGGGGCTTCGAGCACGGGCAGCACCTGCTGCGGGAGCTGGTGCGGGTGCCGCTGGTGGTCGGTGGACCGGGGGTGACGCCCCGGCGGGTGGTCGAGCCCGTGAGCCACAGCGACCTGTTCGTGACCCTGGTGGACCAGTCCGGGGCGGCGCCGGCGCATCCCTCCCAGGGCCTGGACCTCTCCGAGGTCTTGCGGGGCAGCGCCCAGGTGCCGACGGGCCGGGTCATCCTGGGCGAGAACTGCCTGTACGGGTCCGACTGCCTGGCGGCGTACCGGGACGGCGTGCGGTTCCAGCTGCGCCCTCAGGTGGGCAATGCCGCGCTGTATCGACGGGGCCCGGACGGACAGGCCGAGGTGGTCTGGGAGGACCCTGGTGCGCGGGCGCGGGAGGGCCAGGCGCTGTTTGATGCGCTGGTCCAGCGGCGTGGCAGCGTGGCGCCGATCGAGCTGGGGGACGACCTGGTGCGGGTGAGCGAGGAGACCATCGAGCAGCTGCGGTCGTTGGGGTATGTGGAGTAGGGC
>CAZFLE010000199.1:0-11883 GCA_964519895.1 uncultured Enterobacterales bacterium | reverse complement strand
TGTTCTTGATGCTCTCGACGTTGTTGGCCTGTGGCGAGAAGTTCGACTTCGGCGACACCATTCCCCGCGACGATGCATTCGAGACCTTGGCCCCAGAGGCCGACGAGCTGGCCCGCTACGAGGCCGCCTTTGCCTACTCGGCGGAGCACGGCGGTCGCTCCATGCTGGTCCTGCGAGACAACCAGGTCGTCTTCGACCAGGCCCACGAGGGCCACGACACCGACGTGGCCAACCACATCTTCTCGGGCACCAAGAGCTTCTCCTGTGCCCTGGCGATGGCCTTGGAGCTGGACCTCGACCATGCCTTGAGCGCCGACCTGCCGGAGATGGCCAACGGCGACAAGGCCGACATCACTCTGCGCCACGTGCTCGACTTCACGAGTGGGCTGGAACAGGACGCCTGGGCCTTCTCCTGGCGACTCCAACAGGAACCCGACGACCAGAAGGTCGCGGATCACTATCAGCACGCCATCGAGCAGGAGTCCCAGTGGACCCCGGGCACCGCCTATGAGTATGGCGGTGTGCACCAGGGGGCCTTTGGAGCGTGGCTCCAGGCGGTCCACGGCTCTCCCCTGACGCTCATGGACACCCACCTCTTCGAGCCCCTGGGCATGAAGTACGCCGGCTGGGCCCATGACTCCCAGGGCCAGATCGCCCTGGGCCAGGGGGCTTGGATGACCGCCTGGGAGTGGGCCAAGTTCGGGGTGCTCGCCAAGGACGACGGCGTCTGGAAGGGGAACCAGGTGCTGCCTGCTGGAAGCTTCGAGCAGTGCTGGACCGGTTCCCAGGCCATGCCGGCCTATGGCTTGACCTGGTGGCTCAATGAGCCGGTGACGGACGCACAGTACGAGGACCTTCCACCCCCGATCGACGAGTACCCGCCCGCCGCCCTGCTGGGGGACACCGCAGACGTGGTCGCCGCAGCCGGGCACGAGGACAACCGCCTGTTCGTGGTCCCGTCGCTGGACCTGGTGGCGGTGCGGATGGGAGACGGCAGCGGGGAGTGGTCCGATCCCGACTTCTTGGCGCTGTTGTTGCCCTGAGCGGGTGATCCTGCCCACAGGCGTGGGGCAGATCACCCAGCAGCGCCCCGGCAGACGCGGCCCGTTCGCCCTTCTTGGCGGGCACACCCCTTGCACTCCTCCCTGGCCCGTGGACGCGACCACGCCAGGAGAGGAACCATGGCCTTCAAGAACCTGCTCGTTCCCGTCGACTTCAGCGACACCAGCGTCCAGGCCGTGCGCCTGGCGGTCAAGATCGCCCAGACCAGTGGCGGCAAGGTGAACCTGGTGCACGTGGGCACCGACCCGGCGCCCTACATGGCCCAACTCGGGGCGAGCGGCTCTGCGAGCGACGTGCTGCGGTCCCTGTCCAGGGATCTTCGTGCAGAACAGGCCCACCAGCTCAGCCAGGTCGCTCGGCAGGAGATCCCCGAGGCCGTCCAGGGGGAGCAGCTGGTGCGCGCGGGGTACCCGCCCACGGTCATCTGCGAGCTGGCCGACGCAGGGGAGCACGACCTGGTGGTGATGGGGACCCACGGGTACACCGGTGTCAAGCACGTCTTGCTGGGCTCCGTGGCCGAGCGGGTCATCCGCCATGCGGCGGTCCCCGTCCTGGTCACCCACTGACGCCTCCCGCGTCGGCCGTCGACGCGGGCGCCGCTCAGAGGCCTCGGCCGAACACCACGTAGGCTGCGCCCGCCGGGGTGGTGCAGCAGCCCTCGTCGGCGCGGGTGCAACCCCCGCCGGTTCCGTCCGGGTCGTAGGAGCCGTCCGGGTCGTCGGCCAGACTGGCTGCGACGACCAAGTCGTCGAAGCCGTCCCCGTTCAGGTCGCCAGCAGGCGCCACGTCGATACCCGCCCGGTCGTCCCAGTCGTCGCCCACGAGCTTGAAGCCGGCGTCCGCGGTCACTGGCAGCTCGATTGCGCCAGTCAAGGGCCCGTAGAGCACCCAGGTGGCGCCGGGGCGCTCGGAGCTGTCGGCGAAGGCACCGTCGGGGTCGTGGTCGGGTCGGCCGATGGCCAGGTCTGTGTAGCCATCGCCGTTGATGTCGCCCGCAGCCGACACGGTGGCGGGAGGGGTTCCGCTGGTTCTGGAGCCGGTCTCCAGCTCGCCGGTGATGGCGAAGTCCGCGGCGGACAGAGTCTGGGTGCCGAGCCCCAGCGGACCCAGGATCACCTGGAGCTCGGGCGCGTAGTCGTCGGCCGCGTCGCTGCCTCGCTGGGTCACGACCAGGTCTTCGGTGCCGTCGCCGTCGACGTCGAGGCAGGCCAGCGCATTGCCGGCGAAGTCGTCTTCGGCGTCTCCTTCGAGCCACAGGTCGGCGACCTCGTCCAGGTCCTGGTAGGTGTCCGGGTCGTGGGGGCCGTACAGGATGGCCACGCCGCCTCGGTCGTCCTGCCACCCGGGGGCCCCGATGGCCAGATCGGGCACGCCGTCGGGACCCGAGCCATCCGGAGACCCCAGGTCGCAAGACGCCAGGGCCGAGCCGGCAGCGTCTCCGGAGTCTTCACCCCGGATGCGCACGCCTGCGGTGGTGAAGACGGACTCGCCGGTCAGTGGCGTGGTGTCGCCATCGATGACAAAGGTGTTGCCCCCCTTGCCGCCTGTTCCTCCGACCATGAGCTCGTCCAGCCCGTCCCCGTTGAGGTCTGCGGTGAGGGTGGTCGTTCCGGCCCGGGTCCCGTCGACGGTGGCGTACAGCTTGGCGTCGTAGGTGAGCTCGCCGGTGCCCAGGGGCCCATAGAGCACGTAGGCGGCTCCAGAGGTGTCGTTGTCGTCGTCGGTCTCGTGGTCGTGTTCGGGTGCACCCACCACCAGGTCCTGGGACCCGTCGCCGTTCAGATCCCCGGCCGCGATCGCGGAGCCGAGCTCGTCGTCGAAGACGCAGGTGAGTGTCGTGTCCATGCTGCCCTGGCCCACCAACCAGGCGTCAGCGACGTCGTCCAGGCGCCCCTGTGAGGTGCCGAGCTCCCCATAGGGCCGTTCCGCTGTGTCGCCTGCTCCGAACACCAGCCAAGTGACACCCACCGACTGCTCGAGCAGCCCCGCGTCGTCCAGCGAGCCACAGGCGCCCGAGTACGGCACGGGGAATCCGGATGGGTCCAGCAGGACCGTCTCCCCCGGTACGCCGAAGGCGAGATCGGGCAGGCCGTCCCCGCTCACGTCGCCGACGCCTCGCACGGTGTCGAGACCGCCGGACATGCTGGCGCCGAAGTAAGCCTGATCGGCGCCGGCCAGGCTGAGCTCGCCCGCCAAGGTACAGCCGTTATCGGTGCCGTCGCAGTCGTTGTCCGCCCCGTCGTTGCAGAGCTCCTGCTGGGCGGGGTTCACGTCGCTGCGGGCGTCGTCGCAGTCAGTGTCGTCGGCGGAGAAGCCACTGGGCAGGTCGCAGGCCAGTGTTGTGAGGGTCGTGTCGCCGAACCCGTCCCCGTCGGCGTCGGCGTACCAGGTCTCTGGGTCGACGGCCGTGGGGTCGTCCGTTGCGCCGTCGCAGTCATTGTCCAGCCCGTCGCAGAGCTCGGTGGCCAACGGGTTCACGGCCGCGTCATCGTCGGCGCAGTCGCCGTCCTGGTCCACCCAGCCCGTGCCGCCGTCGCAGTCGAGCCACGGGTAGCTGGTGCTGCCGTAGCCGTCGCTGTCGCTGTCGAGGAACCAGGTCGTCGCGTCCTCGGCGTGCTCTTCGACGGCGTCGTCGCAGTCGTCGTCGAGCCCGTTGCAGAGCTCCAGGGCACCCGGGAACACAAGTGCGCGCGAGTCGTCGCAGTCCGCCATGTCCGCCACGGCGTCCAGCGGTGCGCTGCAGGAAGAGAGCGTGGCGGCCGGGTCGCCGAAGCCGTCGCCGTCGGCATCGGCGAACCAGGTCTGCATCAGCCCCTCGTCGATCTGATCGTCGCAGTCCTGGTCCCGATCGTCACAGCGTTCGCCGGCCCCTGGATGCACCGCGGCCTCCTGGTCGTCGCAGTCCCCGGCGGTGGCGAGCCAGCCATCGGGGCGGTCGCAGCCCAGGAATTCGGTCGTGGCGTCTCCGAATCCGTCCGCGTCCTCGTCGGCGTACCAGTGGGTGCCCAGCTCCTCGTCGACCCGCCCGTCGCAGTCCTCGTCGGCGCCATCGCAGCTCTCGGTGGCGCCGGGGTGGGTGGTTGCCCGGGTGTCGTCGCAGTCCTGGTCCCGGGGGAAGCCGTCGCCGTCCAGGTCGTCGTCGGGCGTCTCTGGGTCGCAGTCGTCGTCCACCGCGTTGTAGGCGGTCTCGGTGGCTCCGGGACTCACAGCAGGGTCTTCTGGTGCGCAGTCCACGTCGGCGGCGAAGCCGTCGCCGTCGAGGTCCTCGACAGCCATCACCCGCTCGTAGTCGGGAAAGAAGCCGTAGTCGCTGCACCCAGGGGCGAGCAGCAGAAACAAGGGAAGGGATCGCTTCATGGTGTCCTCTCAGAGCCCACGGCCGAGCACCAGGTAGGCGCCGCCTGGGGGGTCGGTGCAGCCGCCTTCGCTGGCCTTGCTGCAGCGGATCTCGCCAGCGGTGGCACTCCAGGTCCCGTCGGGGTCGTCGGCCCGTGGTGCACCGATCAAGATGTCGTCGAAGCCGTCGCCGTTCCAGTCTCCAGCGGCTGCGACGGCGGCGCCTGCGTGGTCGTCCCAGTCGGCTCCGACGAATTTTGAGGCGGCGTCTCCACTGAGCGGCAGCGCCAGGTCCGTGGTGACTGGGCCGTAGATGAGCCAGGCTGCGCCGGCGGCGTGGTCGCCGTCGCTGCCGCCGTCGGTGTCACCCGTGGCGCCGATGAGCCAGTCGAGGGTCCCGTCTGCGTCGATGTCGCCGGCGAGCGCGATGGCCGTGCCCAGTGCGGAACCCGCGGCTTCCCCGTCGATGCGCAGATCGGCGTCCGCCAGGTCCAGTTCGCCGCTCCCCAAGGGACCGAACAGCGCGTAGACGGTCCCGGTTCCACCATCGGTGCCCGGTGCCCCGACCAGCAGGTCATCGGTGCCGTCTCCGTCTGCGTCACCGCATGCCAGGGCGCTGCCGGCCTGGTCGTCGTCGTTCTCGCCTACCAGGGTCAGCGTGGCCAAGTCCGAGACCGAACCTCCGGCTGTAAGCGGGCCTTGCAGGGCGTAGACGGCGCCAGAAGAGGCCCCGCCGGCGTCGGCCATGGGAGCACCGAGCACCAGCTCTGCGAGCCCATCCGGTGGTCCTCCTGTGGCGTCGCCCAGGTCACAGGCCGCGACGGCCGTGCCCAGGGCGTCCTCTGAGTCCGCGGGGTCCAGTCGGGTGGCTTCGGTGTCCAGGGTCCACACGTCGGTTCCCAAGCCGCCAGCCACCAGGAACGCCACGCCGTCGCCCTCGCCACCCCCCACGAGCAGGTCGACCACGCTGTCGCCGTCGATGTCCCCGGTGGCGAGAGCGCCCCCGACGCCAAGGCCCGCATCCTGCCCCAGCAGCTCACCTTGCCAGGCCACGTCGCCGTCGGCCAGAGGGCCGGAGACGATGTAGGACGCGCCAGCATCGTCGCTGTCGTTGTCCCAGTCTGCGTTGACGCCGGGGGCGCCGATGACGAGATCGAGCTGTCCATCGCCATCGAGATCCGCGACCGAGAGTCCGGCCCCCAGGGAGGTCTCGAAGGCGCAGTCTCCGTCCCGCAGGGTCGGCTCGCCGGTGATCCGGACGCCGGCTGTGTTCTCGAGCCGGTCTTCGTCTCCGGGCGTGGCCCCGAGGGTGTCATTGATGCTGAAAGACTGGCCTGCGAGGACGTAGACAGCGCCGCCCGGCTGGTCCTCGTCGTCGCACTCCCGGCCTTCGTTGTAGCCATCGTCGTCGGGGTCCAGGCCGTCGAGCCAGTCCTGGTCGTAGCTGACCAGCTCGAGCGGAGCGCCGACCACCAGATCGTCGAGCCCGTCTCCGGTCAGGTCCCCGCTGGCCACCGCGGTGCCGGCCTGGGCTCCGGGGCCCACGTTGCGGTAGTCGTGCTCGCCGTAGCTCAGGTCTTGATCCAGGCTGCCAGAGCCGTTGCCCCACCAGGCGCGATCCGCCAGGTCCAGCAGGTGGGTCCCTTGGGTCCGGCAGAGCCCTGGGCCGCCGTCGCAGTCGTTGTCCACGCCGTCGTTACAGATCTCGGTGGCGTCGGGGTTGGTGGTCGGTTCGTCGTCGTCGCAGTCGGTGTCGTCGGACACGGTGGAGGCGGGTTGCTCACAGGCCCAGGATCCAACGGCTGGATCGCCAAAGCTGTCGCTGTCCGCGTCGGCGAACCAAGGCAGGGCATCCACCGCCGACGATCCGTCGGTCGTGCCGTCGCAGTCGTTGTCCAGGCCATCGCAGACCTCTGTTCCGTTCGGTGAGGCCTCTGCATGGTTGTCGTCGCAGTCGTCGGCTGTGGCTGCGAACCCGTCCGGCTGTGTGCACGCGACCTGTTGCAGGACCGGCAGGCCGTAGCCGTCGCCGTCTGCGTCGATATACCAGGTCGGGGCGTCCTGGGCGTGTTCGTCCACGGTGCCGTCGCAGTCCTGGTCGAGCTCGTCGCAGTACTCGGGTCCTCCGGGCAGGCGCTCGGGATCGCTGTCGTCGCAGTCGTCGGACGTGGCGACCAGCCCAGCTGTGCCGGCGCATGCTGCGGTCTCGGCGGTTGCATCGCCGTGGCCGTCCCCGTCGGCGTCGGCGTAGAGCAGCGCCTGGACGCCCTCGTCCACCCGGTCGTCGCAGTCCTGGTCCCGGTCATCGCAGTGTTCGGCCGCTCCTGGCCAGGAGTCGGCCCGGGTGTCGTCGCAGTCGCCCGGCGAGAGCACGTGGGCCTGTGGGGCGGCGCATGCCTGTTGTGGCTGGTCGGGGTTGCCGAAGCCGTCTCCGTCCAGGTCGGCGTACCAGACCTCGCCGGCCCCGTCGTCGACCAGGCCATTGCAGTCCTGGTCCACGCCGTCGCAGCGCTCGGGGATCGACGGCCCGATGTCGGCGTCCTGGTCGTCGCAGTCCTGGGCGAGCCCATGGCCGTCGCCGTCCAGGTCGTCGTCGGGCGTTGCGGGGTCGCAGTCGTCGTCCAGGTCGTTGTAGGCCTGTTCCGTCTGGCCGGGGTGCACCGTGGGGTCCGTAGGCGCGCAGTCGACCTGGGTTGGGTAGCCGTCGCCGTCGGGGTCATCGACGGCCAGCACGTCGCTGTAGGAGGGCCAGACCCCGTACTGGGCACAGGCGGCCACGAGGCTGAGCAGGAAGGGGGACATGGGACCTCCGAGCCCAGACTGCAGGCAAGTGCCGTGCCAGGCTGAGCGCGCAGCGGACATTGGCGAAGGCTGCTCTCGGATCGGGACCAGGGGCCGATTCGGGTCTGGCGACCGCCAAGCCCCAGAGTGTCAGGTTCTCGACACCCCCTGTCGACAGTTCGACAGGCCGGACCTTGCCACCCCTCGTCTTGATCGGCGCCCTGGGGCCGTCCGCAGCTCATGTCAGACCTGGCCCGGGACTTGCCCGGTCGGCGACGGTCACCTTCCCGGAGCTCCCGTGGTCACCCTGACAGCCCTCCTGTTCGGCCTCCAGGCCCAGGCCTACACCCCTGGGTCCTGGGACAGCGCCTACGCGAACCCGACCTTCGATCCCAAGCACGCCATGGACGTGGGGCCGGGGGACAACATCGACCTCTTCTCGGGCGCTCTCAACCTGGCCTCGACCGACGTCGACATCCCCGGCGCCTACGGCCTGGGCATGACCCTTACCCGGGGCTACTCGTCCAAGGTCGTCGACGAGAACCTGTCCCCCATCGACACCGGGTGGGCTGGCCTGGGCTGGACCATGGTGCCCGGGGGTCGCATCTTCTTCGACTGGTGGCTCGACAGCCTGTACGGCGGTACCTACTTCATCCGCGTCGACTTGCCGGGCAAGGGGCAACAGGTCGCATTCCTGCTTGACCCGGCGGATCCGGTGTATCGGGACGCGGCAGACTCCCATGCGTTCCCCGACATGGACGCGTCGTACACATCGCTCTATGTGACCGAAGACTTCACGTTCGTCTACCCGGTCAGCGGTTCCGAGTACCGGGCCATCACGACAGAGGGCCTGCTCTACAGCTTCGATCTCTCGGCGGGGACCCACGCCGACAGCTGGTACTACGGCGACTCGGTCCAGAACGAACACGGCGACATCGTGCAATTCAGCTATGACAGCTGTGCAGCGACCGACAACGCGGGCGCTCTGGACATGATGTGGGACGGGTTGGGCCGCGCCATTCGGTTTGGCGTCGACGGCCGGTGCTTCTTGACGTCGGCGTCTTGGCGAACCACCTCAGGCATGGGAACGGTCTACTACTCCGTTGACGTCGATGGGCTCCTGTCCAGCGTGCAGACGACGGGTGAGACCACCAACTACGTATACACGGGCGACTACGATGAACTCACCTCGGTCTTCCTGCCCACCGGCGGCTGGGTCGACTATAGCTATTCCACGGTCTCGGTCCTCGCCGACTACGACGTGGTCTGGGGCGAAGACGTTCTCGAGATCCGGGTCGTGGACGCCCGCACCCTCCACGACGGCACCGGCTCCACGTGGGCGTGGAGCTATGAATTCGACGACTACTACGTGGGCCACTCCACCTATGGCGTGATCACGTCCGACAGCGACTACCGCGTCACTCGGGTCAACCAGCCCGACGGTGGGGTGGTCGACCACTACTACGGCAGTTTCTGTTACACCGAGATCGGCGGGGTCGTTCGCAGCGCCTGTACGTCGGACTGGCTCGGACTGCCACTCCAGACCGTCTGGTACGAGTCCACCGGCAGCACCACCCCGACTCGCTGGACCTATACCGACTGGACCGACAGCGGCGCCAGTTCCTACAACATGAATCGGGTCTTGCTGAGCTCGGCGGTCGCCTACAACCCCTACCAGAACTGGGACTACGGGGCTTCCAAGCCCGTGCCGACCTATGTGCTCGAGTATGAAGACCGTGCCGTTGGCAGCTCGGAGTACAAGCTCTGGTCCTGGTACGGCGAGTCCAGCGCGGGGGACTATGACCAGTACGGCAACCTGGCGTCGAGCTACGACGCGTTCTACCAGCCCTACTACTCCACGTCGTCGTCGGCTCGGTACTACGGTCTGGAGAAGCAGTGGACCTGGGCCTGGGACACCGAGCCGGTCCTGGAAGGCTGGAACCTGGTTCGCCTGGTGGGCGAGGAGGAGATCGGACAGGGCCAGGGCACGGGAACGCTGGCTTCCACACACAGCCACACCGCCACCACCTACAGCACCTCGACCGGCGAGGTCGGCTGGGTCGCGAAGATCGAACACGATGCCCAGGGCAGCGCCGACTACGACGGTGACGGCTCCACCGACGACAACCCGTCGGCCGACGAGAGCGTGACCTACACCTACAGCTTCCCCGGAACGGGTGAGCTCCGGGTCGAGGCGGACATCGGGGGACTGCGGACCCGCCGTATCGACTACGAGCGCGGGGCCCAGTCCGGGGTCTCCTGGTCCGACGGTGCAGGAGGCTGGACCACGGAGTTTTCGGCCACAGTCAATCCGAATTCCGGACTCGTCACCGCTGTCACCGATGCGGCTGGCCACACCACCCAGTTCCGCTACGACGACCAGGGCAGGCTCACGCGGACCGAGCCACCTGTGGGTGCGGACCGGGTCTTCTCCTACGGGCTGAATTCGTCGCCGCCGACCATCACAGAGACGATCGCCGGGGCAACCTCGACCTACACCTACGATGGCCTTGGCAGGCTCGCGAGCGTCGAGACCCCGAACGGTACCGGGGTCACGGCGACAGTCGAACAGGATCACGACGGCTTCGACCGGGTCTCGCGCGCCTACGTGCCCTACGCCAGCACCTCTGCAGGCTGGACCGACACCTCCTACGACGTGCTGGGCCGGGTGACACACATCGAACAAGACGACGGCGCGGGCGTGAGCCTGGACACCGAGATCGACTACGCCTGGCCAAGCGTCGAGCGGACCGACGCGGTCGGGCAGATCACCGACACCGTCGTCGACGGCTATGGCGCAGCTGGGCTGGTCACGCCCCCGGACGGTGTCGTGCTCGAGGCGCTGGCCGTGGGGTCATCGACCCTGACGGGCCAGCTGGTCGACGTGATCGACAGCACCGGTGCGACCAGCCTGCAGCAGCTGACCTACACCGACCAGGCCGGTCGGCCCTGGTACTTCTCGGACTGGCAGAGCGGGGGCCGGGTCTTCATGCGGGACGCCGCGGGAGACGTCACCTGCGAGTGGGACGACAACGGCGACTACACGGTTCGCGACTTCGACGAGCAGGGGCGTCCGGAGAGCGTGACCCACGGGGGTGACTGTGCGCCGGTGGCTGCGCCGACCTTTGCATGGACCTATGACGGTGAAGCGGTGCCGGGATTGACTGGCTTCACCTACTCGGGGGCCCAGGGCCGCCTGAGCACCGCCCAGGACGAGGCCGGGTACGAGGAATTCGCCTATGACGCAGGCGGGCGCGTCGTGGGCACGCGCCGCACCGGTGCTGACCTCGCGGCGGGCCTCCAGGTGGCGCTGAGCCAGGCCTACGACAGCGCTGGCAATGTGGAAGACCAGTCCCTGGACTTCAACGGGAGCAGTTGGCAGATCCTCTCGACCCACGGTCCTGGCAACCGTGTGGAGTCGATCCGCGTGTTGGTCACCGACAGCGCTGGCTCCACCCAGACCCTGCGCATCCTGACAGACGCGACCTACCACCCAGGCGGTGCCCCGCAGACCTTCACCTATGCCAATGGCGTCAGCGAGTCGGTCGACCTGGACGCCTATGGCCGTCCAGATCACGTCTACACGACCGGTGCCACCGACGACCTGGACCTGGTCTACACCTTCTACGCCAATGGGCACGTCGAGTCGATCACCGACGCCGACGGCACGGACACCTACACCCAGGACGCCCTGGGCCGGCTGACTTCGGTGGCCTACGGCGACGACAGCACGGCGGTGTCGTACACCTACGACGAAGCCGGCAACATGACGGACCGCGCCGGGGACTATACCGACACCTTCTCGGGACTGGCGTACACCTACAACCGTCGCGATGACTGGTCGTGGGACTCCGCAGGCAACCTGACCAGCGACGGTTCGACGGCTTTCACCTGGACCCCCGAGGGCCAGGTCCGGTCGGCAGGGGACAGCAGCACGCTGTTCTTGATGGGCTACGACGGCTCGGGTCGTCGCGTGGTCGAGCGGGAGGTGTCTCCGTCGGGCACCTCGGAGGGGACGTTCGAGCTGTACGACCCCCAGGGTCAGCTGCGCGCGACCTTCGTGTCTTTGGGCACGACCTGGCAGCTCAACGAGCTCTACGTGCACGCCGCAGGCCGGCCGGTGGCGGTGCTGTCGGGTGGGAGCTCAGGGGAGCTGAGGTGGCTGCACCAGGACATCAGCGGCTCGACGCGGATGCTGACGAACCGGGGTGGTGCGACTGTGGGGACCCGTGAGTTCCTGCCGTATGGCGCCGAGCGGACGGCGAGCGGGACGATCGCGGGCACGGCCTTCAGCTATGCGGGCCACGAGGAATTCAACGACCTGGGCGTTGCGGACTTCGGGTCGCGGTCGCTGCACGAGGGACTGCCCCGGTTCCTGAGCCCGGACCGGGTGGCGCTGGGCGTGCTGGCGGATGCGCAGAGCTTCAACCGGTATGCGTATGGGGCGAACAATCCGGTGTCGTATGCGGATCCGAGCGGGGACATTCCGATTCCGCTGGTGGTGTACGGGGTGATGAAGGCGGTGGACGCGGCCCTGGTTGCGCACGACCTGTACAAGGTGCACAAGGGGGAGATGTCAGCAAAGCAGTTTGCTGTGGAAGCGGCCGTGGGGTTCGTGGCTGGGAAGGCGTTGCAGGCTGCTGCCGGTGCGGTGGTTGGGGTTGGTGCGCTGGCGGTGCGGCATGCGGTGAAGAAGAGGGGGGC
>CAZFLE010000198.1:0-11960 GCA_964519895.1 uncultured Enterobacterales bacterium | reverse complement strand
TCACGTGGACGGTCCACGTCCCACGTCAGACGTCCCACGTCAGACGTCCCACGTCCCACGTGTCACGTCAGACGACTTCACGACCCCCGTGCACGTGGACGACCACGTCTCACGACCCCCGATTCACCACAAGCTCCTAGTCCCCCGTCTGGAGTTGGGGGCCTCGGGTACCACTCGGGGCGGTTCTGTGTCGACTCTAGAGCGACAGACCCCGCGGCACCCGCACCGTCCACCGTGCGTCCCGGTACAACTCCCGCCAACCATTGGTCTGGGCTTCGAGCCCCGGCTCCCGCATCCGATCAACGAGCAGCGGGCAGTCGCCGGCGGTCTCTCGCGTCTCCAAGTAGGCCGCCCAGCCCGTGTCGTCGGGGATCCACACCCGCACGTCCACCGGCACGGTCCAGCCCGGCCCGAGCCGCCAGCGCAACAGCCCGCCCTGGGCAAAGGGCACGCACACCCGGGTCGGCTCCAGCCGGGCTGCCAGGGCGTCGAAGGCCTCGACCGGGGCCTGACCCTCCAGCCAGGCGTCGCCCAAGCGCTCCGGGTGCGGGGGGCCCGCCAGCCAGGGAAGAAACCGCAGCAGACCCAGGGCCACCAACCCGACAGCGCCCGACAGCACCCAGCGCCAGGCGGGAGGCGCCGGTTCCGGCGACCCCGGGGCGAGCCAGCCGGCCACCAGCGGGCCTCCCACGACCCCGACCCAGGCGGCGTGCCGGATGCCGGTGCAGGCCAGCACGCCCAGACCGACCACCGGGAGCAGTGCCCAGAGCGGCGGCCGGTGTCGCCACCCTCGCCACGCCAGCAGGGCCAGCGCTGGCCACAGCCGCAGCCCGACCGGGTCGAGCCCGGGACGCGCCCACTCCGTCAGGCCACGGGCGGCCGGCCGACTGCTGTTCTCCCAGGCATAGACGAACAGCTCGGGCCCCCAGGGCGTGCTCAAGGAACCCAGCAGCGCCAGGCCCAGGGCCCACGCGCGTCCGCTCCGCAGGGTCGCGCAGGCCGCCAGCCCCAGCCCGACCAGGAAGCTCCCGTGCAGGTTGGCCCAGAGGGCGAGCAGTGCCCACCAGGCCAGCCTGTGCCAGCCGTGGGCCCGCGGCGCCAGCAACAAGGCCACGCCGGCCACCGCCAGGGCAAAGGCCAGGGTCTGGGGGCGGGCGGCGTGGTTCTGGAACACCAGGGCTGCTGCCATGCCCGCACCGACCGCGGCCCCCCAGCCCCGGCCTCGGCGCCAGCCAAGCCATCCGGCTCCTCCCAGCGCCGCCCCGACCGCCAGGCCGTGCAAGGCCACCAGCATCGGCCACCCCCCCAGCTGGAACAGCCCCCAGCAGAGGCGCTGGTACCCCAGGGTCGCGTTCACGAAGGACCCACCGGCCGCGTCGGTCCACAGCTCCTGGTCCCAGACCCCCTCGCGGGCCAGCGCCAGGTACGTGGGCAGGTCCGACGCCGGCACAGGCGTCGCAAGGGCCACCATCGTGACCCAGCCCACCCCCAGGACCGCCAGGGCCAGGCCCAGGACGTCGCTGCGGGTCCAGCCGGGCACAGGCGACCCTACCCCGAAGCGGCAGAGCGCCCCCACCCGGTCCGGGTGGGAGCGCCCTTCGGCTTCAGCGTCAGCTGGGATCGGGGTCTACTGCAGGAAGAGCATCTCGTAGTACTTGGGCAGCGGCCAGCGGCTGTCGGCCACCAGACCCTCGAGCTGGTCGACGGCCTCGCGCACGTTCTCGATGGCGGGCACGACGTGCTTGGCACAGGCCATGGCCTCGTTGCTCGCGCCGTGCACGCGCTCCACCGCCGAGTCCAGCGCCAGCCGGGCGTCCTTGAGGTCCTTGACCAGGCGGGTCAGGCTCTCGAAGCGGTCGCGCTCGATGCTGGCATCGACCCGCAAGCCCTTGGCCTCGAGGTCCAGGACCTTGCCCACAGCCTCGGCCAGCGCGGCCCGCTCATCCAGGGCCGCCGGCAGGATCTGGGTGTCGACCAGGCCCTTGAGGATGTCGGACTCGATGGTCACGGTGGTCGTGTACTGCTCGGTCCGCACGTTGTAGCGGGCGGCGACCTCGGCGGCCGACAGCACCCCGTGCTTGACGTACAGGCCGATGGTGCTGTCGTCGCGCAGCTCCTCGAGGGCCTGGGGCGCCGTGCGCAGGTTCTTCAGGCCCCGGCTCTCGGCTTCGACGACCCAGTCACCGGAGTAGCCGTCGCCTTCGAAGCGGGTGGGCGTGGACTCGATGAGCGCCCTCTGGACGGCCTTGAACGCGCCCTCCTCTCCGCCGCCGAACGAGTCGATCCAGTCACTCAGCTGGGACATGCCCTCGGCGACCGCCGCGTTGAGTGCGCACACCGGGATGGCCGGGGTCTGGTTGGAGCCGACGGCCCGGAACTCGAACTTGTTGCCCGTGAAGGCAAAGGGGCTGGTCCGGTTGCGGTCGGTGTTGTCCTTGGCGACATCGGGCAGCTTGTTGACGCCCAGCTCGATCAGCGCCTGGGTGGTGTCCGCCGTGTGCACCGTGCCGTCGCAGATGGCGTCCACGATGCGGGTCAGCGTGGCGCCCAGGAAGATGGACATGATCGCCGGGGGCGCTTCGTTGGCGCCCAGTCGGAAGTCGTTGCCGTGGTGAGCCACGCTGGCGCGGAGCAGGCCGGCGTAGCGGTGCACACCCAGCATGGTGCTGGCGAGCACCGCCAGGAAGCGCAGGTTGTCGTGGGGGTTGTCCCCGGGCTCGAGCAGGTTCTCGTTGTCCGCGGTCCGAATGGACCAGTTGGCGTGCTTGCCAGAGCCGTTGACCCGCGCGTAGGGCTTTTCGTGGAGCAGGCACCGGAAGTCGTGGCGGGCCGCCACCTTTCGCAGGACCTCCATGATCAGGTGGTTGTGGTCCACCGCGACGCTGGCGTCGGTGAAGATCTGAGCCAGCTCGAACTGGCTGGGAGCGACCTCGTTGTGCCGGGTCTTGGCCGGCACGCCGAGCTTGTAGAGCTCGAACTCGACCTCCTGCATGAAGGCCTGGGCCCGGGCCGGGATGGCGCCGAAGTAGTGGTCGTCCAGGCTCTGACCCTTGGGCGGCTCCGCGCCGACCAGGGAGCGGTTGGCCAGGGCGATGTCGGGCCGCAGGGCGTAGTAGGACCGGTCGAGTAGGAAGTACTCCTGCTCACAGCCCAGGGTCGGGACCACGTACTGAGTGTCCTCGCCCAGCAGGCTCAGCAGGCGCTTGGCCTGCTTGTTGACCGCCTCCTGGCTGCGCAGGACCTGGGACTTCTTGTCGAGCACGTGCCCGGTGTAGGACACGAAGACCGACGGGATGCACAGGGTCTTGCCGTTCTCGGTCTCCATCAGGAACATCGGCGTGGTCGGGTCCCACGCGGTGTAGCCCCGGGCCTCGAACGTGGTCCGCATGCCACCGCTGGGGAAGCTGGAGGCGTCGGGCTCGCTCTGGATGAGCATGGCGCCGGTGAACTTGTCGATGGGCCGGCCGGCCTTGTCGAAGTCCAGGAAGGCGTCGTGCTTCTCGGCGGTCGAGCCGGTCATCGGCTGGAACCAGTGGCAGAAGTGGGTGGCGCCGCGGCCCGTGGCCCAGTCCTTGACCGCCTGGGCCACGTGCTCGGCGATGCTGGGATCGAGCTTCTCGCCGTGGGCGATGGCGCTGGAGAGCTGCTCCACCACCCCCCGGGGAATCTTCTCGCCCATCTTGGCGAGGGTGAAGGTGTTCACCCCGTAGTAGTCGACGACCCGCTTGACCGGCTGCCCGTCGATCTGCTTCTCGAAGGTCCTGGGGGAGCGGCCGGTGGCGGCAGCGATGGCAGCGAAACGGGCAGAGGCAGGCATCGGGCGGACTCCGATTCTTGAGGGTGGCGCTCGGTCTATGGGGGGCGGGGGTTCGAGGGAGACGCGGTTCCGTGACAACTTGGTGTCGCGTCCAATTCAGGGGAGCTTCGGTCGCATTGGAGGGGGCGGAGGGGGGTTTCGGAGGCCTGCCTCGGGTCCCGGGATCCCGTGGATGATCCTGGGATCAACCTCTGCGGGATCACGGTGTCCGACGGGCCAATTCTACCGCCCCAGGGCTGTTGACAGGGTTGAGAGGGGATCCCTGTCAAGGTATGCTGCAAGGGATCCGAAGATCACCGTGGGTGGACACGGAAGCGGTCGATGGCAGCAACAGCCCCAGCGCTGGGACTCCAGCTGGCAGATGAGGTAGGCGCAGAGGTCAAGCACCAGGGCCGCCGGCTCTTCGGGCAGGCCGTGTGGCTGGAGCACGGCACGGCCCACGTGGTCCTGCCCGAGCGACTGAAGCCTGGGAGCGAGGTCGCCCTGACCCTGATCCACGGCACGGGCCGGGTGGATCTGCTCGCCACAGTGCTGATCACGCGGGTCCAGCCCGCCCACGAGGGGTCACCGACCGCGCTCCACGTGTGCAGCCTGGTGGTGCCCCCGCACACGTCACGGCCGCTCCGGGAACTGCTGGAGCGCGTCAATCCGCGCTCGGGCGGCGCGGACCTGGTCTCGATCTCGTCGACCGCACGGCGCTCCGAACAGCGCGGGCGCAGGCGCGACGCCAAGCCAGTCCGCCACGTGCCCCGCCGACGCCGTCGGATGCCTCCCCCCCGCGCCTTGCCCCAGGCCATCCCGAGGGCCAAGGGAGAAGAGCGCCGACGCAAGCCGCGCAAGCCCGCGGCCCGCGGCCTCGCCAGCAGCGAGCTGGCCAAGGTCAAGCTGGTGCCCGGCGTGCCGGTGCAGCTGGAGGTCACGTTCTGGGACAAGGACCTGTGGTCCCGCTCGGCCCGCTGGTCCCACGGTCGCTTCCAGATCGTCCTGGCCGACAGCGTCGACGTGCCCCAGGGCGAGCTGGTGGGCGTCGAGCTGACCCTGCCCAGCGGTGAGATCTGCAAGTTGCACGCACGGATCGCCCATCGGGGCCGGGAGCGCGTGGTCCTCGAGGCCCGCAACGTGCCCGCCCGGGCTGCCATCGTGCTGGATCGGTGGTGTCGGGACGACTCAGGCTCGGACGGCTGAGAGTCCCGCCAAGAGCAGCTCGACGTCGTCGGCTGGGGCGTCCCCGGGGTCCTCGCCCGCTCGGAGTCGCGCCTGGAGCGCGAGCACGTCGGCCGCCGCGAGCTTGCCGGCCTCGACCCCGGGCTGGTGGTAGGCGTTGACGTCGACCAGCTCGGCGTAGAGTCCGACCGCGCGCTCGTGCACCGCGATCAGCGCCCCCAGGTGCCAGGCGTCCAGGCGCTCGAGCACCAGGGTCAGGCTGGGGTGGCCGGCCTGGGTCAGCGCACGCCGGGTGCCCAACAGGAAGCCCTGGAGGTAGTCGGCGCTGGTCACGCCCGGCTCGACCTG
Source organism: uncultured Enterobacterales bacterium (assembly GCA_964519895.1). Classification (GTDB taxonomy): domain Bacteria; phylum Myxococcota_A; class UBA796; order UBA796; family CAJQPC01; genus CAYFPX01. The sequence continues at coordinate 6,631 of CAZFLE010000198.1, read as the reverse complement.
GGGGCCCGGTTCGGCCAGCCCCGGGTCGAGGGTGGTCACGAACACCACGAAGTGGTCGTCGGGCCCGTCCCGGAGCTGCTGCACGTAGGCGTGCTGGTCGGTGGAGCCCTTGTTGCCATAGACCGTGATGCCCTGGTGCACGGTCCGTCCCTTGCGGTCGAGACGCTTGCCCAGGGACTCCATGACCAGCTGCTGGAGGTAGCGGGACCACAGCGCCAGGCGGTCTCGGTACGGCAGCACGACCATCGCCCGGCGGGACCGCCCTTCGGTCGCCACGAACCAGCTGGCGGCCAAGAGCGCGGCGGGGTTCTCGCTCGGAGGGAGCCGACCGGCGGCATCGGCCGCGGCCGCTCCGGCCAGCAGTGCTTCGACATCGAGACCCGCCAGCGAGCCCGGCAGGAGGCCGACCGGGGACGTCACCGAGAAGCGTCCACCGACCCAGTCCCACAGGGGCACCCGCGCGAGCCAGCCCTGGTCCAGGGCCTGCCGATCGAGCTTGGAGCCCGCACAGGTGACGGCGACGGCCCGGCTGGGAAAGTCCAGGGCCCGTGCCGCACAGGCGGTCTGGACCTCGACCAGGCCGTTCCGGGTCTCGGCGGTGCCCCCGGACTTGCTGACCACCAGCACCAGCGTGCGGGCCAGGTCCAGGCCCGCCAGGACCCGGGCCATGCCGTCTGGGTCGGTGTTGTCGAGGAACGCCAGCGCCAGCCCGTCGCCGTCCAGGGCGTCCGCCAGGAGCTGGGGGCCCAGCGCCGAACCGCCGATGCCGATCTGGAGCACGGTGTCGAATCGGCCCTCGGCGCGAACCCGATCGGACAGCGCCTTGACCGCTGCGCGGCCGCTGCGGATCTCCGCCGCCCGATCGGCAGGCGCACCGCCCGGGTCCCGCAGCCAGAAGTGGCCCACCTGGCGGCCCTCGTCGGCATTGGCCACGGCGCCGGCCTCGAGGGCCGCGAGGGCTTGCAGGGCCCGGGTCATCGCGACACCGGTCAGCACCGGGGCCACGTCGCCCAGTCGTCGGGCGTCGACCCACAGCCCCAGCGCGTCCAGCTTGACGATGCTCATCTCGGCCTCCGGCACTGACCGGGTATCCCATCTCCGACGAGCGCCGATCCGTCACCGCCCGGTGGCCGCGACAGTGGCCACCGGGTAGACCGGGCCCTCTCCTGGAGGGTCCCCCGTGCGCTACCTGTTCCTGTCCCTGCTCCTGGTCGCCTGCGACGACGCCCCGACCGAAGCCCCGGCCACCCCCTCAGCCGAGCCCGCAAAGGGCGCCGCGCCCGCCGCCGCCAAGAAGGCCCCCGCCGGCGCCGTCGAGGTCTCGACCTCGGGCTCCTGGAACGTGCCCGGCGACGGCATCCCCGAGATCGACGAGTCCGACACAGTGACGACCGAGTCGGGCCTGACCATCGTCACGACCGAAGCCGGGACCGGCCCCAAGCCGGTCAAGGGCCAGAACGTCCAGGTGCACTACCACGGCTGGCTGGCCGACTCCGGCAAGAACTTCGACTCCAGCGGCAAGCGGGGCAAGCCCCTGTCCTTTGCCGTCGGCACCGGCCGCGTCATCAAGGGCTGGGACGAGGGTCTGATGGCCCTGACCCAAGGCTCCAAGGCCCGCCTCAAGATCCCCGCGGCCCTGGGCTACGGCGACAACGGCGCAGGCCGCGTGATCCCCCCGGGCGCTGACCTGGTCTTCGACGTGTGGCTGGTGGGCGTCGGCAACTGACGTTCGCCGGACGGTGATCGGCGCTAGATGACCTCGGCATGAGTAGTGAGCCGGTGCGCGAGGCAACTTCCGTCCCTGTTGGTCTGGCGGGGCCGCAGGCATGGCAGAGTCATTCCAAGCGCCCCGCCGGGCCGACAGGGGCGTAAGGGGTCCGCGCAACGGCTTGCTACTCGTGCCGAGGTCATCTAGTCAGGGGGCCGCGATCAGGATCCGCGCCAGCTTCTTGACGTTGGCGCAGGCGCTGCGCCCCTCGCCGGGCGGGATCAGGATGCGAAAGGGCCCGCCCTTGGTCGGGGGCAGACCGGCATCGTCCAGTCCGTGCACCAGCACGGCTTCGCCGACCGCAGCCACCGGTGCCGGCTCGGTCGTCATGCCGTCGTGGGCGATCAAGATGAAGCTCGCGCCGTCCGGGGGCGCAGCCAGCGCCAGCACCTCGCCCAGCCACACGCCCTGGCCGGGGCGGCCGGGCACGACAGCCTCTACCCTGGGAATCTGGCCAGGCAGGGCGCCCAGGGCCTGGCGCGTCAGCTCGACCGTGTAGCCGCCCGGATCCACCAGGCGAATGACCGGGACCTCGTCGGCCGCGGGGGCCTCGTAGCGGGCGGCGTCCAGGGTCTCGATCAAGGCGTCGACGCCGGTCCCTGCGGGCCCGATCACGTCGACCCGGGAACCGGTTCGGCCCGGAGACGGCACGGCCTCGACCTGGCCTCCGGCTCGCTCCAGGCGGTACCAGCCGATGTCGGTGTGGAAGACGCCCTTGACCCGCTCGACCGTGGTGCCGCCAAGGGCCGCCTTGAGCCCGCCCATGTCCAACACGACGCTCGCCGGCCAGGCCCGGCTGGCGGCCTCCCAGCCGTCCGTGCTCAGGCCTTGGCGGACCTGGCGCCAGACCACGGCGTCGGGCGCGGGCCTCACGTCGAAGACGTCCACCGGCGCAGCCCCCCGGGTCACCTTCCAGGACCCCAGGAGCGGCGGGTAGTGGTCCGCCACGAGTCTGTCGAAGGCGGCCAGTCCCTGGTCCGAAGCGGTGTCCGCCCGGCTGGCGACGAGCACCGCTGCCGCGTCGACCTGGTCCATCAGGAGCACCGGGGGTTCGGGCAGGAGCCGGTCCGGGTCGACCACCACCACGACCGGCGCCAGCGCGATCCGGTCGCCGAAGCCGGCCCGGGCCAGGGTGTCCACGATGTCCGCCGGCCTGGCCAGGCCCGTGGACTCGATGAAGACCCGGTCCGGTCGTTCGCTGGCCAGCAGTGCGCTGAGGGTCGGGGCCAGGGCCTCGGGGGCCGTGCAGCAGATGCAGCCCCCCGGGATGTCCCGCACGGGCACCGAGCCGGCAAAGCGCTCGGCGTCGAAGCGAGCCTCGCCGAAGTCGTTGACCAGCACGGCGCACCGCTCGGAGCCAGCGCGCAGCGCGAGCTGCTCCAGGAGCAAGGTGGTCTTGCCGGCCCCCAGGAAGCCGGCCACCACGTGGACCGGGGTGCTCACAGCGCGGTCACTCGACGGTGAAGGCGCCAGAGGTACAGGTCAGGGAGCAGTAGGCCTGTTCCGTCCACTCCGGAGTGTGCTCGGTGGTCGGGCCGTTGTCGACGGAGACCTCGAACGTGTCGGGGAACGCCCGCTCGGGCCAGCGGATCACGATCCCGCCGTCCTGGCACTCGTGCTCCACCCCGCCCGGCCCGCCGGCGTCGGGGCCGCTGGGACAGGCGATGTTGTAGTTGGCGAACTGGTCGCCGGCGATGCCGAGCTGAAAGTCCGTGCCGACACCGCTCAGGGTGATGGTGACTTCGGACGTGCAGGTCCAGGCCTCGCAGTCCGAGGTGTCGTCGCCGGTGGTCGACCCTTCGCAGCCCACCAGGGCCAGCGCGGCGACGACGACGACGTGCCTCACTTGTTGCTCTTGCGGCTGCCCTTGACGAGCTTGAGGCGACCGTTGCTGTTCTTTTGTGCCCGGGTGGTGCAGCGCACGCGCTCGCGGCGCCGCTTGGCGGCCAGCTTGGCGGTCTTGCGAGAGGAACGGCTCTTGGCCATGGCGGACTCCTGAAGGCTCTGGGGACCGCCTCCTAACCCCGGATGACGGGCCCGGGCCAGCGCGGTACAGGCCCGGCCATGCGACGCGCCGGCATCCTGGTCCACGTGAGCTCCCTGCCATCCAGAGGGCCCATCGGCGATCTGGGGCCGACCGCGCACGCCTGGCTGGACTGGCTGGAGCGGGCCGGAATGCGGACCTGGCAGGTCCTGCCCCTGAACGTCCTGGGGCCTGGGCACAGCCCCTATGCGTCGCCCTCGGCCTTTGCCGCCGAGCCCGCGCTGCTGTCCCTGGATGCGCTGGTCGACGACGGCCTGTTGGACCCGGTCGACGTGCCCGAGCCCACCCACGAGGTGGACTGGGAAGCGGTACACCACTGGAAGCGCCCCTTGCTCGAGCGGGCGGCGCGGGCGCTGTGGGTCAAGGACCCCGAGGGCATGGCTCGCTGGGTGGCCGAGACGCCCTGGGCGGCGGACTGGGCGCTGTTCCAGGCCCTCCGTGGCGAGCACGGTGCGCTCACCGGCTGGCCGTCGCCGCTGCGGCGGCGCGAGGGGCCGGCTCTGGCCACCGCGCGGGCCGAGCACCGGGATGCGATGCGGATCGAGCTGGCCCTTCAGCGCCTCTTCGACCGGCAGTGGCAACAGCTGCGCCAAGCGGCCCACAGCCGCGGCATCGAAATGCTGGGGGACATCCCCCTGTTCGTGTCCGGGGGCTCGGCGGACACCTGGGTCCACCCAGAGCTCTTCTGCCTGGACGCGAACGGGCACACCACCCGTCGGGCGGGCGTGCCCCCCGACTACTTCAGCCCCCAGGGCCAGCTCTGGGGCAACCCGCACTACGCCTGGGATGCGCACCAGGCCCAAGGCTTCGCCTGGTGGCAGGCCCGGCTCGCCCGTTGCCTGGCCCAGGTGGACCGGGTGCGCATCGATCACTTCCGGGGCCTGTCGGCGGCGTGGGCCGTCCCCCCCGATGCCGACACAGCGATGACCGGGGAGTGGGTGCCGGCCCCGGGCCGGGCGCTGTTGCAGGCCCTGGGCGACATGCCGCTCATCGCCGAAGACCTGGGCACCATCGACCAGCCGGTCCGCGATCTGCGCGACGAATTCGGCCTGCCGGGCATGAAGGTCTTGCAGTTCGCCTTTGGCGACGAAGGGGACCACCCCTTCCTGCCCCACACCTGGTCCCACCCCAACTGGGTCGCCTACACCGGCACCCACGACAACGACACCGTTCACGGCTGGTACGCCAGCGCCGATCCCCGCACGACCCACCGCTGCCGGGTCTACTGCGGGCGCGACGGCAAGGACGTCGCCTGGGACTTGATCCGACTCGCCTGGTCCAGCATCGCCGCCGACGCCCTGGCCCCCCTCCAGGACGTCCTGGACCTGGGCACCGACGCCCGCATGAACACGCCGGGCACGGTCGACGGGAACTGGCGTTGGCGTGCCCGGGGCCTGCCCGGCCAGGACACCGCGGTCCGCCTGCGCGCCCTGACCGAGGCCTATGGGCGGGTGTGAGGTCATCTAGCCCCGCGGTAGCCTGCCGCCGTGGCGTTCCGCTCCAAGGCCCTGGTCCCGACCGTGCAGGCCGTGGCGTCCGTTGCTGTGCTGGTCCTGCTGGTCCGGCAGGCCCAGGTCGACGCCATCGCCGCGGCCTTCTCCCAGGCGTCCTTGGGCTGGCTGGCCGTGGCGCTGGTGGCCAAGACGGCGGGGCTGACCCTGCACGAGCTCCGGCTGTGGGTGTCGCTCCTGCCCGATCACCGGCGTCCGGTCTGGCCGGTGGTGGTCATCGGCTATGCCGCGGGCCTGGTCAACACCGTGCTGCCCATGCGCTCGGGAGACCTGTTCGCCATCGTGCTGTTGCGCACCGAGGTCGACGTGCCGGCGCCGGCTGCCGTGTCCGCAGTCGCACTCACCGCCTTGCTCGAGGCCTTGGCCTTCGGCCTGTTCCTCTTGGGGGTGCTGGTCTTTGGCGCCGCCCACTTCGACGCGCTGCTGGGCACCGCCCGGGCCGACCAGGCCACCCTGGCCGTGGGCCTCTTGGCCTTGGGGGCTCTGGGTGCGGCGACGGTCGCCGTGCTGGTGGCCCGCCGCCTCGGGGCCGCCGAACCCGTCACAGGACCAGGTCTCGTGGCCGGACTGCGCGACACCCTCCAGAGTGCCGGCGACCACCTGGGTCGCCCGGGCCTGGCCAGCGGCAACCTGGCCCTCGCCGGCGGCCAGGTCGTGTGCCTGCTGGTGACCTTTGGTTCCCTGCTCCCCGCAGCCGCCATCGACGTCGCGTTCCCCCTGCTGGCGGTCTCGGGCATCCTGGCGGTCGGCTCCCTGGCCAGCATCGCCCTCCCCCCGACCCTGGCCGCCGGCCCCGCCGCCGTCTCCGTCTTCGTGCTCGCCTTCTTCGGCGTCGGCGAGGCCCAGGCCCTGGCCTACGCGGCCCTGACCTGGGTGGTCAACGTGATCCCCGCCCTCACCGTCGGCGCCGTCCCCCTGTGGCGAAGGATCGGCCGCCTGGGCGAGACCCTGAGAAAGGTCTGAGCCCCTCCTTCCAGGGACATCCGCCCCGATCCTTCGACAGCCACCGATTCAGGCCCGACCCCTATTGCCAGCCAATCCCCGCCCCAAGAACAGGGGTCAGGAACCTCTGGTTAAGCATTAGGATTAATGCTTAACCAGAGGTTCCTGACCCCTGTTTCAGACCCCTGTTTCACGATCTCGCCCAACCCATTCCCGCGCCGCGGGTGCGAGGCGTGGCGCGGAGCGCCCACGCCTCGCCCGGCGGCCGCAGCCGGGAGCGGAAGTGGTTCGTGGGGAGTCTGGACCGGCCCAGCGCTAGCGCTAGCGCTAGCGAGGGAAGGCCGAGCGGAGCGAGGTCCCGGGAAG
>CAZFLE010000197.1:0-11981 GCA_964519895.1 uncultured Enterobacterales bacterium | reverse complement strand
CTTGAGCTCGATCCGCGGCTTCAGCTCGGCGTCCTTGTACTCGAGCACGACCTTGCGGCTGCGCCCGGTGAGGGCGTCGACCTGCTCATCCAGGGTCCGGCCCAGCTCGAGGTCCGCGAACCGGGCGGTGCCGGAGTCGTTGGCCAGGATGGGGGTGGTGAAGGGGTCCCACTCCGCGATCTTCGTCTTGGCGGAGACCCGCTCGCCGTCCTTGACGAGCAGCGCGGCACCGTAGGGGATGGCGTAGCGCTCGCGCTCGCGGCCCTTGTCGTCGGCGATGGCGATCTCGCCGTTCCGACTCATGGCCACCAGGACCTTGTTGCGGTCGGCGACCACCGACAGGTCTTCGGAGTACCGCACGGTGCCGGAGGTCTTGAGCTCGATGTTGGCCTGGGTGACCTTGGCGCTGGCGGCCCCACCGATGTGGAAGGTCCGCATGGTCAGCTGGGTGCCCGGCTCACCGATGGACTGGGCGGCGATGACGCCGATGGCCTCGCCGACGTTGACCAGGTGACCGCGGGCCAGGTCGCGACCGTAGCAGTGGGCGCAGACACCCCACTTCATCTCACAGGTCAGGACCGAGCGGATCTTGACGCGCTCGACACCGGCCTGGACCACCTGGTCGATGGCGTGCTCGTCGAGCATCATGTTCCGTGGGACCAGCACCTCGTCGCTGTACGGGTCGAGGATGTCCTCGGCCGCCACGCGACCCAGGACGCGCTCGCCCAGGTGCTCGATGATCTCGCCACCCTCGATGAGGCTGGTGACCTCCATGCCCATCAGCGTGTCGCAGTCGCGGGCCGTGATGATGACGTCCTGGACCACGTCGACCAGGCGCCGGGTGAGGTAGCCGGAGTTCGCGGTCTTGAGCGCCGTGTCCGCCAGGCCCTTGCGGGCGCCGTGGGTGGAGATGAAGTACTGCAGCACGCTCAGACCCTCGCGGAAGTTCGCGGTGATCGGCGTCTCGATGATCTCGCCCGACGGCTTGGCCATCAGGCCGCGCATGCCGGCCAGCTGCCGGATCTGCGTGGTCGAGCCACGGGCGCCGGAGTCGACCATCATGTAGACCGAGTTGAAGGACGCGTGCTCGTTGTCGACCTGGCCGCGCTCGGTGCCGACCAGCTTCTCGGAGCCGATCTCACGGACCAGCTCCTTGGAGATCTCGTCGGTGACCTTGGACCAGATGTCGACGACCTTGTTGTACTTCTCACCGACGGTGATCAGGCCCTCGTTGTACTGGTTCTCGGTCTCGCGGACCTCGTCGTAGGCGCCGTCCAGGATCTCGCCCTTGCGGGTCGGGATCTTCATGTCGTCGATGCAGATGGAGATGCCCGCCACGGTGGACTGGGTGAAGCCCATCTTCATCAGGGAGTCGGCCAGCAACACCGTGGCCTTGGCGCCGGCGACCCGGTAGGACCGGTCGATGAGCTCGCCCAGGGCCTTCTTGCCCAGGTCGCGATTGACCAGGCTGAAGGGGAGGACGTCGGGAACGATGTCATAGAACAGCACGCGGCCGACGGTGGTGGCCACCATCTCGCCACGGGCCTCGACGCTGTCTCCACCGGAGTCGTTGGTGTAGACCGGCACCAGGCCGTGGTGTCCGAAGAAGCCTGCAGGTGCGGCCACGACCACCAGGTCCTCACCGTACTGCTGCCGGGCCCAGACGATGGCCTGGCGCAGGGACTCGAGCCGACGGGCCGAATTCGACCGGGCGTCCATGAGGGTCCCGCCGTCGTCGTCGGCCGCGAGCAGCTGGTTGACGACCAGGGCCGCGCGAGCCAGGTCCCCGTTCTTGGGGAGGCGGTAGCCGATGGCCTGGAGGTCGCCGAAGACCTTGATCTTGGTGGCGTTCTTGGCGAATTTCTTGCCCGCGAAGTTGACCACACCGTCGGCCGCAACGGGCGCGTCGCCCAGGTAGTTCCGCGAGCTCAGCGCCAGGGCTCCGATCTCCTTGGCCGCCGCCACGTTCTCGCCGGAGAGCGCGTCGTGGTGCAGGTCGATGACGCACAGCGGGGTCTTGCCCTGCTGGAGGTCTGCGACGGTGCCGTCGAGGTTGACCACCGCATCGCAGCCCATGATCGGGACCTCGACGCGGGTGGTGGCGCCGTGACGGGTACAGGTGCCTCGGTGGAAGTGCCAGATCTCCTTGCGCTTGGGATCGGGGTCCACGCCCACGAACAGGTGGGCATCCCCCAGCTCGGGGATCTGCTGGAAGACCCGAGTCTCCAGAGGCGCGGCCGGCAGCCGGACCCGAACCGGGGCCTGCATGTGGACCTCGCCCGCGTCGTAGGCCACCAGGACCTCGGAAGGACCGGAGAACTCGCGGCCCTCGCCCTTTGCGAAGCGGCGGGAGCGGCTCATGTAGTAGACGCCCAGGACGATGTCCTGGGACGGCTGGATGATCGGCTTGCCGTTGGCGGGGCTGAGGATGTTGTTGGTGGACATCATCAGCACGCGGGCCTCGATCTGGGCCTCGACGGACAGTGGCAGGTGGACCGCCATCTGGTCGCCGTCGAAGTCCGCGTTGAACGCGGTGCAGACGAGCGGGTGCAGTCGGATGGCCTTTCCCTCGATGAGGACCGGCTCGAAGGCCTGTATGCCGAGCCGGTGCAGGGTCGGCGCCCGGTTCAGCATGACCGGGTGTTCCTGGATGACCTCTTCGAGGATGTCCCAGACCTCTTCCTTGGCCTTCTCGACGAGCTTCTTGGCGGCCTTGATCGTCGTGACGTGGCCGCGCTCCTCGAGCTTGTTGTAGATGAACGGCTTGAAGAGCTCCAGCGCCATCTTCTTGGGCAGGCCGCACTGGTGCAGGCGCAGCTCGGGACCGACCACGATGACGGAGCGGCCGGAGTAGTCGACGCGCTTGCCGAGCAGGTTCTGCCGGAAGCGGCCCTGCTTGCCCTTGAGCATGTCGGAGAGCGAGCGCAGCGGCCGCTTGTTGGGACCGGTGAAGACCTTGCCGCGGCGGCCGTTGTCGAACAGGGCGTCGACGGCCTCCTGGAGCATGCGCTTCTCGTTCCGGATGATGATCTCCGGAGCGTTCAGGTCCTGGAGCCGCTTGAGCCGGTTGTTCCGGTTGATGACGCGGCGGTAGAGGTCGTTGAGGTCACTGGTGGCGAACCGGCCGCCGTCCAGGGGGACGAGCGGGCGCAGATCCGGCGGGATGACCGGGACCACGGAGAGCATCATCCACTCGGGGCGGTTGCCCGACGAGCGCAGGCCCTCGACGATCTTGAGGCGCTTGGCGTACTTGCGCCGCTGGGGCTCGCTGGTGGCTTCCTTCATCTCGTTGCGCAGCTTGTTGGACAGCGCGTTGATGTCCATGCGCTGCAGCATGTCCTTGACCACCTCGCCGCCCATGCCGACTTCGAAGCTGCCGTAGCCGAAGGTGGCGATGGCCTCCTGGTAGTCCTCTTCCGCCAGGATCTCTCCCTCCTTGAGCGTGGACTCGGCCGGGTTGGTGACGATGTAGGACTCGCAGTAGAGCACCCGCTCCAGGTCCTTGAGCGACACGTCGAGCAGGTTCGCGATCCGGCTCGGCAGGCTCTTGAGGAACCAGATGTGCGCGACCGGCGTGGCCAGGTCGATGTGGCCCAGGCGCTCACGTCGCACCTTGGACTGGATGACCTCGACCCCGCACTTCTCGCAGGTGATGCCCCGGTGCTTCATGCGCTTGTATTTGCCGCACAGGCACTCGTAGTCCTTGATGGGACCGAAGATCTTTGCGCAGAAGAGCCCGTCCTTTTCGGGCTTGAAGGTCCGGTAGTTGATGGTCTCGGGCTTCTTGACCTCGCCGTGTGACCAGCTCCGGATCTTCTCGGGAGAAGCCAGGCTGATGCGAACCGCCACGTAGTTGAGGGGGTTCTTCGGCTTCTCGAACATGTTGTAGATGTCCTTCACGACGGACTCCTGCAAGCGCAAACAGAGGGGAGAGAGGGGGATTCTTGGGTGGGGACCAGTCCGCGGCTCAGTGCCGCAGGACCTCCTTGTCCTCGATGAGCTCGACGTCCAGGGCGAGGGCCTGGAGCTCCTTGACCAGCACGTTGAAGGACTCGGGCAGGCCGGCCTCCAGGATGTTCTCGCCCTTGACGATGGACTCGTACATCCGGGTCCGGCCGGCGACGTCGTCGGACTTCACCGTCAGGAACTCCTGGAGGTTGTAGGCGGCGCCGTAGGCCTCCAGAGCCCAGACCTCCATCTCGCCCAGGCGCTGGCCACCGAACTGGGCCTTGCCGCCGAGGGGCTGCTGGGTGACCAGCGAGTACGGCCCGATGGACCGGGCGTGGATCTTGTCGTCGACCAGGTGGTGGAGCTTCAGCATGTACATGATGCCGACGGTGACCTTGCGGTCGAAGACCTCGCCGGTCCGGCCGTCGACCAGGGTGGACTGGCCGCTGTCGGCCTCGCCAGCGACCTTCAGCGCGGTCTTGATCTCCGCCTCGTTGGCTCCGGCGAACACCGGAGACGCCACCGTCAGGCCCCGCTGGTACTTCTCGGCGAAGGTGAACAGCGCTTCCTTGGACGCCTTGGCGACGAAGTCACCCAGGTTCGGGTCGCCGTCGTAGCAGCCGGCCAGGAAGCTCCGGAGCTCCTCGGCGCCGACCTGGTCTTCGAGCATCCCGGTGATCTTCATGCCCATCCGCTTGGCGGCCCAGCCCAGGTGGACCTCGAGGATCTGACCGACGTTCATCCGAGAGGGAACGCCCAGGGGGTTCAGGCAGATGTCCACGGTGGTGCCGTCCTCGAGGTACGGCATGTCCTCGACGGGCAGCAGCTTGGACACGACGCCCTTGTTGCCGTGGCGGCCGGCCATCTTGTCGCCGACGCTCAGCTTGCGCTTGATGGCCATGTAGATCTTGACCATCTTGATGACGCCCGGAGGCAGATCGTCGCCCTTTTGCAGGCGCTCGGTCTTGGCGGCGAAGCGCTCGCGGATCTGGTCTTCCTTTTCGCGGACCTTGTCCACCAGGTTCCAGACTTTGTCCTCGTACTGGGTGCCGTCTTCGACGGTGATCTTCTCGTACTGCTCGAACCGGATGCGGCGGAGCACGTCCTCGGAGTAGGTCTCACCGCGGGCGATGAGCTCCTCGCCGGTCTCGTCGTCCAGGATGCGGCTGCCGGCCTTCTGGCCACTCAGCAGCTGCACGAGCTGACGGTGCGCGGAGTCCCGGATGGTCCGGAGCTGCTCGTTGCGGTCCCGGTCGATCTTGATGATGGACTCGGCCTCGATCTCCAGGGCGCGGGCGTCCTTTTCGACACCCTCGCGGGCGAAGACCTGGGCGCTGATGACCGTGCCCTCGACGCCCGGAGGCACGCGCAGGGAGGTGTCGCGGACATCTCCGGCCTTCTCGCCGAAGATGGCCCTCAGCAGCTTCTCTTCGGGGGAGAGCTGGGTCTCGCCCTTGGGGGTGATCTTGCCCACCAGGATGTCGCCCTGGCGGACGTAGGCCCCGATCTTCACGATGCCGGACTCATCCAGGTTGAGCAGGGCTTCCTCGCCCACGTTGGGGATGTCCCGGGTGATCTCTTCCTTGCCCAGCTTGGTGTCCCGGGCGGCGACCTCGAACTCCTCGATGTGGACCGTCGTGTAGTAGTCCTCGCGGAGCAGGCGCTCGGAGATGAGGATGGAGTCCTCGAAGTTGTACCCCTGCCACGGCATGAAGGCGACGACGACGTTCTGGCCCAAGGCCAGCTCGCCCATGTCCGTCGCCGGACCGTCGGCGATGACATCGCCAGCGCTCACCCGATCCCCCAGCCGGACGACCGGCCGCTGGTTCATGCAGGTGTTCTGGTTGGACCGCGTGAACTTGGTCAGGTTGTAGATGTCGACGTCGCCGCCGATCTCTCCGTCTTCGTCGATCTCGTCGGTCTTGACCACGATGCGGCTGGCGTCGACGCTCTCGACCACGCCGGTGCGCAGGGCGGTGGTGGTGACACCGGAGTCCCGGGCCACCACCCGCTCGATGCCGGTGCCGACGAGCGGTGCCTCGGTCCGGATGACCGGGACCGCCTGGCGCTGCATGTTGGACCCCATCAGGGCGCGGTTGGCGTCGTCGTTCTCGAGGAACGGAATCAGCGACGCGGCGACCGACACCAGCTGGTTGGGCGCGACGTCCATCAGCGTGACTTGCTCGTTGGGCACCATGCCGAACTCGCCCTTGTTCCGGGCAGCGACGGTCTCGGCGAGGATCTGCCCGCCGGCGTCGGTGTCGATGTTGGCCTGGGAGATGACGTGGTTCTCCTCGCGCAGGGCCGTGTAGTACTCGACGTCGCCTGTGAGCTTGCCGTCGACGACGCTCTGGTAGGGCGTCTCGATGAAGCCGAACTCGTTGACGCGAGCAAAGGTCGACAGCGACGCGATGAGGCCGATGTTCGGGCCTTCCGGGGTCTCGACCGGGCAGATGCGGCCGTAGTGGGTGGGGTGCACGTCGCGCACGTCGAACCCGGCCCGCTCGCGGGTCAGCCCACCCGGGCCGAGTGCGGAGAGCCGCCGCTTGTGGGTGACTTCGCTCAGCGGGTTGGTCTGGTCCATGAATTGGGACAGCTGGGAGGAGCCGAAGAACTCCTTGACGACCGCGCTGACGGGCTTGGCGTTGATGAGGTCGTGAGGCATGAGCGCCTCGATCTCGCCCAGGCTCATTCGCTCCTTGATGGCCTTCTCCATGCGGACCAGCCCGATGCGGTACTGGTTCTCCAGGAGCTCGCCCACCGCGCGGATGCGCCGGTTGCCCAGGTGGTCGATGTCGTCGACGTCGCCCTTGTTGTTCTTCAGGTCGATCAGGTACTTGACCACCCGCAGGATGTCGTCGCGGGTCAGCGTGGTCTGCTCGAGCGGCAGCTCGAGACCCAGCCGGTGGTTGATCTTGAGCCGGCCCACCTTTGACAGGTCGTAGCGCTCGGCGTTGAAGAACAGGTTGTTGAAGTGGTTCTTCGCCTGGTCGAACGTGGGCGGGTCGCCGGGGCGCAGACGCCGGTAGATCTCCAGGATCGCTTCATCCGGGCTGCCGATCTTGTCGAGCAGCAGCGTGTTGCGCAGGAAGGAGCCGACCATCACATTGTCGATGTAGATGACCTCGAAGCTCGTGATGCCGCGGTCGATCGTCGCCTGGACGTTCTCCTCGGTGAGCTCTTCGTTGCACTCGATGAGGATCTCGCCGGTGGCCATGTCGACGATGTCGAAGGCCGAGACCATGCCATAGACGCTCTCGTCGGTGATCGGAATGTCCACCAGGCCGACCTTGACCTCGCGGTCCTCGACCATCCGGACTTCCTCGGTGATGAGGCCAGCCTTCTTCATCTTGCGGATGGTGTTCTTGAGGAACTTCTTGCCCGCCCGAGCCAGCACCGCGCCGTCGTGGACCAGGTCCAGGGTGGCCGACTGGATGGACAGCAGGTCGGTGGTGGTCTGCTTGCTCCAGGCGCCGTTCGCGAAGTTGAGGGTCTCCCGGTCGTAGAAGTAGTTGAGCAGCTCCTCGGAGTCGTAGCCGAGGGCACGCAACAAGACCGTGGCCGGCAGCTTGCGGCGACGGTCGATCCGCACGTACAGGATGTCCTTGGTGTCGAACTCGAAGTCGATCCAGGACCCGCGGTTGGGGATGATCCGCGCGGAGAAGATGGTCTTGCCAACCCCGGTCTTGGCCTGGTGCTGGTCGAAGAAGATGCCCGGGCTGCGGTGCAGCTGGGAGACGACGACCCGCTCGGTGCCGTTGACGATGAACGTCCCGTTCTTGGTCATGAGCGGGATCTCACCGAAGTAGACCTCCTGCTCCTTGATGTTGGAGACGGTCCGGGTCTCGGTCTCGGGGTCCACGTCCCACACGACCAGCCGCACGGTCACCTTGAGGGGCGCCGAGTAGGTCATGCCGCGCTCACGGCACTCCTCGGTGTCGTACTTGGGTGTGTCCAGGTCGTAGGCCACGTACTGCAGCGACGCCTTGTCCGAGAAGTCCTGGATCGGGAAGACGGACTTGAAGACCTGCTGGAGGCCGATGTCCTCGCGGTCCTCGGCCAGCACCCTGCTCTGCAGGAACTGCTCGTAGGACTCCTTCTGGATCGAGATCAGGTTGTGGATCGCGATGGCAGGCTTGGCCGTCGTGAAGGTACGGCGGTGCCTGTAGTTGTTCGCAAGCAGATCAGACATGGAGTCCTCGACCGAGAGGAGGGGGGTCACCCGTCAAGTTGACGGGGACGAGTCGGCGGGCGGGCCGCTGGTGGGGTCTGGCGTGACGCGCGCGCACGGGCCTGAAGCTCCGATCGATCCGTCGATCGTGGCCTTGCGCCGCACGCGTCCCGTTCCAGAAGAACCTTCCAGCGATGTGGGGGGTGTCCAGGCGGATCACAGCCCCAGCGACCTGGGCCACTGGGGGGACTGGCTGGAGAGCGGAGGCCTGGGGGTTCCGCTCCCCGTAGAACAAGCGCTGACGCCCGAGCTGCGTCAAGCAGCCCGCGCATCCGCGCCGACTACTTGATCTCGACCTTGGCGCCGACCTCTTCGAGGTCCTTCTTGGCGGACTCGGCGGCGTCCTTGTCGACGGCCTCCTTGACCACGGTGGGGGCACTCTCGACGGCCTCCTTGGCCTCCTTGAGGCCCAGGCCGGTCAGGGACCGGACCGCCTTGATGACCTTGATCTTGTTGGGGCCCACCTCGGCGAGCACCACGTCGAACTCGGTCTTCTCTTCCTCGGGCTCGGCCGCACCGCCGGCGCCAGCCGGCATCGCGCCCATCATCACGGGAGCAGAGGCTTCGACACCCAGCTCCTCTTCAAGGGTCTCGATGAGCGCCTTGACCTCGGAGAGCTTCAGGTTCTTGATGTAGTCGACCACGTCGGTCTGGGAGAGAGACATCGTTCCGTCCTCGGTTTGATCTGTCGGAAAGGGTGTGGAAGCCAGAGCGGGCGGCGCTTATTCGCCGGCCTCGCCGTCGGCAAGCTTGGACTCGTAGTTCTTCAACAGGTACAGCAGATCCCGTGCCGGGGCCTGGAGCACTCCAAGGACCTGGCGACCCGGCTCCTGGATGGTGCGAAGCAGCATGACAAGCAGCTCTTCGCGGCTGGGCAGCGAAGCGACGGCCTTGACGCCAGCGGCATCGAGGAGCTCGCCGTCGAAGAATCCGGCCTTGACCTGGATCGGGCCCTTGGGATCGAGGGCGCCCTTGAGCACCTTGGCGGTGCCCACCGGATCGTCTCCGGAGATCGCCACGGCGGTCATGCCGACGAAGTGATCGCACAGGCCCTCGAGCGGCGTGCCGTCCAGGGCGCGCTTGGCGAGGGTGTTCTTGACCACGTGCCAGCCGACGCCGCTCTTCTCGAGCGTGCGGCGCAGCGTGTTTGTCGCCTCGACTGAGGCTCCGCGGTAGTCCGCGAGGACGACCAGCGGCGCGGCGCTGACCTTTTCGTTGAATGAGGCGACGAATTCAGCCTTCTGGGTACGGTTCATGGCGTGCTCCCTAGCCGATTGCGCGGGCGAGATCGTTGATGTCCACCCGGATGCCGACACCCATCGTGGCGCTCAGGGCGATGCCCCGGACGTAGGTGCCCTTGGCCGTGGCGGGCTTGAGGCGCATGAGCTCGGCGTAGAGCGCCACGACGTTCTCGGAGAGCTGCTCCGGCGTCATGGACTTGCGGCCCACCGGCGAGTGCACGATGCCGGCCCGCTCGACCCGGAAGTCGATGCGGCCCCGCTTGAGCTCACGCACGGTGTTCGCGACCTGGTCGGGCGCGACGACCGTGCCGACCTTGGGGTTCGGCATCAGGCCACGGGGACCGAGCACGCGGCCCAGCCGGCCGACCTTGCCCATCAGATCGCGCGTGGCGACGGCCTTGTCGAAGTCGAGCCAGCCGCCCTGGATCTTCTGGACCAGCTCGTCGACGCCGACGTACTCGGCGCCGGCCTCTTCCGCGGCCTTGGCAGCGTCGCCTTGGGCGAACACCAGGACCTTGACGGACTTGCCGGTGCCGTTGGGCAGGCTGACCGCACCGCGGACCATCTGGTCTGCGTGGCGGGGGTCGACGCCCAGGCGGGCTGCCATGTCGATGGATTCGTCAAAGGTGGCTGTGGCGGTCTCGAGCACGAGCCGCACTGCCTCCTCGACGCCGTACCGCTGCAGGGAGTCGACCTTCGACCGTCCTGTGTTCCAGCGCTTGCTTCGCTTTGCCATGCTTCCTCCTGTGCCCGCCGCTCGCGCGGCAGGCGCCCTGACCGGTCAACGGGGCGGCGACTCCCCTTCCCGTCAGGCGCTTGGATGCGGGTTGATGGGTGGGCCTCTCAGCCCGTGATGGTGACCCCCATGGATCTGGCCGTTCCTTCGATGGTGCGCATGGCCGCCGCGACATCGTCGGTGTTCAGGTCCGGGAGCTTCATGTTGGCGATCTGTTCGACCTGGGCCTTGTTGAGGCTGCCCACCTTGAGCTTGTTGGGCTCGCCCGAGCCCTTCTCGAGTCCGGCCGCCTTGAGGATCAGGCCGGCCGCAGGGGGGGTCTTGCAGAGGAAGGTAAAGGTCCGGTCGGAGTAGACCGTGATGACGACCGGGATCAGCAGGCCGTCTGCGGCCTGGGGCTGGGTCCTGGCGTTGAATTCCTTGCAGAACATCGGGATGTTCACGCCGGCGGCACCGAGTGCGGGACCGACCGGCGGCGAGGGGTTGGCCTTGCCGGCGGGAATCTGCAGCTTGATCTGGTTGACGACCTTCTTGGCCATGGGACTTGCTCCGAGGCGCCACCGCGGTCCGAGGACCCAGGCGCCATCAGGGGTGTAGGGGAGTGGCTACGAGAGCTTCTCGACCTCGGTGAAGTCGAGCTCGAGCGGGGTGGGACGGCCGAAGATGTTCACCATGACTCGGAGCTTGCCCCGGCCGGCGTTCACCTCTTCGACGTGGCCCTTCATGTTTGCGAAGGCACCGCCGACGACCCGGACCTCTTCGCCCTTCTCGAAGTCCACGAGGGGCTTCGGCGCGGCCTCGTCTTCTTCTTCGAGCTGGTTCGTGATGCGCCGGATCTCGAAGTCCGGCACCGGAGGCGGGTTGCGCGAGCCACCGACGAATCCAGTGATCTTGGGCGTGTTCTTGACCACGTGCCAGGTCTCGTTGTCGAGCTCCATGTGCACGAGGATGTACCCCGGGTAGAACTTGCGGGTGACAGCCCGCTTCTTGCCGTTCTTGACCTCGAAGCCTTGCTCCGTAGGAACGAGCACCTCTTCGAATCGATCCGCGCATCCGAGCGTGTCGATCCGCTGCTCGAGCGCGGTCTTGGCCTTCTGCTCGTATCCCGAGTAGCAGTGCACGACGTACCAGGCCATGGCCATGGAAGCGTTCTCCTCCCAGCGCCGAGCGCCGGGTCGCCAGCTGAGCGCTAGCTGCCTGTGAAGATGAGGATGTCGGTGACCTGCGCCCAGAAGTAGTCGCAGAGTGCCAGGAAGGTTGCGGAGCCCACCGCGGAGAGGCAGACCACCGTGGTGGCCCGCATGGTCTCCTCGCGGTCCGGCCAGGTGACCTTGTACATCTGACGGATGACCTGTGTGGAGAAGGTCACCGCCTGCTTGTGCCGCATGAGGGCGAAGAAGGTGATGAAGAAGGTCCCAATGGCGAGCCCAGCGGAGAGCGGCACCGGGCCGACTAGGTAGTCGGGCACGCCGGCCAGGCCGAAGATGTTCACCGCGGCACTGCGGATGGTCACCGCCAGACAGGCGGCCCCGCAGAGGAAGGCGAGCACGAGGTAGCGCTGGACAGTCACGATGGATGCTCTCTACAAGCCGGTTCGCAGGACTTAGCCTGGACAGCCGGCGGGCTTTATCACCACTTCCCCCTAGGATCAAGGGAAAGCACTGCAGGAATTGTGCCGTGGAGGGTCGGAAGATCCCGGTTGCGCCCAAAAAGCGCGTCGGCCGAACGGGGGGACCCCCGATCGGCCGCCGTGATTCCCAGGCCGGGTGCTACTCGACGATCTCGGCCACGACGCCAGCGCCGACGGTCCGGCCGCCCTCGCGGA
>CAZFLE010000196.1:0-12012 GCA_964519895.1 uncultured Enterobacterales bacterium | reverse complement strand
TGGCCGTGGTCGTGATCGTCGAGCAGGCCGAGAAACCGCGAAACGCGAGTCTAGGGCTAGGGCTAGGGCTAGGGCTAGGGCCCGCAGGGCGTGTTCAGCGCCCTAGCGCCTGGAGCCCCCAGGCCGCCACTTCGCGCAGCGAGCCCTTGGCCCGCGAGTGGGGCGGCCCCTTGGTCCCGACCACGCACACGTCGTCGAAGTGCTGCCGGAACAGGTGCCGGCAACGCAGGGCGTGGTACCGGTCCGAGACGACCACGACCCGAGAGGCCTCGACGAGCTCCGCAGCGAAGAGCGCGTTCTCGGCGGTGGAGCGCGACTTTGTCTCGAGCACGATCGCCGGCTCGGGCACGCCCAGGAGGGTGGCGACCTGGGCCGCGGCGATCGCCTCTGCCGGGGGGTAGCGCCCGATTCCCCCGGTCAAGACCATGGCCGGCGCAACACCGGCGTGGAACAGCTCGACGGCACGGGCCGTGCGGCGGCTGAGAGCGCCACCGGCCTGGCCATCGTGGCGCACGGCGCACCCCGGCACGATGATCGCATCCCAGGTGCCGTCCGGCGGACCTTGTAGACCCCCCCAGACGTCGAGCGCCAGGGCAGCACTGAACCAGCTGCTCACCACCATGTGTGAAATCCTGCACCAGCAGCGGGTCGAAGCTCAAGCCGTTGACAGTGTCGGCCGATGGTGCCACGGTCATGCGGTTTCCGCCTCGACGACCCCATGCCGGGTCGCGTGGCGCGCGTGCGATCCGCGAGAGCAGGAGGAGAGGCAATGCGGTTCAGTTGGGTGATGTTGGCGCTGGCAGTCGGTTGTACAGACGGAGGCGACGACGAGGACTTCGATGGAGACGGCGTCACCGCCGACCTGGACTGTGACGACGGCAATCCCGCGGCCTTTCCGGGCAACCCCGAGACCTGCGACGGCATCGACAACGACTGCAATGGCGTGGTCGACGACGAAGCGAGCGACGCCCTGACCTGGTACGCCGACACCGACTCCGACGGCTTCGGCGATCTCGCGTCCACCGTGCTGGCGTGCACCGCGCCGGCGGGCACCACCGACGACGCCACCGACTGCGACGACTCGGACTGGCTCGTGAATCCCGCGGGCATCGAGCTCTGTGACCTGATCGACAACGACTGCAACGACGTGGTCGACGACGCCGCGGACGGCGACGGCGATGGCCTGGGCGCGTGTGACGACTGCAACGACGACGACGGCGAGATCTACACCGGCGCCGAGGAATTCTGCGACGAGATCGACAACGACTGCGACGGCGAGATCGACGAATTCGCCACCGGCCTGGGCACCTGGTACGCCGACACCGACGGGGACGGCCACGGCGACCCCGCGGTCGAGTACTCCGGCTGCGAGCAGCCCACGGACCACGTGGAGCTGGACGACGACTGCGACGACGGCGACGCGACCGTCTACACCGGCGCGACCGAGCTGTGTGACGGCCTGGACAACAACTGCGACACCGTGACCGATGAGGGCAACGACGTCGACGCCGACACCTATGACGACGTCTGTGGCGGCGACTGCGACGACGACAATGACGCCATCAACCCAGGCGCCGTGGAGATCTGCGACGGCGTGGACAACAACTGCTCCGGCACCGCCGACGACTCCGCGGTCAATGCGGCCGAGTACTTTGCCGACACCGACGCCGACACCTACGGAGACCCCGACAGCTCGGTCTTCGCCTGCGAGCAGCCGTCGAACTACGTGTCCGACAGCCAGGACTGCGACGACGCAGACGGCGCCATCAACCCCGACGCGACCGAGACCTGCGACGACGTCGACCAGGACTGCGACGAGAGCGTGGACGAGGGCCTGTTCTCGACCTACTACGCCGACACAGACGGCGACGGCTTCGGCGACGCCTCGGCCAGCAGCGAGTTCTGCGCCGATCCGGGCACCGGCTACGCGGTCAACCCGGCGGACTGCGATGACAGCGACGGCGCCATCAACCCCGGCGGCACCGAGGTCTGCGACGGCACCGCCGACGAGGACTGCGACAGCGCCGTCGACGAGGGCCTGACCACCACCTACTACACCGACGGCGACGGCGACGGCTTCGGCGATGAAGGCTCCGGGGCCGATTTCTGTTCAGACCCGGGCACCGGCTACGCGGACAACGAGCAGGACTGCGACGACGGGAACGCCGGCGCCTACCCGCTCGCCACGGAGACCTGTGACGGGATCGACGAGGACTGCGACGACACGGCCGACGAGGGACTTCCCTCGGTGACCTACTACACCGACGGCGACGGCGACGGCTACGGCGATCCCGACGACAGCCTGACCGCCTGCAGCGACCCCGGCACCGGCTACACGACCGACGACCAGGACTGCGACGACAGCCTGGCCGACGTAAACCCCGACGGCACCGAGACCTGCGACGGCACCGACGAGGACTGCGACGACGTGGTCGACAACGGCCTGGCGACCACGACCTACTACACGGACGGCGACGGCGACGGCTACGGCGAAGACGGCACCGACACCGACGAGTGCAGCGACCCGGGCACCGGCTACGCCACAGCCGACGGCGACTGCGACGACGGCGACGGCAGCGTGAACCCCGGCCAGGCCGAGGTCTGCAACGACTGGGTCGACAACGACTGCGACGGCACCGACAACGGCTGCACGCCCACAGGGAGCATCGCCCTAGCGGATGCCGACGCGGTCATCGTGCCCGACGGTTCCGGCACCAACGGCGCCTCCCAGATGGGTTGGCGCGTCGCGGGTGGCGGCGACGTGGATGGCGACGGCCTGGATGACGTGGTCTGCACCGCCCGGGCCGATGCGTCCGGTGGCGGCGCTGGCGCCGGCTGGGTCTACACCGACCCGAACGGCTCGCTGCTGGCCTCTGACGCCTATGGCCAGCTGGTCTCCGGGACGGGCGGCGAGACCCTGGGCAACGGGGCGGCCCTGGGCGACCTGGACGATGACGGCAGCGCCGACGTCATCCTGGGCACCACCGGCACCGACACGGTCTACGTCTGGTACGGGCCCTTGGCCACGGCGACTGCCGCCCCCGACGCGACCATCACCGGTTCCGGCACCTTCGGCACCGCCGTGGCGTCAGGAGACGTCGACGGAGACGGCTTCGATGACCTGGTGGTCGGCGCCCAGACCTACAGCGGCAGCGGCCTGAGCAGCAACGGCGCGGTCTACCTGTTCCTGGGGCCGATCGTGGGTGATCTCACCGACGCCGACGCGGACGCCGTGTTCGACGGCGAGGTCGGCGGCGATGCGGCCGGGGGCGAGGTGGCTGTCGGCGGCGATCTGCTCGGCAACGGCGGCGCCACCATCCTGATCGGGGCCAAGGGCAACGACACCAACGGCACCGACGCCGGCGCGGTCTACGTGGTCGACGGCAGCACGACCGGGGCGCTCAACCTGTCCCTGGCCGACGCCATCTTCTACGGCTCCACGGGCGGCGACGACCTGTGGGACGCCCACGACGCGGGCGATGTGGACGACGACGGCTCGACGGACCTGATCCTTGGCGTGTCCGACGACGAGACCTCTGGGTCCGCGAGCGGTTCTGCCGCGGTGTTCTTCGGGCCCGTCAGCGGCACCCAGGCCGTCTCGGCCGCCGACTTCGTGGTGACCGGCCAGGCTTCGGCCGACAAGTTCGGCTACGCGGCAACCGGCGCCGGAGACTTCAACGGCGACGGCTACGACGACATCATCGTCGGGGCCTATGGCGACGAGTCCCCAGCCCACAACTCGGGCAGCGCCTACATCGTCTATGGCCCGGTGACCGCCGGTACCCTGGGCGCTGCGTCGGCCGATGTCCAGCTCGGCGGCGCCGAGGACGACCAGGCCGGCCTGAGCGTGGCCGGGGCCTTCGACGCCAACGGCGACGGCTACGACGATGTGATCGTGGGGTCTTGGAAGGACGACGGTGCCTACACCGACGCAGGCGCCTGCTACGTCATCTATGGCGGCGGCATCTAGTCAACGGCGACGGGCACAGCGACGTGGCGGTGGGCGCCTGGATGGACGACCTGGGCGCCACCGACGGTGGTGCCTGCTAGGTCGTCTACGGCGGCGGCCTCTGAACCGTGGCCGAGGCCCAGCGGGCGGGGTAGTGGCCCCCCCGCAACCCCCTCGGAGACGCCATGACGACCCCCTTGATGGTCCTGTTGACCCTGGCCTGCTCGGGCGACGCCGAAACCACCGGCACCAGCACCCCCGACCCCGACGCCACGGTCCCGGCGAGCGAGTACGACATCGACCTGGACGGCCACCAGGCCCAGGACGACTGCAACGACTACGACGCCGCCATCTACCCGGGCGCAGACGAGCTCTGCGGCGACGGCATCGACAACAACTGCGACGGCGAGATCGACGAGCCCACCGCCGTCGACGCCGACGACTGGTACGCCGACGACGACGGCGACGGCTTCGGGGCCGGCGACGCGGTGGCCGCCTGCGAAGCCCCCAGTGGCCACGTCGGCGGAGACGGCGACTGCGACGACACCGACGAAGACACCAACCCACTGGCCAGCGAGCTGTGCGACGGCGCGGACAACGACTGCGACGACGACATCGACGAATCCACGGACGAAGACTCCGACGGCTACGACGCCCTGTGCGACGGCGACTGCGACGACGACGACGCCGACGTGAACCCCGACGGGATCGAGGTCTGCGACGACAAGGACAACGACTGCAACGGCGAGATCGACGGTGCCGACGCGGCCGAGGCCGTGAACCGCTGGCTCGACGACGACGGCGACACCTACGGGGACCCGGACACCCTGGTCCTGGTCTGCGCCGACGACGCGGGGCTGGGCTACGTCGACCGCGCCGGGGACTGCGACGACACCGACGCCGACCGCTACCCCGGCAACACCGAGGTCTGCGACGGCGCCGTCGACGAGGACTGCGACCTGCTCGTCGACGAGGGCCTGACCACCGCCTACTACGCCGACGCAGACGGCGACGGCTACGGCACCGACGTGTCCGGCGCCGACTACTGCGACGATCCCGGCACGGGCTACAGCACCGCCGGCGGCGACTGCGACGAGGCGGACACCGCGGTGAACCCCGGCGTGGCCGAGGTGTGCAACGACTGGACCGACAACGACTGCGACGGCACCGACAACGGCTGCACCCTCGCGGGCGCCCTGGCCATCGGGTCGGCCGACATCACCGTGCTCGCGGCGGCCGACAGCGAGTGGCTGGGCTTCAGCCTGGCCGCTGGGGACATCACCGGCGACGGCAGCAACGAGGTCCTGTGCGGCTCGGTCAAGGCCGACGAGAACTCCAGCGACTCCGGCGCAGCCTACGCCTTCTCCGGCAGCAGCGCCGGCGGAGACGTCGACGACGCCGACGTGACCCTGCTGCCGAACGCGGGCGTCAACGGCCTGTCCGGCCGCGGCCTGGCGGTCGGGGACATCGACGACGACGGCCAGGCCGACGTCGCACTGGGCTCCTATGGCGCTCAGGAGGTGGTCCTGTTCCTGGGGCCGGTGTCCGGCACCCCGACCATCGACGTGCTCATCAGCAACGACGGCGGCGAGAACCTGAAGTTCGGCATCGAGGTCGCCCTGGGTGACCTGGACGGCGACGGCCACGACGACCTGGCCGTCGGGGCCTCCTCCTACACCAACTCAGCCTCGGCGGGCACTGGCGAGGACGGCGCCGTCTACGTCTACTACGGTCCCCTGGCCGACGCGATCCTGGCCGAGACGGATGCCGACGCGATCCTCGAGGGGCCCATCGGCGGCGGCCAGGCAGGCGGCTGGCTCCGGTTCGTGGGCGACGTGCTCGGAGCGGGCAGCGAGACCCTGGCCATCGGCGCCCGTTACAACGACGACAGCGCCAGCAACGCCGGCACGGTCTACCTGGTCACCGGCACCTACAGCGGCCTGGTCGACCTGGACACCGCCGACGCGATCATCCAGGGCGCCAACGCCGACGACAACCTGTGGCACGCCGACGGCGGCGGCGACCTGGACGGCGACGGCGCCGACGACCTGGTGCTCGGCGCCTACGTCGCCGACGACAACGTGAACAACGGCGGGGCCCTCTACGCCTTCTACGGGCCGCTGGCGGGCGTTCTCGACGCAGCGGACAACGACTTCGCGATCTACGGCGACCAGTCCGGTGGCGGCATGGGCTACGACATCGGCTTCGCCGGCGACGTCGACGGCGACGGCAATGAGGACTTGATCGCCGGCGCCCCGTACCAGGACGGGTCCGGCGCCAGCCCCGGTCAGGCCCATGTCTTCTATGGCCCATTCTCCGGCGACGTGAACAGCAGCGATGCTGGCGTCACCATTGGTCCAGGCACCAACAGCGACTTCCTCGGAGGCGCCGTGCTGGGTGTCGGTGACATGAACGGAGACGGCTACGATGACTTCGCGCTCGGGGACTACGCCGAGGACTCCGTCGGGGCCGACGGGGGCGCCTGCTACGTGGTGTTCGGCGGCGGGATCTGACTCCACCCTGACGTGCGGCCCATCGGCTGGGATATCCTGCAGATGTCTCGGCCCGGAGGCCTCATGAGTCCATCGTGGATCGCGTTGTTGTTGCTCGCATGCTCGGGCGACGCCGACGTGGTCGGGCCGTCAGAGCCGGATCCCAACAGCGTGGTCGGGTCCGACCAGTACGACGTGGACGAAGACGGCCACGTGGCCGCCGACGACTGCGACGACTACGACGCGGACATCAACCCGGACGCCACGGAGCTGTGCGACGGGGTGGACAACGACTGCGACGACACCATCGACGAAGACGGCGCAGCGGATGCGGAGACTTGGTACCTGGACGCTGATCTGGACGGCTTTGGCAGCCTCGAGACGACCCTGGCCTGCGAGCAGCCCGAGGGGTACTCCAACAACGCCGACGACTGCGACGACGGCGACGACGCGTCGAACCCGCTCGCCTCCGAGACTTGCGACACCGCCGACGACGACTGCGACGGGGCGATCGACGAAGGCGACGACAACGACCAGGACGGCTTCGACGACGTGTGCGGACAGGACTGCAACGACGACAACGCCAACGTGCACCCCGACGGCGTCGAGGCCTGCGACGACATCGACAACGACTGCGATGGCGAGATCGACGGCCCCGACGCCCTGGGCACGGTGCCGTCTTGGCTGGACGCAGACGGCGACGGCTACGGGGACACGACCATCGTCGAGTTCAGCTGCGAGTCCTCCCTGGGCTACGTGCGCAACGATCACGACTGCGACGACTCGGACCCCGCTGTCAGCCCCGACGCCACGGAGATCTGCAGCGACTTCGTGGACAACGACTGCGACGGCTCGGCCAATGACTGCGACCTGGAGGGCACGGTCAGCGTCACAGACGCCCCGCTCCGGATCCTGGGCGGGCGAGAGGACGCGAGCTTCGGCTACTCGGTCGCCGGCGAGGACGTGAACGGCGACGGCTGGAGCGATCTGCTCATCGGAGCCATGACCGAGTCCAACGCGGGTGGAACCGAAGCTGGCGCCGCCTATCTCTTCCTCGGGCCGCTGACCGGTTCGGTCGACGCCGAGGCTGCAGACGCCGCCATGCCCGGACCCGAAGCGAGCGCCCAGAGCGGACGCGAAGTCGCCCTGTGCGATCTGGACGGCGACGGAATGTCCGACGTGGTCTCCGGCGCGTGGAACCAGGCCGACCAGGCCGGGGCAGCGGTGATCTACCTGGACCCCCTGAACGACGTGACCGAAGACGCGGTCATCTTGGGCAGCCAGGCCGGCAACAAGGCCGGCTGGGCCGTCGAGTGCCTGGGCGACGTGGACGGTGATGGACTGGCGGACATCGCCGTCGGTGCGGTGAGCAACGGATCGGTCGCGGTGGACGCTGGCGCCGTGCACCTGCTGCTCGGACCGGCAACCGGTGTGTCCAGCTTCGACGACGCGTGGGCCACGTGGACCGGCGAAGACGAGGACGACCTGGCCGGCGCCAGCGTGTCCGGCCCCGGCGATCTCGACGGCGACGGCTCCAGGGACCTTCTGGTGGGGGCCAGCCTGGAGGACACCGTGGGGTCCAACGCTGGCGCCAGCTACATCATCCACGGGCCGCTCACCAGCGGGACCAGCAGCCTGGCGGCGGCCGACATCAAGATCACCGGCACCGACATCAACGACAAGGCCTTCAACCTGAGCAGTCCGGGCGACGTGGACCGCGACGGCACACCGGACTTCCTGATCGGCGCCGCGGCGCTCGACGGAGACGGGACCGATCGGGGGGCGGCCTTTGTCCTGCTGGGTCCCATCACCGCGGACTACAGCATCAAGGCCGGCTCGGACGCGTCCTGGGTCGGCGAGTCCGACAACGACGCGGCGGCCACGAGCTTGGCGGGCGCCGGAGACATGAACGCAGACGGCGCCACGGATCTGATCATCGGCGCGTACGGCGACGACACCCTGGGCTCCGAGACAGGCGCCGCCTACATCATCTACGGACCGACCCGCGGCGACAACGAGCTGGCCGCGGCACCGGCCAAGCTCACGGGTGCTGGGGCCGACGACTACGCTGGCTGGTCCGTCGGCGCCGTCGGAGACGTCAACGCCGACGGCTACGACGACGTGATCGTCGGCGCGAAATTTGAGTCCACCACCTACAACCACGCGGGCGCCGCATACGTCGTGCTGGGGTCTGGGCTCTGAGCCTCCCTCCCACGTTGCTGGCCCGGGACCGCACCGAGTACGGTGCGATCGGTCTCGCAGTCTGACGATGAAGCTCACCCTGTTCCTGCTCTTGTGGAGCCCTCCGGCCCTGGCCGAGGACGATCCGGACGACTCCACCGCCGAAGAGACCGACGACGACGAGTCCGAGCGCACCCGGCCCGCCGGCCTGCCCATTCGCGTCCCGCCCGCCGGCGCCTTCGACAAGGAGCCTGAGCCCGAGCCCGAGCCCGAGCCCGAGCCCGAGCCCGAGCCCGAGCCGGCGGAAGCAGGAGATCCCGCCCTCGAGGCCCGCCCCTCCGGCCTGCCGATCCGGGTCCCGCCGAGCGGCGCCTTCCAGGATGATGGGGACAGCCCTCGGCCCGATCTCGAGGTGCCCGGGCTGCCGGCCTACCTCCTGCCCGCGGTCGAGGCCGGTGCCGACCAGGCGTCCGAGCCCGCCCCGTCGCCAACGGAAGAGCCCGCGCCAGCCCCGGAGCCCGAGCCCAAGCCCGAGCCCGAGCCCCAGCAGTCCGACGACGACTTCCTCGAGGAGATCGAACAAGAGCTCCAGGCCGAGATCGACGCCGACAACGCGGAAGCGCCCCACGAGGGCATGCCCAAGGTCACCGTCGACGAAGAGCCCGAGCCCGTCTACGAGCCGCCCCCGCCGCCCGATCCCGTCACGTGGGAGGCCTACCAGGCCAAGCGGCTCCGTATGGTCCACCACACCTCGACCGGCGCCTTCGACAGGAGCCCGGACTGGGCTGTGAAGACCGGCGCGGGTCGCGGCATGACCGCCCATCAATTCGCCCGCACGGTCGGCGACACGGAGACCCTGGACCGGCTGGACCAGGAGGCGACCTGGGCCACGCGCCGGGGGTACCTGCTGGCCGGCATCGGCGGCGGCCTGATCGTGGGCGGCGCGGCATCCCTGATCGGCAACAGCAATGTCACGTCCCGCTACCAGACCCCCCTGCCCCAGCAGGGCGAGTTCACGGACTATGGCGAGTACCAGGAGGCCCTGGACGCCGCCAACGCCGCCAACGACGCCCAGGACGAAGCCGCCCAGGAAGACCGGGTCTGGACGGCCGTGGCCCTGGGTGCCCTGGGCGCCATCACGCTCACCGTCGCACCCCGCAGCAAGGACGCGATGGCCGAGCGCCAGAAGAGCGCGGCCAACTACTACAGCCGCGCACAGGCAGACCGCTGGATGACGGCCTACAACGCGACCGTGCGCCAACAGCTCGGCCTGCCGGCGTTCGAGGGTGCGCCCATGCGCCAGGACACCCGCCTCGACGAGGCCGACTCGGTGGACGACCTGGACGCCGAGCTGGAGGCCTTGGAACAGGAAGAAGCCGAGCGCCGGTCGGAAGAGACCGACCAGGCCCCGGCCGATGACGACGCGGGCGCAGACCCGGACGCTGAGCCCGAGCCCGAACCGGAGTCCGAGCCCGGTGCACCCGCGACACCTGGCAAGCGCCTGCCGGAGCTCGAGCTCCAGATCGGCCCGGGCTGGTTCGGCCTGTCGGGGAGGTTCTGATGTGGCTCGCCTTGGGCGCAGCGGCGCTGGCAGCGGGCACGTCCACCGACGTGGAGCTCCTGCACCCGACCTTTGGGACCGGCACTGTGCCCGGCGTGGACTCCCCTCGGCAGCTGGGCCAGGGCACCCTTCGGGTCGGGCTGTTCCTGCAGTACGAGCGGGACCCCCTCATCGTGTACAGCTACGGCCAGGAGCACGGCGCGGTCATCAGCCACCGCCAGACCAACGTGCTGGGGGTGTCCTGGGAGGTGCACGACCGCATCACCCTGCGCGGCAAGCTCCCGCTCCAGTTCCAGTGGGGCAGCGACGTGGCCCAGTACTCCGCAGACGGCGCCGGGCTAGGTGACGCCTGGCTGGGGGCCACCGCCCTGGCTGGCCAGGTCGGCCCGGTGCTCTTCGGGGGCCACCTGGACTTCGGCCTGCCAAGCGGCAAGAAGAACGCCTACATGGGCGAGCAGTACCCCCGCGGCGTCGGCGGACTCCTGGCCAGCTCCGAGCTCGGACCCTTCGAGTTTCTGGCCGACCTGAGCGTGATGTTCCGCGCACCTGTGGACACCGAGATGGACTTCGTGCTGGGCACCGAACTCAGCTTCAACACCGCGGTCAAGTACCACCTGTGGCCGGGGCGCGTGGCCCTGCACGCCGGGGCCCTGACCCGGGGCGGCGTGACCTACCTGTTCCAGGGGGGCGCCGAGAACAGCTCCGAGCTGATCGGCGGGGCCCAGTACACGATCTCGGACTCCTTTGTCGTGGACGTCGGCATCGGCAAGGGCCTGGCCGACGGCTACGGCACCACCGAGTTCCGCGCTTTTGCCGGACTCACCTGGGTCCGGGTGGCGCCGCCCAAGGTCGTGGCACCCGCGCCGGTCCGCATCGCCGTCACCGAGCTCGAGGACCGCCCGCCGATCGAAGATGAGGACCCCGAGTTCTTCATCGAGGAGATCGATCCGGTCGACGAGGAGCCCGTCTGGGAGGAGCAGCAGCTCGCCCGCATCACCGGCAAACAGATCGAGATCCGGGATCCGATCCAGTTCGAGTTCAACACGGCGAACATCCTGCCCGAGTCGTTCCCCACGTTCGACGCCATCGCCGAGATCCTCAACGACAACCCCCAGATCGTCAGTGTTGTGATCGAGGGCCATGCGTCCGAAGAGGGCACCTACGAGTACAACTTCGAGCTGTCCAACCGCCGGGCCGGCGCCGTCTTCCAGGCGCTGATCAAGGCCGGCGTGCACCCGAATCGCCTGGCCTACCGGGGCATGGGCGAGGTCGAGCCCAAGGTGGCCGGCGCCGACGAAGCGTCCCTGGCCGCAAACCGGCGGGTTGAGTTCCACATCGTGCGCCAGCTGCAGCCCAACGAGGCCCTGCCGGCCTACGAGTCCCAGATCCTGCTGCCCTGGAGTGGCGAGCCCATCCTGATCGAGTTGAGGGAGCGCCCGGACCAACCGCCCGAAGGGGCCGAGCCGGACCCGGCAGAGCCGGCCGAGCCCACCCCCCCGATCGAGGAACGCGAGACCTTGGACCCCGACGAATTCCTCCAGGACGACGAGGAGGACGCCCCGTGATCCAGCTCGTTGTCCTGCTGCTCCTTCCGGCCCAGGCCCAGGACACCGGGTGCTTGAACACCGAGTACACCCAGGACCTGAACTGCAACACCGTCGACGTGGCCGACGAGAACGCGGTGAACCTGATCGACACCGAGTGCCAGAACGAGGTCTTCGACGCCGACGAGGCCCTGGCCTACGGCGGGGTCGAGGGGGAGCCCAAGCCAAACGCCGACTACTACTACGACTACTGGTCCTACGGCTGCCTGCACCCGATCCCGACCG
>CAZFLE010000195.1:0-12095 GCA_964519895.1 uncultured Enterobacterales bacterium | reverse complement strand
CCTGCGCCGCCGATGGCCTGCCATCCCGCCCGTAAGTGCGCCTCAGCGACACCTGCGCCGCCGATGGCCTGCCATCCCGCCCGTAAGTGCGCCCCAGCGACACCTGCGCCGCCGATGGCCTGCCATCCCGCCCGTAAGTGCGCCCCGGCGACACCTCCAGCGCCGAACACCGACGCCGGCCCGCTGCGTTCGGGACTTGCGAAGGGACCGGCCTACAACCGCGTGGCGCAGTCCTCGTCGCCCGGCTCACAGGGCTGGATCACGAACAGGTACTCCCCGGCTCGCACGTCCCCGCCGGAGTCGACCCACGAGTCCAGCACCACCCGGTAGTCCCCCGCGGCCAGGGTGCCGGCGATGGCTCGATCGTCTCGGGCCAGACAGCCGGCTTCGCTGCCCGTCTCGTCCAACAGGTGCACGTCGATGTCCGTCGACCCTTGGTCCAGGACCACGAGCCGCAGCGCGGTCTCGCGGGCCAGGCTGAAGCGGTAGCTCAACTCGGGACCGCTCTCGTCGGCGGTGCTGTCACAGCCGCTGTAGGCGTCCAGGTTCCGGTGCGCCGAGTCCCGGGTGTCCCGCCCGTCGGCAAAGGGCAGGTCATCGATCACAAAGGGCCGCGCGGGACTGCCCTCGCCCCCCAGCAGGGCACCGGCGGAGTCGGGGGGGTCGTCGCCCTCCCACAAGGCCCCGGCCACGCGATCGAGGGCCTGGAGCACGATCAGGTTGCGCATGGGGTAGCCGTGCTCGAGCCCCTCTGGCGTGAGCACACAGTCCCCCTCGGCGTACCCGTTCAGGTGCAGGCCGTCGCTCGCCAGACCGTGGTCATCCAGAGGATCCATGGCCAGGTGCAGGTCGATGAAGGGCACCTGGCGGACCTGGGCCATGCCGCGGATGACGGCATTGTAGGTCTCGGCCCACAGGTCGGCGGCCTCGCGGTCACCCCGGTGGGAGATGCCGGTCACGACCGGCACGATGCCGTCGTCGATCAGCCCGTCCAGCAGCTCGGCCATCGCCTCGTAGAATCCCGGCATGGCGCTCTCGTAGGTGCTGCCCATGCCCATGTCGTTGGTGCCGTAGTGGATGACAGCCACGCTGGGGTCGATCGCGGCGATCTCGTCTTCCAGGGGTGACGGGCTGCCGTCGATGACCCAGGCGGCGGTCTTGCCGGACTTGGCGGCCAAGGTGCTGCGGTCGTAGGGCGTGTCTCCGGCGGCGTCGCCGTCCAGGTGGAATCGCCAGGTGTGCGCCAGCAGCTCGTGGTACCGGTCCAGGTCCACCCGGTCGCCGGCGTAGCAGGCCAGGGTCGAGCTGCTGACGGTGCTCGACGCCCCCACCTTCATGAACACGTCCACCTGGCCCGTGCCGGTGCCGGCCACCCGCTGCAGCTCGGACGCCACCCAGCCCGTGATCGGGCTCTGGACCCGGTCGTCGGGGTAGAGCACGGGCCCCACGAGGGGGACCGGCCCGGTGTCGGCGGTGCTCCCGGTGTCCACGGTGCCGCCCGTGTCCACCACACCGCCCGTGTCGTCCGGATCGGCGGTGTCGCCGGACCCGCCCGTGTCGATCACCACCGTCTCGGCGGTGGACGCCGCCGGCCAGGGACGCGCCAACGGCTCGTCCCCACAGCCCCCCAAGATCAGCAGCCACCAAGCCACGGCGCGGGCCTAACGCCAGGACAGCGCCCCGGGCATCCTTGGAGGGGCGGTCCTGGACAAGAGCTTCACGTCCTCATCGTCCAGCTCGAAGGCCCGGATCACGCCCTGGGTGACCCGGGCCTCCAGCACCTCGGCCCGAGCGCCAGCAGCCCCTGCGCACAGCTCGGCCACCGCGTCGGCCACGTCACGTCGTAGGGGCTCCGGCGGGTCTGGGATGGGCAGGGTCTCGATGAAAGAGCGGATCAGGCGCAGGGCCTCGTCCTTGGCGTGGGTGGCGCGGCGCCACATCCAGGCCCACAGCACCGGACTGTTCACCACCCCCAGCAAGAACAGGTCCCGGGTCGGCCAGACATAGGCGGTGTTGAGCACCACCAGGGGCTCCGGCGACCAGCCAAAGGCAGGCCGCCAGGCGATGTCGCTGTGGACCAGCTTGGGACCCTCGAACACGGACCAGTAGGCCGTGGTGTCCTGGAGCTCGCACCACCGGTAGCGCCCAGGCTTGCGGCCCGGTCCACCGGCCCCCGGCTGGCGCGGGGTCAGCCGGGCCCGGAACGGCAGCAGGTGGTCCCGGATCGCCGGGTAGCGGTCCACGTCGAAGCCCCGCCGGGCGTCGATGAGGAAGTGGTCCGGCGGGGTCACAGCCCAGCGGCCCAGGTCCCGCCCGCGGGCCACCGGGTGCAGCCGCTCGGCCGAGCGCGGATCCCGCGCGACCAATGCGTCCCGGGTCGGCCGGTCCACCACGAACGCCGCGTTGAACCCGGTCAGGACCCCCCGCCGCACCGGGGACCCGAGCACCTGGGCCAGGGGTGTGCCGCGCTCGGCGATGCGATCGAGCAGGCGAGCCAGAGGCTCAGGCTCCAGTCGCCACGGGCCCCGACCCCATCGGGCCTGGGGGACCGGGTGGGCGTGGGCTTCGATCCGCGCACGCAGCGAACCATCGGCCGCCCGCGGGACCTCGCTCACCGCGACCATCGCCCGGCGGGCCGGCGGCTCCCGGCGCAGCACCAGCACGCTGGGAAAGGCGTCCGAGCCCCGGAACAGGGGGGCGTGGCCAAAGTCCACCAGGCGCTCGATGGTGGCCTCTCGGGCCAACAGCTGTCGCAGGGCCGCGCCGTAGCCCACCCGCAGCCACTTGTTCGGCACCACCACCGCCAGACGTCCCCCCGGACGCAGGGCCTCCAGGCCCCGCTCCAGGAAGAACACGTAGAGATCGGCCGCGCCGTGGAAGGCCCGGAAGCGCCCTCGCAGGGGATCCTTGCGGCCACCCAGCCGCTCCTGGCGCACATAGGGTGGGTTGGCGACGACCGCGTCGAAGCCCCCCTGGGCGCAGGCCTCGGGAAATGCCTCGCCCAGGTCCAGGGTCAGGCCGTCGCCCTGGACCAGCTGGGCCTGCTCGCCGAGCCGGTCCCGAGCCTGGGCCAGGGCTCCGGGGTCGATGTCGACGCCGCAGAGCCGCGCCGGGCTGCACCCCAGCACCTGGGCCTGAGCCAGCAGGGCCCCCGCGCCACAGGCCGGATCGAGCACCCAGGCGTCCTTCAGGTCACTGAGCGCCTCGGCGACCAGGAGCCGGGCCAGGGCTTCCGGGGTGTACACCACCCCGTCGGTCTGCACCCGCGTGGTGGGCTGCACGGCTAGTCCCCCGCCAGGACCCGGTCGAGCGCCCCGCGGACCGATCGCACCGAGCGGGCCAGGGCCAGCTGCCCCCGGGCCCGCAGCAAGTGGTGGTCCCCGCGGGTGGGCGCCACAGTGGCGTCCCAGCCGAAGTAGGCCTCGCGCAGAGCATCGGCGGCGAAGCGGGCCGAGAGCTCCAGGCAGATCCGCTCGATCCCGCCGGGCAGGGCCTCGCGTTCCTGGGCGGGCAGGGGCCGCTCGGCCAGGTACGCCCGGGCAGAGGCCTCGAAGAGAGGCACCGAGAACCGGGTCTCCTGGGCGTCTTCGCTGGCGGGATTACACCAGCTGCGCCAGGCATCGCCGAGCTCGAGGTCCAGGGACAGCGGGCCCATGGTGTCCAGGTCCAGCAGGCACAGGCCACGGCCCTGGGCGTCGAAGCGCAGGTTGGAGATCTTGAGGTCGCCGTGGGAGAGCTGCTCGGGGCCGTGGAGTCGGCCCTCCCAGGTGTCGAAGCGGTCGAGGATCTCGTCGGCGACCGGCGCCACCGCGTCGTGAAGCCGGTGCCCGCTGCAGTCGGCGACAGCGGCCCGCAGAGTCTCCAGGTGGGCCAGGGTGTCGTGCACACCGGACCGACGAAACGCAAAGTCGTGGTCCAGCCCGGCCACCGCTCGGTGCCAGCGCGCCACCAACCCGCCGGCCTGGGCCGCCAGAGCCGGGTCCTCGAGCTTGTGGTGGGTCACCCCCGGCACCCACGACAGCGCCCGCCAGCAGGCGCCCTGGTCGTCGAGCGCCCACCACGCCCCGGAGTCCGTCTGCAGCACCCGCGGTGTGACCAGGCCCTGGTCCGCCACGTGGGCCGTGATGGCAGCGATGTCCAGGTTCACTTCGGGGGCGAAGATCGGATGGAGCCGCTGGACCACCGCAACAGCCGGGTCCCCCACCCGCCAGGTCGCGTTGATCAGGCCGCCCACCAGCGGCGTCGCCGACAACAGGCGGAGCGCGGACCAGGGCTCGAGCTGCTTCACGGCACGCCCAACAGGTCCGCCTGCGGACCCTCCACGGCAAAGGTCCAGTCCAGCATGGCCAACCGGATGAACACCACCAGCACCCCGTCGTCCAGGACCAGGGAGCCGGACTCACCCTTGATGACTGCGCTCACCAGATCGGCGTCCCGGTAGGGGGCCAACACCAAAGCGCCGCTCTGATCCACGTCGCTTGCGCTCTGGGCGGTGCTGATCACCACCCGGCCGTGGGCGTCGAGGAGGTGGGCCGCCGTCGCGCCCGGGAGTCCGTGCAGGTCCATCAGCCTCTGCTGCAGGGTCTCAAAGGTCATCTCGACACCGACCACGCCCAGCAACGCCCCCTGCGGGTCGCGGACCGCCATGGTGCACGGCAGGAGACGCCCCATGCCCAGGGCGTCCATGTAGGCATTGCCCCACAGCGGCTCGGTCGCCTGGGTGGAGCCCACATACCAGGGACGGACCCTCGGGTCGTAGGCGTCCGGGTAGCCGGCCTTGCCGGGAAAGCTCAGGTGGACCCCGTCCTGGAGCCCGACATAGGCCCAGACCAAGGGCACGCCGTCCACCCGCAGCACCCGATCCTGGACCGAGCGATCCCGCTCCAGGCTGCCGCCACCGCCGCTGCGCAGCATCATGCGCCGAAGGTGCTTCCGCAGAGGGGTGAGCCGCAGCAGCGTTGGCACCACGGCGTCGACACCGATGCCCGGGGCCAGCACGAAGACCGGGTGCTCCAGGGAGATGTCCCTGCGGTACCGGGAACTTGGAGCCAGGTCCGCCGGGGCCCGGAGCGGGTCCAGGAAGTCGGCCTCGAAGTAGAGCGGTGTCTCGGCCTGGACCCCGTGGACCAGGAGCTGCTCGGCCGACGCCGCGAGCCCCTGGACCAGCCCCGCCACGCTCAGGAATTGCTCCTCGATCTCCTGGCCCTGCGCCGCCACCCGGGCGATGACCCGCTGAAGCGATGCCTCGCGCTGAGCCGCCGCCCGCTGGAGGGCCTGGTTGCGCATGGAGAGAGCGGTCGTGGACCCCAGGACCGCCAGCAGGAGCACGGCGATGGTCAGCAGGGCCGTCTGCTTGTGGTGGGCGAGCCAGCGCTCCGCTGCCTGGACCCGGTTGTCGGGGGCCGCGTCGACGGGTTCGTCGGCCATGAAGCGCCGCAGGTCTTCAGCCAGGGCCCCGACGCTGGGGTAGCGCGCGGCCGGCTCGGTCGCGGTGGCCCGGGCGATGATGGCCCGAAGCTCCCGAGGCACCGGCTCACCGGGCACCGCGGACTCGCAGGGCGAGACCAACCCCTCCCGCGCGCTCTGGAGCACGTTGTGGGCGCGACGCCCGGGCACCGCCCGCTTGAGACAGACCAGCTCGTACAGGATCAGGCCCAGGCTGTACTGGTCCGACCCGGGTCCCAGCCGCTCCTGGTGCCCAAGGGCCTGCTCTGGCGCCATGTAGGGAGGCGAGCCCAGGATGACCCCTTGCTGGGTGCGCTCGACCATGCGCTCCGGTTCGTGCTCGGCGACCGTGTCGACCGCGACCGCCGAGTCCGGCGGGCCGTCCAGGGCCCGCGCGATGCCCCAGTCCATCACGTAGACCTCGTTGTGGGGCCCGATCATGATGTTCGGGGGCTTCAGGTCCCGGTGGATGAAGCCCTGGTCGTGGGCGTAGTCGATGGCGTCGCAGACCTTGAGGAAGTGGTGCAGGCGAGCCGCCCGGGACCACTCGTCCGGCAGCGGCTGCCCGGCTTCGACGGTGGCCTGGAGGTCCTTGATCACCTGGCGCAGGGTCTGACCCTCGATGAGCTTCATGGTGTAGGTCGGGCCGCCGGGGCCCTCCCGGAGCCGGTACACCGGCACGATGTTCGGGTGGTCCAGCCGGGCCGTGACGCGGACCTCGCGCAGGAAGCGGTCCACCACACCGGGATCTCCGGCCAGCTGGGGTCGCAGGGTCTTCAGGGCGACCCTGCGGCGCAGGTCGGGGTCCTCGGCGCGGAAGACCTCGCCCATGGCGCCCTTGCCCAGGGGCTCCAGGGGGGTCAGAGCGCCGTCGTCGGATGCCATCGGCTACTGGCGGCCGTCGTAGACCAGGACCAGGCCATTGCCGAGCTCGGCCACGGGCGCGCCGACGATCAGATCCGGTCCCCCGTCCCCGGTCACGTCTCCCAAGCAAGCCAGGCTGGTGCCCAGCGCAGCGGAACCACTGAAGCCGGCCAGCGTGGCGTCGGGGTTGTTCGCGAGCATCGTGCCGACTCCGCGGTACTCCACCGCGCCGCTGCCGCCGTCGCTGCCGGGCAGGCCGATCAGGACATCGGGGGCGAAGCTCCCGTCCAGGTCCCCCGGGGCGCACAGCGCGGCCCCGAACTCCTCGCCTTCCTGGCTGCCCCGCACCGCGGACAACTCGGACCCCAGCTGGTGTTGGCCCAGGCTGAAGGGCCAGGTCCACACCTGGCCCACGTCGGAGACCACGGCTCCGCTGTCCGGGCTCGCTGGCGCCCCGATGATCAGCCAGCCCCCGGGTCCTTCGGTCAGCACCGTCAACGACCCACCCATGTGCTCGCCGGCGTCGCCATCGATGGTGGCCACGGCTTCGGGCACGGTGCCGTCCAGCTGGACGTCGACGATGACCTGGACGGTCCCGTTCCCGCCGCTGGAGTCGTGTCCCGGACCGCCCACCACCAGGTCCGACCGACCGTCCCCGTCCAGGTCGCCCGCCGCCAGCGCAGACCCCAGGTTCGCGCCATTATTGAGGCCGAAGACCACGAAGTCGGCGCTGTCGATCGGGTCGTTCACCGGCCCCTCGAGCAGGGCGAAGCCCCCCCCGTCGCCGACGACCCCTCGCACCGACCCGAGCACCAGGTCGTCGAAGCCATCGCCGTCCAGGTCCGCTACGACCAGCGCAGAGCCGGCGTCGTCGAGCCCGGTGGGCATCGGGATGGGCGTGGCGCGGGACGCCAGGGTGCCCCCCAGGGGCGCACCCTCGAGGATCCAGCCCGCCTGGGGGGCGCCCACCGCGCCGCCGCCACCCACGACCAGCTCCACCACCCCGGTGCCATCGATGAGATCGCCGGAGCCAAGCGCGCTGCCCGCGTCGCTGTCCAAGGTGCTGCCGGTGTAGACGCGCACGACGTTCGCGTCGGCCTTGGCCAGGTCCATGTCCTGGGTCAGCGGCCCGAAGAACAGAGCCACGCCGCCCAGGCCCCCACCGAGTCCCGGACCGCCCGCCGCCAGGTCGTCCACCCCGTCGGCGTCCAGGTCCACGGTCCACAGAGCCTGTCCGAGCTGGGCGCTCGAGCTCCCCTGGAGCTGCAGGGCATAGTCGCTCAGACCGATGGACCCGGCTGGAGGGCACACGTCCCAGCTGCCGTCACAGTCCAGGTCGCCCTGCCCACAGGCCTCGTCGGCGTCCGGATACGCGGCCGGGTCCGCGTCGTCACAGTCGCCGCCCGTCTCGGTGAATCCGTCGACGCCCTCCAGGCAGCGGTCCTCGCCGGTCGCTTCCGCACCGAAGCCGTCGGCGTCCTCGTCCACATAGGACCAGCTCAGCTCGTCCGCGGGCAGCTCTCCTTCGTCGACCGCACCGTCGCAGTCATCGTCGCCGCCGTTGCAGTGCTCGTCGGCCAGCGGATGGACCGCTCCGTCCATGTCGTCGCAGTCCATGTTGTCGAGGACCAGCTCGTCGTCCGGGGCACAGGTCTGGATGACCTTGGCCCCGTCGCCGTACCCGTCTCCGTCGGCGTCGGCGTACCAGTTCTCGGCCGCACCGACTGCGGCATCGCTGTCATCGCAGTCCTGGTCCGAGGGCACGCCGTCGCCGTCCAGGTCCCCCACCGGGGTCGCGTTCCGGCGATCGACCACGTCCTGGGCGTCGATCCAGAGACAGCCCGCGAAGCACAGCAACCACATTGCGCCAGCCTACAGCGCTGGGCGGCGCCGCGCGATCGAGAGGGTCAGCGAATCGGCATGCTCGTGCCGCTGATGCTGTCCGTGTCGTCGTCGTACCAACGATCGGCCGCCCCGAAGACCCGGGGCAGGGTCAGGGCGATGATCTCGTCGGCCGTGCCGCTCAGGGCCTCGGCCACCAGGAGCGGCAGCACCGGCGCCACCACCACGATGCGCGCGGCGCAGCCGTCGCGCAGGGCGTCCACCACAGCCTGGAGCTCCCGATCCGGCGAGAGGCCATCCTCGACCACGATCACCACCCGATCCCGCGGGGACGGCAGCCCGTCCATGCGCATCCGCGCCCGCTCGGCCAGGTGGATGCGCCCGTGGCCCCGGCTCCCTGCGCGCCGGCGGCGACCGCTGCCGCAGCGATCGCGGAAGCGGCGGGCATCGCCGGAGAGCAGGCCCGTCTCGCCGCCCTCCCACTCACCCAGGCAGTAGAGCTGGGCAAACAAGGCCTGGGCGATCGGCCGCCCCACGGCGTAGCCACCGTCGGGCACCGCCAGGATCAGAGGCACCGAGGCCTGGTAGCGGATCAACTTGGCGGCGAGCAGGCGACCCGCGTGCTCCCGATCTTGGAAAGGGACCGCCACCAGGGCGGGGGTGGGCGAGGGCAAGGGCGCGAACATCGGGCCTCCTGGGCTGCCTCACCCTCTCAGCTCCCAGGCCCGGCACCCGCCCTTCGGTACAACAGGAGACAGCCCCCGACCCATCAGGACCGTACCAGGGGTACGCCGTACACTTCGAGACGTGCTGGACGCCCACTGCCACCTGGACGATCCGCGCTTCGACGCCGATCGGGACGCCGTCATGGATCGGGCCCGTGGCGCCGGCGTGACGGGCCTGGTGGTCCCGGGGGTCACGCCGTCCCGCTGGCGGGCGCTGCCAGACCTGCGCACCCGCTACCCCGAGGTCCGCATCGGGTTCGGCCTGCACCCGGAAGCCCTGGCGCTGCTGACCCCCTCCCAGGTGCACGAGGCCCTGGTCGACCTGCCGTCGCTCCTGCGGGACGAAGGCGCCTGTTGCGTCGGAGAGACGGGCCTGGACCGTCGGAGCCCGGTGCCGCTGGGCGAGCAGGCTCGCCTGACCCGGGAACACCTGGCCATCGCCGCAGAGCTGGCGCTCCCGGTGGTGCTCCACTGCGTACAGGCCCACGGGGCGCTGCTGGACCTGTTGGCGGCCCACGGCCCGGTGCAAGGCCTGGTGCACGCCTTCTCGGGCAGCGCCGAGCTCGTGCCCCGCTACTGCGACCTGGGCCTGCACCTGTCCTTTGGGGGTGCGATCACGTGGCCCGGTGCGCGACGGCCCCCTGCGGCGCTGCGAGCGGTGCCGACCGAGCGCCTGCTGCTGGAGACCGATGCGCCGGATCAGCCCCCTGCATCGCACCGTGGCGGCCGCAACGAACCGGCGCTCCTGGCCGAGATCCACGCTCGAGCCGCCGCCCTGCGTGGCCAGGCCATCCCAGAGAACGGCGCGGCCCTGGGCTTCGCGAACCCCTGAGACCGGAAGCTGTCCGAAGTCCCGGCGGTTCCTGGACATCGACCGTGTCCGCTTGACACACCTGCTAAGCTGCCTGGGCTCATGACCGTTGATTCAACGGTCAGACCTCACCGAGGCGGGAGGGAGGGCCAGTGACCCTGCGAGACGCCGCCGTTCCCCACGCCCTTCGCTCCGACCTGACCGACGCCTTGGGGGGCGGGCTGGTCGATCCCGACGCGACCCGACGCAGACTGGCCAGCGTGCTCGGTCCCGGGGGCAGCGCGGTGTTCGTCCACCGGGACCGCAAGGCGGCCCTGCGCTGGCTCAAGACCGCGGGCCTGGGCCCGGACAGGCCCCTGGATCACGCCGCGCTGCGCACACCCCTGTCCCCCCGCTGCGTCGTGCTGCGGGCCCCCGAGCCCCGCGGCGCCGAGCCCCTGCTGGACTGGTGGCGGGTGGCGCGGCACCGGGAACCGGCCGCTCGCGGGCTGGGCCAGGACCTGTCAGAGGGGCCGCCTCGCTCCTCCTGGCAGACCTGGCACGACGGCGCCCGTTGTGCCCTGGCGTTCCACGCCGAGCAACACGGCCTGCGGATCGGCGTGCTGCTCCTGGACGGTCTGGGCACCGATGACCGCCAGGCCCTGCTCGACCACCTGTCCGCCCTGGCCGCGTCGGTGGTCCGCCAGTACTGGCTGACCTGGCGCGCTCGGACCAAGGAGACCCTGGACGCCATCGCCGGGGTGCAGTTCCCGGTCCACCTGGCCCTGCCGGCCGCCGCCAACCAGACCCAGCTGATCAGCCGGGTCGCCCGTTCCACCGATCACCTGGTCACGGGCATCGCCGCGGCGCTCGAGGCCCCGGTCGCCATGCTGGCGATGCCAGACACCACCTGGACGCACATCGGACGGGTGGGCCAGGTCGGTTTTGTCGATCCAGGACGGCCGCGGGCGCTGGGCGACGCCGAGCGCGGCCTGTCCCTGCGCTTCTGTCACACGCCGGCCCGGGTGAGCAACAGCGCCGGCACCCGTGCCTTTCACCTGCCCGACGGCGCCGCGATGAAGCTGGCCTACCAGCGCTTCGCCATCACCGCGCCGGGAGCGCCACTGGGGCCCACCGGCCAGCCTCACGAGGCCTTGCCACAGGACCGAGAGGCGGGCTTCTACCCCAGCGACGACGCGCTGGAGCCCGCCCTCTGTCAGCCGGACGGCCCGGCGCCAGACGCCCGACGCGGGCCTTGGAGCTACGCCTCGGTGCCCCTGGACCCCTGGCTCTGGGCCCGCACCGAGCCGTGCGCACATGCAATCGACGTGCCCTTCGACGCCCGCCGGGCCTACGATCTGGAGGCGGGCGACGGCTGCGGCGTGCTCAAGGTCCAGGGCCGGGTCCGCTGTGCCCTGCTGGACCCCCCAGGGGCCCTCCCAGCGCCCTACACCCGCGAAGAGCTGCGCGGCCTGGACCGCTGGGCCCCCGAGCTGGGCCGCATCGTGCAGCGGCGGATCCGCCAAGAAGAGCAGGCCTTGTCCGACCGGCTGTTCGAGGCCGCGGTGAGCGCCCTGGTCCAAGGAGGTCTCGGGCGCTTCGTGCAGCTGCTCCAGACCTTCACCCAGGCCCGCTGCACAGCTCTGGTCCACCAGGAGCTCGGGTCCGGGCGCATCGGCCACCTGGCCCTGAGCCCCCATCGGGACCTTGGCGCCGACGAGCGGCTGGCGCTGGAATCCAGCCTGTGCGACCCCGATGCCGGCCAGGGGCTCGGCCAGGCCTGGCTCTTCGAGTCCCAGGTCCGGGTCGGGCAGCTGGCCGGGGTCGACGGCGAGCCCGTCACCTTCCTCAAGCAGCCGGTGACCACTCTGTCCGGGCGCCGCCTGGCCCTGGTCTGGGTCGGCGTCCCGGGCGAGCTGGACGCTGGGCCTGGTCCCCAGCCCTTCCCCGGCGTGTTGCGCCCGGCCCTGGCCCGGGTCGCCAAGCTGCTGCACTCCACCCTGAAGTACCAGGAAGCCGCCCAGCGCCAGCCCGCTCGCGCCAAGCTCTTCGGCTCGCCGACCGTGCCCCAGACCCCCGACTACGAAGCGTTCGCCAGCGCCTGGAAGACCCTCCAGGCCCGCCTGGCCGCAGGCGCAGAGCTCGGCCCCAAGCCCCACGCCGGCCTGAGCCGCTTCGCGCGGGACGTGGCCGCCAGCTTCGGGCAGCAAGGCGCCCTGGCCCGAGTGCTGGGCGTGGAGTCCCAGACCGTGCGCCGCCACATGGTCGCCATCGTCCGGGAGCCTGCGGCGCCCCACTGGCGCACCCTGGCCCAAGAGGGCGCCGTCACCCACGTGGCCGAGCTGACCCAGGCGGCCCGGGTCCTGGCCGCCCAGGTCTAGGAGCTTGTAGGGAATTGGGGGCCACCAACCCGGGTTCCGGCGGCGATG
>CAZFLE010000194.1:9018-12140 GCA_964519895.1 uncultured Enterobacterales bacterium | reverse complement strand
GACCAGGCCAAGAACATCTGCGAAGAGGCCGTCTTCGCCGCCACCGGCGAGACCAAGCCCCCCAAGCGCTACAAGGTCCTGTTCGTCGACCAGACCAACACCAGCTGGAGCCAGATCGCCGAGCGCATGGCTCGCAAGGCCTACCCGGGCTCCGGCGCGTACAGCTCTGCGGGCTGGGCCCCCGGCGCTGCACTGCACCGGGACCTGGCCACCCTCGCCGACGACCTGGGCCTGGACCTGGAGGGTGCTGTCCCGAAGGGCGTCGAGGCCCTGGACCGCGAGCTCGAGGACTTCCACGTCATCGTCAGCGTGGACGAGGACCGCGGGCTGCCGGAGATCCCCTTCTACACCGCCTACCTCCACTGGAGCCTGCCCGAGAACCGGGAGGCCGCGGTGCAGGAGCTCAGCGTGCGCATCGCCGGACTGATGGAGCGCCTGCGGGGAGAAGATGCCCCCTGAGGCGGCCAACAGCGGGGCCCAGGACGGCCTCGATCTCGCCTGGGTCATCGACAAGATCGCCCACGGGCTGATCCTGCTCGGCGGGCTGAGCGGCATCGTCCTGGTGGTGGGCATCTTCGTCTTCATCACGAAGGAGGGCCTGGGCTTCGTCACCACGGCCTTTGAACCAGCCGAGTTCTTCGGCTCGCCCAAGTGGCGGCCGACCAGCGACAACCCGACCTACGGGGCCCTGGCGCTCATCGCCGGCACCGCCAGCGTGACGGGCCTGGCGATGCTCGTGGCCGTGCCCTTCTCCCTGGGTGCCGCGATCTACATCGGCGAGTTCGCCACCGGTCGCCGGCGCGAGACCCTCAAGGTCCTGGTCGAGATGCTCGCCGCCATCCCCTCGGTGGTCTGGGGCTTCATCGGCCTGAGCGTGATGAA
Source organism: uncultured Enterobacterales bacterium (assembly GCA_964519895.1). GTDB lineage: Bacteria > Myxococcota_A > UBA796 > UBA796 > CAJQPC01 > CAYFPX01. The sequence continues at coordinate 11,258 of CAZFLE010000194.1, read as the reverse complement.
CAAGCTCATCATCGAGCTCTTCGAGGTGCCGGTCGGGCTGAACGTGCTCAACGCCGGCGTGATCCTGGGGCTGATGGCCGCGCCGATCATCACGACCATCGCCGAAGACGCGCTGAAGGCCGTGCCCGACAGCTACCGCGAAGCGGCGGAGGCGATGGGCGCCACCCAATGGGAGGTCGTGCGGTACGTGGTGCTGCCCGCCGCCAAGAACGGCCTGGTCGCCGCGGTCTTGCTCGGCGTCGGGCGGGGCTTCGGCGAGACCATGGCCGTGCTCATGGCCAGCGGGCACTCGGTGAACCTGCCCGACAGCGTCTTCGACTCGGTCCGGGCCCTGACCGCGACCATCGCCGCCGAGCTCGGCGAGACCGCCGTGGGCTCCGAGCACTACCAGGCGCTCTTCTTCCTCGGCATCTTCCTCTTCGTCATCACCTTCGTCATCAACCTCACCGCGGACATCGTGGTCCGCGGGATCAAGAAGGGCTGACGATGTTCGAAGCCACCGAGCACAACCACCAGAAGGCCGCGGTCCAGCAGCGGGTCCAGGTGCTCTTCGGCCTGATGACCGTGCTCCTGGTCCTGCCGGTGCTGGTCATCCTGGCGGTGCTGGTGAAGCACGGCGCCCCCGTGGTGACCCTGGACTTCCTGCTGCACGAGCCCACCGACGGCATGACCGCCGGCGGCATCATGCCGGCCCTGGTCGGCACGATCTGGCTGGTCACGGTGGCGCTGCTGTTCAGCGTGCCCGTGGGGGTCGCAGCGGCGCTGTATCTGAGCGAGTACGCCAAGGACACGGTGCTGACCCGGGCCATCAACCTGGCGATCATCAACCTGGCGGGGGTGCCGAGCATCGTGCACGCGCTCTTCGGGGTCGGGGCCTTCGTGCTCTTCTTCGAGTTCGGCACCTCGATCCTCGCCGCCGCGCTGACCCTGGGGGTCATGACCCTGCCGGTGGTCATCGTGGCCACCCGGGAGTCGCTCCAGGCCGTGCCGATGGCCTTCCGGGAGGCCTGCTGGAACATGGGCGCCACCCGCTGGCAGACCATCCGCCGGGTCGTGCTGCCCAACGCCATCAGCGGCATCCTCACGGGCATCATCCTCGAGGTCTCCCGGACCGCGGGCGAGACCGCGCCGATCATGTTCACCGGTGCTGCGTTCTTCCTGCCCTTCCTGCCGGAGAGCGTCTTCGACCAGACCATGGCGATGAGCCTGCACCTGTTCGTCATCTCGACCCAGGTGCCCGGCGTGCCCGAGGCCCTGCCCTATGGGGTGGCGCTGGTGCTGATCGCGATGGTGCTGTCGATGAACGCCATCTCCATCGGCTTCCGGACCTATCTGCGCCGCAGGAAGAAGTGGTGAGCGACGCCAAGCTGGCGGTGAAGGACCTGGGGGTCCGCTACGGAGAGCACACCGCGCTCTCCGGGGTGAGTCTCCAGGTCCGGGCCAACGAGATCTTCGGCATCATCGGGCCGGCCAACGCGGGCAAGACCAGCTTGTTGCGCTGCCTGAACCGCATGAACGAGCTGACCGACGGCATGAAGGTCAGCGGCCAGGTGATCTTCGACGGCCAGGACGTCGACACGTGGCGCAACGTCTACGCCCTGCGGCGCAAGGTGGGCGTGGTCTTCCCCCTGCCGGTCGGCCTGCCCCTGAGCGTCTACGACAACGTGGCGCTCTCTCCCCGACTCCGGGGCATCAAGGCCAAGGCCGACCTGGACGAGCGCGTCGAGCGCTGCCTGCGCCGGGCCGCCCTGTGGGACGAGGTCAAGGACCGCCTGGACCAGCTGGGCAGCCTGCTCTCCGGCGGGCAGCAGCAGCGGCTCACCATCGCCCGGGCCCTGAGCCAGGAGCCCGAGCTGCTCCTGCTCGACGAGTTCTCCATCGCCGTCGACCCCGTCACCACCATGCGGATCGAGGACGTGCTCCGGGAGCTCAAGCAGGAGATGACCATCGTGATGGTCACGAACCTGGTCCAGCAGGCCCGGCGCCTGGCGGACCGGTCCGCCTTCTTCCTGGGCGGCGAGTGCGTCGAGGTGGGCGTGACCGAGGACCTCTTCACCGGCGAGGTGAAGGACCAGCGCACCCGGGACTACGTGGAGGGACGCTTTGGCTGAGCCCGCGATTCGCGTCCGCGACCTGAGCCTCTGGTACGGCACCTTCCAGGCTCTGCACGACATCGATCTGGACATCGCCCAGGGCGAGATCACCTCGCTCATCGGCCCGTCGGGCTGCGGCAAGTCGAC
>CAZFLE010000194.1:7750-8918 GCA_964519895.1 uncultured Enterobacterales bacterium | reverse complement strand
GGAGGTCCTGCTCTGGGACAAGGTCAAGGACCGCCTCGACGACGTGGCGACCAGCCTGTCCCTGGAGGAGCAGCAGAAGCTCTGCATCGCTCGGCTCATCCCGGTGAAGCCCAAGGTGCTCCTGATGGACGAGCCCTGCTCCGCCCTGGACCCCGCCGGCACCGAGGCGGTCGAGGAGCTCATCTGGGAGCTGCGGGGTCAGTACTCCATCGTGATCGTCACCCACAACATGGCCCAGGCCCGGCGTGCGTCGGAGTCCTGCGTGTTCATGCTGCTGGGCAAGATCATCGAGCACCGGCCCACCGAAGAGCTGTTCGTGACGCCGGAGCACCAGCAGACGGCGGACTACATCGAGGGCCGGTACGGGTAGCGGCTCAGCCTGCGGGAAGTTCGACCCAGAAGATCGAGCCCTCCGGCTCCCGCCCGACCATGCCCACCCGGCCGTGCATCGCCTCGACCAGGTGCTTGACGATGGCCAGGCCCAGGCCGGTGCCGCCCATGTCGCGGGAGCGGCCGGGGTCCACGCGGTAGAAGCGCTCGAAGAGGCGAGGGCGGAGCGCGAGGGCCACGCCGGGCCCCTCGTCGTGAACTTCGAGCCGCACCCGCTCGCCGCGGCGCTGACCGTGCAGAGCGACCCGGCTGCCCTCGGGGCTGTACTTCAGCGCGTTCTCCAGCAGGTTGAGCATCACCTGGTGCAGGGCGTCGGTGTCGGCCTGCACGACCAGGCCGGGCAAGACCGCCGAGACCACCACCTGGCTGCGGGCCTCGGCCCGGTGCTCCACCGCGGCGAGCCAGGTCGGAACCTGGCCGTCGAGGGACACGGCCTCGGGCTCGTTCACCCCGCCGCCGGCCTCGATGCGCGACAGGCTCAGCAGGTCCGCCACCAGGTTGCCCAGGCGCTCGGTGGTCCGGTGGATGTGGCCCAGAAACCGGGCCGCGACCTCGGGCTCGTCCAGCGCACCGCCCTGGAGGGCCTCGGTGTTCGCCTGGATGACGCTCAGAGGTGTGCGCAGCTCGTGGGAGACGTTGGCCACGAAGTCCTGGCGCACGGTCTCCAGCTTGCGCAGGCGGGTGAGGTCGAGCAGCACCACCACCGCCCCGCCGGAGCTGCGCGGCGCCGCGGTGGCGTGCACGATGGTCGGCGGGCGGATCTGGCCGGCCTGGGGCG
>CAZFLE010000194.1:0-7650 GCA_964519895.1 uncultured Enterobacterales bacterium | reverse complement strand
CGGGTCTGGATCTGCGCCCCGGTGTCCAGGGCCCACAGGGCGATCTCTCGCTCGGGCACCTGCTGGCCGAAGGCCTCGAGAGACCGGGCGGCCATCCGGGCCTGGCGCAGCAGCTCCCCCTCGATGCGCTCGGTGAGCAGGGTCTCCAGGTTTCGATGCAGCCAGGGGCCGCTCGCCAGGCCGAAGAGCGACAGCAGCAGCAGGGAGACCGCGAACAGGCGGCTGCGCAGGCCCATCGTCAGCCCGCTACTCGGGGGCGCTGTCGAAGCGGTAGCCCACGCCGCGGATGGTGCGGATGAGCCCGCCGGCCTCGCCGAGCTTGACCCGCAGCCGCTTGACCTGGGTGTCCACCGTGCGCTCGCTCACCGTGGCATCGCCGCCCCAGATCTCCTCGAGCAGCTGGAAGCGGGACTGGACGCGGCCCTCCCGCTCGCACAGGGTCCTGAGCAGCCGGAACTCCAGCGCGGTGAGGGTCAGGGGCTCCTCGTGCCACCAGACCCGATGGCCCTCGAAGTCCAGGGACAGCCCGCCGAAGCGCTGGACCGCCGGCGGCTCGGTCGACGAGGTCGTCCGGCGCAGCACGGCCCGGACTCGCAGCAGCAGCTCCCGTCCGCTGAAGGGCTTGGTGACGTAGTCGTCGGCCCCGACCTCGAAGCCGTTGACCCGGTGGATCTCGTCGGCCCGCGCCGTGAGCATGATGATCGGGATCCCGCTGGTCTGGGGGTCCGCCCGCAGCCGCCGGCAGATCTCCGTGCCCGACAGGTCCGGCAGCATCAGATCCAGCAGGATCAGGTCCGGGAGAGGTTCATGGCGAGCCAGGCGCAGGCCCTCGCCCCCCGTGTGCGCGGCGCGGGTCAGCAGGCCTTGCTGGCGCAGCGAGAACGCCACGGCCTCCACGAGCGCCGGCTCGTCGTCGATCAGCAGCACCGTGCCCTGCATGGCCGGGACATAGCCGAGTCCGCCCGACTCGGCCGCGCCCATGGCCATGGATCCCAAGTCCCCAGAGCGGACGGACCGCGCTCCGGCACCGTCCTGACACAGTCGGGATCGTCTTCGGCCATCCAGCACCCATAGAACGGCCACGTACCAGCCACCGAGAGGTCGACCGTGTCCCCGTTCCTGTCGCTTTGCCTGCTCGCCGTCGCGCCCACCTTTGCCCAGGAGGCCGAAGCGGCGCCCGAACCGACACCCGAGGAGGTGGCGGCCGCGGAGTCCGCCGCAGCCGAGGCCGCTGCTGAAGCCGCCGCCGCTGAGGCCGCAGCGAAGCTGGCCGCCGCCGAGGCCGCCGCCGCCGAAGCCCAGGCGGCCGCCGCCGACGCCCAGGCTCGCGTTGCCGAACTGGAGGCCAGGGCTGCGGCCCTGGACGAGCTGCCCTCCGTGGGCTTCAAGCTCGGCAAGGGCCTGAAGATCGAGAGCCCCGACGGCCTGTGGTCCCTGAACACCCACATGCGGGCCCAATTCAAGGCCCTGCTCGCCGAGGGCGACGAAGGTGCGGCCCTGGGCTTCCAGATCCGCCGGGCCCGGCTCACCTTCAAGGGCAAGCTGGGCATCGAAGACGTCTCCTACAAGGTGCAGCTCGCCTTCTCCCCCGAGGACGTCGGCTACAAGAACGGCGTCGTCACGACCTCGCCGGCGCTTGACTGGCACATCGACTTCAAGCAGCTCGAGAGCGCCAACCTGCGGGTCGGTCAGTACAAGGCCCCCTTCACCCGCGAGCAGCTCACCAGCTCCGGCGCCCTGAACCTGGTCGACCGCTCCCTGACCCACAATGAGTTCACCCTGGATCGCGACATCGGTGTGATGGTCTACAGCAAGGCCCCCGCCGGCCTCGACAAGCTCCGCTACAACGCTGCGATCATGAGCGGCGAGGGCAAGAACAAGCGCGACGTGGTCGATGTTGGCCTGCTCTACGTCGCCCGGGTCGACTTCATGCCGCTGGGCGCCTTCAAGGACATGAAGCTCACCGACTTCGACCGCTCCGACGAGCCCAAGGTCGCGGTCGGCGCGGCCTTCGCGTACTTGGCCGACGCCAAGAAGGACGAGGGCATCAAGGGCAACACCCCCGCCGACGGCGGCACCACCGACACCCTCAACGCCACCGTCGACGGCGTCTTCAAGCTCAAGGGCCTCACCGTCAACGGCGCCTGGCACTGGCGCCAGGGCACCCGGAATCCCGGCACGGACCTGCAGGACGACGGCACCTTGCTCATCGAAGATCCCCGGGACGGCTGGGGCTGGTACCTCCAGCTGGGCTACCTGCTGCCCCTGGAGAGCGCGGTGGAGGTCGCCGGTCGCTTCAGCCAGGTCCGGGCGAGCCAGAGCCGCGCGACCAGCCTGCCCGACGGCAACGAGCTGACCGCCGGGTTGAACTGGTACATCAACGGCTCGCACATGATCAAGCTGGCGGGGGACATCGCCCACACGTGGGGCCACGGCGGGGTCGAGGACGGCGACACGCGGGTGTGGGCCCAGCTCCAGATCGCGTACTGAGCGAGTCAGCAGCGCCGGCGACGTCTTGAGCCAACGCCGCATCAGAACCAGACTTCGCCCACCGTGCGGCCGTCGGCGGGCAGGCTCGCCCAGGTGTCGTGCCCGTCGAAGCGTCGCAGGGGCACTTCGTTGACCTGGGCCGGCTCGGCCATGCGCAGGTTCACGGCGCAGCGCTGGTTGCCCGTGGGGGACGGCGGGAGCCAGCAGGCCCCGGTGAACAGCCACAGCAGAGGGAGTGTGGCTGCTGAGTCTGTACGCAGCGCCCAGAGGGCGATCAAGGCGAGCACGGCCGAGCGCGACAGCGGGGTCCATGGTGCCTCGGGTCCGGAGAGCCCCCCAACGAGGGTCAGGAGCGGCGATCTGCGGGGCGACCGAGACGGCGGCCCCGCGGGCCTGCGAGCTCCAACCCCCTTTGATCAACCGCCGCCACCCTGGTGCCGCCGAGACTCCTCGCAGAACGCGACCCACAGGTGCTTGTGGGTGTCGGGGATCAGCACCCGGTTCTTCATCGGCTTGCCGGTGCCGGGATCGTGGGGCAGCCCGTCGCCCGACGCGATGACCTCGCTGACCCGCTCGGGCGACAGCTTCACCAGGAGCTGCCCCTTGTGGAACATGGCGAACATCTTGCCGCCCAGCTTGATGCCCTGGGCGCCGCGGCCGGTGTTCACAACCACGCCGTCGACCTGGGAGAAGTGGGCGCGCAGCTCGGCGTAGGGATCGCTCATGTCGGCTCTTGCCTCATGGGGTGTCATCGGTCGGGCCCAGGGCCTGCACCAGCGGCGCGAAGGGATCGGCGCCCGGTGAGAGTCCGGCCAGGGTGGTCGCGGCCTCCAGATCGGTCATCCTGAGCGTGACCGGGCCCAGCTCGTGGGTCGTGGCGACCCAGGCACCGGTGGGCAGCCGGACCCAGTCGGCCCAGCTGGCCGACAGGCCGCCCACCGGGATGATGGAGACCCACATCTGCCAGGAGAGGGGCCGACCCCGGGCATCCAGGTGCCACAGGTAGGCGTCCCCCGGGGTCACGCCGCCGCTGCTGTAGGCGACGAGCAGAGCCTCGGAGCCGTCGGGCTGGGGCACCCGGGACCGGGTGGTGCCGGGGTCGAAGGCCTTGTTCATCGCCAGCAGCCAGAAGCTGTCGTTGGCCCAGGCTGCGTAGGCGTCCTGCACAGCGGCCTCCTGCGCCGCGCCGTCGAGCGGGACCCCGTCCTGGGAGGCGACGCCCTGGACCCGCCCCAGGTCGACCAGGGCCTCCCAGCCCGCTTGCTGCACCCGCACGAAGTGCCGCTCCCGGTCCCACAGGTGCGTGTAGCGGCCGGCATAGGTCCAGGTGATGGCGCGGGTGGCCGCCCAGGCGTCGGCGTCTACCGAAGCGATCATGCGGGTGGCGAGGACGTCTGCCGCGGCATCGCTCACCCCGACCGGTCGCGGCTCGTCGAGCCACACGGCCCCCCCCACCCCGGCGAGCAGCCCGACGGCAACCAGGCCCAGGCCCAGGCGAACCATGGGGCGAGCGCGGCTCAAGCCGCTACTCCAGGTGCTTCTGCAGGGCCGCTAGGGCCGTCCGCGCTTCCGCCAGGGCAGCCCGCGCACCCGCCAGATCCCCCTTGTCCGCGTGAGCCGCGATCGCGTCGACGTGCCCTCTGAGCGCCGTGGCGCCCGGACGGGCGGCGTCGGCGTCCGGGGCTCGGCCGGGGGCGGCGTCGGCCAGGGCTCTCAGGTCGCCGCAGTGCCGGTGCAGGTCGGCGATCTTGAAGGTGTCCAGCGCCGTCTCGGCCGCCCCGAGCTGCTCGGTCAGGGCCGCGAGCACGCCAGCATAGGTGGCCGGGACGGCGGTCTTGGGCTCCTCGGTGGCCTTGGGGGCGCTGCTGTGGCCGTGGCCGCCGGGGTGAGCCAGGGCCGGGGTGGACAGGGGCGCCAGCGCCAGGACGAGCAAGGGGAGTCGGGGCATGAGCGGGTCCTCGGAGCGTGCAGCCTACTTTGGGGCGATGCTGGCGTAGACGCCGGTGGTCGAGAGCTCGACGGTGACGGCCCGTCGCGTCCGGTTCTCCCAGTACCAGCCGTGCACACCAGCAAAGGGCGCCTCGAATGAGCCTTCGGCACGGCCGCCGGTGCCGGCCTCGAAGCTGGTGAACACGTCCTGGGCGGCGCCTTCGGGCTCGCCGTGAAAGTCGTAGTAGACCGGGGAGTCCGTGGTGTTCCAGCGGTAGACGAGCTGGTCTCCGGCCCGCATCACCGCCTTGACTTCCTTGCCCTTGCCGGGGAGGAGCCGGATGGACAGGGTGTCGGTGCTGAACTCGAAGGTGGGCTCCGGGGCCTCTGGCGGGGGTCCGACCTGCTTGAGTGCGCCGAGCCCGGTCAGGCCGAGCCAGGCGCCGACGCCCGTCGGGTCACGACCGGTCTCGGCGGGCAGGACCACGGTGACGCCCAGGACAGCGACCACGATCGCCGCCACCACGCTGGCGAGCGCCAACGCACGAGACGAGGGCAGGTCCTGGGGCGCGTGCTGCCCGGGCTCGGTCATCGGGTCGCCCTCATGACGAGAAGTAGCCCATGAGCTGGTGGGCACACAGCGCCAGGCCCGCCAGGACCAGGGCCACGTTGGCCCCAGCGGCCTGGCGGGAAAAGGCCGCGGTGCGGCGCCAGTAGCCCATGGCGATCAGCACCAGGCTCAGCGCCAGCAGCTGGCCCAGCTCGACGCCCACGTTGAACGCCACGATGTTGTGGACCAGACCGTCTTCGGAGAGCGCGAAGTCCTGGAGCTTCGTCGCCAGGCCGAAGCCGTGGATGAGCCCGAACAGGAGCACCGCACCCTGGGTGCTCGGCTGGGTCCCGAGCCAACGGGCCAAGAGCCCCAGGTTGTCCAGGCCCTTGTAGGTCACGGACAGCCCGATGACGGCGTCGACCAGGAAGGGGTCGATGTGGGTCCCGCTGAGCACGCCGTAGAGCAGCGTCACGCTGTGTCCCACCGAGAACAGGGTCACGTACAGAGCGACCTGGCGCAGCCGGTACAGGAAGAAGATCACACCGACCAGGAACAGCAGGTGGTCGTACCCGGTGACCATGTGCTTGGCACCCAGGTAGAGAAACGGCCCAAGCTGCGGCCCGACCGCCTGCTCCAGGAACTGCTGGTCGCCGCCCCCGACGCCGTGCGCGAACGCCGGCAGCGGGACCACGAGGACCGCCATCACCAGCACTGTGCGGGTCCAGGGGCGGCGGGAGACTTGGGGGATAGGAGGCACGGCCATCGGACCGCTATGGATGCGGCTCGGACCCGTCAAGCCGCCGCCGCCCACCAACCGCTGCTACGGTGACCCGCCGATGCACGAGCTCATCCTCAACCGGGCCCACTACGAGCGCGTCATCGAGGAGGTGCTGCCCAGCGCCCAGCGCTTCCTGTGGCTGGCGACCGCCGACCTCAAGGACCTGCACGTGCAGGGACCGGGCCGGCGCTTCATCCCGCTCTTGTCGGTCCTTGCAGACCTGGTCGAAGGGGGCGTCACCGTGCGCTTGTTTCACGCCAAGGAGCCGGGCGAGGCCTTTCGCAGGGACTTCGACCGCTTCCCGGTCCTCCAGGCCGGTGAAGGCTTCGAGCGCATCCTGTGCCCGCGGATGCACATGAAGGTGGTGCTGGTGGACCGTCGGGTCGCCTACGTCGGCTCGGCGAACCTGACAGGGGCCGGCATCGGCGCCAAGTCCGCCCGCAAGCGGAATTTCGAAGCCGGCTTCCTGACCGATGACCGGTCGCACATCCACGCGCTGATGGCCGAGCTCGATCGGCTCTACCTGGGGGAGCACTGCGTGGACTGCGGCCGCCGGGAGTTCTGCCCGGACCCGATCCGTTGACACCCGGTCAGCGCACCGCCGAGGCCCTACCAGGCTTCGCCAGGCCGGTCCTCACAGGACAGAGCCAGCGTGCGATCGCCCCCATAGCCCCACACCATGAGCCCCGCGTCCTGGGTGCCCAACCCCTCGCGCTGGTGCGCAGGCGACACGGCGACCGCCTTGACGTAGCCGGCGTGGTGCGCCCCATGGGCCACCCAGAGGGTCCCGGGCACCAACGCCGCGTGTGCCAGGAGCGCGCCGTCCCGCCAGATCAGGGCGTGGTGCCCCCGAGGGCGTGGGTCCAGTCGGCATCGGTGAAGTCGTCGAAGGCCCGATCCATCAGCGCCCTCGCCGCGCTCGCGGCGCGTGGGTCCAAGGCGGTGGTCAGGTGCTCACTCACGCGCCGAGACGCTACCGCGACATCGCCCGACCTGACGGATGGTGACGGCTCACGACAGGTCTTCCCTTGCACCGCACCCCGGTTCAGGCCTAAGAGAATGTGTTCCAAGGTGGGTCCCTTGGCTTCGCGTCTCGACTTCAACGCCTCGATCGCCCTGAAGCACCAGGGCCTGATGAGCTTCGGCACGGCCAGCTGGATCCAGGACGACACCCTGGGCTTCACCGCCGACGCCGAGCTCGAGGTCGGCGAGAAAGCCGAGATGCGGCTGGAGCTGACGGGCCTGCCAGACACGGTGCTCGCCGACATCGTGGTGGTGAAGGCCCGCCAGGACCCGCGCTCCGAGGCCTTCCGCTACGCCGCCCGCATCGCCGAGATGACCGCCGGTGACCGGGAATTGCTGGACCACTGGGTCGACGAGCGCTCCGCGGGCAGCACGTCGTTCACCGCCGAGCGCATGATGGCTAGCCTGACCGCGAGCGTGGTCAGCCGAGCTGGGCCCACCCGGGGCGGCGCAGCCCGGGAAGCCAGAGAGGAGCGCCGGGCCCGCAAGCGCGCAACCACCGAGTCCAAGGCCCCCCGCAGCAGCCAGACCTGGACCCCGAGCTCGTCGACCGGTCCCGCCCCCGAGCGCGGGCGGGCCCGCATCAACCAGGCCCTGCGCACGTCCCTGGACCCCAAGGAGTCCCACGAGCGCAAGGACCTTCGCGACCTGCGCCGCGAAGAGGGCACCGCCCCCAGCGACAGCCGCTCGGTCGCCAGCACCTGGTCCACCAGCAGCGTCTACAGCACCACCAGCGTGGCGTCCAAGGAGACGCTTTTCGACCCCGCCGTGGCCTGGGAACAGGGCGACCCGCGGGCCGAGGTCACGTGGCACGACCCCAAGAACCTGATCCGGGACTGGAAGACCCACCTGTGCAACAAGGCCCTGCCGCTGCCGA
>CAZFLE010000193.1:9311-12275 GCA_964519895.1 uncultured Enterobacterales bacterium | reverse complement strand
TGGAGCTGCTGCGCCTGCTGCGCACCCGCGAGGTCCACCTCTTCCTGCTCCTGCCGGCCTTGCTGGGGGTGCCGCTGGTCGCCGCCATCGCGCTCGTGGTCTCCAGCTGGGCCGGCGGTTCGGTGGCCGTCGCGGTGCCCGCCGACCTTCCGGCCCACCTGCACCTCCACGAGAGCCTGGTCCAGGAGCAGGTCCGGGTGGTGGTGACCGAGGATCCCGGGGACGCCTATGCCCAGGGCCGGGTCGACGTGGCGGTGTTGGGCTGGCTGGAGGGAGACGGTGTCGGGGGCCGGGCGGGCACGGCCTATGAGACCCGCTTCGTGGCGGTCGGTCACCAGGAGCGGGCCCGCGAGGCGCTGCGGGGCGCCGTTCGACGCACGAACCGCAAGCACGTCGAGGAGCGCATGGTCGCGACGGGCGCCGACCCTGAGCTGTTCCACCTGTGGTGGAGCACGGTGCCCGTCGAAGGGCCGAGTGGGCCAGGGGGCCGCTTCCACGCCGCCGTCGCGGCCTATCTGGCCTTCCTGCTGGGCCTGGTCAGCTACCAGGTCGTGCCGATCGGCGTGGTGTCCGACCGACTCGAGGGCATCGCCGAGGCCTTTGGCGCCACGCCGGCGCCGCGCACGGCCCTGCTCCTCTCCCGCCTGATCGCGGTCACCGCGGTCGAGCTCCTGGCGCTGGGCTTGTTGCTGGTGAGCGCCTGGGCCTTGCTGTCCTCGCTGGCCGACGTGCCCCTGCCCACCCCAGAGGCCCTGGCCCGGGCGGTGGCGGCCCTGGCGCTGATCAACGCCCTCTACCTGCTCCCCGGGGTGCGCGCCCGCAGCGCTCGGGAGGCTCTGAACCTGTCGTCGGTCACGCTGCTCGCCACGGGCGCCCTGCTCGGCGGAGGCCTGATGGGACTGCCCGCCTGGGTGCCGCTGGCGGGCGTGGCGTCGGCGGCTGCGGGCCCAGAAGGCTGGGTCGCGGTCGGCGCCACCGGCCTGGCGGCGGTCATGGTGCTGGCCCTGGCTGTCGCCCTCACCAGCGCCGACAGCCTGCTCCCTCCGAGCCAGAGCCGATGAGGGCCCTGATCCGCACGGAGTGGCTGCTGATCCTGCGGGACCGGCGGGCCTTCCTGGCCGGGATCGCCATGGTGTTCCTGGTCGCGCTGGCCCCCCACCTGGCCCTGGGCTGGCTGGACGCACCGCCGGACCTGGCCCGGGACCTGGGCCTGGCGGAGCAGGAGACGCCCGTCGCCGGCGAGCTGGGCTGGGGCGTCCTGGGACCTCGGCCGCCCTGGCTGGATCCAGCCCTGGGCACCGGGCCCCCCCAGGAAGCTGTCGTGCGCTTCTGGACCGAGACCGGGCGCGAGGCGGGGGTGCACTTCGAGGTGCTCGGCCTGGTGCCGGGCGCCCGGCTGGACCGGGTGGCGGACCAGGTCAAGGCGGCGGCTTTTGCCGAGCGTCAGGCCCAAGCGGTGGCGGTGGGCCAGGTGGGTCCCTGGGAGTCGACGGTCGATGTGGTCTTCGCCGACAGCCCGGGCAGCCCGGAGCCCTTTCACTGGCCCCACGTGCCCCTGGGCGCCGCCCTGGTGCTCCTGGCGGCCATGATGGGCAGCCTGAGCTGGGTCATGGAGGCCGTGCCCAGGGCCCGGTCCGGCGGCTGGCTGGAGAGCCTGGCTGCCTTGCCTCTGGGCCGCGCTCGGGTGGTGCACGCCTGGCTGGTGGTCGCGGTGGGCATGGCCCTGCTGGGTGCCGCCGTCGGCCTGGGCGGTCACTGGGTCGGGGGCACGCTGTCCGGGTCCACCGGGTTGGGTCCCCGGGCCTGGCTCGTGCCCATCGCCGCCATCTTGCTGGTGCCGGTCCAGGTCCTGGCCTTTGTCACCGCGAGCGACCTGCGGGCGTCGGTCATGCGCAGTCTGTGGGTGCTGCCCGGCCTGACGCTGCTGGTAGCGGCGGCCCTGGTCTGTGCCGTCACACACCCGGGCTGGTTGCCCTGGATCCCCGTCGGCGGGTTGGTGGTGGCTTGTCTGGGCCTGGTCGGCCCCAGCGCCTTGCCGTTGACTCTGGGCCTGGCTCTGGGCTTGTCGCTGGCCTGCGCCCACGCCTGTGCTCGGGTGCTCGAGGGGCCCGGCGCCGAGGTGCGGTCCATCGGGCGGGTCGCCGAGCGACGGGCCCGGGGCAACTGGTTCCCCGAAGTGGCGCTGCTGGTCGCGCTGGGCATCGCGTCGGTGGTGGCGTGGAGCCCTGGCCTGTGGGGCCAGGACGTCGTGCGCGTGCTCCTGACTAGCCACCTCTTGTTCTACGCCCTGCCGGCCCTGGCCGCGCCGCGGGTGCTGGGGCTTCCCGCCTCTGAGCTGTTGCCCTGGCGCTGGCCCGGTTCGACCGCGCTCGTGCTGGCGGCTCTGGGCGCCCTGGGCACCCTGGGCTTCGGCATCCTGGTCACGGCCCTGCAGCAGGCGCTGGTGCCCCTGGACCCCTTCTGGACCCAGCTGGTCGAGGACACCTTCCTGCCGCTGTCGGGCGGGTGGAGCCTGCTCCTGCTCTCGCTCCTGCCGGGCGTCTGCGAGGAGTTGCTGTTCCGGGGCGCCGTGTTGGGCCTGTTGCGCAAGGGCCTGACGCCGCGGGGGGCGATCGTGATCCAGGCGGCGGTGTTCGCGGTGGCCCACCTGTATGGCTTCCGCTGGCTGCCGACCTTTGGCGTGGGGCTGGCCTGTGGCTGGCTGGTGGTCCGGACCGGTTCGCTGCTCCCGGCGATGGTGCTCCACACGGTGCACAACGGGCTGGCGGCGTCCCTGGGCGGGCGCGTGGCCCTGGACCTGGGGGCGGCCACCACCCAGGGTGCGCTGGTCGTCGCCGTGGCGGTCGGTGTGACCGCCCTGGCTTGCGTGCCACAGACCCCGACCGGTCCAGGTAGGGTAGGCGAGCAGGGTCCTTAGGACGCAGACATGGACACCGGGGACACCGGGGACACCGGGGACACCGG
>CAZFLE010000193.1:7224-9211 GCA_964519895.1 uncultured Enterobacterales bacterium | reverse complement strand
TGGCGCCGTGCATCGCCCACTCCGGGGTGGACGCCACCGTGGTCCAGCCCCACGACGTGGGCACCTTTCCGGTGTTGTGGGACGCGTCGGCGCCCGAGCCTTGGACCCCTTCCGCGGCGACGAGCGTCGTGTGGACCCGGGCGCCGGTGGCCCTGTCGAGCGCCGGCGAGCGCAACGACCTGTTGGACCATGTGGTCACCACCGAGGTCTCCGCGTCGTACCAGTTCGCCGACCTGCTCCAGGCCGGGGTCAGCGTGCCGAGCCACGTGGCTGTTGTGTGGGAGGGTGAGCTGCTCGAGCCGCGGCTGGGGGACATGGCCGTCTGGGTCCGGGCCCCCTTCGAGCCCCAGGTGGGTCTTCCGATGCGGGCCGCCATCTTCTTCCAGATGGACCTGGCCCTCGGAGATCCGGCCCACTACCTGGGCGATCCGGGCGGCGGCATCACCGGGGGTCTGGCTCTGGAGACCGGGCTTCGGGCCTGGACCCTCGCCGGCAACCTGGCCCTGCGGATCCAGGAGTCGACGCCGCTGCCTGGGCTCACTTGGGGGGAGCGCCTTCAGGTGGGCGTCGGGGCACGCAGGCTCCTGGTCGGGCCGCTCGATGGTGCCGTCGAGCTGTTCGGCAGCGGCCCGGTGCGGGTGATGGACCCCGACCAGGCCAAGCTCCAGGCGGTGCCGATCGAGGTGGTGGCCAGCTCGGGGGTCGCGGTGCGGCCGTGGGGTGCCGGGCCGTGGCGTGTGGCCGTTCGGGCCGGGGTCGGGCGCGGCCTGACCCTGGGGCTCGGCAGCCCGCGCTGGCGGGCCTTGATGACCCTCGAGGTGCGCCAGGACCCGTCCTTCGACTCCGACGGCGACGGGATCCCCGATCACCGTGACCGCTGCATCACGGCCCCCGAGGACCGAGACTTTTTCCAGGATCGGGATGGCTGTCCGGACCCGGACAATGACCAAGACGGCCTGCTGGACGGGGTGGATGAGTGTCCGAATCAGCCCGAGACGTGGAATGGCCACGCCGATCAGGACGGCTGTCCCGATGTGGTGACCCTGCTGAGGCTGCAGATCACGTCGACGGACCCGGACCGGCTGGAGGCGGCAGACGTGCTGCTGGGCGACGGTCCTCCGCGCACCCTGTTGGCAGAGGAGGTGGTCGAGCTGGCGGTGCCACCCGGGGAGCTGCCCGTCCGGGTGACCGCCCCCGGGCATCGCACCCACGAGAGCACGCTGACGGTTCCTCCGGGCGAACCGCTGGAGCTGCGCATCGTGCTCGACGAGATCCGCGTCGGACAGCTGGAGCTGCGCCTGACCGACCCGGCTGGGGCGCCCCTGAGCGGCCGGGTCCGGCTGGGGTCAGGGCCACTGCGAGCGGTGCCGCCCGAGGGACGCGCCTGGGAATTGCCCGCCGGGGATCTGGTCGTCCGCGCAGTCGCCCCCGGCAGCCGCGTCCGCGACGTCTGGATCGAGGTGCCCCCAGACGGCCACGTGGCGCTGGTGCTGGCTCTGAACCCGGCGATCGCCCAGCTCGACGGGGACGCGCTGTCCCTGGGGGACGAGGTCGCCTTCACACCGGACTCCGCCGAGCTCGACGACGGGGACCGGGACGTGCTGGACCGGCTGGCGGCCCTGCTGCTGGCCCACCCCGAGCTCGAGCTGGTCCGGGTCGAGGGCCACGCCGACGAGACCGGCGACAGCGCCTACAACTACGCCCTGAGCGTGCGCCGTGCCCAGGCGGTGGTGGCCTGGCTGGTGGCGGCCGGCGTTGACGCCGAGCGTCTCCAGGCCCTGGGCACCGGCGAGGCGCGTTCGGCGGCCGACACCGACCCCGGAGACCGCCGGGTCTCGTTCCTGGTGCTGGTCTGGGCGCCGTCGGGCCCCCCGCCGAGCCTGGGGGGAATCTAGAGCTCAGGGGGATCGGGGGCCACAGCGAGACCGGAGGAAGCGGAGGCGTGGCGCTGCCGCGCACTTTCGGGCGGGGTGGCGGACCATCGGCG
>CAZFLE010000193.1:0-7124 GCA_964519895.1 uncultured Enterobacterales bacterium | reverse complement strand
CGTAAGTGTCGCTGCCGCGCACTTTCGGGCGGGGTGGCGGACCATCGGCGGCGTAAGTGTCGCTGCCGCGCACTTTCGGGCGGGAGTGAGACGCCAGCGGCGACCAGAGCGCCGGATAGGGGGCCTGCGGAGGACGCCCGATGACCGCACCCATGTCCGGACAGACCGCCCTGATCACCGGGGCCAGCCGCGGGATCGGGCTGGCCTGCGCCAAGGCCCTGGCCGCCGCAGGGGCCCGGGTGGTGTTGGCCAGCCGCAAGCAGGCGGGGCTGGACGCCGCGGTGGCCGAGCTGGGTGGCGACGCCTGCTGCCACGTGGTCCACGTGGGCCAGCCTGCGAGCATCCAGGCCCTGTGGGCGTGGCTCGACGACCAGGGGATCGCGCCGAGCATCCTGGTCAACAACGCCGCCACCAACCCGTACTTCGGGCCGATGATCGGGGCCCAGGAGCCCCCGTGGGACAAGACCTTCGAGGTCAACCTGAAGGGCCCCTTCCACATGAGCCGCGCCTTTGCCGAGCGCCGCATCGCCCTGGGCGAGCCGGGCGCCATCGTCAACGTCGCCAGCGTCTTTGGCCTGGGGGCGGCGCCGATGCAGGGCATCTACGGCATGACCAAGGCCGCGCTCATCAGCCTGTCGAAGACCCTGGCCCACGAGTGGGGACCCGCGGGGATCCGGGTCAACGTGGTCGCGCCGGGCCTGGTCGAGACACGCTTCGCCGCAGCCCTGACCAGCAACCCCGCGCTGCTGGCGCTGTTCACCGATCGCGCGGCCCTGGGCCGGCATGCGACCCCCGACGAGCTCGCCGGCATGGTCGTGCACCTGGCGTCTCCCCAGGCCTCCTTCACCACGGGCCAGGTGTTCGTGGTCGACGGCGGCTACACCAGCGCGTGAGGCCCCCTGCGCCGTCGGACCCGCTCCCCCTGGGCCTGGACACGGCCCAGGGCCCGGTGGTCTACACCGACGAGGGCGACGGGCCGGTGGTGGTGGCGATCCACGGTGCGCCGGGGGGCACTCGCGACTGGCGGTGGCTGGGCGCAGCCCTGGACGGCCGGGTTCGGCTGGTGCGGGTGGCCATGCCCGGCCTGGGAGAGACCCCGCTGGCGACCGAACCCGGCACCAGCTTCGACGCCCGGGCCCGACTGGTCCTGGCGGTGTTGGACGCCCTGGAGATCCGGCGAGCCCACTGGATCGGCCACTCCATGGGTGGTGGGATCTGCGTCGCTGCAGCGCACCTGGCGCCCGACCGGATCCTAGGGGTCGGCTTGCTGGCGTCCCTTGGCCTGCGGCCGCACCGCGGACTCGAGGCCAGCCGCCCCGGCCTGAGCTGGCGCCTGGTGAGCCTGCCGCTCCTCGGGCGCTTGCTGCGGCCTGCTGTGCCCAGCGTCTTCGAGGCCTTTGGCTTCCCCAAGGGGGTGCCCATCGAAGCCCTGCTCCACTGCCTGCACCTGGCCGCCGACGTGGACGTGACCGGCCACGCGGAGAGGGTGCGGTCCCTGCCGGTCCCGGCCTTGGTGGCGTGGACCCGAGACGATCGCTTGATCGCCCCGGACATCAGCGACGAGCTGGCCGCCGCAGCCACGGATGGCCCCCGGCTCAACTGGCCCGACGGCGGGCACTTCTTCCTGAAGACCCGAGCCATCGAGCTGGCCGATGCGCTGGTGGCCTGGGTCGGCCCGAAGGCCTGATCCCGCTATCCTGGGGTGCGGGGGAGGCGTGAGGGGTAGCGCTGGGCCCCGGGCCCGGTGTCGTGTCTATCGATCGTGTCTTCCCAACCTGTCCAACACGCACTCGGCCAGCTCGAGGTACTGCTCGGCCCCACGGCTCGCGGCGTCGTAGGCGTAGATGTCCTGGCCGGCGGTCTGGGCCCGGGACAGGCTGTTGTTCACCCCCACGTGCACCGGCAGCATGACCTGGCCCCAGGTCTCCTGGAGCTCGGCCATGACCTGGGCGTTGGCCTTGCCGCTGCGGCCATCGACCCGGGTGAGCATCACGCCCAGCAGGGCCAGCTCTGGGTTCAGGTGGCTGGCCACCTCGTCGATGGCGGCCACCAGGCCCTCGACCCCGGCCAGGGCCAGGGTCTGGGGGTTGCACGGGATCAGGACGCTGTCGGCAGCGACCAGCGCGTTGACGGTGAGCGTGCCGATGTGGGGCGGACAGTCCAGCACGATCAGGTCGTAGTGGGTGCGGGTGATCTCCAGGGCCCGCTTCAGGATCAGCTCCTTGCCGATGCGGTGGTTCAGCTGGGCCTCTGTGAGCAACAGGTCCGGGTCGGCGGGCGTCACGTCCAGGCCCGGCACCAGGGTGTGCGTGGCGACCTCGGCCACCTCGAGGCTGGACTGCTGGGTGAAGACCTTGGACAGGAAGCCCCCGCCAGGCGCCACCTGGGACTCGATGGCCTTGGTCACGTGGGCCTGGGGATCCAGGTCCACGAGCAGCACCTTGAGTCCGTGGAATCGGGCCCAGGCTGCGGCCAGGTTGACGCTGCTGGTGGTCTTGCCGACGCCGCCCTTCTGCGCAGCGACAGCGACCACGTGAGCCTCGTGATGGCCACGGGCCAGGGACTTTGTGGGCTTGGGGGTCCGCTTCAAGTGAGCGGACTGCAGGGACATGCGCATGGGAGCACCTCTCATGCAGGATCGATCCAAGCTCTTGCCATGTCAAGAGGCCGGCCGGTCCAGGAGGCTTTACCCTGGGCTTCGGTCCACGGAGGCGAGCGATGAGGCGCACGGTGCTCTTGGCGACGGCCCTGGTGCTGTTGTCCGGCTGCGAGCGGTTCCGCGACTGGTGGAATGTCGACCTGGGGGCCCAGGCTGGCGAGGCCTGCACGCTCTCGAGCGAGTGCGAACCGGGCCTGGCCTGTGCCCACGATGGCACCTGTCAGACCTACGGCGACCCGGGCACCTACGCCCCCGGAGACGACTGCGGGCACAGCCAGGAGTGCGGCTACGGCTACGTGTGCGCGTCGGACTGGGCGTGTGCAGAGCCCGGTCAGCCGGGGACCGGTGGCGACGACGACGCCTGCGTGACCGACGACGACTGCCAGATCGGCTTCGACTGTGACGACAGCGGGGCCTGCGAGGACGCGCACCTGCCCTACTGGGCCGGGGTGTCCTGTGCGGCAGACGACCGGAGCGGGCCCTTCCGGGCTTACTTCGAGGTCCCGGAGCTCCCCCTGGCTGGCGAGACCGAGTTCTACCGGCTGCCGTTCCCCAACGACATCCGGGCGCCAGGGGGCGAGGTGGACCTGTCCGGGCACCCCTCGCCGGGCGATGCGGTGACCGGCGATCCCGTCGGGGCCCACTTGGCGGCGCTCGAGGACCTGGACGCGGTGGCAGGGTTGAACCCGGCGGTCTTCTTCCGCTTTAGCCGCAGCCACCTGGTGGCCAGCGTCGTCGCCTTCGAGGACCAGGGCAACACCCTGCACTACGTCGACGTCACGGCGGGCAGTCCGACCTATGGGCCGCGGAACAGCTTCTCCTGGCGCACCGGCAACTCCCGGGGTCGCTACCACTGCCAGAATTGGCTGTCTGTCCCGGTCTACGCCGGGTTCCCCCTGGAGCCCGAGGGGACCTATGCGGTCTACCTGACCCAGGGCATCCAGGCCGAAGACGGGGACCTGATCCAGGCCGACGACGACTTCGCCGCGGTGATGGACAGCGAGCGGCCGGTCCCGGACCACCTGGCTGCCGCATGGGACGCCTACCGACCCCTCCGGGAGTACCTGGCCGCAGCCGAGCTGGACGCCACGGACGTGGTCGCGGCGGCGGTGTTTACGACCGGCTCGCCGGCCGACACCACCGACGGTGTCGAGGCGGTGGTGGACCTGGCGGCGGTGGCCCCCGAACCCCACGACATCACCCTGTGCGATGCCGACGTGACCAGCCCCTGCGACGGCGGGGGCACCGGGTCCTGCGAGACGGCGGATGGCCGCTTCCACGAGCTTCACGGCCGGGTGAGCGTGGCGGCGCTCCGGGCGACGGGGACCGAGCTGGCGGCCGATGGCACCGACACCGTGTGCTTCAGCCTGACGGTTCCGACGGGCACCGCTCCCACCGGCGGGTGGCCCGTGCTGGTCTACGGGGCCGACGACACCGAGAACTTCCGGGCAGCGGTCACGACCGGGCTCGCCGGGGCCGTGAGCCCCACCCTGGTGGACGGTGTGGAGAGCGTGGCGCTGGCCACCTTGACCCTCGATCCCCTGGACCGGGGCGAGCGACGGGACCAATTCGACGACCCGGACACCTCGCTGGAGGGGGGATGGCAGGCGGCCGCGGACCTGTGGGCCGCACTGGCTCTGTTGGACCAGTGGACCGACGACGGCAGCCTGACCGGGCAGCCGATCACCCTGAGCGACGAGGACCGGGTCTTCGTGGGCCGGGGACTGGGGGCCGAAGCCGCCGCTCTGGGCCAGGGGGGCTCGGACGCCTTCACCGCGCTGGTGCTGGCCTCGGCGGGGGCCTATCGGACCGAGGCCGTGCTGCACCAGCAGGAACCCGACGACCTGCTGGCCGCCCTGGAGCAGACCCTGGCCGACTCCACCGTGAGCCGGTACCACCCGGTGCTGAACCTGTACCAGCAGCTCTACGATGCCACCGACCCCCTCAGCGTGGGGCACCTCTTCGTGGCCGATGTCCCGGCCGGGGTGGGGGACCGCCACCTGTTGCAGGTGTTCGGACTCTCGGATCAGCACACGCCGGAACAGGCGCAGCTGGCCCTCCAGCGCGTGCTCCAGCTCCCCACGGCCGGGGATCTGCTGGTGGACTTCGGCCAGAGCACCACCACCCTGCCGGCGAGCGGCAACCTGTACAACGGCTCGGACCACGTGACGGCGGTCTCGATCCAGGCCGCAGGCGGCGCCGACGCCCTGCTCGACGAGGACGTCCTGCGCCAGGTGGTGCACTTCCTGGCCACCGCGGTGACCGAAGAGACGCCGACCGTGCCGCGCTGAATCTCGATAGAGCCTGGGTCCGTGTCCGCGCCCACGCCCACCGCCGAGACCTCTGTGGCCCGCTTCGGCACCTTTGCCGGGGTGTTCCGGCCGATCGCCCTCACCGTGCTCGGGGCGCTCCTGTACCTGCGCGAGGGCTGGCTGGTCGGCAACGCGGGCCTGGTGGGGGCCTTGGTGGTGATCCTCGCGGCGGCGAGCATCACCGGCCTCACGTGTCTGTCCCTGGCGAGCATCGCCACGAACACCCGGGTCCAGGCCGGCGGCGCGTTCGCGATCATCGCCCAGGCCCTGGGGCTCGAGGCGGGCGGTGCCATCGGCATCCCGCTCTGGATCGCCCAGAGCCTCAGCGCGACGCTCTACCTGTATGCCTTCTCCGAGGCCTGGCAGGTCCTGTTTCCGACGCACTGGGGACCTGCGGTCGCAGTGGTGGGCTTCGTGGGCGTCGCCGTTCTGGCCTGGCGGTCCGCTGGGCTGGCGCTCCGGGCCCAGGCGGCCATGTTCGTCGTGGTCTTGGGCGCCCTCACCTCCTCGGCGCTGGGGCTCTTCACGGCGGAACGTCTCTACACGCCGGTGCTGCTCGGGCACTTTCCCGAGCTCTCCCTGGCCCGGAGCTTCGCGCTCTTCTTCCCGGGCCTGACCGGGATCATGGTCGGGGTCGGCATGAGTGGCTCCCTGCGGGATCCGCGCCGGAGCTTGCCCCGGGGGGCTCTCGGGGCCTGGGCTGCGACCCTCGGGGTCTACGTGCTGTGGGCCTTCTGGTACGCCCTGATCGCCCCGCCCGATGTCCTGTTGGACAACGCCACAGTGATGATCGACCGGGCCTTGTGGCCCCGGCTGGTGCTGGTCGGCCTGTTGGTCTCCACGCTCATGGCGGCCCTGTCCAGCCTGGTGGCGGCGCCGCGATTGCTGGCTGCGATGGCGGGTCACGGGGTCCTGCCGGGGTCGGGTTGGCTCTCCCGAGGCAGCGCGGCCGGAGAACCCCGCAACGCCACGCTGGTCACCATGGGCGTCGTGGGCCTGGGGCTCTGCGCCGGCTCCCTGGACGCGATCGCGCCGATCATCACCAGCTTCTTCATCATGACGTATCTGGCCATCAACCTGGTGGTCTACGTGGAGCAGGTGCTGAGCATGGTCTCGTGGCGGCCGACCTTTGTGGTGCCGCGGGCCACGCCCCTGATCGGGGTCGGTGCTTGCCTGGTGGGCCTGACCGTCGGCAGTCCCTTCGGGGGCCTGGTCGAGGTGGCTCTGGTGGTCGGCTTGTACGCAGCGTTGTCCCGCCGGCGCCTGGAGACCCCCTGGGAGACCGTGCGATCCGGAATGCTCGTGAGCCTGGGGGCCTGGGCCGCTCGGCGGGTCGCCCACGTGCAGCGCTCGGAGCGGGCCTGGAAGCCGGATCTGCTGGTGCCTCTGTCCAGCCGCGAGCAGGGCGAGTCCATGTCGCCGCTCATCCTTGGTCTGGCTCAGCTGACGGGGTCCGTGCGGTGGCTGGGGCTGGGGTCGAACCCCGATCTGCGCCCGTCCTTGCCCCTGCTGACTGCCAAGCTCCGCGAAGCCGGGGTCGACACGTCGGCCGCGGCGCTGGAGACAGACCAGCCCCAGCACGGCCTGAGCCTGGCCCTGGACACGCTCCAGAGCGCGCTGTTCCCGCCGAACCTGGTGGTGGTGGACTGCACCCGGGTCACCCAGTCCGACATCGACGCCTATGTGTCCCAGTGTCGACGGCTGTCCATCGGGCTGGCGCTGTGGTTCCCGGCGCCCCAGGGGCCGGTGATGGGCCAGCAGCGCAACGTGGCCGTCTGGTTGGCGGACCGCTCGCCGACGTGGGAGCTGCGCTTGCATCTCAGCAACCTGGACCTGCCGATCCTGGCGGGGTGGCTGTTGAGCAGTGCCTGGGGGGCCGACCTGCGCCTGGACACGGTGGTCCGCGATCCCGACGACAGCGACGCGGGTCGGGCCTTCCTGGAAGGCCTCATCCGCCAGGCCCGGCTGCGCGGGGCCCAGGTCCGGGTCAGCTCCGGGGACTTCGTGGAGAGCCTGACCCGAGCGCCTCGGGTGGACCTGAACATCTTCGGGACCCCGCCAGCGCCGCAACAGGACGCGCTGCAAGCGCTGGTGGCGGCGGCGGACAGCTCGTGCCTGTTCCTGTTGGACTCGGGGCGAGAGAGCGCGCTGGC
>CAZFLE010000192.1:0-12310 GCA_964519895.1 uncultured Enterobacterales bacterium | reverse complement strand
GGGCGCTCAAGGCCTGGGACCGGGACGGCGGGGTGCTGCACTGCGGGACCCTGAGCAAGACCCTGTCGCCGGGCCTGCGGGTCGGCTGGGTGGCGGCGGGGCGGCATGCCCGGGCCGTGACCCGGGCCAAGATGGTCCACAGCCTGGCCTGCGCGTCGGTGCCCCAGCTGGCGGCGGCCGAGTTCCTGCAGATCGGCGGCTACGACCGGCACCTGCGCAAGCTGCGGCGGGCCTACAAGGGCCACATGGCCCGCATGTCCACAGCGGTCACCCAGGCCTTCCCGACAGGCACGCGGCTGTCCCGGCCGCGGGGTGGGCAATTCCTGTGGGTGGAGCTGCCGCAGGGTTGTGACGCGATGGCGGTCTTCGAGGCCGCCTGGGACGCGGGCGTCAGCGTGGCGCCGGGACCGATGTTCTCGGCGTCCGGGGGCTTCGAGCGGCACCTTCGGCTGAATTGCTCGCTGCCGTGGGACGACCGGGTAGCCGAGGCGGTGGGGTTGTTGGGGCAGCTGGCGGCGGAGCAGTGCCAGGGGTGAGCACCTGGGGAGCGGATCAGGTCAAGTCCCTTCGTACTTCCGGTTTGGTCCCTCCAGGGGGCTCCAGAGGGTCCATTTCGGCCGAAAATTGCGTTCTGAGAGCGGGGTGGCCCCTCGGACCGGAAGTTCGATCGGACTTGACCGAGAGGTGCGGAAGTTCAGCCGGACTTGAGGCCGGTTCAGCCCGTCGCGAGCTCGATGCTGGCTTCGCGAGACGTGCAGGTCGGCGGGCAGTCCTCGCCGTTGGGCTGGTGGGTCTCCGAAGCTGGGTCCTGATCGGCTCGGTAGACCTCGACGCCGTCGATCAGCACCTGCAGGTCCAACACGCCATCGATCAGGCCGTGGGAGAGGGTCACGCTGTCGGGTTCGCCGCCGCCCACTGACCCGAAGACGCTGCAGGTGCCCAGGTCCTCGAAGCAGACGTCTGACCCGTTGCAGTCCCCGAGGATCTGGAAGGTGCAGTCGGCCACCCCGCCGCCTTCGCTGGTGACCAGGACCTCGTATTCCCCGACCGGGAGTACGCCGGACGCGGCGGTGAGGAACACCACCGTGCTGCTGCTGCAGCCGATCTCCGTGCAGGCGATGGGGACGCTGTCGTCACAGGCGGACAGGAACAAGGCGGCGGCGGCGAAGGGGAGCATGTCGGGTGGCCTCTGGGGACCCTGCAGGGACTACCATGCCCTACTGCGGCACCACCGGCGCGTCCGGGTTGATCACATGGAACTCCACCCGCCGGTTCTGCGCCTTGCCGTCCGCCGTCTGGTTCGACGCGATCGGGCGGGCCTCGCCGAAGCCCTCCCACTCGACCCGGCTGGGGTCCACGCCGGCGTTGATCAGGTACTGCCCCACCGCCATCGCCCGACGCTCGGACAGGTCCAGGTTGTAGTCGTCCCCGCCGTCTGAGTCCGTGTGGCCCTCGACCTTCATGCGGATGCCCGGGTAGTCCTTGAGCACCGACGCCGCTCGGTCCAGGATGCTGTAGCTCTCGGCCTTGATCCGATCGCTGCCGACCTCGAAGTAGATGCCCTGGATGACCCCGGTGAACTGCTTGACCTCGGGCGGCAGCTCGTCTGGACAACCATCCCGGTCCTCGAACCCGTTGTAGGTCTCCGGCACGTCGGGGCAGTCCTCGATCACGTCCGGGATGCCGTCCCCGTCGTTGTCCGCGTCGATGCAGCCGTCCTCGTCCTGGTAGCCGTCGACGTCCTCTGGATCGAGGGGACAGCGGTCCTGGAGGTCGGGGATGCCGTCGTGGTCGTTGTCCAGCTCGGGACACCCGTCTTCGTCCATGAACCCGTCTCGGTCCTCGGCTTCGTCCGGACAGCGATCGACCACGTCCAGGGCGCCGTCGTTGTCGTTGTCCTCGTCGGGGCAGCCGTCGCCGTCGCGGTAGCCGTCGTGGTCCTCGGGCTGGCCGGGGCAATTGTCCTCCAGATCCCCGATGCCGTCGGCGTCGTTGTCGTCCTCGGGACAGCCGTCGATGTCGCCGAAGCCGTCCTGGTCCTCGGCGGCGTTGGGGCACTCGTCCCGTGCGTCGGGCAGGCCGTCGCCATCGTTGTCGTCTTCCGGGCAGCCGTCCTGGTCCTGCCACTCGTCGAAGTCCTCCGGAACGCCCGGGCAGGCGTCGCGCAGGTCGGGGACCCGGTCGTCGTCGTTGTCGTGGTCGGGGCAGCCGTCGCTGTCCTCGAAGCCGTCCTGGTCCTCGGCGTCGCGGGGACAGCTGTCGGCCGCGTCTTCGATGCCGTCGTTGTCGTCGTCCGGGTCGGGGCAGCCGTCGTCGTCGCGGAAGCCGTCGCGGTCCTCGGGGTCGTTGGGGCACTTGTCGATGGGGTCGGGGAGCCGGTCCTTGTCGTTGTCCCAGTCCGGGCAGCCGTCGTGGTCCTCGAAGTAGTCCCGGTCCTCGGGGTCGTCCGGGCAGATGTCCACGCGGTTGTAGATGCCGTCGCTGTCCCGATCCCGGGTCTCGCTCGTCAGGCGCAGGGCCAGGCCGATCGTGAATTCCAGGTTGACGTAGGGGGGCTGCCGGGTGCCGTCGAGCTCCTTGCCGGAGTTGACCAGGCCACGCAGGTCGGCCCGAAAGGCCAGAGGACCGAAGACCGGGGCAAAGGCCCCCACGCCGCCGCCCGCCATGAAGTCCATGTCCGGGTTCGCCAGGTTGCCCCAGACGCTCTGGTAGAACATGCCGACGTCGACCGCGACAAAGGGCTGCACCGGGGCTCGGGGCAGCACGATGAGCAGGGCGGACAGGCGGGGCGTGAACCCGCTGTAGACCAGCTGGGTGTGCTTCTGACGACCCTGCAGGTACCCGAGGGTCAGCTCGAAGCCCAGGTGGGGCACCGGTCCCCAGGCCGCCCGGCCGTTGAAGGTCCAGGTGGAGTCCACGTGCTCTCGCTCGTCCGTCCAGAACCAGCCCGTCTGAAAGGTGAAGGCCTGGTGCTGGTCGGTGCGAGCCGTGGTGGCCTGGGCCAGGACAGGCGAACTCGTCGTCAACAGCGAGAAGAGAAGCAGCATGGAGGACCCGCCGGTCCCCCCAGAGAACCGGCCCCCGGAGGGTAGCAGCGCTCACCCCAGGGGCGCGTTCTGGGCGCGGTGACGCAGCCAGTGGTCGCACAGCACCAGGGCCATGCCGGCCTCGACCATCGGCACGGCCCGGGGCACGACGCAGGGATCGTGGCGCCCCCGCGGCTTGATGCGGGCGGCGCGGCCCGACGCGTCCACGGTGTCCTGCTCCTGGAAGATGGTGGCGACCGGCTTGAAGGCCACGCTCACCACCACGGGCATGCCGTTGCTGATGCCGCCCTGGATTCCGCCGGAGTGGTTTGTGCGCGTGCGCACCGTTCCATCAGGCCCCGGCACGAAGGGGTCGTTGTGTGTGGAGCCGCGCATGGACACGGCACCGAACCCGGTCCCGGACTCGAAGCCCTTGGCCGCAGGCAGCGAGAGCATGGCCTTGGCCAGGTCTGCCTCGAGCTTGTCGAACACCGGGTCCCCCAGGCCCGCCGGCACCCCGCGTGCCACGCAGCGCACGACGCCACCGACCGTGTCGCCGTCGGCGCGCACGGCCTTGATCAGGGTCTCCATCTCGGCGGCGCAGGCCGCATCGGGGCAGCGCACCGGGTTGGCCTCGACCGCCTCGAAGGCCACGGTCGCCGGGTCGCAGCCGGCCACCACGTCGCCGACCCGGTCCACCCAGCCCTGGATCTCGACCCCGAGCCCGGCTCCCAGGACCTGCTTGGCCACGGCCCCGGCCGCGACCCGGGCCACGGTCTCCCGGGCCGAGGAGCGGCCGCCCCCCTGCCAGTTCCGCAGCCCGTACCGGGCGTCATAGGTGAAGTCGGCGTGGCTGGGCCGGTACAGGTCCTTGAAGGGCACATAGGCGCTCGGATCGGCGTCCTTGTTGAACACCACCAGGCTCAGGGGGGTGCCCAAGGTGCGGCCCTCGAACAGCCCGGAGAGGACCTGGAGCTGATCGGGCTCCTTGCGCTGGGTGACCAGGGACGACTGGCCCGGTCGGCGCCGATCCAGGTCCCGCTGGATGGCCGCCAGGTCCAGGGTCAGGCCCGGCGGGCAGCCTTCGATGACCGCGCCAAGGGCGCCCCCGTGGGACTCACCCCAGGTGGTGACTCGAAAGATGCGGCCGGTGCTGCTGCCCATGGGCGGGAGTCTAAACCCCTCTCGGTTAGACCCCGCCCATGCACGACGGTCTGGCCATCTCCCTGCTCAGCGTGGTCCCGCGGCGCACCGCGAGTCGGGTCCAGGGCATCCTGAGCCGGCTGGGGGTGTCCAAGGCCCTCCACCAGGCCGTGATCCGCTGGTACGTGCGCTACTACGGCGTCGACACCGACGTGATGGAGGGCAGCCCCCAGGACTACCCGACCCTGGCCGAGTTCTTCACTCGGGCGCTGAAGCCCGACGCCAGGCCCATCGACACCGCGCCCGACGCTGTGGTCTCCCCCGCCGACGCGCGGGCCTCGTCGTTCGGGCGGGTGGCCGACGGCAAGCTGCCCCTGGGCGCGGGCATGGACCTGGACATCCAGCGGCTGGTCGGGGGCGATCCGGCGTGGAACCAGGGCCACTACGCCGTGCTGTACCTCTCGCCGCGGGACTACCACCGGGTCCACCACAGCACCGAGGGCCAGATCGTGGGCTACCGCTACCTGCCCGGGCACCTGTGGCCGGTGTTCCCGGCGGCCGTTCGCCGCATTCGGGACCTCTTCGCGGTGAACGAGCGGCTGGTGGTCGAGACCCGGGACCAACAGCTCGGGCGGGTCGCCACCGTGCTGGTGGGCGCCTATGGCGTCGGCCGCATGACCACGGCGTTCTGCGACCTGGTCACCAACGCCGGTCAGGGGGCACACAGTCGGTCCTTCGAGCCGGTCATCCCGGTCGCCCGGGGCGACGAGCTGGGCCGCTTCAACATGGGGTCCACCGTCGTGCTCCTGTTCGAGCCTGGCAAGGTCACCTGGGAGCTGGAGCGCGACTCCATGGTCCGCGTGGGCCAGCCCATCGCCCGCAGGCTCGGCTAGCGTGGTCTCGGCGGTGTGTGCCCGCCACGAGGCGGCTGCGGCCCAAGCCGTCTGTCAGCGCTGCGGGGACCACCTGTGCACGTCCTGCGCAGCTTTTGGTTGCGAGGAGGACGTCTGCCCCCATCGGGGACCGGTCGTGGGTGGAGATCTGTGGTCGGTGCCCGTGCCGTGGGAGGCCCGCGGCGACCTGGGCTGGCTGGCGGCCCTGGCCCACACCTGGCGTCGCAGCCTGCTGGACCCCTGGCGCTTCTTCCAGGACCTGCCGCCAACGGGGCGGGGCCCCCTGACCTATGGCGTCATCGTGGGGACCCTGGGGCTGGGCCTGGGAGGGCTGGGGATTGCGCTCGCTCGACCCGAGCTGACCCGGCCGGTCATGGGGCTCGGGGTGCTCGCGCTGCCGGCGCTGCTGCACCTGCGACTGTTGGGGATCGCCGGCGTGAGCTGGCTCGTGTTGCTGGTGCTGACCGGTCAGCGGGAATGGGACCGGGTGGTCCAGGTCACCGGCTATGCCGCGTCGGTGGACGCGTTGATGGTCGTGCCGGGCTTCGGCATCGCCCTGGCTGGCCCGGTCGCCGGCGTGCTGCGGGGGGTCGGTCTGCACCGGAGCACGGGTGCGGGTCTGCTGCCTGCTCTGGTGGCCGGGCTCGCGCCCAGCTTCTCCGCGGGTCTGGCGGTGCTGGGGGCCATCGCCGGGTGGCTGTGGGTCACGACATGAGCGGAACCGGCTATGTTGCCCACACGGGGGCGCCTGGGGTCGAAGTGGCTGATCTGCGGCTACGTCTGGAGCAAGACGGCGAGGTGCTCGGAGAGTGGCGCCTGGGCGGCCCACCGCTGCGGATGCAGGTGGTCGACCCCGAGAGCGGCAAGGTCCTGGCCACCCTGTCGGCCGAGGTACCCGTGGCCGGAGCTGGCCACGACGACGGGTCCGAGAGCACCCTGGAGTCGGTGTCGTCGATGCTGGCCGAAGCCGCGCGGGCCCACGAAAAGGCCGTCTTCCACGAGCCCACGGCCGAGCTTCCCCCGGCGGCAGGCGGCCCCCCGCCCGTGGGCATCGCCATGCCCACCGAGCCGCCGCCGACCGAAGAGATGAGCGAGCGGCAGCCCTCGCTGCGCGACCTCAATCGGATCGACCCGGATCGGGTGGAGCAGTCGACCACCCAGGACGCGCCGAACCTGTTCCTGTTCGACGACACGGCCAGTGCGCCCCGGGTGATCCCCGATGCCGACATGGAGTCGGTCACCGCTCGCCTGCCGGACCCGTACCGAGAGTCCACGGCCAGCCTCGAGGAGCTCGCCCTGGACGACTCCGCGCCGCTGCCCGAGCTCTCCCTCGACGCGACCCCGGCCGTGCCAGGCACGCCCCAGATCGCCGGCGTCGACGAGGTCCCGGTGGACATGGACGACCCGGGACCCCTGGCCCGGCACCCTGGCGACGACTTCACCCTGCCGCTGCCCGACCATGGAGACCGCACCGCCACAGGCGCGGTCGAGGCGACAGGCGAGCTCGGCGACAGCCTGACGGCGGACCTGATCGAGGTCGAGGGTCGGGCCGAGGTCTGGTCCCGGCGGGCCGGGGAGTGGGTACTCAAGGGCACGCTGGTGCCCGGACAGAGGGCTCGCATGAAGGAAGGCTCGGTGAAGTGCCTCCAGGACGGCGGTCTGATGGTCAGCCCGGGCCCCTTGATGCGCGGCACCGCCGATGTCCCGGGCAGCGACCAGGTCACGATGATGCCCGGCGAGGCCGCACGCCGGTTCCCGGCCGGCACATCGGTCACGCTCTGGAACGGCGAGCGCGCCCTGTACGTGCGCAGCGATGCGCCGATGCTCGACGTCGCCCCGGTCGAGTACCACAACGACCGCTCGCGCTCGATCCCGGGCTACACCCCGCCCAAGAGCGACCTGGAGTCCACGGGACACGGAGAGATCTAGCCACGTGCGGCGTCGCTGGACCCCCCTGATCGGGCTCGCCTTGGCGGGCGCGGGGGTCTGGTGGTGGCAGGGCAAGCCCACCGTCGACGAGCTCCAGCGACGGGTCCGCGGCACTCCCCAGACAGGGACCACGCCAGTGGTCGTGCGCAGCGCCACGCCGCCCGTGCCGGCCGAGGCCACCCGCTCCGGTCTCACGGTGCAGGGGCTGGTTGTGAACGGGGCGGGGAACCCTGAGGCGGGGGTCGAGGTCCGGGGGTGCGACCGTCTGACCACGTCGGACGCCGAAGGCCGCTTCACCCTGGTCGTCGCCGCCGGAGAGTGCCGGCTGCACGCCCAGCGGGTCGACGGCGCCCTGCCCACCGAGGGCCCCCGCGAGGACGTCCGAGGCGTGGCGGGTGAGACCGTCCGGGTGCTCCTGACCCTGCCCGAGTACCCCCAAGGCTTTGCAGGGGTGTTCCTGGGCATCGGAGTCCAGGCCAACCGGGTGGCGTCGGTGGCGCCGGGTTCGGTCGCCGCGTCCGAGGGGGTGGAGCCGGGCCACGTGGTGCTGTCGATCGATGGCCAGGACACGGCAGGCCTGGACGCCGAGGCGCTCTGGGGGGCCATCCAGGGCGACGCCGGCACCGACGTGGCCCTTGAGCTGGAGACGACGGGGGGGGCGATCTACGACGTGGTGCTTCCCCGCGAGGTGGTGGGGCGCTGACCCGCCTCGATCAACGCAGCGGCACCACCGTGAACGCGTCTCCCCCCTCGTCCGGCAGCCCCGGCCGCCAGCTCGGCCGAGCCGGGTGGCTGCGCAGCCACTTGCGCACGCCCGACTTCAACGCGCCGGTGCCGTGGCCGTGCAGGAAGAACGCGACCTCGCGGTCCTCGCGGAGCATGCGATCCAGGAACAGGTCCGCCTGGTCCAGACCCTCGTCGACCCGCTGACCGCGTAGGTCGAGGGTGTTGCCTTCCGTGCGCAGGAAGCCCTGGTGGGGATCCCGGGGGGACTCGGACCGTGCCCGCCGTGGCTTCTTCTTGGGCTTGGACGGCCGCTTGGGTCTGGCCTGGGACTTCGGAGCCAGCCGGACCGCCTCGAGGGGCACCCGGGTCCGCACGGCCCCGGCCTGTACTTCGACCTTGCCGGCCTTGGGCACCGCCAGGACCTTGGCGCGACCCCCGCCCAGGCTCAGCACGATCACCTCGTCGCCCACGGCCAGGGTCTTCGGGGCGGGTTGGTCGGGTGCCGGTGGCGTCTCGGGCTCCGGTCGGGCCGCCTGCTGGAGCTTGCGCACCCGCTTCAGGGCGTCGCCGGCGCCCTGAAGTCTGGGGTTCTGCTGCAGGGCCTTGATGATGGCCTTGGCCTCGGCCTCGGCCTCCTTGAGGCGCTCGACGGTCTTGCGGGCCTGTTCGGCTTCGAGCTTGCGGGCTGCGGTGGCGATCTTGGCCTCTCGTGCGGCCAGGGCCCGCTCCCGGGCGGCCAGCACGCGGCGCTCCTCGTCCAGTGCCTCCTCGACCTCGACGGCGTGGCCCCGCTTCTCCTCCAGGGCGTCCAGGGCCTCGCCCAGGGCCCGCTCGTGGTCGGGCATCACCTGGCGGGCCCGGTCCAGGACCGCGGGATCCAGGCCCAGCCCCTGGGCCACAGAGAACGCGTGAGACCGCCCGGACACGCCGGTCACCAGGCGGTAGGTCGGGCGGCCCTGGCTGTACTGGACCGCGGCCGAGTCGAAGCGGTCGTCCACCGCGGCGAGGGCCTTCAGCGGGCCGTAGTGGGTGGTGGTCGCCACCCGGGCTCCGGTGTCGACCAGGGCCTCGAGCACGGCCTGGGCCAGGGCCGCGCCCTGGCTCGGGTCCGTGCCCACGGCGATCTCGTCCAGCAGGACCAGCGACCCAGGGCCCGCGGTCTCCAGGATGTCCATCAGGGCCTTTAGGTGGCCGGAGAAGGTCGACAGGCCCTCTTCGACCGCCTGGGTGTCGCCGATGTCGGCGAGGACCGGTTGGAACAGGTCGATGCGGGTGCCTTCGGTGGCCGGGACGGGAATGCCGGCGCGGCACAACAGCGCGGCCAGCCCCAAGCACTTCAGTGCGACGGTCTTGCCGCCGGTGTTCGGTCCGGACAGCACCAGGCCGGTGTGCTGGGCATCCAGGTGCAGGTCGTTGGCCACCACGTCGATGCCCTGGAGGA
Source organism: uncultured Enterobacterales bacterium (assembly GCA_964519895.1). Lineage (GTDB taxonomy): Bacteria > Myxococcota_A > UBA796 > UBA796 > CAJQPC01 > CAYFPX01. The sequence continues at coordinate 3,152 of CAZFLE010000192.1, read as the reverse complement.
CCAGCACCGGGTGGCGCATGCCGATCAGGTGGAGCACGCCGTCGTCTCCCACGATGGGCACGGTGCCGCCCAGGGCCTCGCCCAGTCCGGCCCGGGCGCAGGTCAGGTCGACCTGGACGGCGTCGAGGAGGGAGGACTCCAGCGGATCGGTGAACTGGGCAACCAGGCGTGAGAGGGCGGCCAGGATGCGCGCGGTCTCGCGTCGGAGCTGGGCGTCGGCCAGGGACAGGTCGTTGTTCAGCTCCACCACGGCGGTCGGCTCGATGAAGACGGTGTCGCCCGAGCGGCTGGTGTCGTGCACGATGCCCACCCCCGTGCGGCGGGCCTGGGCGCGGATCGGCAGCACGTAGCGGTCCTGGCGCTGGGTCACGAAGCGGTCCTGGAGGACCTCGCCCAGGGTCTCGCCCTTGACCAGGTCCTCGAGGGTGCTGCGCACGTTCTGGTGCAGGCGCTGGATCTTGCGCCGGAGCTGGCCCAGCTCTGGGTACTCCAGCTCGCTCAGCTCGCCCTGAGGGTCAAAGGACGCCTGCAGTCGGCGGCTGAGCTCCGGGTCCACCTCGATGGCCATGACCTGGCGGGCCAGGGTCGGCGCCAGCTCGCCGCGGTCTTGGAGGTACAGGCGCAGGTCTTCGAGCGCGACGCAGGTTCGGCCGATGGCCTGGAGCTCGTGCCCTTCGAGCACCGCGCCCTTGGCGACTCGCTCCAGCAGTGGGGCGATGTCGGCCACCGAGCCGATGGGCACGCGCTCGCCGTCGTCTTCCAGGGTGTGGAGCTCACGGACCATCTCGTAGCGAGCGAGCACGCCTTCGCGTGCGGTCTCCAGCGGCACCGCCCGCGCCGCCCGAGCCCCCCGCTGGGTGCGCGCTTGCCCGGCCAGCGCTTCCAGCAGCATGGGCCAGTCCAGGGTCGCCAGGGTGAGGGTCTCGGCGGGGGTCATGGCGCGGGCTTAGTGCCCTGGTGTGGCATCGTCGACGTGGTTCGCCGGGCCGCGGCCGTGATCCTGGCTCCCGACGACGAGAGCTGCTGAGCCTCAGCGCCTGAGCGCCTCTTCGCACAGGTGGTCCACGACCCGCAGCACGTGGCGGAGCTCCGCGTCCTGGAGCTCGACGGCTGGACGGTCCATCAGCGTGCTGAGCTGGGCGTCCAGGTCTCGAAGCTCCAGGGCCAGGGTGCGGGCGATCACCAGCTGAAGCTGCACCGCTGTCGGCGACGCGGTCCGCCAGATGCTTCGAAAGGCGCGTCCTTCGAGCACGGCCAGGGTGCTGTCCTGGCGTGCGGAGAGGGTCGAGGCCCGGGGCCCAGGGGACAGGAGGGTGAGGGCCCCGATCAAGGCCCCGGGCGCCAGCTGGCCCAACACCGCGTGTCGGTCGCCGGAGGGACGACTGAGCTCGCAGCCCCCCTCGAGCAGGACGGCCAGGGAGTCGCCGGGCTCGCCGACCCGCCAGAGTGCCTGGCCCTGGGCGAGCTCGACGGTCTGAAAGACACCGAGCAGGCTTGGCCGGGACCCCGGCGGCAGGGCCTTGAAGAGGGTGGTGTCGGCGAGTCTCACCGCCGCCTCCGGAGCCAGCTGGCCAGCCCGCGCTTGCGGTCGGGTCCGATCAGGCCCCTCAGGTTCTGCTGGAGCTGCTCCGGGGGCGTGCCGTGGAGGATGGCGTGCACCCGCGCGAGCTTGTCGTCCGTCGCGCGGATCCGTTCGCAGAGCTGCAGGGACAGGTTCCGCAGCACGGCGATCGCGACGGGGTCGGCCAGCGCCAGACCCAGCTCCATGTCCCCCCGGGAGACCTCGATCACGCCGCCCCGTCCAACCCCCAGAGCGCTGGCCGAGCGGGCGGCCGGGCTCAGCACGGAGAGCTCGCCGATCACCTGGCCCAACCCCAGCTCCGCCAGCTTGATCTGCTCCCCAGCGCCCGACTCCCGGGCCACGAGCACCTGACCCTCGATCACGATGTACATCGAGCCCGCCGGGTCGCCCTGGCGGAACAGAGCCTGGCCGTGGTTGAAGCCGAAGCGCTTGCGGGCCTTGAGCCAGGTGGTCACCGCGGGACGCGACACCCCCGCGAACAGCGGCAGTCGCAGCACCTCGTCGGTCAGGTTCGGTGCGAGGGTCAGCGCCATCGGATCCCCTCCCTGTCGACGAGGCTACCGGGCGGGAAGCAGCGCGTCGAGGCGATCGGTCAGGGCCGGGGAGAGGGCCGCGCGCAGCACGGAGCCCAAGGTGGGTTGCGGCATGGGCGCCGGGGCTGGGGGCGGCGCCTCGGAGCGGCGGAAGCGGCTTCGACGACGTGCGCGAGCCCGCCCGAAGGAAGGGGGCGCCGACGCCGCCGGTGCGGCGCGTGGAGAGGGTGCCGACCCGCCCGCCAGCTCGTCGGCTCCCAGCGAACTGAGGAGAGCGGGCTCCGGGGTGAGCTGGTCCCGCATCCGAGCGAGGGCCCGGGAGATCCGCATCCGTGCCGTGCCCTGCTTCACGCCGAAGGCATCGGCCAGCTCCGGGTAGCCCAGGCCGTGCACGAACCGCAGGAGCACCATCGCCCGATCGCGCTCTCCGAGGTGATCCAGGGCCTCTTGGACCAACTGGCGATCCCCCAGCAGGTGCGACTCCAGAGGGCGCTCGTCCGGGGCCTGGTCGATGTGTTCGTCGGCCTGGACCGGGCTTCGGCCCTGGCGGCGCAGCTCGTCCAGGCAGCGGTTGCGGGCGATCGCCAGGAGCCAGCTCCGAGGCTGGGCCTCGCGCCGAAAGCCGGCCAGGCCGCCAAAGGCTCTGGCAAAGGCGTCCTGGCACAGGTCTTCGGCCAGCGCGGCGTCGTGCACGATTCCCTCGCACAGGGCCAGCACTGCGGTGGCGTGATGGCGCACCAGCCACTCCCCGGCCGTGCGGTGGTCTCCGCGGTCGAGGGCCTGGTGGAACGAGGTGGGCACGTCGGGACCGTAGACGAACGACGGCCAGTTCTGTCACAGCTGTCTCGTAAGAAAGCTCAATTCCGCCGAGACTTCAGCGACTTGTGGAGTTCTCGGTGGGCCCCTGTGACAGCCCCCCCCAGGGCGGGCGTCTCTCGGGTGAACCCTCACCCAGGACACCCCATGAAGCTCGAACACGACACCCTGACCGCCGGCGACGGCCTGAACATCACCTTCCAGCGCACCCTGCGCATCCC
>CAZFLE010000191.1:0-12401 GCA_964519895.1 uncultured Enterobacterales bacterium | reverse complement strand
GTAAGTGGCTGAAATCGTGAGAGGGCGAGGATGCGACGGGAGAAATGACGAAACTGCGAGACTAGCAGCGTGCGGTGAATCGGGGGTCGTGAGACGTGGTCGTCCACGTGCACGGGGGTCGTGAAGTCGTCTGACGTGACACGTGGGACGTCTGACGTGGGACGTGGACCGTCCACGTGAACGTGCACATGGGACGGGAGACCCGGGCCGGGCTGGTGCTCATGGTGATCTCCTCCGGCTCGGGGCGCCGCCACACTGGGGTTGCGCGTGGCCCTGCGCGTGGCCGTGGACGTGGCCGCTCTCGTCGGGCAGCCCGAGAAACCGCGAAAGGCGAGCCTAGTAGCACTAGGGCTCCAGGTACCCCAGGGCCTCCAGTGCAGGCTTGACCTCGTCGGCCGTGCTGCCCTGGGCACTGGGCGCCGCCTGGTCCCAGGCCCGCAGCGTCTGGAGCAAGGCGTCGTGCCGAGTGGGGTCCTGGACCTGCGCCAGGGGTGGACCGATCCGCCACAGCACCGGGGGTTGCTGGGCCTCTGTCCGCTCCATCAGGATCCAGTCGCCCTCGATCACGCCGCGCTCGTTGCCCAGGTTGTTCCAGCCGCCGTCGGTGAGCTCCCGCCGGGGCTTGGTCGCCTCGAGCAGGATCGGCACGTCGACCAGCGCTGCGCCGCCCAAGGCGGGGGTCAGATCGCGGCCAGGACCGAGCCCCGGAGCCAAGCCGAGCACACCCAGTGCCAGGGTCGGCACCTCGGACAGAGCCACCGCCTGGGCCACGACCCCGGGCTGGGGCGCCAGGCTGCCGCGCCCGGACACGATCAGCGGCACTTGGGTCGCGAAGGGGTCCACGTCCGGCCCGTGGAGGAAGGGGCGATCCGGGTCTTCACCGAAGGCCTCGCCGTGGTCGCCGGCGACCACGATGCTGGCCTCCTCCAGGCGGCCCAGCTCGGCGAGCCCCGCCAGCAGCGTGCCGATGGCTGTGTCCATGGCCAGCACCTCGGCCGCGTACAGCGCCCGGAGTGCGGGCAGGTCGGCGGTGTCCAGGCCCTTGTGGCCCAGCGCGGCCCGCATGGTGTCCGCGGTGGCGCCCCCCGCCGAGTCCGCCGGCTCGTAGGGGTGGTGCGGATCGAAGTAGTGGACCCAAAGGAAGAGGGGCTGATCGGGTGGGGCCTGCTGGGCGGCGCGGAGTGCCCGAGCGGTCACGTCGTGGGCCCGGTCCTCGGGGCCGTCGGCCACGAAGTCGTCGTCGTACAGGGCGAAGCCCTGGTCCATGCCCAGGTTGCGCCCCAGCACAGCGGCAGCCACCACGCCCTGGGTGGTCCAGCCGGCCTGGGCCAGGCGCTCCGCCAGGGTCTCGTGCCCGAGGTCCAGGGCTCGACCGTTGAATGGCACCCCGTGGCCGTGGGGATCCAGCCCGGTGAAGAGCGACGCGTGGGCGGACTGGGTGCTGGGCGCGTGGGTGAAGGCGCGGGCGAAGCGCACCCCGTCCGCGGCCAGACGGTCCAGGACAGGGGTCGCGCTCGCTGGGGCGCCGTAGGCCCCCAGAGCATCGGCCCGTGTGGTGTCCAGGGTCAGCAGGAGCAGGGTCGGCGGCGCCGCGGGCCGGGGTGGGGTCTCTGGGACGAGGGGCTCCGGCGAGCCGCAGGCGCTCAGAACCAGAAGTGGCAGGTATAGACCCACTCGCCGCCCTTCTTCTCGATCTCGAGCCGGTAGTAGGCCGCGTCGGCCACGTTGATCATCGCGTTGGCCTTCTTCTTGCCCGAGCCTGCGTAGAGCTCGATGACCGACGGCATCTCGCGGACCTGGTCCCGGTAGTAGAACCGGAAGGAGTCGTAGTCGTCGCCGGACAGGGTGATGGCGTCCCCGTTGCCCATGTGGAGGACGAACTGCGTGTTGCCGTCCAGGCCTCGCTCGAGGGCGTGGGTCAGTTCCTTGACGAAGTTGTTGGCCTGGACCGGGTTGCCGACCGCGAAGGCCAGGCTGAGACACAGGGCGATGAGGAGCTTCTGCATGGGGCCTCCGGGGGGCAGGAACCCGACGCTACCACGCTGAATCGGTGGGCTCTACCCGCCTGCAGGGCGCATCCGCACCGCCGTTGCCTCGATCTCGAACATCTTGCCGCCCCCTGCCGGTTCGGGCTGTGCGTCGGCGTTGGCGGACTCCGAGGCGTAGTGGGCGACGGTGTCTGCGTCGACTTCCTTTTCCAGCACGATGCCCTGGACCTGGCAGTCCCCGCCGGAGCCGTTCATGTCCACCGCGAACCCGTGGTCCTTCATGGTGATCCGCATCGTGCGGTCGCCGTCGGCGATCACCATCCAGCAGCCCTTCTTCTGGCAGACGTCGGCCACCCGGCCTTCGACCACGACCTCTTGCCCCACGTAGTCCCCGGGGGCGTCGAGCAGCTGACTGGCCGGGATGGCGGAGTTGATCGCCAGCTCGCCTCCGTAGCTGGTCCAGGCTCGGCCACTGGGCCTGGGCTCGGCCGTGCCGTCGGCGGCGGGGGCACCGGGCTCGCCGGGGGCGCCCATCGCGTCACCGCCCGGCGCGGCGCCTGGGGGGCCCTGCTCACCGGGCTGGCCGCCCGCGGCCTGGCCCTCGGGGCCGGCGGCGGTGGTGCTCTCGGGAGGGGTGGCGCAGGCGATCATCAGCATCAGGGAGAACATCTGGACTCCTGGAAGGCGCGTCTGGGCTATCCCGCCAACCCGCGGGAGACACACCGACAGGACCAACCCTCGTCAAGCCGCAGCGGTTCCCTGGCAACGGAGAGGACAGCCGAACAGGCCGTGGAGGCGGCGTCCACCGGCCGCCGCGACCAACGCCAGCACCCCGAGACCCCCGGTCAGGCCCCACGCCATCGCAGCCACGGTCCAGCCGGCAAAGGCCAGGCGGTCCCCCATGCGCAACCGTCGAGGCGTGCCCGGGGCCCAGGGGCTCTCGCCAGCGGCCTGGGCCGGCTGGACGGCCAGGCTGCGCTGGACCTGGGCGACCCGCTGACCCAGCAGGGACCCGTCCAGGCGTGCCCGATACAGGTTGCGCGAGCCCCGGCCCCGTACGAAGGCGCGGAAGACCCGCTCGGGCATGGTCAGCAGCCCCACGAAGAGGCCCCACAGGGAGATGACCCAGGCATAGGGTTGGGGGCCAGGCCCGCCGCTGCCCAGCTCCCAGGCCGAGATCTCGGACTCACCGCGCCAGTCCGTGGCATAGCCCGTCACCACGTGGTGGAGGTCGTGCACCTGGAGGGCCCGGGCCCGGGCGGCGCCGTTCGGGACCCGGTAGCGAAAGGACCCGAAGTCGGCCTCGGCCCAGGGTTCGTCGTAGCCCCCGGAGGGCCCGAAGCCGGCGTGGTCGAAGAAGTCCAGGCGCGCGCGTTGCAAGCTCTGGTGGGGGTCAGCGACAAAGGGAAGGGTGCTCATCGCCGCTAGAAGTGTGCACCGACCTGCAAGTGTCAACCCCGACTCGGCGGCAGCGTGCGCCGGCTAAGGTGGCCCCATGTGGCTCCTCTGGACGGTCCTGGCAGCCTGTGATGGCCAGACCGGCGACAGCGCAGTGCTCGCGGGCTGCGAACCGGACCCGGGGGACCCCGACGGGCGGGCCCTGAGCTGGTCCGGCGAGGGGCCGACCCACCTCATCGGCCTCTCCATCGACACGCTCCGGCGGGCGAGCGTCGGCCGGTACGCGGGATCCGGGGTCACCCCCTTCCTGGACGGGCTGCTGGAGGGCGGCGTGGCCCTGGACGATGCCAGGACCTGTGCCAACTGGACCCTGCCTGGGGTGACCTGTGCGCTCACGGGTCAGACCACCTTGGAGCAGGGCTTCGAGCCCCTGATCGCGGACAAGGACGCCGAGGGCCTGCAGCTGCCGGTCGCCCTCGAGACCCTGGCCACCTGGCTGGGCCAGGCCGGCTTCGCGTCGAGCCTGGTCAGTGCCAGCAAGCTCTTCAGCCACCACCAGCCGGTCAGCAACGGCTTCGACACCGTGGTCTTCGACGGCGAGGTCATCGCCGCGCCCCTGGTCGACGCCGCGGTGGGCCAGGCCCAGACCCTGCGGGCCCAGGCGGACGGATCGACCTACCTGCACGTGCACTTCCGGGATCCCCACGGCCCGTACGCGCCGCCCGAGTCCTACCAGGGCGACCTGGTCGGGGTGGACCTGGGGGACCACGACCCTCGGGAACAAGCCGGCATCTCGGCCCTTCGGCGGGACTGGCCGGACCTGTCCCAGGCCCAACGGGACGAGCTCCTGGGCGTGCTCTACCAGCTCTACGACGGCGAGCTCCGCTACCTGGACGACCAGCTCTCGCGGCTGTGGACCGAGCTGGATGGCGGTGGCCTGTTGGACGACACCCTGGTGGTGATCTGGTCCGACCACGGGGAGCAATTCTTCGAACACAGCGACCTGGGTCACGGCCGCAGCCTGCACCCCGACGAGGCGGACATGGTCGCCGGGTTCTGGGGGTCCGGGCTCGACTCCGGGGTCTGGACCGGCCCGGTCGGGCAGCCGGACTTGGTTCCGACGATCCTCGATGCCCTCGGCGTCCCGATTCCGGAGACCGTGACGGGCCAGGTCATCGGCACATCGCCGGCAGATCGGGTGCGCGTGAGCGGCACGGTCGACACGGCAGATGTCCCGATCTTCTCGGCCGATCGGGCGGGCTGGCGCATGACCTATGCCTGGGACGGTGACCGGGCGCTGTACGACCTCGAAGCGGACCCGGGGGAGCAGGTCGACGTGTACCGGGACCACCCGGCGACGGTGCACTGTCTCTGGGAGCACCTGGAGCCCCAGCTCGGCTTCGTGGATCGGACGCGGACCGACGGGGAGCCGGTCCGGCCCGGGCCCTGAGGTCGCACCCGAGCGGGGGTGGGGGCCTGGCGAACCCCCAGACGCCACGGGATACGCCAGGTCCATGAAGCCCCACACGCCGAGCCGGCATCCTCTGGACGGACTGAACCCCTTCGACGACGACGGGGTGCGCACCTGGTTCCAGGACCACCTGGACCGCGTCATTCACCTCCAGGGCCAGCCGACCGCGTCGCTGCACCTCCTGTTCGATGGCCATCGCGAGGTCCTGGACCTGGGTCGTGCCCTGGACCGGGACCCGGACTTCGATCCCGCCGCGACCTATGCCGAGCTGGTGGTCCGGCCCGCGGTGCGGGCGGTCGTGATGGTGGCGATGCTGGTGCGGGGCGACGGCGAGCGGGCCGCCGTGGCCATGAGCCAGGATCGCTATCGGGGCGAACCCAGCACCTGGTGGGCCGCGTGGCGCGGCTACGAGATGACCCAGGGCTGCATCGGGCGCTTCACTTCGGACTGGGAGCACGCGGTCGGGGAGGGCGTGCCCCCCGAGCCCTTCGGCTCGCTGGTCACCCCGAGCCCGGGCGCCACGCCGGCCACGGTGCTGCCGGGCAAGATGCCCGAGCCGGACCTGCGGGCGGCCTTCATCGACCTGGACCCCGACGCCCGCTTGCCCACCACGGCGCTGGAGATGACGGAGCTCGCCGCCGCGTCGACCATGCCGACCGTGGTGCGCGAGGGCCTGGACCACGCGCGCATCTTCCGGCTGCGCGGCCGTGCCTGCGAGATCTGGGAGATCCGGGGCAAGGAGCTTCCGTCGTCCATCGACGACCTGGTTCGCTACGTGTGCCAGATGGGCGAGCCGGCCGACGCCGTGGCCCTGGTCGTGGCGACGGTCTTCGAAGAAGACGGCGAGCCGCTCGAGGCGGTGCAGATCCGGGCAGAGCTGGGCGACGGCGCGGCCGATCGCTACTTCACCTTTCGGCTGCCCCCGGGAGGCACCCGGGCCGTCATCTCCAAGACCCACTGGCAGGAGAGGGCGCGGGATCCGCAGCGCGGGTGGCTCGGGGTGGACCCACTGGTGAGCTGGGAGCTCTACGTGAAGATGCCCTCTGCGGGGGGTGCGGGGGATGCGTGAGGCGAGGGCTATGCTCGACCGTATGAGGCAGCCCACGCTCACGTTGGCGTTCGTCCTTGGGGTCGGATGCCTGGCGGACCGGGACGACTACGAGGCGGCCCGGGCGCACCTGATGGACATCGACGGCGACGGCGACCTGAACGTGATCTACGGCGGGGGAGACTGCGACGATCACGATCCCGAGGTCAGCTCCGAGCAGCCCGAGCTGTGTGGAGGCTCGGACGAGGACTGTGACGGGACCATCGACGAGGCGGGCGCAGTGGATGCCCCCACGTGGTTCGGTGACGGCGACGCCGACGGCCACGGGGACCCCGAGATCAGCGTGGTGGCCTGCGACCCGCCCCTCGGTTTCGTGGACGTCGACGATGACTGTGACGACGGCAACGCCGCGCTGCACCCGGACACGATCTGGTACGTCGACTCCGACGGCGATGGCTTCGGCGATCTCGACTACGCCGTCCAGGAGTGCTTTCCGGGTCCTGGCTATTCCCTGTCGCCCGGTGACTGTGATGACGGCGACGCACAGAGCTGGCCCGGGGCCGACGAGGTCTGCGGGGTGGGGACGAGGACTGTGATCAACAGGTGGACGAGGCCGGCGCGGTGGATGCCGTCGAGTGGTACCGGGACGAGGATGAGGATGGGTATGGCGAGGAGGACTCGTCCACGATCGCCTGTGTGGGTCCGGAGGGGTGGGTCGCGGTGGGGGGCGACTGCGACGGGACGAGCGCTGAGGTGAACCCTGGCCAGGCGGAGGTCTGCCAGGATCGGAGGGACAACGACTGCGACGGCACACAGGCAGGATGCGTGCCCTTCGGAGAACAGGCGATCGATGCCTATGCCGACCGATTCGAAGGGGTTGCCCCCGGAGACCGGCTGGGAAGCTCGGTGTCGGCGGGCGGCGTCCACGAGCTTGCCTTCCAGGACGGCCTGGTGGTGGGCGCACCCGGGTTCCAAGCGGCAGGTGCCACCTGGTACTTGATGAGCTCGGATGTGTGGCTGGCCCCCGACACGATCGACGCCGTGCCTTCTCGCCACCAGGGCGCCGAGGGCGCCGAGTTCGGGTCCGCGGTGGCCTCGTGTGGGGATCTGGATGGCGACGGCTGGGATGACATCATCGTGGGCGGTCCCGGGGACAGCCTGACGCAGCCGGGCGCGGTGACCGTGTTCCTCGGGCCCGTGACCGGTGCAGTGGACGCGAGTGCGGATGCCGCTTGGCGGTTCAGCGGTGCTGCTGGCGAGCAAGCCGGCCTTGCCGTCGCCGGCGGTCTGGATCTCGATGGGGATGGGGGCGCGGATCTGGTGGTGGGGGCGCCGGGACCAGCCGCCGGCACGGGCCAGATCGGAGCGGTGTACATCCTGCCCTACGAGGAGGGCGCGGCGGTCACGGAACAGGACGCCGAAGTGGTGCTGACGGGGGTCGCCGATCCGAGCCAGGCAGGTGCCGGCTTGCTCTTGCACGAAGATCTCAACGGCGATGGGGTGCCCGATCTGGTGGTCGGAGCGCCGGCGTTCGACGGCGGGACGACAACGGGTGCCGTCTACCTGTGGCACGGGCCCGTCACCGCCTCATCGCTCCTGTCCGACGCCGACTACACGCTGCTCCCCTACACCAGGGACGCGCCGGGTGAGGCGTTGGCCAGCGCGGGAGACCTCGACGGGGATGGCCTGGACGACATCCTGGTGGGCAGCCCTCGGTACAGCGGCGTGGCAACCCATGCTGGGGCCGTCTACGTGGTGCCGGGGGCGGGCCTGGCCGATGGCCAGCTGGAGTCCGCACCGGGGATCCTGCGCGGGCACACCGAAGGAGAGCTCGCGGGCAGCGCGGTCGCCGGCGGCGGTAGCTACGATCTCGGCGACTGGCCCGATGTCCTGGTCGGTGCCCCGGGAGCGAGTCACGGCGGGCAGGACGCAGGGGCGATCTACCTGGCGCTGGGGCCGATCTCAGGGACGCACTCGCTGTCCGAGGCCCACGGCGTCCTGGTGGGCGAGAACCCCGGCGATGCCCTGGGGGCCAGGTTGGCCTACATCGGGGACCTGAGTGGCGCGGGTGACGGCTATGGGGACTTTGCAGCCGGGGCCCCGGGGTGGCCGGGCGATGGCTCGGGCACCGGTGCCCTCTACGTGCTGATGGGCAATGGATGGTAGTCGCGCCACCGCTCGGGCTTCAGGTGCCTCACAGCGCCGGCAGCGTCGAACCAGCACGGCATCGCGGAGCTGCGGTTCCCGCGCATGTCGCCCAGCAGACGCGCGACGGCCTCGGTGGGGGTCTCGGCGCCGGGCCGGGGCCCCTCCAGGAATCCAGGCGCCAGCTTGGGCAGGGCACCGACCAGAGTCTCGGCCGGTGCGGTGTTCCCCAGCGCACTCGCGAGCAGGGCCAGGTTGATCTTTGTGGAGACTCTCTTGGGACTCGTGGCGAGCGCCTGGGCTAGATCGGATCGGGCTGCCTCGAGCTGTCCCGCCCTCCGATGCGCTTCGCCCCGGTAGACGTAGAGTGTGGGTCCGGGGGTGGTGTGCTCGAGCCCCTCGTTCCAGGTCTGGAAGGCCCGGCCAAGATCTCCCGCCAGGAGCGCACAGGCGCCCAGTCCGATCCAGGCCCACTTCGTCCGCCGGTCCAGCGTCAGCGCTCGTCGGAACTCCCGCTCGGCCCGCCCCAGCTGCCCCTGCCAGACCAGGAGCTCTCCCCGGTAGGTGTGCAGCACCGGGGCAGGACCGCAGGAGTCCTCGAGGGCGTCGAACGCGTCCAGGGCGGCATCCATACCCCGTGTGCGGAGGCGCATCTGGATCTGGCGGCAGCGATTTCGGATCGGTGTCACGAGCTCGAAGGCCTCGAGCTCGCCTCTGTCGTTGCGTCGAATCGGGTGGGTCGTGCGGTTGCCCCCCAGTCGCTCCAGCGTCTGTAGCAGGACGGTCTCGCAGGGTGTCTCCGGCCCGTAGGATTCCATCGCCTCGATCCCGATGACGCTCCGAATCGAAGGCAGGATCTCCTCGAACCCGGGCGGGGCGGTCGCGAGGACGGCCGGGCTGGGGGACGAAGCGCCGGTGCAGAGGAGCCGGAGGCAGGCGGCCGCGAGCGCGTACTGGGACGAGCCTTGCTGCGCGCGGTGCGCCCGGGTCACCCCCTCGGCGTACCGCCCGACCCGAAAGCAAGCCTCGCTGTACCAGACGTGTGCTTCTGCAGACAGGTCATCGCCGGCTGCCAGTGCGGCGATCGCCGTCGTCGGGTCACCGTCGGCGACGGCCCGTCCGGCGGTCACCACCACGTCGTTGTGGGCCTTGTCACCCGGCTCGGTCCGGTCCAGTCGCCACAGGGCCAGGCGTGCCTCCCATCCCGTGGCGTGCCCCGCGGCTACGGCCAGGCGCTGGGCTGGGGCGAGCAGCCCGGCCCCGAGACAGATCGGAATCCACGCGCTGGCGTCGAAGTCCTGAGATGCTTCCCCTTGGCTCAACGCCTCCAGGAGGCCCGGGACGTCCCCGACTGCGGCGCTGATCCGTCCCCGCAGCACCGGATCGATCGGCCAGGTCCCAGACGCACCCAGTGCGTCTCGCGCGGCGTGGGGATCCCCCAGGTCGAGCTGCAGTTGACAGAGCCGCCTGGCTGCTCCCGGTGAGCGCGAGCCCATGTGCGCCAGGACATCCAGCGCGCGCGGGATGAGTCCGAGTCTGTTCAGGCACTCATACGTGAGCTCGCTCGCTTGGGGATCCGTCTTGGCCGATGCCGGCGCCTGCTCGAGCATGTCCAGGGCGGTTGCTGGAAGGTCGAGCCGAAGCAGCAAGCGAGCGAGCCTGTGGGTCAGCTGGGTTCGTCGTGGCAACCGTGAGACGGCTCTGCGCGCGTCCTCTCGGGCGGCTTCGAGCGCCTGGCTTCGCAGCTTGGCCTCGGCGAGGCACAGATAGAGCAAGGGGTCCGATGGGAACGCCTGAACGAGGTCGTTCAGTGCGCGGATCGCGTCGGCTGCCCGGCCCTGTTGGATGGCCTGGATGGCCTGACGTACCGCGGGGTCGGCTACCAGGGCGCCAGCCAGGGCACACCTCCTCGGGCAAGGCCGTAACGGGATCGGCCGGCGAACAGCTGCGGTACCGTCGCACCAGGAGGACCGCGCCCATGATCGCACTCGCAACCCTCTGGCTGGCCTGCGCCGGCGGAAACGCCGAGTACGAAGGCGACGAGCCGGGCGAGTGCTCAGACGCGGCCGACAACGACCAGGACGGGCTGTTCGACTGCGATGACGAGGGGTGTGTGGGGAGCGCCGACTGCCCTGCGGAACAGACCTACGACCCTTCCGCTCCGGCCGCACCGACCGTGGCGATCACGCCGGCGGAGCCAACCCCCTGGGAGGATCTCGTCTGCGCGGTGGTCGAGGAGTCCGTGGACCCCGAAGGAGACGTGGTCAGCTACGGCTACCGCTGGCTGGTAGACGACGCCAACGCCGGCATCTATGACGAGACCGTGCCGCTGGACCAGACGGCGGACGGCCAGAGCTGGACCTGCGAGGTGACGCCCTTCGATGGCGAGCACGAAGGGCCGCCTGGGACCGCAGCAGTCGACGTGACCGATCCCAACCAGGGCGTCACCGACCTGCTCCTGGTGCTGGATGCGTCCTCCAGCATGTCGGACGAGGCTGGCTCGCTGCTGATCCACCTCGACCTGTTGTTGGCGGCCTTCGAGGGCCGCGGGTCCCGGGCCGGCGTCGTGACGGTCGACGTCGATGGCCTGGGCGGCGCCCTGGTGGCTCCGTGGCTGGACCTCACGGCCGAAGACAGTGGCGACAGCCTGCGCCACGCCATCGCCTGCGAAGCCACGTGCTGGAACCAGGCCGAGGTCCCCAGCGATCCGGGCTACGACCCTGACGAGCCGCTGACGGTCATCACCAGCGAGTGGCTGGACGACCTCTGCGGCTTCGGGGCCTGGGAAGACAGCTGCGGCGGCGGCAATGAGGAGGGCCTGGAGGCGCTGCTCGACGCCCTGTGCCGTGCTTCTCCGGACCCGCCAAAGGACTGCTTTGGAGGGCCGTCGGTCCTGACCCCGGCCGACGCCGGGTCCAGCGAGGGCTTGCCCCGAGATGGCACAACGCTGCTGGCGCTGATCATCAGTGACGAGGGCGATGGGTCCCGACGCCTGAGCACGGGGGAGAGCGACCCGGAGATCTACCGTCAGCTCTATGGGGCGTTCGACCTGGACCTGCGGATCGCGGTGGTCGGGCCGCCCTATGAGAACGGGAGCCTGACCTGCAACAGCGGCGGTGCCAACACCTGGGGCACGGAGCGGTATCAGATCCTGACGGCGGAGAGCGGCTTCACGTACCAGGGCATCGCTGCGGAGAGCGAGACGGGGGATTGTGGCGAGCGCATGGAGGAGGCTCTGACTGAGCTGGCGGCGGAGATCTGAGGCGCTCAGGGGCGGCCCCCGTAGAGCCGACTCATCAGCTGCACCGATGCTTGATAGCACCCCATGCAGCTGTCGACGCCGCGTCGGGCGGCCGCGGCCTGGGGTGACCGCCAGATGTGCTCGAGGGTCTGTTCCCGGAGGTTGCCCACGGTCTGCGTCCGCAGCCCACAGGCCACCACGTCGCCGTTCGGCAGGACATAGGCCAGGCTGCGCAGCTCCTGGCAGTCGAAGCGCAGGTTCGGTCCCTCGGCGACCAGCCGGTCCAGCAGCTGGGCGTCCGTGCGGCCCAGGAACAACGCCTCGAGGACCCGGTAGCCGCCTGGCCGGCGACGGCCGTCAGCCTGCCGGCGATAGGCGTCGAGATCGGTCAGCGGCAGCCCGGTCCGGGCCAGGGTGTGGGGCTCCTCCCGAAAGAGCACCGGCTTGACCGGGATGCCGGGAAAGAACCCGACCCCCAGCGACTGGCACCACAGCCGGGCCCGCCAGAGGTCTTGTAGCGACGCGTCGTGCACGTGGTAGTTGACCCCCAGCGAGAAGTCCACGCGTTCCCGCAGGGCGGCCAGACCCTCCACGGTGCGGCGCATCCGCGAGAAGCTGCCGGGGCTGCGGCGCGCGTCGTGGCCGATGCGCCAGCCCTCCATCGAGACTCTCAGGTGCAGGCGTGGCCAGCCGTGGTTCGAGACGACCTCCAGCACCCGCTCGGGGTGGTCCCCGGTGGTGTTGAGCTGGAAGATGTAGGGCCGCACCTCGGCCTTGACGGTGCGCACCACGTCGTCGATGTCCTCGCGAGCAAAGGGATCTCCGCCCAGCATCTTGATGACATCGAGGCCCCGCAGTCGGCCCAGCACGGTGCGCAGCTCGTCCGGGGTGCACTCGGGCCAGCGCTGCGGGTGGCAGCTCTGGCAGCGGGCGCAGGAGGGCTCGCAGCGAAAGGTCGCGTAGATGTGGGCCACCCGCGGCAGCGGCGTGCGGCCGGCTCGGCGGCTCAGGCGAGCGCCGAGCAGGTGCAGCAGCGCGTTGACTCGTGCACGGTCCAGGTCCCCAGGATGGTGCCGGGCAGCGCGTTCCTCCTCCGTCGAACGACGGAGC
>CAZFLE010000190.1:0-12428 GCA_964519895.1 uncultured Enterobacterales bacterium | reverse complement strand
TGCCGGTGCGAAGAGGGCACCCAGACCGGGACCCCCGGCCTGAACCCACTGGAGTTCGGGACGCGGGGGAGCTGCGAGGTGAGCGACGAGTGCACCGACCTGCGCTCCTTTGCCTACGCCGCGGTGCCGACCGCGAGCCCGTACGTCCATCTGACCCCCCACGACAAGGCGCTCTGGCGAATCTACAAGGCGTGGCGTCGCGTGCCTGGCCGCCCGCCATTCTGCCCGGCCGAGCTGACCGAGCAGCACTTCTGGGCGACGTTCGAGTGCGAGGGGCTGACCGGCGCCGAGCGGCGCCAGTGCTTCGCGGACCACGGCGTCCGAGAGCCCCTGATGTGCCGTTCCCCCCTGCCAGAGGCCGCGGCCTTGATGGACTCCCCGGGGGTCATGCTGATCAAGACACGGGGCAGCAGCTACCTGCTGGCACCGGACGAGCCCCACTTCTATGCCGTGGTCTGGATGCCGGGGCCAGGGCAGGCGACTTCAGCGCCGCCTCGCCAGGACCGATGAAGCGGTAGAGCTCGATGAGGGAGTCGACGCCCGGGCTCCGTCCTGTTGATCCGTCTCATCTGCTTGTAGAACCACCAGACCCTCCGTGACGCCATGACTTCACCCCCCGAGTTCACGACCTGCGCCACTTGCGGTCTCCGCCACAGCGTCCGCGAGGACGGCAACTGTCCCCGGTGCGTGTCCAGTGCAGCTGCGCCGGCCGAGACCGCCGCCGCGTCGACCGGGCCTCGCGCCCCCCGACTCCCAGACCACGTGGTCCAGGACATCCTCAAGCGCAAGATCCCCCTGGTCCTGGTGACGCTGCTGGTGGGCCTGGGCGTCTACAACCCGTTCGGGGACCCCACCTCGGGGCAAGACCCGTCCAACGACGCGTCGACCCAGATCCGGCAGGCGCAGCTTCAACGCCAGCTCGAGACCCAGCGGTCGCGGGTCACGGGGCCGGGGCCGGACACGGAGTACAGGATCGCGCTCAACGACTGCGTCAACAGCGAGCGCAGCAGTTGTTCGAGCGACTGCTATGACGGCAGGAAGTCCGAGCTGACGTCGGATCCCCGCGTCGGTATGCGCATCCTCGATTCGTGTAACCGGAGCTGCGAGCCGGAAGCCCGGCAGACGTGCGCGGCGAAGCTCAAGAGCACCAGGGTCGACTAGGCTAGCGCTGGCGCTTGGTCGAGCGGATTCGGGTGGGGGCCGTGTCCGACGAGAGGCTGAGGGTCTCGAAGACCAGGTCGTCGGTGGCGGGTGCCTCCGTCCCCGATGGGTCAGAGCCCTTTCCCTCTTCCGCCTCTGAGCTCCACGAGGGCCGATTCGGGGGATTCCTGGTCCTCAGGGCACCCAGCGGGCAGTTTTCGCCCGCCAGACGGAAGAAACCCGAGACTCTGGACGGGTGGGCGGAAGAAGTGCGTGGCTCTGGCTGGATCCGGGGGGTGGACCCACGCACGGGGCTGCTCGCATCTGGTGAGGCACCTGAGCAATCGGGCGGAGTGTGGTGATACATCATGGAGTTCCTGGGGCTGCAGGCGCCGAGAAAGCGAGTAGTCGGAGGGGTGGGTGGTTGACACACTCTGAAGGAACCCACACGGAGCTCACGTTGACCCTGTTCCTCATCACCCTCGCTTGTGGTGGCCCGCCGGCTGCTGCGCAGGTTCCTCTCTCGGTCCACACGACCGCTCCGGTCCAGGAGGCCGCACCCATGCCCACCCGCAATGTCTCCATCAACGGCGTCCGTCTGGATGACGACGTCGTGAGCCAGCTCGAGTCTGCCATCGGCCACGTCCAGGACGGTGCCTATTGGTACGACCCGGCCACGGGCGTGTGGGGCACTTGGAATGGACCCGCAGTGGGCGTCCTCCGGGCCGGTCTGCCGACCGCCGCGCCGATGCCGGCGCATGCCTCGGGTGGGAATACGGGTGTCTTCATCAACGGGCGCGAGCTCCACGCGATGGACGTCGCCTTTTTGCGCAACTACTCCCCGGTGTGGCCGGGCCGCTACACGATGGATGCGCGATGGAACGTGTCCTACGAACAGGGTGGCTACATCGGCAACCTGGCGTTGGCCATGCGTCAGGCTGGTGGTGGCGGTGGTGGTGGTGGTGGCAAGGGTTTCTACCGGAACAGCTACACCGGTGCGACGGTCGGTTCATCCGGCGGCACCAGCTACGTCAGCTTCTCCGATGGCTCTGGCGTGATCATCGACTGAGCGAGAGGTCGGGTCCGTCGGGGTCGACGCCATGCTGATCATGGGCCGGTCCCGGTGCGGCCCGCCCCTCGCGGTGCGACTCCGGTGTCGGCACCCGGTGACGGGTTAGCTGTGTCCCCATGATGGGGTCCTGAGATGAGTGAAGGCGGCTACCGAATCGACGGGGTCACGGTCAGTGGCGAGATGGCGGATGCCCTGGGACTCCAGACCCTGGCGGGGTCACTGGACGCAATCGCCGAGCAGATCCGCCAGCTGGTGGGCGCCCACCAGTCCGCCGTCAGCTACATCCCCGACGGCGACTTCACCCGCGCCTCCCACGCGACGTCCTTCTCCGAGAAGTACGAGAAGTACAAGACCTACGACGTCATGCCCACCGGCCAGGGCATCTGGTCGGTCATCTTCGAGAAGCGCAAGGCGATGCGTATGACCGAGGCCGAGCTCTACGCCCACAGTCGCTTCAAGAACTTCTCGGACCTCAAGGACGAGCGCGGTCTGGAGCACCCCCCGATGCCCGGGTGGCTCGCGGTGCCGGCCCTCCGGCCGAATGGCGAGGCCATCGGCGTGCTCCAGCTCTCCGACCGATTCGACGGTGACTTCACCGAGGACGACGAGCGGCTCCTCACGCGGCTGGCGGCCATGGTCGCGGCGATGTTCGAAGCCGAGTACGTCAAGGAGCAGCTCATCGAGACCCAGCTCGAGCTCGAGCTCCGCAGCAGGGAGCTCGAGGCGTCGAACCAAGAACTGGAACAATTCGCCTACATCGCGTCCCACGACCTCCAGGAGCCCCTGCGCAAGATCAGCAGCTTCACCGGACTGCTCAAGCGGCGCTACGCCGACCAGCTGGACGAGACCGCCATCCAGTACGTCGACTTCGCCGTGGACGGCGCGGCGCAGATGGGCCAGCTCATCGAAGACCTGCTCTCCTTCTCCCGCGTGGGCACCCAGGCCGGCGAGTTGCTGCCAGTGGGCCTGGACGACGTGGTCGACAAGGCCTTCGAGACCCTGTCCATCGCGGCCGAGGAGCAGGGCGGGCGCCTGACCCGGGACGCGCTCCCGGTCATCCGCGGGGACGCCGGTCAACTGGGTCAGGCCCTGGTGAACCTGGCCTCCAATGGCCTGAAGTTCCGAGGCGAAGAAGCCCCGCACGTGCACGTCTCCGCCGAGCGGATCGACGGCGGCTGGGCGGTCCACGTGCGGGACAATGGCATCGGCGTCGCGGCCAAGTACCAGGCGCGCATCTTCCAGATGTTCCAGAGACTCCACCGGCGGGAGACCTATGAGGGCACCGGCATCGGCCTGGCCATCGTGCGCAAGATCGCCCGGCGCCACGGGGGCGACGTGGTGCTCGAGTCCGAGCCGGGCGTCGGCTCGACCTTTACCCTGCGGCTCGCGGACGACCCGCGCCAGGGCACCGTGTGACACTGTCCTGAGCCCTGCGGCCCTTTCGGAGACGACATGCAGCCCCCTCTCGCGTTGGTCATGCTGATCGACGACAGCGACTCGGACAACCTCTACCACCAGATCGTCCTGGAAGAGACCGGGTGCTGCGCCCGGATCCAGGTCGCGACCGGCGGCCAGATGGCCCTCGACTTCCTGACCACAGCGGTCGACGGCGAGTTCCCGAACCCGGAGCTGATCTTCCTGGACATCAACATGCCGGGCATGAACGGCTGGGAATTCCTCGCCGAGTACGTCGCGCTGGACGACGCCTGCACCCAGGGCATCGTGGTGGTCATGCTGTCGTCGGCCGACCGACGGCTCATCCCCAAGGGCGTGCCTGGGCTCGACGCCATGGACGGCTACCTGACCAAGCCCTTGACGACCGAGAACGTGGCTGAGCTGCTCGCTCAGCACTACCCAGATCGGGTCTAGCCTCGAGGCAGGGGACCAGGCTACTCGGTGCCCAGTCGACGGCGTGCGAGACCAGGGTCCCGTCGTCCGTGACCTCGTCGCTGGTCAGGACCAGATCAAAGGTCAGGGCGGCCACGTCCTGGACCGCCAGTCCGCCCCCGTCGACGGCCGTGTTGCCGGTCGCCGTGACCCCGTCCAGCGCCCCAGCGCGGCGCTCCTCACGCGTCAAAAGGACTCGCAGCCGGTGTGGTCGATGGTCTCACCTTCGTGGTGGACCAGCACGGTCATGGGGCCGCTCGCCACGCCGATGCTCTGGTGCCAGACGTGGTCTGTGGGGGACGGGCTGGCGCTGCAGACGCCGTCCAGGTTGTGGTCCGCGAAGTAGTCCAGGGTGTAGGCCACGCCGTCCTGGAGCAGGGCCGGGAAAAACAGGGACACGGTGTCGCCGCTCAGGAATTGGTGGTCCGTGGCGACCACCACGCCGTCGTGGTCCCGGACCACGTTCAGGTAGAAGTCCTCCTCGTGGTGGAAGCGCTGCCAGGACGAGCCCTCCGCTGCCAGGTCCCACAGCACGGGCGCAGGGACTGTGTCGACCGGGTGGCCGCCAGTGCCGGTGTCACCACCCGTCGAACCGGCGCAGGCCAGCAGCAGTGAGGGCAGCAGCGGGGCGGGCATGGGTGCATGATGCGCGCCCCCCTGCCCGCGAATCAAGGCCGCCGCCGGGGCGGGGTCCACCGGAGTTGGTCAAGCCCCCAGAGTGTTAGATCCGGCCCATGCTGTGCCTCCCCGTCGCGCTCCTCGGCAGCGCCCTCGCTGCCCCCCTCCCTCCGCTCCCGACCCAACAGGAGACCGCGGCGTGGCCGACGCTGGCGGTGGGCGGAGACACGCTGCTCGCCACGTGGCTCGAGCGCGTGCCCCCGAAGCGCCGCAAGCACGAGCCCACCTGGGCCGTGCGCTTCGCGGCCTTCGACGGCACCTGGTCCGAGCCCGTCACCCTGGCTGCGGGCGCCGACGTGCTGGGCAACTGGGCCGACCGGCCCGCGGCGGTCGCCGGGGGCGACGGAGCCCTCTACGCCTGGTGGCTGCAGAAGCTCGAAGGCGGCCCCTATGCCTACGGGGTCCAGCTCGTCCGGTCGAGAGACAGCGGCGCCACCTGGACCGAGCTGGGCTGGCTGCACGACGACACCTCGCCCGTGGAGCACGGCTTCGTGTCGATGGTCCCCGTGCCCGAAGGGGTCGAGGCCTTCTGGCTCGACGGTCGGGCGATGGTCGACGACGGCCCCACCGCCCTGCGCACCGCTGTGGTCGGCGAGACCGTGCCCCCGTCCCAGGTCGTCGACGACCGGGTCTGCGACTGCTGCGCGACGGGTGCCGCCGTCGGGCCCGAGGGCACGGTAATCGCCTGGCGCGACAGGTCCGACAGCGAGGTTCGCGACATCGGGCTCCAGGTCGCCGGACAGCCCCTCGCCGGCAGCACGGACGGCTGGACGATCCAAGGCTGCCCGGTCAACGGTCCGAGCGTGGCCGGCAGCCCGCGCGGCGCTTCGGTCGGCTGGTACACGGCCAGCGACGAGACCCCGCGGGTCCAGGTGGCCTTTGTCGGGCCCCAGGGGCTCGAGGAGCCCATCCTGGTCGACGGCACTGCGCCGGTCGGGCGGGTGGACGTGGTCCAGCTGGGCGCCGACGAGCTGGCCGTGACCTGGCTCGACGAAGGGGGCGAGATCCTGGCCCGCCGGGTCACCCGGGACCGTCGTCTCGGCCCGGTCCTCCAGGTGGGTCAGACCGATCCTGGGCGAGGCTCCGGCTTCCCCCAGGTCGCCCGCCTTGGCGATGACCTGGTCTGGGCCTGGACCGTGCCAGGGCCGGACAAGACCTACACCCTGGCCACGGAGCGGCGCCCTCTGACCGCGCTCCAGGCTCCCCAAGCCGGCAGCGAGACGGCCCAGGCCCAGTCCCCGGCGGCGCCGCCCCGGGTACCGGCCCTGGTCGCAGAGACCTTGGACGGCGAGCCCTTCGACCTGGCGGACCTGGCCGGTCGGCCCCTGCTGGTGAACGTCTGGGCGTCCTGGTGCGGCCCCTGCGTGACCGAGCTGCCGCACCTGGCCGCCCTGGCCGCCGAGCACCCGGAGCTGGCCATCGTCGGCGTGAGCGTGGACCTGGACGGCCAGGAGGACGCCGTCCGGGCGATGGTGGACCGCTTTGGGCTGACCTATCCGAACGTTTACGGCGGCGGGGATCCCTGGGCCCGGGCCCTGGGGGTGACGAACATCCCGGTGACCTGGCTCTACGGGGCCGACGGCAACCTGCTCTGGCACGCTGTCGAGGCCTTCGAGCCGAGCGCCCCGGCCTTTGTCGAGGCCCTGGAAGAGGCGCTGGTGGTCTCTCCTCGATGACACTCCTCCCGCTGCTCTCCCTGCTCACCGGCACGCCCGCCGCCGCCACGGGCCCAGACGCCCTCGTCCAGGCCGCGCTCGCTGCGCACCCGAGCCTGTCGGCCCTCCAGGCCCGGGTCCACGCCCTCGAGGCGGCGGCCCTGGCCGCCGGCACCTGGAAGGACCCGATGGTCGGACTGGAGGTCTCCAACTTGCCCCTGTGGAGCCTTGGCCTGGGGGACCATGCCATGGCCGGGGTCCAGCTCAAGGTCCAGCAGACCCTGCCCGCCCCCGGCACGAGCGCCGCGGACCGGCAGGCCGCCGACCTGCGGGCGGCCACGGCGACCCACCGTGTCGCCGAGGCCCGCGATGCGCTGGCCGCGGAGATCGCCCTCGCCTGGTGGGAGCTCACCCTGTCCCGGCAGCTGCAGCGGGTCACGAGCGCTCACCTCACCCGCACCGAGGAGCTCCTGGAGGCGGTCACCGCGCGCTACGAGGTCGGCGGCGCCGGCCAGCACGCCGTCGTGCACCTGGAGG
This sequence comes from uncultured Enterobacterales bacterium, assembly GCA_964519895.1. Taxonomy (GTDB): domain Bacteria; phylum Myxococcota_A; class UBA796; order UBA796; family CAJQPC01; genus CAYFPX01. The sequence continues at coordinate 5,459 of CAZFLE010000190.1, read as the reverse complement.
TCCTGCGCGATCGGCTCCGGGACGACGTGGTGGACTTCGACGCTCGGCAGGCCGTGCTGACCGCAGCCCTGGTGGCGGCCACCCAGGGGGCTGCGACCTTGCCCGTCGCGACGCCGGCCGAAGTCGACGTCGCCCCCGTCACCGGGACGGCGGTGGCGTGGCTCGACCAAGCCCGCCAGGCCCGCCCGGAGCTCGCACGCCTGGAGGCCGAAGCCCGCGCCGCCCAGGCCGCCGCCGAAGCCGCAGCCCTGGGCGTGCGCCCGGATCCGACGGTCTGGCTGGGCTATCGCCTGCGCACCTTTCCCGACGACCCCCGCGATCTGGTCACGGTGGGCGTCTCCGTGCCGATTCCCAAGGGCAGTCGCACCCGGGCCGATGCCATGGAGGCCATGCACGCGGCCACGGCCACCGCCGCTCGCCAGACGCTGGACGCCCGCCTGCTCACCCTCGAGGCCCAGCTCGCGGCGGCCGAGGCCCGCTGGTCCCGAGCCGCCCAGAAAGCCGGCACCTACGCCGACTCCCTCCTGCCGGCCGCCGCCGCAGCCCTCGAGACCACCCTGGCCGACTACGCCGTCGGCCGCGCCACCTTTGCCAGCCTGTACGAGGCCGAGGTCACGCTGCTCGGCCTGGAGCGGGCCTGGCGCACCGCGGTCATCGACACCTGGCGTGCCGCCACCCAGGTCGAAGCCCTGATCGGCGCCCCCGCCACCGGAGCCACCCCGTGAAGCGCCTGTTGACCCTGCTGGCCCTCGCCCTGCTCGTCGCCGGCTGTGGCGCCGAACCCCCGGCGGATGACCACGCGGACCACGACCCCGTGGCTGCTCAAGCCGAGCTCTACACCTGCGGCATGCACCCCCAGGTGGTCCAAGACCGGCCCTGCAGCTGCCCGATCTGCGGCATGGATCTGACGCCGATGGCCGCCCCGGACGGTGAGGAGCCCGGGACTCCCGGCAGCGCGGTGATGATCGATCCGACCGTGGTCCAGAACATGGGCGTGCGCACCCAGCGGGCCGAGCAGACCACCGTCTTTCGCCACCTGCGCACCATCGGCGAGGTCGAGGTCGGCGAGGACGAGATCTCCGTCGTCAACCTGCGCTACTCCGGCTGGGTCGAGCGCATTCGGGTGGACCGCACCGGCGACCCGGTCCAGCGCGGCCAGACGCTGTTCGAGGTCTACAGCCCGGAGCTCGTCGCCGCCCAGGAGGAGCTGCTGCTCGCCCTCCGGACCCAGGGCGCCGACAGCCGCCTGGCGACATCGGCCCGGCGCAAGCTCGAGCTCTGGGACCTGTCCAAGCGCGACATCGACGGCGTCGTGGCCAGCGGCGACGTCAAGCGCACCTTCTCCGTCCGGGCCCCCCGCAGTGGCTACGTCTTGCACAAGAACGTCGTCGAAGGCGCTCGGGTCGACGCCGGCAAGGACCTGTACCGGATCGGGAACCTGCAGCGCATCTGGGTGACGGCCGAGGTCTACGAGTTCGACGCCCCCTGGGTGTCGCTGGACCAGCCGGCCCAGATGGCGCTCTCCCACCAGCCTGGCGAGGTGCTCGAGGGCAAGGTCAGCTACATCTACCCGACCCTGAACCCGGGCAGCCGCACGCTGAGCGTGCGCCTGGAGTTCGACAACCCGGGCATCGCGCTCAAGCCCGGCATGTTCGCGACGGTCTACATCCAGTACCGGCGAGCCGACGACGTGCTGGCCATCCCCACCGAGGCCATCCTGCACTCGGGCAAGCGCCAGCTCGTCTTCGTGGACCTGGGCGACGGCTCCTTCGAGCCTCGGGAGATCACGACGGGCCTGGTCGGCGACCGCCGCCTCACCGAGGTCACCAGCGGCCTGGCCGAGGGCGAGCGGTCGTGGCCAGCGGCCAGTTCCTGATCGACTCCGAGAGCCAGCTCCAGGAGGCCATCTCCAAGCTGCTGGCACGGCGGGCAGGCACCGCCACGACGCACGACCACGGCGCAGAGGGGCTCTGGACCTGCCCCATGCTCCCCGACGTCCAGGAGCCCGAGTCCGGCAGCTGCCCGGTCTGCGGCATGGACCTGGTGCCGGCGGACGACATCCCGGCTTCGGCGCCGCCGCCGGTGCCCGCGCCGACGGCCGACCCCGAACCCAAGCCCAAGCCCAAGCCCAAGCTCGAGCCCGAGCCCGAGCCCGAGCCGGACCCGGCCGACGACCCCGCCGAGGCGCGCTACGCCTGCCCCATGCACCCGTCGCAGACCAGCTCCGAGCCCGGCCGGTGCGGCATCTGCAACATGTTCCTGGTGGAGCAGGACGGCCCGTGATCGCCAGGGTCATCGACTGGAGCCTGCACAACCGGGTGTTCGTGCTGCTGCTGACGGCGATGCTCGCTGTCGGGGGCATCACCGCCCTGCGCAGCACCCCGATCGACGCCATCCCCGATCTGTCCGATGTCCAGGTCATCGTCATCACCGACGTGCCCGGCCAGGCCCCCCAGGTGGTCGAGGACCAGGTGACCTACCCGCTGTCCACGGCGATGCTGTCGGTGCCCTACGCCCAGGACGTGCGCGGCTATAGCTTCTTCGGCTTGTCGCTGGTCTACGTGATCTTCGAGGACGGCACCGATCTCTACTGGGCCCGCAGCCGGGTCCTGGAGTACCTCAACACCGTCGGCGAGCGCCTGCCCGACGGCGTGTCCCCCCGCCTGGGCCCCGACGCGACCGGCGTGGGCTGGATCTACCAGTACACCCTCACAGACAGCACCCCCCGCGCACGCCTGCTGCGGGCCCGGCTCGACGCGGACGGCTCCGGCCTCGTCGAGGAGCACGAGCTCCCGGACCCGGAAGGCGCCGCTCACACCTTCAGCGACGCCCAGCTCCAGCAGCTCTTGGGCGCGGACGACGACCCCGCCGAGTCCGCCCGCTACCTGGCCGAGGCCTTCGACAAGGACGGCACCGCCGGGCTCTCCGCCACGGAGCTGTACGGGGCTGCGAACTTCGAGGGCATCGACCTGGCCGAGCTGCGCAGCCTCCAGGACTACTACCTGCGCTATGACCTGATGAGCCTCGACGGCGTGGCCGAGATCGCCGGGGTCGGCGGCTTCGTCAAGCAGTACCAGGTCGAGGTCGACCCCGAGAAGCTCCGGGCCTACGGCGTGACCCTGGGCCAGGTGAAGACCGCCATCCAGCGGGCCAACCTGGACGTCGGCGGCCGCATGATCGAGCAGGCCGAGACCGAGTTCATGGTGCGCGGCCAGGGCTACATCACGTCGGTCGACGATCTGCTGACGGTGCCCGTCAAGGTCGACCCCGACAGCCACACCCCGGTGCTCCTGCGCCAGCTCGCCCGGGTCGTCATCGGGCCCGAGGTCCGCCGCGGCCTGGTCGAGCTGAACGGCGAGGGCGAGGTGGTCAGCGGCATCGCCCTCTTGCGCCACGGCGAGAACGCCCTGGACGTCATCGAGCGGGTCTCCGAGCGCCTCGCGGAGCTCAAGCCCGGCCTGCCTCCCGGGGTCGAGGTCCACGTCTCCTACGACCGCAGCGAGCTCATCCACCGCGCCATCGAGACGCTCCAGACGAAGCTCGTCGAGGAGATGGCGGTCGTCGCGCTCATCTGCTTCCTGTTCCTGCTCCACGCCCGCTCGGCCCTGGTCGCCATCGTGACCCTGCCCGTGGGCGTGCTCGCGGCCTTTGGCCTGATGCGGCTGGCCGGCATCAACGCCAACATCATGAGCCTGGGCGGCATCGCGATCGCCATAGGTGTGATGGTCGACGCCAGCGTCGTGATGGTGGAGAACCTGCACAAGCACCGGGAGCGGGACCCGGACGGGGACCAGCTGGCCGTGGTCTCCCGGGCGGCCCGAGAGGTCGGCCCGGCGCTGTTCTTCAGCCTGCTCATCGTGACCGTGAGCTTCGTGCCGGTGTTCACCCTGGAGCAGCAGGAGGGGCGCCTGTTCGGGCCCCTGGCGTGGACCAAGACCTTTGCGATGGGGGCGTCGGCGCTGCTGAGCGTGACGCTGATCCCCGTGCTCATGTTCCTGTTCGTGCGCGGCAAGACGATGTCCGAGGCGACCCACCCGCTCAGCCGCTTCTTCATCTGGGGCTACCGCCCGATCATCCGCGGCGTGCTGCGGGCGCCCTGGCTGGTGGTGCTGTTGGCCACCGCCCTGGCCGTCGGCACCACGGTGCCGCTGTCCAAGCTCGGCAGCGAGTTCATGCCGCCCCTGAACGAGGGCGACCTGCTCTACATGCCGACCACCCCCCCGGGGCTCAGCATCACCAAGGCCCGCGAGCTGCTCCAGCAGACCGACAAGCTCATCGCCACCCACCCCCAGGTCGAGCACGTGCTCGGCAAGATCGGCCGGGCCGACACCGCCACGGACCCGGCGCCGCTGACGATGATCGAGACCACGATCCGGCTCACGGACCCCGAGACCTGGCCGGACGGCAAGACCATCGAGCACATCGCCCGGGAGCTCGACGAGCGGGTCCAATTCCCCGGCGTCACCAATGCCTGGACCATGCCGATCAAGACCCGGATCGACATGCTGGCGACGGGCATCAAGACCCCGGTCGGCATCAAGCTCCTGGGCGACGATCTGGACGTGCTGAGTGAGCTCGGCCAGCAGATCGAGGCCGTGGTCAGCGAGCTCGAGGGGGTCGCGTCCGTGTACTCGGAGCGCGTCGTGGGCGGCAACTTCATCGACATCACCGTCCGGCGCGAAGACGCCGCCCGGTACGGCGTCAACGTGGCCGACGTCCAGGACGTCGTGCGCTCGGCCATCGGCGGCATGAACGTCACCTGGACCGTCGAGGGCCTGGAGCGCTACCCGGTCAACGTGCGCTTCCCCCGGGAGCTCCGCTCGGACCTGGAGTCCCTGAAGCGGGTCGCGGTGCCCACGCCCATGGGGCACACGGTGCCCCTGGCCCAGGTGGCGGATCTGGAGGTGGTCAAGGGCGCGCCGGCCATCAAGAGCGAGAACGCCCGCCGCACGGCCTGGATCTACGTCGACCTGGACACCAGCGACATCGGCGGCTTCGTGGAGCGGGCGCGGGCGGTGGTGGACGCCGAGGTTCAGCGACCCGCCGGCGTGAGCCTGGAGTGGTCCGGCCAGTACGAGTACATGGCGCGGGCCAACGAGCGGCTGGCGCTGGTGGTGCCCCTGACCCTGGGCATCATCTTCGTGCTGCTGTACCTGCACTTCAGCCGGGTGTCCGAGACCCTGATGGTCATGGTCGGCACCCTGGTCTTCGCGCCCATCGGGGGCATCTGGTTCCTGTACCTGGCGGACTTCAACCTGTCGGTGGCCGTCGGCGTGGGCTTCATCGCCCTGGCCGGGCTGGCCGCGGAGACCGGCGTGGTCATGCTCGTGTACCTGGACGAGGCCCTGGAGCGGTACCGGGGCGAGGGCCGGCTTGTGGATCTGGGCGCGCTCGAGGCGGCGATCTCCGAGGGGGCGGTGGACCGGGTGCGGCCGAAGCTCATGACGGTGGCGACCACC
>CAZFLE010000189.1:0-12431 GCA_964519895.1 uncultured Enterobacterales bacterium | reverse complement strand
AGAGGGGTGACCGCGAAGGCGAGCGACAGCGAGCCCGCGGCCTCACCCCCTGAAAGAACTACTGCGCCGTCAGCGTGATCGGCAGCGTGCCCTGGACGTTGGCGAAGCTGATGGTCTTGGTGACCTTGTAGAAGGTCCCCTCCTGGACGACCGTGAAGGTGTAGGTGCCCTCCTGGAGGGTGGTCGACACGGGGATCGGCCCCAGGAGCTTGTCGCCCAGATACACCTTGGCGCCCAGGGAGCCGTAGATGATGACCGGCCCGGAGCGTACGTCCTGGGGCAGGTTGAAGGACAGGTCCCGGGTGGTCGACTGCAGGTCGATGACCATGGTCTTGTCCTTGTAGCCGTCCTTGGCGACCCGGACCTTGTGAGAGCCGAAGCCGAGCTTGACGCTCACGGGCGCCGTGCCCTTGGGGGCATCGTCGACCCAGACCTGGGCCCCGCGCGGGGTGGTGCTGATCTTGAGGGTGCCCTCGGTCGGTTCGTCGGCCTGGCCCCAAGGGTTGGACGCACCGCTGGGCTCGGCCACCGCGACGGGCTCGCTCTCTTGCTGCTGGGCCGCCCGGCGCTCGGCTTCCCGGCGCTCGGCTTCCTTGCGCTCGGCTTCCTTGCGCGCCGCATCGCGACGCTCGGCTTCCTGGCGCTCGGCTTCCTGGCGCTGGGTCTCGTCGCGGGAGTGGCGGTCGACCTGGTCCTGGTCGGCGGCACGTTGGGCCTCGGCCTCGCGCTCGGCCTCGCGCTGCTCCCGACGCTCCTGACGCTTGCGCTCACGCTCTTCGGCGCGGTCGACGCTGCCGATGCCGTTGCCGCCGTCCTGGGCCTCTGCGGACGCGGGCTCGGGCTCGTCGGTGGCTGCGGACGCTGCCGCGGTGGGAGTTGGGGCCGTAGCCGTCGGGGGTTGCTCGATCGGGGCCTTGGGCTCCGCCCGGACCGGGGGCGTGGGCGGGGGCTTTCGCTCGGCCTGCTCGGTGGGAGCGGGCTCGGGCTCCGGGTCGTCGCCTCCGCCGCCGCCGAACGCAAACAGCGCACCGCCCACCAACAAGACCGACGCCGCGGCCAGGATGACCGGCAGCTTGTCCTTTTTCTTGGGGGTCTCGGCGTAGGGGATGCCGCCGTAGAGGTCGTCGTCTTCGTCGTCGACCGCCGCGTCTGTGGTCTCGTCGGCGAAGAAGTCGGTGGTGTCCGGCTCGGTGAGATCCGGGGGAATGTCGACCGGGGGGACCGTCACCGGCGGCAGGGTCTCTTCCTGGTCGGGCTCTGGGGGCTCGTCGGGCGCGTCGTCCAGGACCGGCTCGGGTTCTGGGGCCGGCGCCGGCGGCGCCGCATCGACCGCGAGCTGCTCCGGGTCTGGCGGCGGGGTCCGCGGGATGCCGTGATGCTGGGCCGGCGGCAGGGTCTCTTCGCCGGTCAGGGGCTCGGGCGCGGGGGGCGGCGGCGGCGGCTGGGCCGGCACGATGGGCGCCCGCAGCGAAGTGGGCTCCGGGGCGTCGGTGATGTCCAGACTACGCGGCTCGGGTACGTCGAGCCCTTCGCTGAAGCGGGCCACGCCGCGCTCGGCCATGGCGGCGGCCTGGACCTGGCGGCTGGCCGCCACGAGGGGGGCCCCGTCTCGAAAGCAGAAGTCCACGCGGTCGTCGTACGTGGAGCTGCAGAGCGGACAGGCCTTCATGGACGCAATTCTGCCTTTCGAGACGGTGGAGTATAGGCCCCGGCACGGACCGCGCCGAGGCGCTGGTGCTGATAACGCACCGCCACCCGGGAGATCTTCCGGGGCATTCAGCCCCGTTCGTACTTCTGGCGGAGGTGCCGGGCGATCACCAGCCGCTGGATCTGGTTGGTGCCTTCGACGATCTGCATGACCTTGGCGTCGCGCATGAAGCGCTCGACGGGGTACTCCCGGGTGTAGCCATAGCCCCCCAGGACCTGGACGGCGTCGGTGCTCACAGCGACGGACGCATCGGTGGCCACGCACTTGGCGATGGCCGCCTGCTCGGAGCAGGGTTGTCCGGCGTCGCGAAGCCACGCGGCCTGGCGGACCAACAAGCGGGCGCCCTCGGTGCGACAAGCCATGTCTGCCAGCATGAAGCCGACGCCCTGGTGGGCAATGATGGGCTTGCCCATCGTGCGCCGCTCGCAGGCATAGGCACCCGCCACGTCCAGGCTGCCCTGGCAGATGCCCACCGCCATGGCCGCGATGGTCACCCGGCCCGAGTCCAAGGCGCTCATGGCGATGCGAAAGCCCGCGCCTTCCCCGTCCAGCAGGTTGCCGGCAGGCACCCGGACGTCTTCGAGCACCAGCTCCACAGTGGGGCTGGCCCGCAGCCCCATCTTGGCTTCCTTCTTGCCGTAGCTCAGGCCCTCGCTGCCCGCGTCGACCAGGAAGGCACTGATGCCCTTGGGGCCCGGGCCGCCGGTGCGAGCCATCACGACGTAGAGATCGGCGACGCCACCGTGGGTGCACCAGAACTTGGTGCCGTTGAGCACGTACTCGTCCCCGTCGCGCACAGCGGTCGTGGTCAGGGCGCCAGCGTCGGAGCCGGCATCGGGCTCGGACAGCGCAAAGGCCCCCAGGCACTCACCGGTCACCAGTCGGGCCAGGTAGCGGTCACGCTGAGCCTGGGTGCCGTGCTTCAGCAGGATGACCTGGGGCAGGCCGTTCACGCCAAGGGTGACGGCATAGCTGGCCGAGACCCGGGCGATCTCCTCGAGCACCACGGTCAGCTCGGCGTAGCCCAGCCCCAGTCCGCCGTAGGCCTCTGGCACGGGGATGCCGCAGAAGCCGTGCTCGGCCAGGGCCTGGAAGTGCGACCGGCGGAAGGACTCGGTCTCGTCGTCCTGGCGGGCCGTGGGGCCCAGGACCGCTTCGGCGAACCCCCGGGCCGCTTCCTTCAGGGCGAGCTGATCTTCGCTGAGCTGCAGCACGGTGGGTCCTGTGGGATCAGGCCTGGGCGGCCTGGGATCCGTTGAAGTGGGTGTCCCTGCGGAGCACGTCGACCCGATCCGGGGTGAGCGCGAGCAGCTTGAGCAGGTCCTTGGCCCGGGTCATGCGCCCAGCGACGGTCTGGCTACGGAAGCGCAGCTCGACCACTTCGGCCGGGCTGTCGACAGCGACCTGGAGTTCGGCGATGCCCGGGCGCATGTCCTGGGTGACCATCACCCGCCGACCGCGCTTCTTGGCCCGGCGGACCAACGGAAGCTCTGGCGCCTCCAGGAGCGCCTGGACCTGGGCGCTCAGGGCAGGCGCCGTGATGCCGCGCACGACCAGGCTGTAGTCGAAGCCGTGCACCTGGCTCATCAGTGAGGGTCCTCGCAGCGGCACTTCGCAGGCCGAGAGCACCCCCATGCCGTCTGGCACGGTCGCCACCAGATCCCGCCGGAGCGCGTCCGGGTCGACCCGCTGGATCAGCAACAGGTCCATGTAGTCCCCGGTGCTGGACTCCCCGACGGGGAACGCCGTGGAGAAGCTGACCTTTGGGTGGGGGTGGTAGCCGCGTGAGTAGGCCAGCGGCACGCCCGCCCGCCGCAGGCTGCGAAGCCATGCATTCATGGTCTCCAGGTGGGACAGGAAGCGCAGCTCACCGGTGCGAGACACGCGCAGCCGCACCCGCTGCACGGGATCCGGCTCCTCGAGCCGCCCGGCCTGGGGATCGAACTTCTTGCGGGCCCGAACCGACGCGCGCTCTTCCTCGCCCTGGGGCCGCTGGCGACCGGACCCCATCATGAAGGTGCCCTCTTGCTTCGACCCGGCGATGCTGTTGCGCAGCATGTGGGCGCACAGGGGCCGCTCCCGATCGATCACGCCGCAGCGGTGACACTTGGAGTGACGGCAGTCCTCGGCGTACTGCAGCGCGACAGCCCGCTCCCAGTCCTCGACGAACCACTCCTTGGGGATCATCACGTCGATGTGGTCCCAGGGCAGCCGCTCGTCGACCCGGCGCTCGCGCAGGGCGTCGTCCACGTCGTAGCCGACCTGCTCGATGGCCTGCAGCCAGGCGTCGAATTCCAGGTGCTCGTGCCATGCATCGAGCCGGGCCCCCAGGTGGAAGGCGGCCTCGATGAGGTCCCCTGCCCTGCGGTCCGCCCGGCTGACCAGACCCTCCAGGAACGTCTCTTCGGGGTTGTGGCGGCCAAATTTCACGCCGCGGTTGCGTCCGAAGTGCTTGTCCAGGATGCGCTGGCGCCGATCGGTCTCTTCGATGCCGATCTGCGGGGCCCACTGGAACGGCGTGAACGGCTTGGGCACGAAGGTGCTGACGCCCAGGTTCACCCGGGCCCGGTTGTTGTGGGACTTGCCCACAGCAAGGGTGCGCAGGGTCAGGTCGGCGATGGCCTCGATGTCGTCGTCGCGCTCGGTGGGCAGCCCGATCATGAAGTAGAGCTTCACGTGGCCCCAGCCCAGGCTGTAGGCCTGGTCGGCCATCTGCAGCAGCCCTTCGTCGGGGATCCACTTGTTGATCAGCGCCCGCAGCCTGGGGCTCGCGGCTTCAGGGGCCACCGTCAGGCCTGTCCGCCGTACGTCGGCGACCCGATCCGCCAGGTCCACCGAGAAGCTGTCCAGTCGGAGTGACGGCAGGGACACGCTGACCCGCTGCTTCTCCGCCCGGCTCACCGCCTGGTCGACCAGCTGCTTGACCCGGCTGTAGTCACAGGTCGACAGCGACACCAGGGAGACCTCCTCGTAGCCGGTGGTGGCCAGGGACTTCTCCATGAGCGCGTCGACGGTCTCCAGGCTGCGCTCCCGCACCGGGCGGGTGGTCATGCCCGCCTGGCAGAAGCGGCAGCCCTGGGTGCAGCCCCGCAGGACCTCCAGGCTGACGCGGTCGTGGACCTGGGGGGTGAACGGGACCAGGTAGTCGACTGGGAAGGTGGCTTCGTCCAGGTCCCGGGTGATGCGCTTGACGACCTTGGGTCCGTCGACCGGCGGCAGGATCCGGCCGTCTGGCAGGATCTCCATGGGGTACAGCGCCGGCACATAGACCCCTTCCAGGGTCGCGAGCTCGGCCAGCATCTGGGCCCGGGTCGCGCCGTCGGCCTTGAGTGCTCGCAGGGTCTGGGCCAGCTCGACGACCACGTCTTCGCCGTCGCCGATCACGAAGAAGTCCATGAACGGGGCCAGCGGCTCCGGGTTGAAGACCGCAGGACCGCCGGCAAAGGTCAGCGGGTGTGCATCGGTGCGATCCACGGTCCGCAGCGGGATGCCGGCCAGGTCGAGGCAGTTGAGGATGTTGGTGTAGGTGAGCTCGGACTGGAGCGTGAAGCCCAGTCCGTCCAGCTGGCCCAGCGGGGTCTTGGACTCCAGTGCGAAGAGCGGCAGCTCCAGCGCCCGCAGCGCCCGCTCCATGTCCGGCGCCGGCGCATAGCCGCGCTCGGCCCAGCACCACGGCAGCTGGTTGAGCACAGCGTAGAGGATGTGCAGGCCCAGGTTGCCCAGGCCCAGGTCGTACAGGTCGGGGAAGATGAGCGCCAGCCGGACGTCGACCCGATCCGGGTCCTTGTGGATGGCATTGACCTCGGTCCCCAGGTACCGCGACGGCTTCTCGACCAGCGGCAGGATCTCGCGCTCGAGGCGCGTGGCGAGGGTTGCGGCGTGCATGAGTCGTTCCGGTGCTTCCTGCGGAGCGGCCCGATTAACCCGAGCGGGTGAACCACCGCGGTCCCCTGCCCTGGCTGCTCGTCGTGACCGCCGTCGCATGGGCCGGGCTCCGGCACGCGGGCTTCTGTTGGGACGACGGCGCACTCGTGGCCGACAACCGCCTGACCAGCGCCTTGGACTGGGCCCACCTCCGAGCGATGTTCCAGGCCGATCTCTGGGAGACGCTCAGCCTCCCGGCGCCGGCCAGCGGCTACTACCGTCCCCTGTTCCTGGTCAGCCTGGCCATCGACCAGGTGGTGCTGGGCCCCGAGCCTGGACCCCACCACCTGCACTCGCTGGCGTGGCACCTGGCTGCGGTCGCCTTGCTCTATCGGCTGCTGCGCCAGCTGATCCCCGAGCACTGGCTGCCCGCCACCGCAGGTGCTGCCCTGTTCGCCCTCCACCCGGTCCAGACCGAGGCCGTGGCACTCATCGCCGCGCGCAACGACAGCATGGCCGCCGTGTTCCTGCTCGCGGTCCTGCTCCTGCTCTTGCCCGAGCGCCCGCGACCTGCAGCGCTGGGGGCCGCCGGGCTCGCAGCCATGGCGGGCCTGCTGAGCAAGGAGAGCGTGGTCCTGGCACCCCTGGCGCTCCTGGTCCTGGACCTGGCCCGCCGGGGTCGACCGGGCCGCTGGGCACGCCAGGTGCCGGTCCTGGCGGGCCTGGGCGCCGCGATGGGCCTGCGGGTCTGGGCCGGCGTGGGCGGCGCCGCTGTGCCCGATCCCGGCAACTGGTCGCTGGTGCTGGGGCGGCTGCCCGAGATCCTGGGGACCTACCTGGGGCTGCTGGTGTGGCCATCGCCCCTCACCCCGGCCCGGCACCTGAGCTACCTGGAGCCCTTGGGTCAGCTGTGGCCGGCGGCGCTGGTCGCCCTCGTGATCCTGGCGGGCATGCTCGGGCGCAGCCGGGCCCCAAGGCTGGGCTGGCTCGGCGTGGCATGGGCCGCCGCCACCTTTGCGCCGACCCTGCTGGCGACCCTGGACAAGGGGCTCCTGGGTGAGCGCTACCTGTACCTGCCCCTGGCGGGTCTGGCGCTCACCCTGGCCGCGTGGATCCCCCGCAACGTCGCTGCGGCCGGCGTCGCCGCGGGCGTGGCGGCCCTGCTCGGCGCCGGCGTGTCGCAGCGCCTGCCCGCCTGGGAGAGCAGCCGGGTCCTGTGGCAGGCCGCCCACGACGCCCTGCCCTCGCCCTTCACCCACGCCGGACTGGCCTTCTACGTGAACCGGGACGGCGACCCAGAGCAGGCCCGGCTCCATTACCTCAAGGCCATCGAAGGCGACCCGCCCTACCGCGACGCCTGCAGCAGCCTGGTCATGGTCTATCTGCGGCTCGACAAGCCCCACGTCGCCGTGCGCATGGCGGACTGGGCCATGGCCGAGCGGGGCTGTCCCCCCACACCCGACTTCGTGGATCAGCACGCCCTGGCCCTCGCCGGGTCGGGCGACTGGAACCGCGCTGCGCGGCTGGTCCGCGAAGCCCCCCATGGCCCGAGCGGCGTCGGCCTGATGGTGTTGGGCGCCGAGCGCTTCCTGGCCGGGGACATGGCGGGGTACCAGCAGGCCCGACAGGCCTGGCGAGGCCAGGCCTCCTACCCGGCTCAAGTGCTCCGGCTGTTCGGGCTCACCGGCCAGGAGCGCGCCGCCCGGGCCCTGGCCCAGGTCATCGACGACGAAGCGCGCCCTGTGGACGAGTGACGAGGTCTACTTCCAGCCCTCCCCGTCGATCCAGTTCACGTGGAAGCGCTCTTCGCGGGTGCCGTCCTGGAGCAGTTCCACCCAGCCCAGACGCAGGTCCGGCCCGGCCAGGGTGGCCGTCCAGAGCCCATAGGTGGGCAGGTAGGCCGGGTCGTAGGCGCCGGTGAAGCCCTCCCACTCGCCCATCGCCTGGGCCTTGTCCAGCACGCTGTCCGGCCAGTCCTCGGCCTGGGCCCTGCGGGCGACCAGCTGCTGCAGGGCCAGGTCGTAGCGGGCCTCGAGCTGGACGCTGCTCAGGTCTTGGATGCCGGAGGGCTCGCCATTGCCCCAGCGCTCGAGCTCCTGGGCCGGGGCGCCACCGCCCCCTGCGGTGATGTAGCCCACCCCCAGGCGGCCTTCGGGCAGGTAGAGCTCGGACGCGTGGGCCCCGGCCGAGAACACGGCGCGCAGCTTGAGCAGCGGCGCGTGCTGCTCGACCTCGTCGATGAGCTCTTGGGGCACCCCGTCGGGGTTCATGTCGGCCCCGCGAGCCAGTGTGACCCGGGAGTGGTGCATGAAGACCAGCAGGTGATCGTAGCTGCCGCGCACGGCCCGGGGGATCCAGCCGATCTGCTCACGCCATCGGCTGCCGAGCTTCTTCTTGTTGGTGTCCAAGACCACGAAGCGCCAGGTCCCCTCGCCCACTTCTACGTCAAAGGACGACCAGCTGGCGACCCGCCCGTAGCCGATGTCCGCGCCATAGCCCGGGTAGGCGCCCTCCATGCCGACCAGGTCCTTGTCCCCGGCGATCTCCCGGTCTCCGACCACCGGGATCACGGGGATCCGGTAGCCCTCGGCGTCGGGCTGGGTCTGCCCGGACAGCGTGTTGGCAAAGGCCTTGTCGAAGGCGGCCCACTCGTCGTCGCTGGCCCAACGCACGGTGTCGCCCATCAGGGCCACGAACCCGATCTCGCGACGGTTGGCCATGTCGCTCAGGGCACGCACGGTCCGGGTGGGCGCTGCGTCGTCGGGCACGCCGCGAGCCAGCCGGTCGAGGCCGGGAATGGCCGCACGCACGTTGCCCACCACGGCGAAGCTCAGCTCGTCCTGGTTCGAGACGAGTGCGGCGGCGTCGTCGGAGAAGAGCTCGTGGTCCGGGATCTTGTCCGGGTGCAGCGAGCAGGCGAGCAGGGAGAGGGCCGAGAGCGCGGGGGGCAGCAGTCGCATCGGGGTGTCCTCACCCGCCGGAGTGCAGCACGCAAGGACTGGTTAGGTCCGCGGCTCCAGGAGGTGGTGGGTGTCGCTCCCCCGATTCGATGACCCACGACCGGGTCTTGTGCTGGCGATGGGGCCCGGCGAAGGGGACCGCTTGGTCGCCCCAGGGGTGCCGGATCAGCTCCTGGCCGACGGCGAGCGCCTGGGATGGTCGAGCCGGGGCGCCCTGGTGATCCTGGCGCCCGACCGGACCACCGCCCGTGTGGTGGCCCTGGACCACACCCCGCACGCCCTCTCCACCGGGCCGGACCGCTGGGCCCTGGTTCACGAAGGAGGCGTCGAGATCGTCGATCCGGACTCGGGCTCGAGCCACCAGATCGCCACGGATCTGGTCGAAGAACTGGTCGAGCTGCGGCCTGGCGGGGCGCTGGCTGTGCTGCGAACGGCCAGCGGCAACCGGGTGGTGGACCTGGACACCGGGGGCTTCGTCACGCTCCCGGCGGGGGCCCGCCGCACACGGACCCTGCTGCCGTGGAGCAGCGGTGCGGGGCTGATCTGGATCGATGACGACAGCCTGTACCGCTGGTCCGACCAGCGGGGTGTCGCGGTCTGCGGCCACCTGCCCGAGCGCGCCGTCGCCGTGGTCCCTGGGCCGGGCGGCAGCGTGCTGGTGACCCTGGGCAGCGGCGGCTGTCTGGTCGCCTCGCCCGGGCGGCAGGCCGTGCTGCTCTCCCAGGAGGTGCTCGCCCAGTCCGCCTCCTTTGACGCAGCTGGCACCCGCCTGCTGGCCGCGGTGGCCGAAGGCACGGCGCTCTTCGACACGCGCACCGGGGCCCGCACGCGGCTGTGGACTCATGGCGCCCCCGTGGGCTTCGCCCCCGATCCGGTGCGGCTCGATGACGACAAGGGTGTGCTGCTGGGTCCCGACGACCAGGTGCTCGTGCGGCACCTGGGGCTGGCCGGCGTGAGCCAGGACCTGCCGCTGCTGGTCGGTCCCGGAGGCACCGTCTGGGATCTCTCCACCGGCCGACCCGCCTGGCCCGACGAACCGCTGACCGGCGGGGTCACCGCCGTGTACGACGATCGGGTGCTCCACGTGGCCGACCGCGACGGCACGCTCTACGACGACACGGGGACCGTGCTGTCCCGGTGGCGCATCCCCCTGTTTCCAGAGGCGTCGGCCGAAGAGCTGCTCCAGGTCGTGCGCACCGGCGGCGGCGAAGAAGAAGACGACTCGGACGCGGTCGCCGAGGCCGCGTGGCTCGGCGACCGAGTCGTGTTGTTGACCCTGGACGGCGTGGTGGGCGTGGTCGACGCCCGCGACGGTGCGCTGGTCCGGCGCGAGCAGCTCGACGCCTACGAGGAGACCGATGGCTGGCCCGGGCTGGTGCCGCACCGACGGCGCGGCGTCTGGCTGCGGGTGGGCGAAGGCGGTCGGCTGCTCCCGGGGCCGGGGGCCCTGGCCGATCCGGGCGAGCCGGTCGAGGCCTTGGTGCCGGTCGGCGAGGGGGTGGTGCGCGCCGTGGGCGAGCGCCTGGAGCGCCTGGACCGGGAGGGCAAGGCCACGTGGACCGTGCCCCTGGCGCCGCACCTGCTGGCCCAGGGGCGGCACCTGTTCGCGGCGGTCGACACCGACCTGGTCCTGGTCGACGCCGAGACTGGGCGCGAGCGGGGGCGGTCCCGGGGCGCTGTGGGCGACGCCGAGGGCATGGTCGCCACCTCAGACGGCCACTTGTGGACGTGGGGTGGGCTGGACGGCGAGGCCCGGGTCTGCTGCCTGGACGGCACCACCGGCGCCCATCGCAGCAGCTGGGCCCTGCCGGCAGACGGGGTCACCGTGGCCAGCGGCGCAGCCTGGGTCTGGACCGAAGACGGCATGCTGGTGCGGCTGCAGCGCCGCGACCGCTACTCCACGGTCACCGACTTGGCCAGGTTGCGGGGCTTGTCGATGTCACGCCCCAAGGCCAAGGCGACTTCGTAGGCCAGCAACTGGAGGGGCACGACGCTCACCAAGGGCGAGAGCAGCGGCTCGGTGACCGGGATGGGCAGCGAGACGTGGGCCAGGGACCGGGCCTCGTCGTCGCCTCGGGCGTGCACCATGATGATGCTGGCACCCCGAGCCCGGGCCTCCTGGATGTTGTTCAGGGACCGCTCGCGGTGTTCGTCCATCGGCACCACGGCGATCACCGGCGTGCCGCCTTCGAGCATGGCGATCGGCCCGTGCTTCATCTCTCCAGCGGCGTAGGCCTCGCAGGGGATGTAGGCGATCTCCTTGAGCTTGAGCGCGCCCTCCATGGCGACCGGCCACGACGGGCCGCGGCCGATGAACAAGGCATAGCGGTGGGCCAGCAGAAGCTCGACGGCGGCGCGGATCGGCCCCGGCTCTGCCAGGTACTCCCCCACCCGCTCCGGGATCTCCATCAGGCTGCGGGCCAGCTCACGGCCCCGATGGGGCGACAGGTCCCGACTGCGCCCGAGCATCAAGGTGAACGTGAGCAGGGCTGTCACCTGGCTCGTGAAGGCCTTGGTGGACGCCACGGCGATCTCGGGACCGGAGTGGATGTAGACCCCGGCCCCACAAGTCCGGGCGATGGACGAGCCGACCACGTTGACCACGCCGAAGACCTGGCCCCCCTTGAGCTGGACCTCCCGCACGGCCTCGTGGGTGTCATAGGTCTCTCCGCTCTGGGAGATGGCCAGGTACAACCCCTCGGGATCGATGACCGGGTTCCGGTGCCGGAACTCCGAGGCCACCTCGGCATGGGACGGCACCCGAGCCAGCTGCTCGATGGCCATCGCGCCCAGCACGCCAGCGTGGAAGCTGGTGCCGCAGCCCAGGATGTGCACACGGCTCATGCGCACCAGGTCCCGGGGGCTGAGCTCCATGCCGCCCAGGCGGGCGCCACCGGCGCTCTCGACTACCCGGCCCCGCAGACAGCGGGCGATGGACTCAGGCTGCTCGAAGATCTCCTTGAGCATGTAGTGGGGGTAGTCCCCGCGCTCCTCGGTGCCGAAGTCGTCGCCCAGCAGCTCGACCTCGTGGGGCGCCTGGCCACCGTCCAGTCGGGTGGTCTCGACCCCGTCGGGCCGAATCACCGAGATCTCGCCGTCCTCGAGGTAGATGACCTGGCGGGTGAAGCGCACGAGCGCGTGCCCGTCGCTGGCCAGGAAGTTCTCACCCTCGCCCAGGCCCACCACCAGCGGAGAGCCATTGCGGGCCGCAATGACGAGCCCTGGATGGTTGGCGAACACCACCGCCATGCCGTAGGTCCCGCGTACCTGGCTCAGTGCCTGGCGCACGGCCTGGACCGGATCGTCGTCGTAGTACTTGCGGATCAGGTGGGGCAGGCACTCCGTGTCGGTCTCGGAGCGGAAGCTGACGCCGTCGGCCTCGAGGCGCTGACGCAGCACGGCCACGTTGTCCAGGATGCCGTTGTGCACCACGGCGATCTCGCCGGTCGTGTCGGTGTGCGGGTGGGCGTTGTCCTCGGTGACCCCACCGTGGGTCGCCCAGCGGGTGTGGGCGATGCCCACGTCGCCGGTCCAGTGCTCGGGCACGACGCGCTCGAGCGCAGCGACGCGGCCCACCGCTCGGCGGACGCTCAGTGCGCCGTCGGTGATCTGCGCGATGCCAGCGGAGTCATAGCCCCGGTACTCGAGCCTGCGCAGGCCCTCCAGCAGGACCGCGGCTGAGCGCTGGGATCCGACGTACCCCACGATTCCACACATGCTCTCTCACTCCTCGGCGACGGGTTCGAGGTGGGGCCTCAGCTCAGCCAGCAAGCGCTCACCGTCTCCGGGCTTGTAGCCCCGGCGCGTCTCCTGAACCAATCCCTGGGGATCCACCAACAGGGTGGTCGGGATGCTCCGGAGTTGGAGGGCCCGACCGAGGTCCGGGTCCCACGCAAGGA
>CAZFLE010000188.1:0-12606 GCA_964519895.1 uncultured Enterobacterales bacterium | reverse complement strand
CCCCTTCTCCGGCGAGCACGCCCTGAGCAGCGCCGACCTGGAGCTCCAGGGGGCCAGCGGTGCCTTGTTGGGCACCAGCCTGTCCCTGGGCGACGGGGACGGCGACGGATACCATGACCTGTTCGCCGGAGCCCCCGGCAGCGACGACCCCTCGACCGACGCCGGGGGAGCGTCCCTCCTCCTCGGAGCCGGTCTCTAGCCCCAAGAAGATCTCCGCCGCCCATGTCCCTGATCCTCCTGCTGCCTCTCCTGCAAGGGACCGGCTGCGTCTACATCGACGACGAGACCCACGCCGATCGCCTCGACTGGGACCAGGACGGCGTGTCCTGGCCGGACGACTGCGACGACCGGGACGCCGACGTGCAGTCCATCACCTGGTACCGAGACGCCGACGAAGACGGCTACGGCGCCGACGACAAGCCCTTCGACGCCTGTGATCAGCCGACCGGCTACGTCGCCGCCGCTGGAGACTGCGACGACGACGACGACGCCCAGGCCCCCGGCCAGGTCGAGACCTGCAACGACATCGACGACAACTGCGACGGCCTGGTCGACAACGACGCCGCGCTGACCACCTACTACCGGGACTCCGACGAAGACGGCTACGGCGACAACGCCATCACGGCCGAGGGCTGCGACCCGCCCAGCGGCTACGTGGCGCTGGGCGACGACTGCGACGACGGCAACGACAGCATCCACCCCAACGCCGAGGAGTTCTGCGACACCATCGACCAGGACTGCGACGGCGAAGCCTTCGACCCCGAGTCCCTGAACGCGACCATTTGGTACCTGGACGCCGACACCGACGGCTACGGCACCCCGGACACCACCACCACCGCGTGCAGCGCCCCCTCTGGGTACTCCGGCAACGACCAGGACTGCGACGACACGGACATCGACATCAACCCGGCCGCCACCGAGATCTGCGACCCCGACGACGACGACGAGAACTGCAACGGGCTCGCCGACGACCTGGACAACAGCGTCGACAGTGGCTCCAAGACCACCTTCTACCTGGACGACGACGGCGACAGCTACGGCCGGGACGACGTCAGCGAGCTCCGCTGCGACGCCAGCGGCGGGTACGCCGCGAGCGGGGGCGACTGCGACGACAGCAACGCCCTGCGCAACCCCGGCGCCCCCGAGGTCTGCGACGAGGACAACATCGACGAGGACTGCGACGACCTGGCCGACGACGCGGACAGCGACGTGAGCTCGGCGACCTACTCCACCTGGTTCCCGGACTCCGACGGCGACGGCTACGGCGACGTCGACGCCGTGGGCGTTGACCAGTGCGACCCCGACAGCACCTACAGCGCAGACAACGACACCGACTGCGACGACACCGACGCCAGCGTGAGCCCGGACGCGTCCGAGGTCTGCGACGACGCTGACTTCGACGAGAACTGCAACGGCGTCGCCGACGACGACGACAGCACCACCACCGACTTCGAGACCTTCTACCTGGACGGGGACAGCGACGGCTACGGCGACCCGGCCACGTCCATCGCCGCCTGCGAGCTCCCCGGGGGCTTCGCCGACAACGACGACGACTGCGACGACGGCGACGCAGGGTCCAACCCCGGCGCAAGCGAGGTCTGGTACGACGGCGCCGATCAGGACTGCGACGGCGGCGACGACTACGACGCCGACGGCGACGGCTACCAGTCCGCCGACTACAGCGGCGACGACTGCGACGACGCCTACGACGACACGAACCCGGGCGCGAGCGAGGTCTGCTCGGACTCCCGCGACAACGACTGCGACGGCACGTCAAACGGGTGCGGACTCGCCGGCACCCTGGGGACCTCGGACGCGCTGGTCTCGCTGACAGAGCAGTCCAGTGGCGACGACGCAGGCTCCACCGTCGCCTGGATTCCCGACCTGGACGGAGACGGCACCGACGAGCTGCTGGTCGGCGCCCGGTCGCGCGAGGACGGCAGCTCCCGCACGGGCTCCGTCTACCTGGTGATGGGCCCGGTGACGGCGAGCGGCGACCTGAGCGGCGCCACGGCCGAATACGTCGGCAACAGCAGCGGCGCCGAGGCCGGCACGAGCCTGGCGAGCCTGGCCGACGCCGACGGGAGCGGCACCCCAGCCGTCCTGATCGGCGGCCCCTACGACGACACCTACGGCCAGAACGCCGGCGTGGTCTGGCTGGTGACGGGCGCGCAGAGCGGCACCTTCAACCTGGGCAGCGCCACCGCCACCCTCTACGGCGACGAGGTGGACGAAGAGGCCGGCACCTCGGTCGCCAGCGCGGGAGACGTCGACTACGACGGCATCGACGACGTGTTGATCGGCGGTCTGGCCGAAGACAGCGAGGGCCGGGCCGGGCTGACCTGGCTGGTGCACGGACCGGTGACGGGCACGCTCACGCTCGGCATCGACGCCGACGCCCGCATCGCCGGAGAGAGCTCGGACGACCGCTCCGGCGATGCCGTGAGCAGCGCCGGCGACACCAACGGCGACGGGCACGCCGATCTGTTGATCGGCGCCCCCCGCGACGACAGCGGCGCCAACAACGCAGGCGCCGCCTACGTCTTGCTGGGTCCGGTGACCGGGGACCTCGACCTCTCGGCCGCCGACGCCAAGCTCACGGGCACCGGGAGCAGCGATCTGGCCGGCTCGGTGCTGGCCCACGTGGGCGACCTGAACGACGACGGCTACGCCGACGTGGCGATCGGGGCCTCGAGCAACGCCGACGCAGGCACCGGCGCCGGCGCCGCCTATGTGTTCTACGGCCCCGTCACCACCAGCGGGTCCCTGGGCGACGGCGACGCCGTGCTCACCGGCGAAGCCAATGGCAACGCCGCGGGCGCTGCGCTCAGCGGCGGCGGCGACGTGGACGCCGACGGCATCGACGACCTGATCGTCGGGGCCTGGGGCTACGCGCCCTCTGGCGGCTCCACCAACGGGGCGACCTACCTGTTCTACGGGCCGCTCAGCGGCAGCGGCTCCCTGTCCACCGCCGACGCCGTGTTCGTGGGCGACGAGGGCTACACCGGCTACGCCGTCGCCGGGGGCGGAGACAGCAACGGCGATGGCTACGACGACCTGCTCATCGGCACCACCGATCAGGGCATCTGGCTGCTGGCGGGAGAAGGCCTGTGATGTTCCTCGCACTGCTCACGCTGGGTAGCACCGCCCTGGCCCAGGACTGCGACAAGCCTGCCCGAACACACGAGCTGGCGAACGCTCTGACCGAGGCCGAGACCGCGTACCTGGACATGGACGAGGACAACTTCGTCGCCATCATCAGCGGCGCCCAGCTGACCCTGGGCTGCCTGGGCGAGCCCATCACCCCCTTCGACGCGGCCGCCTACCACCGCCTCGTCGCCCTCGACGCCTTCCTGGGTGGCGACGACGCCGCCACGATCATGGCCTTTCGCGCTTCCCTCGCAGCGCAGCCCCGCTACCTGCTGCCCAGCAGCATCGCCCCGCCGGGCAACCCCCTCGCCGTGCTCTATGACCAGGCCTCCGAACCCTACGAGGCCAACCGGGTGGCGCTGCCACCGCCCAAGGGCATGGTGATGCTGATGGACGGCGCCCGAGGCACCGCACGGCCCACCGCCCGGCCGGTCATTGTCCAGCTCATCGGTCCCGACGGTGGCGTGGCCTGGAGTGGCTTCCTGGGACCGCTCGACTCGAACCCGGACTGGTACGCCCTGGGCTTCGAAGTCGACGACGCCCCCGACTACGTGGCCCCCACCCGCAACGGAGAGCCATCGCGGCGGGACGACAAGGACTCGAACATCCGGGTGGCTCGCCAGCTCCCACAGCTCACCCCCGGACGCACCAAGCCGCTGCTCGCCGCTGCCGGCGGGGCGGCCCTGGCTGCCGGAGCGCTCTACGGGCTGGGCTATGGCCTGCGCACGATCTACGGCAACCCCGCGACGGACTACGACCGCCTTGAGGGCCTGCGTCGGGTGACCAACGGCAGCGTGGTGGCGGCCGGAGGTGTCGGAGTCGCTGCGCTCGGTCTGGGCGTAGCCGCTGTCGTCACCGTAGAATGGTAGCCGTTGACCGAGTCCGGCCAGTACCGCATCCTTGGTGCTCTGGGTCGAGGTGCGTTCGGGACCGTCTACCGGGCTGAAAAGGTCGGCGAGAGCGGCTTCACCAAGACCGTCGCGCTCAAGGTCCTGAACCCGGACATGAGCAAGAAGCCCGAGGTCGCCGAGCGACTCAGGGACGAAGCCCGGATGCTGGGCCTGCTGCGCCATCGGGCGATCCTCCAGGTCGACGGCCTGGTGCGGCTCGGCGAACGCTGGGCCGTGGTCATGGAGTATGTCGAGGGTGTGGACCTCAAGGATCTGGTCAGGGCCGGACCTGTGCCGATCGGACCAGCCCTCGAGATCGTGGGCGAGTGCGCCGGCGCTCTCCACGTTGCCTACACCAGCAACGGGCCCGAAGGCAGCCCGCTCAGGCTCCTCCACAGGGACATCAAGCCGTCCAACGTCTTCGTGACGGGCGCCGGCGAAGTCAAGATCCTGGACTTCGGGGTCGCCCGGGCGGACTTCGGCAGCCGCGAGGCAGAGACACAGCAGCTGCGCTACGGCAGCACCGGGTACATGTCGCCGGAGCGGCTGGACTTCATCGACACGCCTGCGGGTGACGTCTACGCCCTGGGCGTGGTGCTGTGGGAGCTGATCACCGCCCAGGTCTTCGGCAAGAGCTCCAGCAAGGAGATCCGGCACCAGAACCGCCTGCGGGAGAACCTGGACATCCTGTGGGAGGTCACCAATGGGGAGAGCGAGGAGCTGATCAACTTCGCCGAGTCCCTGCTGGCCTACGAGCCCGAGGATCGCCCGCTCAGTCGAGACGTGGAGCGCCAGTGCGGCGCCTTGCGCATGAAGCTCGGCGGACAGCTCTTGCGCGACTGGTCCGAGATCACCGTCGGCCCGCTGCTCGAGGCCAAGAAGAACCCCCTCGAAGACGACCCCAATTCACCCACGATGATGATCGGCAGCGGCTCCAACCGGTCGGTCGCGGACATCCTGGAGGAGCTGGAGCTGGACCCGGACACAGACCACGGCACAGACCTGGCCGGCCAGGTGGCCATGTCCAAGTGGATGCCGCCGACCCAGGAGTTCTACGCCCCCAAGGGCGCTGGAGCGGCGGAATTCGAGCTGGGCGAGCTCGAAGGCGAGCGTGGCGTCTCCCCCCGGCGGCCGTGGTGGCTGATCCCCGGCGGGTTGGTGGCCGGCCTGGGCATGCTCGGCGTCGGGACCTGGTGGGCCCTGACCGGCCCGGGTCGAGGACCTGCACCCGCCTCGCAGCCGAAGGCACCGGTCACCGCCAAGGCGGCTGAGACCATGTCCCCAGCGGTGCGGCCCACCCCCGCGGACGCAGCGACTGAGCCCGCCACGCCGGCAGGGCCGGACGACGTCACCGGGATCGAGACCAGCGGTGAGCCCAACACGGATGCCGGGCCAGACCAGCTCACCGTGCCCGAGGCCGACCTCAAGACCGGGACCGAGACCGAGACCAAGGCCAAGTCCGAGTCCAAGACCGAGACCAAGCCCAAGACCGAGACCAAGCCCGAGACCAAGCCCAAGAGCGAGACCAAGCCCAAGTCCGAGACCAAGCCCAAGTCGTCGACCAAGACCAGCAAGACCAAGAGCGGTGTGGTCACGCTGACCGGCGACGCCCTCAAGGTCGAGCTGGTGTCGCCGAGTGGCAAGCGGCGCAAGGCCAGCGGCAGCGTGCCCGCGGGTTCCTACAGCATCCAGGCGACCTTTCTCGACCAGGACCCGATCAACGCCGGCCAGGTCCAGGTCAGCCCGGGTGCAGGGATCGTCATCAAGTGCAGCAGCCGCTTCAGGCGCTGCACCACCAAGGCCCAGTGATGATGTCGACTGCCGTGGCCGTGCTCGCGACGATGTTCGCCTGCGGCGAGGCCCCCCCCGAGCCAACGCCCGCCGCCGCACCAACCCCCCAGGCCCCTTCCGAACCCGCCCCACAGGCGCTCCCGGACATGCCCGCCGACGCGGCGGTCAGCGCACGCCTGTCCCGGGACAACGGCTTCAGGAATGCCACCATGGGCAAGTCCCGCAAGGACTTCGAGGACCTGAAGCGACGCAAGAAGTGGGACGACAAGGCCCTGGGCCTGCGAGCCTATGCCAAGGGCAGCGAGTACCTGTTGGTCGGTGCCGCGACCGTGGAGCGCATCGTCTACCGCTTCCGAGACGACCAGCTCTTCAGCGTGGAGCTGCTCAGCGAGGACCTGATCCACTGCAGCACCTTGCTTGAAGTGTTCATCGAGATGTACGGCGAAGGCCGGCGCAGCAAGACCGGGTTCGATCAGACCGCCTGGTGGGGCGACGACGTGGTCCTCATCTTCACCAGCATGGGCGACTGCAGCGCGGAGTACACCTGGCGCACGAAACACCGCGAGGTGGTGGTCGGCGAGCTACCGGACGTTACCGAGCAGCCCGCCACCGAGCCTGCCCAGCAAGACCCGGCGTCAGCGGGCGAGTAGCCCGGTTGTGTCGAAGCCGAGCACCAGCCCCACATAGCGCTCGTCCTGGCCCAGGTACTTGCCCGTGTCGTCCTTGCCTGCATAGGCCGCCAAGGCCAGTCGGAAGCGCCCCGCAGGGCCGGTGGCGTGCCCGCCCACCTGGGCCGCAAGCGTCGGCTGCCAGCCATGCTCCTGGTGGAGCTTGAGGTCGAAGGCTGCAAAGGGCCCCCGCGCTCGGTCCGGCTGGACCTCGGTGCCTAGCTGGAGCATCCACGGCGCCTCGTCGTGCACTGTGTGGTAGCTCCCGTGACCGCCCCCGTAGACCCGACCCGGACCGACCTCGCGGCTCACCAACAGGGTCAGGGCCTCTCGGCTGTAGCTGCCGCGATCCGGGGGCAGCTCGTCGTTGTTGCGGATGCCGTCGGCGTAGTGGGCCGAGACGTGCACCCAGGCGATGCGCGCAGACCACGGCCCCTGCCGCAGATCCAGGGGAAGCGCGAACCAGCCGTCAAAGGTCCGCAGGCCAAAGGTCAGCGCCGCATCCGCCTCAAAGCCCATGTGGACCGACGCCGCGATCGAGAGCTGTAGGGACAGGTCCCCTCGCTGGGCGCCGAGCAATGCCAGGGCCGCGCCCATGTTGGCATCGATGGCCTGGCCGACCCCAAGATCCAGGGTCGTCTCGGGGTCGAAGCGCAGCACGATGCTGGAGAGAGGGGACCGGGTGTCGGCGATCGGGACCGCCAGGATCGGGTCACCGGGGAGCGCCGTCAGGGTCAGCAGCCAGCCGCTCAGGATCGCCTCCGCGTGGGGTCGCAGCATAGCCGTGGCAGCGCTACAGGGGGCCCCTCGGAGGGCACGTGCACACCATCTACCGCGCTGGACTGCTGCAGGATCAGGTCGTCGTGATCACCGGCGGCGGCTCCGGCATCGGGCTGGAGATCGCCCGCCAGGCCGGCAGCCTGGGGGCGCGGATCGCCATCTGCGGGCGCACCGTCGAGAAGCTCGAGTCGGCCACCCAGGAGCTGCAAGCACTGGGTGTCGACACCTTCCACCTGGGCTGCGACATCCGGGACACCGAGCAGATCGACGCCTTCGTCGACGGCGTGCTCGCCCGCTTCGGGCGCATCGACGGCCTCGTGAACAACGCCGGGGGCCAATTCCCCTCGCCCGCGCACCTGATCTCCCCCCGGGGCTTCTCTGCGGTGGTGCGCAACAACCTGCTCGGCACCTGGAATTTCATCCACGCGGTGGCCAACAAGGCCATGCTGCCCCAACAAGGCGGCCGGATCGTGAACATCACGGCCCAGGTCTCCCGCGGCTTCCCCGGCATGGTCCACACCGGTGCAGCCCGGGCCGGGGTCGAGAACCTCACCAAGACCATCGCCGTGGAGTGGGCGTCCCGTGGGGTGCGGACCAACGCCATCGCGCCTGGCGTCATCCGTTCGAGCGGCACCAAGCAGTACGGCGAGGAGGTCCTGGAGCTGGGTCGCCAGGCCACGCCCGTGAAGCGGCTCGGCCGGCCGGACGAGGTCGCCGCCCTGGCGGTCTACCTGTTGGGCCCGGCCGCAGACTTCATCACCGGCCAGGTCTTCGGCATCGACGGGGGCCAGAGCCTCTGGGGCGACGTCTTCCAGCTCCCCGACGAGGCCCTGTAGTGGCCCGCTGGAAGGCGTTCTCTCCGGCCGAGCGTGACGCGGTCTACCGCGCCATCCACGAGCGCCGCGACATCCGCTCCTACACCCCGGATCCGGTGCCGCCCGACGTCCTGACCCGCATCCTGGACGCGGCCCACCGGGCCGGATCCGTGGGCTTGATGCAGCCGTGGAACTTCCTCCTCATCGCGGACCGGGACCTGCGCACCCAGGTGCACGCCCACTTCCTCGCTTGCAATGCCCAGGCCGCGGAGCTTCACCAAGGCGACCGCAGGCAGACCTACATGTCGCTGAAGCTCCAAGGCATCCTGGACGCCCCCCTGAACCTGCTCGTGACCTGCGACACCCGGCGGGGCGGACCCCACGTGCTGGGCCGGTCGCACATCCGCGAGACCGACGTCTACAGCACCTGCCTCGCGGTCCAGAACCTGTGGCTGGCGGCTCGTGCAGAGGGCGTCGGCGTCGGGTGGATGAGCATCATGGAGCCCGCCGCCATTCGCGCGCTCTTTTCCATCCCCGAGCACGTCATCCCGGTGGCCTACCTCACCCTCGGCACCCCGATCGAATTCCCCGACGAGCCTCTGCTGCAGTCGGTGGGTTGGCGCAGGCGGCTCGCCCTCGAGGAGGTGGTCTTCCAGGATCGCTGGGCACAGCCCCCTTCGGACCAGCCCCTCTCTCCCCTCCCCCCGCGGCCCCGTGCTGGCAGCCCGGTCGCGGTGCCGGCCGCGGCCATCGCGCGCCAGGCCGAGCTCACCAAGCCCCCGGGCAGCCTGGGCCGTCTGGAACAGGTCGCCCTTCAGCTGGCCGCTCTCCAGGGCTGTGCCCGGCCGCGCTGTGAGCACCGGTGGTTGCTGCTGATGGCTGCGGACCACGGCGTGACCGTCGAGGGGGTCAGTGCCTACAAGCCCCACCTCACCGCTCAGATGGTCTACCAATTCATCGCGGGCGGTGCCGCGGTCAATGCCATCGCCCGCCAGGGGGGACTCTCCCTGCGCATCGCGGACCTGGGGGTCGCCCATGACTTCGGCGACGCCACAGGCCTGGCTCACCACAAGGTCGCCCTGGGGACCCGCAACCTGGCCCAGACGGCCGCCATGACACCGGACCAGGTCGAGCAGGCCATCGAAGCGGGTCGCCAGCTGGTACGCGAACTGCCCGAGCTCGACGTCCTGGCGCTCGGCGAGATGGGCATCGGCAACAGCACGGCCGCTGCAGCCATGGCAGCCGCTCTGCTCGGCCGGTCCGGGACCGAGAGCGTAGGACCGGGAACCGGCGTAGGGCCGGGCACCCGAGCCCACAAGGCCCAGGTCGTCGATCGTGCGCTGGCGCTGCACCGGGACCAGCTCGACGATCCGACCCGGGTGCTGCAGCACCTGGGAGGCTTCGAGCTGGCGGGGCTCGTCGGTGCCATCGAGGCAGCGGCAGAGCGACGGGCTCTGGTCATCCTGGATGGCTTCATCACGGGTGTGGCGGCGCTCGTGGCGGTCAGGCGGGATCCTGGGCTGCGCGACTTCCTGGTCGCCGGTCACCTGTCCGCCGAGCCGGCCCACGGACCGATCCTGGAAGCACTGGGGTTGGAGCCGCTGCTGGACCTGGGCATGCGCCTGGGTGAAGGCTCTGGCGCAGCCCTCGCCGCCTCCCTCGTCGAGGCTGCAGCCCGGACCCAGCGCGAGATGACCACCTTTGCAGAGGCCGGCATCGAGAATCCGCGGGTCCCAGAGGCCCAGACCTGACGGGGTACACTGCGGCCAGCATGACGGGCGACCAGGGCGACACCGACTCCGACGGCTTCGTGGAGCTCCGCGTCCGCAAGCCCACGAACCGGTGGATCGTCGTGGTGTTCGTGGTGGGCCTGGGCGCCTGGCTCGTGCACGAGAACTACCCCAACCTGATCCGGGACCTGACAGACCCGGACCCTCCGATCACGGACCGCCGGGGGGAGCGTGAGACCACTGGCGAAGGCCCGAGCGTCGGACCGGCCCGGACCACCGAGATCTCGGCAACGGCCAACAAGGTGACCTATGCGGAACTCAAGCCGGTCCTGAACCAGGTCCAGCCCTTCCGCAAGTACCGAGCCTGCAAGGCCGCCCCTCGCATCCCCGCGACGGCCTACCGGGCTGTGCCCAAGAACGGCATCCAGTCCGGCATCCTGATCAACGAGGGGCACGAAGTCGCCAAGGCCTGGGGCCTGGCCATCGTGAACCTGCCCGCCGAGCAGATGTGGATGGCTGTCAACGACGAGGAGTCCTACCCGGGCACGCTCCCCGTCACCGTGTCCGAGGTCTTCCTGGGCGAGCCCCACAAGGACGGTCGCCACGTCTTCCAGAAGATGAGCCTGCCGGGACCCTTTGCCGACCGCTGGTGGATCATCCGCAAGAACGCCGGCCAGGAGATCTTCGCCGCGTCCGAAGGCCGGATCTGGGAGGCCTGCGCCGAGAACGCCACCAACGCGAGCCTGCTGGAGGGCAAGGCCGTCAAGCGTCACCTCAAGGAGGCGGAGCCCGTGAACTGGACCTGGGCCGGCTGGACCTTGATCCCTCTGTCCGAGAACCTGACTCTGGTCGAATACTTCACCTGGACCGACCCGGGCGGTTCCCTGCCAGCGGGTCCAGCCTCGAGGTTCGCTTCGGGCGCCGTGAAGCGCACGATGGCCAAGATCGAGACCCTGGCCCGCCGCTACAAACCCGAAGACATGCTGCGCTTCACCCGTCCTGACGGCACGCCGCTGGCAAAGCCCGTCGACGTAGACGGACTCGCAGAGCCGCCCCCGGCAGAGGAACCGCCGGAGCCACCGACGCCTTGATCAGGCCTCGTCCACCTGACCGTCGCCGTCGTTGTCCACGCCGTCGCCCGCCGTCTCCTCTTCGCCACCGACACAGATGAGCAGGTCATCGATGGCGCCTGAGCCGTAGATGTCGACCATCAGCTCCGACACACCGCAGGTGTCGACAGCCACCGTCTCGACGGAGTTGTCTCCCTGCCCGCCGCCCTGGACCCAGTTGACGATGGCGCCGGTGTCGTCGAACAACAGGATGTCGGCCGGGGCCTCGCTGTCCTCGATGTCGATCAGGGTGAGCTCGAAGACACAGGTGGGCTCGTCGAAGAAGAACTCGAACCAGGCGCCATTGGCGTCGTCGTCGGGGTCATCGATCAGCCCGTCCCCGTCCCCGTCCACGAAGTTTTCGGCGCTGATCAGCAGGTTGTCCTGGGACGACGTGTTGCCGGTCCCGTAGCCGGGGGTCACCAGGTCGGTGTCGCCGCCGGTGGGGTTGCTGGAGTCGAAGGCGATGCCCAGGCCGGTGCTCGACATGTCCTGGGTGTTCCACGTCACCAGGGTCACGCCGTACCCGGCGTAGACGTCACTCAGGTCCTGACCCGCCTCGATGGCCGCGCCGGTGTCGTCGGTGTCGAAGTCCAGGAGCATCGGGCACTCCTCGAGGCAGCTCACACCTTCGTCCACGTCGCCGTCGTAGTCGTTGTCCAGGCCGTCGCAGGTCTCCTCTTCGACACACAGCCGGACCTCGCCGATGGCGCTGGAGCTCTCGAAGATGACCTTGATCGTGCTCACGTCGCAGATGGACATGGGTACTGACTCCACCGAGTTGTCGCCCAGGCCCTCGGCCTCGAAGTGGTCCAGCTCGGCGCCGGTCTCGTCGTAGACGTAGACATCGGCGGGCCCTTCGTGGGCGTCCACGTCGACCACGTCCAGCGACGACACGCAGGTCGGCACGTCCAGGTGGAAGTAGAAGACGGCGCCATCCGAGTCATCGTCCGGCCTGTCGACCAGGCCGTCGCCGTTCTTGTCGGTCTCCTTCTCGTCCTTGATCAGGGTCATCTCGAGGGCGGTGTCATTGCTGTAGGCCCCCGCCGCGCCGACGCCGGGCCCGCCGAAGAACTCATTGGGCGTTCCCTCGTCATCGTCGCCGCCGGTCGGGTTGCTGGAGTCGAAGGCGACGCCCAGTCCCACTGTGGACTCGTCGTAGGACAGGGTCTCGATCACGATGCCGATGTCCGCGTAGAGGTCGGCCAGGTCCTGGCCGCGCTGCACGGCGGTGCCATCTGGGGCAGAGTCGAAGTCCAGGACGAATTCGCAGTCGTCGAAGCAGTCGGCGATGCCGTCGCCGTCGGCGTCGAAGCCCTCGTCGGTCTGGCCATCCAGATCGTTGTCGGCGCCGTCGCACTTCTCTTCCTGGAAGCAGTCGGGGATGTAGTTGCCGTCGACGTCGAAGCCCTCGTCGACGCTGCCGTCGCCGTCGTTGTCGACGCCGTCGCACTCCTCGGTGTCGAGGCAGTCGTAGACGCCGTCGCCGTCGGTGTCGGTGGCGAAGTCCTCGTCGACGCTGCCGTCGCCGTCGTTGTCCAGACCATCGCACTCCTCGGTGTCAAAGCAGTCGGCGGTGCCGTCTGAGTCGGCGTCGAAGCCTTCGTCGACCGAGCCATCGCCGTCGTTGTCCAGGCCGTCGCACTCCTCGGTGTCGAAGCAGTCGGCGGTGC
>CAZFLE010000187.1:0-12811 GCA_964519895.1 uncultured Enterobacterales bacterium | reverse complement strand
GGCGCAACGACACCAAGCAGTACGCCAAGGAGTGGCTGGACTACGCCTACGCCAGTGGGCAGAACCCCCAGCGGGCCTTGGCCATGTGCACGACCGCAGCCGGCACCCCGACATTCTGCGAGCAGTAACCGGGGTCAGCCGCGCTTCAGCCGACGCAGGATGCGGGCCCGTCGACCCAGCGACCGGGGCTGTGGTGCGCGGGGCTGGCCGGCCGTTCGACCGGCTGGTACCGGCTCGCCATAGTGGTCCTGGAGCCAGTCCACGATGTCATCGGACTCGAACATCGGCGTGCCGTCGATGACTAGGCAGGGGACCTGGGTGCGCCCGGTCAGCGCCAGCAGCTCCTCGCGGGCCTGGGGGTCCTGGCGGGTGTCGCGAAAGACAACCGGCACGTCCCGACCGTCGAGCCAGCTCTGGACTCGGTGGCAGTAGGGGCACGCATCGTACTTGTAGAGCACCAGTTCGTGGGTCATGACTCGCCCTGTATTCTGCCGACGATGCCAGTGACCGCAGACCGTTGCAGGAGGCCTGCCGAAGGGCCGGGTGTGGGCCGGTGAGCGCACCCTGGGCCGTCCCCCGGCCGGCGCCCTACGGCTCCCCGGCCCCGGACCGTGCCGACGTGATCGTCATCGGAGGGGGCCCCTCGGGACTGGCCACCGCCCTGTGCCTGGCCCAGGCCGGCACAGATGTGGTGTTGCTCGAGGCCCGCGACGACTTCGGCCTTGGCTTCGCCGCGCGAATTGCCGGCGCGGTGGCTCTCGGCACCGTCGAGCACCCCAACCGCCTGGTCGCGGGCCTGGGCCACGACGACACCCGAGGCCTGTTCGCCTTCACCCGCGCCAACCTGGCGCTGTCCCGGGACTGGCTCGACGCCGCGCCCACCGGGGGGGTGTACGCCGCGGGCATGCCCGGCGAGGACCAGGACCTGACGGCCAGCGCACACCTGCTGGCCCAGCTTGGGGTCCAGGCCACGCCGGTGGAACCGTCTCTGGTCCGCGACGAGACCGGGGCAGTAGGGCTGGGCGGCGGCCTGTTGCTCAGCGAGGAGGCGTCGGTGATTCCAGCGTCGGCGCTGCACCGACTGGCCGACCTGGCGGCTGCGCAGGGTGCCCGCCTGCACACGGGCCATCGGGTCGTCCGTGTGGACGAGGCCGATGAGCTCACCGTGCACCTGGCGGGGCGCTCCCTGTCCAGCCAGGTGGTGGTCTGGGCCGCCGGAGCGGCCTGTCAGCGGCTCCACCCCGACTTCGCCGACGTGGTCTGGCCCGTGCGCATCCAGTCGGTGGCCGGGAGCGACCCGGGCGTGCCTGCGTGGCAGCCCCACGGCCACGCCCAGCACGGCCACCTGACTTTCTGGCGCAACCCGGACGGCCCACTCAGCCTGACCGGCTGTCGCTGGGCCACCCCCCACCTCGAGGTCGGCGAGACCGACGAGCACACCCTGAGCCCGGCCGTCGACGCCAAGCTCCGGGGCATGTTCGACCGGCTGTGGCCGGGCCAGACCGTGTCCCACGCCTGGGCCGGCATCGCCGCCTTCACCTGTGACGGCCTGCCGCTGCTGGGGCCCCTCCCAGGCCACCCCCGCCAGGTCGCCTGTGTGGGCTACGGCGGCGCCGACTGGTCCTTCGCCCTGCGAGCCGGGCATGCGGTGGCCCAGGGCCTGCTGACCGGCGACAGCACCGGCGTGCCGCACCGGTTCAGCCTCGCCAGGTTCACCTGACTCGCCTCGCTAAGGAAGTATGAGCAGGTCGAAGCGCTTGTCCGCCGGCAGCGCTGCCCTCAGCAGGTCCAGATCGGCATCGGCCATGGCGATGCAGCCCAGGGTCCAGTCGCTCTGCCCTCCACCGCCATGGATCAGGATCTCGCCGCCCATGCGGGTCGTCTGGGGCGGCTTCTTGCCCTCGGCCAGGGCGGCGAGGATGCGACCGTGCTGGTCGTCGGACAACAAGCCGACGGCCAGGCCTCCGTCGGCGTCATCGCGGTTGGGGTAGTGCACGGCGATGGCCCCGTAGAAGTTGCTCCAGGGCTTGTCCGAGGTTCGGTACAGCCCCTCGGGGGTGCGGTTGTCTCCCCGGACGGCCTTGTCCCCCTCGGGCTCTCCTCCCAGGCCGATCTGCCAACAGGCGGGTTGCCCGTCCAGCAGGAAGGGCTGGTCCCGCTCGAAGAGCTGGATGCGACGGGCCTCCTTGCGCACGACGACCAGCGGCGACCGGGAGCGCGGGTCCATGGCCAGGCCGACCTGATTCAGGTCCTGCAAGCAGCCGACGGGCGGGTCGACCGCCTCGGCGGTGGGGGCGACGGTCAGGGAAAGGATGAGCGCGAACATGGGGACCTGCCGGGAGAGGTCGTCTGACAACGGCCAAGCCCCGAGGTTCCCGGCTCACCAGACCGGCACCGGGGCGCCGTCCGGGGCGTGGATCAGGTAGTGGTTGCTGACGTAGTGCCGAGGCGCCCGCTCCGCGAGTGCGCGGGTCTGGGCGACCATCTCGTCGAGCTGGTTCATCGCGTAGCGGGTCACCAGGTCGTCGGGGATGATGCCGCCGATGTCTGTGCGGGCCTGGTACACGACCAGGGTGCCCTGGCCTGGGACGGGCACCATCAGCCAGCCGCCATCGTTCTCGGGGGTCCAGACCGCGTCGTCCACGGACAAGCGCACGCTTGGGTCCACGTCGACCAGAGCCCCCACCCCCCGCGGGTCCAGGGACCACGAGCGCTCCCAGGCCCCCGTGGCGCCGTGGAGGGCCTGGTTGCTGTCGATCTGGAGGACCCAGTGCCGATCGTTGATCGGAAAGGGCAGGTCCAGCGCCTGGTACAGGACCTTGTGGGTCGGTGTGGTGCCCGGCAGCTGGCGCTCGGTCAGCCCGTCGACCAGGGACGCGTGCACGTCGTCGAGCACGCCGATCCAGACCTGCTCGATCGGGTGCGCGACCCAGGCCATCGCCACGATGCGGTCCACCGTCGCGCCCGAGACCCCGACCTCGCCCCGGATGCGCCGCTTGACGACGTCGCCCCGGGCCACGGTGGCCCACTCGTCGGCGCTGAAGTCCGGCAGCGCCAGCCGGGCTGTGCCCCGCGCAGCGCCCTGGAAGGCGGTCCAGTGCCCTGCCAGCTCGACGGCCGGCGGCCCCGCGAGGGTCGAGGAAGCGATCAACAAGAGGAACATGAGGGGGGTCTTTGACGGTTAAGCTGCCCACACTCTTCCG
This sequence comes from uncultured Enterobacterales bacterium, assembly GCA_964519895.1. Lineage (GTDB taxonomy): Bacteria > Myxococcota_A > UBA796 > UBA796 > CAJQPC01 > CAYFPX01. The sequence continues at coordinate 9,608 of CAZFLE010000187.1, read as the reverse complement.
CGGAGGCCCCATGTGGATCCTGACCCTCGCCGCTCTGGCTGTGAACCCCGCCCAGGCCTGTGAAGGCGACGAGAAGTGCACCGACGAGAAGTGCACGATGGCCAACCCCTCAGCCGAATCCGACGCTGAACAAGTCGAAGCCGCCCAGGCCGAGCCCACGGCCACCACCGTGGTCCTGAGCGTCAGCGGCATGAAGTGCGGCGCCTGCAGCGCCAAGGTCACCGCAGCGCTCGAGGCCGTCGACGGCGTCACCGCCGCCGCCGTCAGCCACGAAGACGGCACCGCCGAGGTGGTGGTGGCGCCGGACACCGCCACGGCCGACGCGCTCGTCGCCGCCGTCGCGGACCTGGGGTACGAGGTCGCGGTCGCGACCGAATGAGGATCGCCGTCCTGGTGCCGGCCCGGGACGAGGCCGCGTCGCTCGGCGGGACCCTGCGCAGGGTGCGAGATGCACTGCCCGCCGCCGACCTGTTCGTGGTGGACGACCACAGCGCCGACGCCACCGCTGCCATCGCCGACGCAGCCGGTGCGACCGTGCTCACACCCCAGGGCACGGGCTACGCCGCGGCCCTCGCCAGCGGCTACCGCCACCTGGCGGCGCTGGGCTTCGACGCGGTGATCCAGCTCGACGCCGACGGCCAGCACCCGCCCGAGGCTGCACCGGACCTGCTGCTGGCACTGCAAGGGGCCGACTGGGCCATCGGCAGCCGGGATGGCACGGACAGCCCGGGCCCGCTCTCCCGTCGGGCCGGCAACGCTCTCTTGTCCGCGTCGGTCCGCCTGGCCGGGGTCGACGCCGCCGACGTCACCAGCGGCTTCTGGGCCCTGGGCCCCGCCGCCCAGACCCTCTGTGCCGAGAGCTTCCCGATCGCGGTCGCCGACGCCAACATCCGCGTCTGGGCCACCCGCCGTGGCATGCGCCTGACCGAGGTCCCGGTGGCCATGGCCGAGCGCGACGCTGGCACGTCGATGCACGGCGGCCTGCGCGGCGTGCGGAACCTGGGACGGAGCCTGGTCGCCGTCTGGGCGGCGGCCCGCGCCTGAGATCAGGGCGTGCCGTTCAGACAGTGCTCGGCGGCGTCCACGTCCAGGTCGTAGAGCCCGTCCAGCAGCTGCCGCTGGATGCCCTCGTTGTCCGCGTTCAGCAGATCGCTGATCCAGACGTCCCGCCACATGCCGTACAGGTGCACCAGCTCCCCGTCGGCACGCTCCCAGAAGGTGCGGATGGTGTAGTCCTGGTTCCACGTGGTGTCGGTCTCGTCTTCGAAGACGACCGGCTCTGGCATCGCCCGGCGGACCATGAGCACGTCGCCGTGGTCTTCGGTCGTGAACCGGCGGATCTCCTCGTTCAGGACCGTGGAGTAGGCCTCGGCCAACACCTTGGAGTCGTAGTCGACCGTCCAGGTGAGGTGGGTCTCGTCCCCCGCCCGGTAGCCGCTCTCGTCCCCCGTGAAGGTGCGCTGATACCCGTCGTAGATGTCGAAGAGCTCGTCCTGTTGCTGGTACAGCAGGATGTCCTCGTAGTGCTCGAAGTCACAGTCGAATTGGTTGAGCATCCAAACCCCGGACGTGGCCGCCACGTCGGCGTCGTCCAGGCCGACCAGGGCCATGTCGTCGGCCGTCAGGTCGCTGACCGTGCCGTCCTGGACCTCGGTCAGCGTGGACCAGCCAGCCACAGCCTCCAGGTTTGTGAGGGCGTCGTTGAGGGCCTGGGCTTCGCCGTCGAAGGCCGACCAGGTGAAGGTGATGAGGCCGTCGAGGTCTTCAGGGGCCTCGACGACGTCCTCGCAGGCGATGAGCATCAGGATCAGCATGGGACCCAAGCTATCTCTCAGCGCAGGCCCGCCGCCAGCCGGTTCAGTGCGACCCGGTCCACGCTGTACAGCTTCAGCGTCGCCTCGCGGCTCTTGAAGGTGCCCACCCGCTCGAAGTGCTCGGCCACCAGGCCGTCCAGGTCCGGCATGGGCTGGTCCCCGATCCCCGCCGTGTCCGACCGCGTGATGAGGTAGGGAAGCGGGCCGTCGCCGGGGCAGCTCTGGAGCACGCGCTCGATGCACTCGACCAGCTCAGCCCCGCCCCCCCGGGCACAGGGCGTGCCAGGACAGCTCTGACGGCGAGACAGGAAGGGCACCGCCTGGGACGGGGTGACCACCGAGCCCCCGGGCCCAAAGTGTTCGAGCACCGCGTCCCCGGTCCGCCGCTCCATCAAGCCCTTCTCGACTGGGGGCGACAAGGTCCACAGCGCCGTGAACGGCCCCTGGTAGAGACCCGCAAGGGCGCCCACCAGGGCGACGCCGAGCACCCCAGGAGGCCACCGCGGCCAGCGCCCCCGCGACCACCGCTCGACCCAAGCCGCCGGCGTGCACAGCCCGCGGACCACCGCCAGGTACAGGAAGGGTCGGGAGAAGAGCGCGTAGCGGTCCGGGGCCCGGGCTGCCTCAAGGGCCATCAGCGGGCCCATGAACCCGACCAGGAGCGCCGCCGAGCGCCAGTCCCAACCCCACCGGAAGCCGTCCTCACGGCGCAGACCCGGGGCCACGACCCCCAGGTAGAACAGCGCGACGAGCAGGCCCCAAGGCACCGCGGTCAGGTTCAAGCCCCGGAGTCCCCGCTGGACGGCGAGGGCCGGCGCGTTGTGCGCCCGGGACCAGACCAGGGCGATGGCGTCGGACGTGGACAGCGCGCCCCCACTGGTGCGTCCGTCAGAGCCGGCCACCCCTTCGGCATAGACGTTGGCGACCCCTTCGAGGGTCAGGCCGTCATAGGGCGCCGTGAGCCCTTGCCAGGTGAGCGCACAGGCCGCCGCGACAACCACGGGCCCGAGCCAGCGGATGCGCCAGCTGCGCCGGTGCAGGAGCACCCCCAAGACCGCAAGCACCGGGAAGAGGAGCCCCAGGTAGTGGCTGCCGGCCGTGATGCCCGCGACGACCCCCGCCACCACCGCCCAGCCCCAGCCCCGGGTCATCGCCAGCCAGGTGGCCAGCCCCAACAGGAGCACCGACAGCTGCAGGGTCGGGTCCACGCCGTAGTTGAGCTTGTTGTTGACCAGCTCCGGGCTCCAGGCGATCAGCAAGGCCGCCCCCAGCCCCACCGCCCGGGTGCTGGTCAGACGTCCCAGGGCATAGGTCGCCAGCGGCACCAGGGCGCTCAGCAGGTGGTTCATCAGGTGACCGCCGAAGACCACGTCTCCGGCCACCCGGCCACCCAGAGCCGCCAGGTAGGTGTAGACCGGCATCCGATGGACATCGAGGGGGTGTCCCTCGAGCCAGGCCCGGGCGTTGGCCGCCCAGTTGCCGGCGTCTGGGCCGGCCAGGAGCCAGTCGTGGAGCGAGCCCACCTGCCACCACCAGCTGGGCAGATCCCCCAGGCCGAGCACCTCGGCATCCGGCGCTCCCCGCTGTTGGGCAGACCAGCGGATCGCCAACAGGAGCACCACGACGGCCAGGTCAAGGCCCCAACTCCCCACTCGCCGCGCCCGGCTCGTCTCAGCGCCCATCGATCCGCCACACGCCGAAGCGCCCCTCCTCGTACACCAGCACGCCGTCCGCCAGCAGGGCCTGCTCCAGGTCACGGGCAGGTGCTTCGAAGGCCGTCTCGAACGCCTCGTCGCTCAGGAAGGGGTACGCCTTCTTGAGGAACCGCACGCGGTTGGCGAGCACGTGGGTGACCCCAAGGCTCTGCAGGTGCGCCAGCGCCCCGGGGCCGTGCCGCAGCATCAGGTACCGACTGGGGATGTGGTCCTCGACCGATCCGAGCAGCGAGGGGCGGTCCACGTACAGGGTGGGCCAGGCGAACAACAGCGCCACCGGGGCGTCCTGGGGGGTGTGCTCGTTGACCCAGCGAACGGCGCCATAGCCGTGCACACGCCGGGCCAGCAGCTCATCGCGGGCCTCGGCGCCGACCGCCGCCGGGGCCCGGTCCACCACGTCCGCGAGCCAGGGACCCAGGTTCGCGGGCAGCCCGAGCCACCAGACCATCCAGGCGCCGGACCGACCCAGCCGACCCAGCGTCGCGACGCCATCGGCAGCGCACACCACCAGGACCGGGGCGGCGGGCAGCAGATAGCGCAGCCAGTGGGGGCCCGCAGCCCAAGCCGCCCCAGCCACGAGTGCGGCGAGGAGGACGGGGTCCCGGCGCCGGAACCCTGCCAGGACCGCCACGGGAGCCAGGGCCAACGCGGCGGGTGTGATTCGACCCAGGAAGGCAAAGGTGTCCGTTCGCGCAGCCACGGTCGCGTTCCAAGGGAGCCACAAGAAGTCCAGAGGCGCCCGCCCCACGCCGTATTTCTCAGGAAACATGAAGGTGAGCGGCACGTCCTCTGGCCAGCCCAGGTAGGGAAAGAGCGGGTGCAGGCCCTCGGCCGCGTTGCGCAGCCACCAGGGCACCACCCAGGCCAGGGCCGTCGCGGTCAGCACGGCCATCGTGCCCACCCTGGCCCAGCCCAGGCGGTGCCAGGCCACCAGGAACACGCCCAAAACCGCGCCGGCGGAGGTGTACTTGCAGGCCAGAGCCATGCCGGCGAACAACGCCAGCCTGCCCCGGGGCGACCCCAGGCCGCCGGTGTCGTCCGGCTCCAACGCGAGCGCAGCGTCCAGGGCCAGCAGCACCCACAGCGCCGCCGGGAGATTGTTGTAGGCCAGCCCCAGCTCCCTCACGAACGTGTAGCTGCCGAGCAGCAGCGCGACGGCCAGGGCGCCGGCCTCTGGACCTGCGCGACGCTGGGCCAGGTCGCCGACCTTGAGGGCCAGGGCGATGGCCCACAGCAGGTGCAGCAGCTTGGGGGCCGCCTCGCCCCCGGCCCAGGACGCGGCCGTCCACACCATATGCACGGGCAGCGGTCGCGAGCCGTCCGGCTGCAAGAAGCCACCGACCAGGCCTCCGTGCTCCCACATCAGCCGCGGCAGCGCCAGGTGCTGGTAGACTTCGTCGGTGTCCACGGGCGGCGACAGCGCGTCCAACAGGCCCGGCACCGACCACGCCGCCAGCAGCAGCACGACCACGATGGACGTCTGGGGCAGGAGCAGCGTCGGCCGTCGGACCCAGCCGGACAGCCCCAGGACCAGCAGCACACCCAGGCTGACGGGGCCCAGGAGCCCCAGGCCCACCACCGGCAGCAGGATCAGGCCGAAGACGCCCAGCCCGCACGCCCCCGCGGCGATGGCCCCCACGGGCCGCCCGGGTCGCGCCAGCAGTGCCCCGCCCAACCCGGTCGCACTCGCCCCCCAGAGCAGTGCGCCACACAGGCCTCGCACCGCTCGGACCGCGGCTTCGCTGGTCCAGGGCTGGCCCTCCTGGAGCACAGCGGCCGTGAGCCCCACGGTGACCACCAACAGGCCCAGGAGCGCTCTCGTCATGGACGGATGGTCCCCCGATCCCCTCCCCAGGTCCAGCCAGGCCCGTCAGGGCCCGGTGGACGGGGCCTCTGGCAGCACCAGGAGCAGGGCGCGGCCCCGGTCCATCACCAGCAGCTGACCGCCCTGCCGATCCGGCGAGCGCTGGTGACCCTCGCCGCCCCAGCGCACCCCGTCGCTGCAAGCCACGTCCACGTCGACGCCGTTCCATGCCTCCCAACAAGCCACGCCATCATGCAAGCTCAGGCGCCGGGTGGTGTGGGCGTCGGTGGGCCACGCCTGCCGGGCACCGGTCCGTGCATCCCAGGTGTGCACGCCGTCGTCGCTGACCCAGCCCACCAGGTCTCCGGACACCGCCACGTGGCGCTCGTGGGCGGCGGTGGTCGCGACCGGCACCGCCTGGTCGTCCACCAGTGCCCAGATGTCCTCGGAGCCGTCCTGGCGGGTGACCCAGGCCACCAGCTCTCCGTCCAGGGCCGGCGGGTACCACGGCGCAGGGGACGCATCCCAGGTGTGGCGGATGCGCTCGTCCAACCGAAAGAGCTGCAGGCCATCGGCCAACGCCAGAGCCACGCGGTCCCCATCGGTCGCCGGCGGGGCGATGCCGGCCAGGGGCACCAGGGGCGCCTGGGGGTCGGTCTCGCCGCTGGGGAGTCGCCACAGGCCGTGGTCCCGGGTCGGCGCATAGACGACCCCGGGGGCGACCCCTGGGGACACGGCGCCGCCTTCGAGGGCCACCGTGCGTCGGGTGGCCAGGTGGAGCGCCCGGTCGACGCGCCCAGAGGGCCCACAGCCGACCGCCCACTCGCCGGCCAGACGGGGGTAGCGCGGATCCTGACAGGGGCCGTCGAGCCAGGGCAGGGGCAGGACCTGGAGGTCCGCAGCGGGCTCAGCGGCCAGGGCGACCGCGACGAGGAGCCCCAGGGGCCCGATCAGGACCCGGTGCCGGTGGTCTCGCTGGCGTCGGTGCCGCAGCACTGGACGCGCACGCTGGTGCTGGCCTTGGTCACGCCGCCTGTGCAGTCGGTGACCGTCAGGCGGAACTCGTACTCCAAGGTGTCACACACGGCCGGCTCGGTCGGGATGACGTCTTCGAGCTTCACGTTGGTGGTCAGCGAAGTCTCGTCGGAGATGGTGGCCTCCCCCTCGGTGAGCTCCCACAGCACGGTGTAGGGGTCGCCATCGGCGTCGGTGATCGTGACGTTGGGGCCCAGCTCGACCGTCTGGTCACCGCACTCCTCGCAGTCGTAGACGTAGCCGTCTTCCTCGCAGGGGGCCTCGCCGGCGTCGACGGTGTCGATCACGTCGATGACCACAGCGGGATCGGTGTTGAAGCTGCGCTCGGAGATGATCAGGAGCAGCGGGTCCGGGTTGGACCAGTTGGCCCCGTCGTACACGCTCAGCGAGAGCTGGTACTCGCCCGCGACGTCGGCCCAGAAGGTGGGCTCGGCTGCGGCGCGGTCGGAGAAGCTGTCGTTGTTGGCGAGGCTACCCGCGGGCACGTTCTGGACCTCCCAGAAGTACTGCAGCGCGTCGCCGTCGGGGTCGGCCGAAGCGGTCCCGGTGAGGGGGATGTTCGTGCAGTCCTCGGCGTCCAGGTCCTCGCCCGCGTTGGCGGTCGGGGTGTTGTCCTCGCCGGTGACCGTGACCACGACCGCGTCGGGGCTGGACTGGCTCAGGCCATTGCTGACGATGAGGTTGGCCACGTAGACGCCGCGCTGATCGGCGATGAACCAGCCGCCAGCGCTGTCGGAGTCGGACACGGTGGCGGTGCTGCCGTCGGGCTGCTCGACCATGGTCCACTGGTAGGTGATCGACTTGCCGTGGGGATCGTAGGACCGCGAGCCGTCAAAGGTGACGGTGTCGCCCACGGCCGCCGTGACGTCGTTTCCGGCCACGGCGATGGGCTGGCCCTCGGGGGCTTCGGCGGTCACGATGGCGAAGTCCGCCGCCGAGTCGGCCTTGCCATCGTTGACGGTCAGGCCGATCACGTAGGTGCCCTGGACGTCGGGGGTGAACGAGGTCTGAGCGGCGTCCGAGCTGTCGTTGCGGGCAAAACCCGTCGCGCGTTCCTCGCCGCCCAGGCTGGAGCCGTCCGGCACGTGGTCGAAGTACCAGTGGAAGGCGATCGTGTCGGCGTCGGGGTCATAGGACGCCCGGCCGTCGAGCTCGACCGCGGCATCGGCTGGACCGGACTGGTCGGCGCCGGCGTCGGCCACAGGGGGGTGGTTGACAGTGGCCAGGCCGGAGTCGTCTCCGCCGCCGAAGCAGGCCACCAAGCCGGCCGCCGCACTCAGGGCGAGAACTGGTGTGCGCAACATGGAGAGCTCCCGGGCCTAGTTTGAGCCGGTACAGGTGAAGGTAATGGAGACCGTGTCGTAGTCCGACTTGTCGCAATCGGACACGTCCAGGTTGACGTCCCACGTGTTGGTGGTGTCACCGAAGTCGGCCTCGATCTCTGGGGTCCAGGCCACGGTGCGGGCGCTGTAGGGCGCCTCGATGGCCAAGGCATTGCTGACCTCGCTCCAGGTGAAGCGAACGTCGTCGCCGTCCGGGTCGTAGGAGCCCGAGCCGTCCAGGTCGTAGTCCTGGGGCTCGCAGGGGTCACAGGTCCAGACGTAGTCCGAGGAGCTGCAGGTGACGGACATGGACGCCGACTCGTCCTCGCCGGCGTTGGCCACCGGGCGCTTGTTCTTGTCCAGGCCGACCATCTCCCAGGTGACCAGGTCCGGCGCCGACCAGAACTCGCCGTCGAAGACCTGGAGTTGGAAGGTGTAGTCGCCGGGCTCGTCCCACGTGAAGGTGGGGTTGGCGATGGTGGTGTCGTCGAAGTTGCCGTCGTTGGCGGTCGAGTTCTTCGGGGCCACCAGCAGCGACCACTCATAGGTCAGGGCGTCGCCGTCGGGGTCGTAGGAGCCGAAGCCGTCCAGGGTGGCGGTCTGGCCCTCGCACGGCGGCACGGCCAGGGCATCGCCGGCGTCGGCGATCGGAACCCGGTTGCCGGTCAAGGCGGTGATGCTGACGTAGTCCGGCTCGGACCACTGGAGGCCGTCGCTCACGACCAGGGAGACCAGGTAGAGGCCCTCGCAGTCGGGGATGATCGTGGGGGTCGCGCTGCCCTGGTTGTACAGGCTGTCCGAATTGAGCGCCGAGCAGTCCGGCACCTCGGTGAGCGCCCAGCTGTACTCCAGCTCGGCGCCTTCGGGGTCGTTGGAGGCGGAGCCGTCGAGCTCTGCTCGCTCCTCGACCTGGACCTCGACGTCGTCGCCGGCCAGGGCCGTCGGTGCGGCGTCGCCGTGGCTGACCGTCGCCACCACGATGTCGGTGTCCGAGCAGCTCACGTCGTCACAGGCCTGGACCGAGACCACGTAGCTGCCGACGGCGTCGGGCAGGAAGACGGTCTCCAGCGCGGTCTCGGTGTCGTTGATCGACAGCGCGGTCTCGTCGACCAGCGACCCGGCCGGGATGGCGTCGAAGCGCCACTGGATCACCAGCGTGTGCTCGGTCTGACAGCCCTCGTCGTAGCCGACATCGAGGATCGACAGGGTCACCGGGTTGCCCAGCGTGATCGACAGATCGTCGCCCGCAATCAGAAAGGGTGAACAATACGGTGTGCCCGTGTCGTCCAGGTCATTGCGGTTGGGGCAGGCCGTCGTGACGGTGACGGCACAGACCGCGAGCGCCAGAGTCCGCCACGGGGTGGGGAGGGACATGTTGGCTCCGATCGGAGAAGGAGTGGTCAGCCCCAGGTACGCGCGAAGGACGCGAAGTGTGAACGGGCTGCGGTAATCTACTGTGCTCAGGGAGTTTCCGTCAACGAGGCCAACACCGGCGTGAATCCAGTCAGCAAGCCGGACCGATTCCCATGGCGGGGTGCGGTGCTGCTGGGGATCGCCATCTGGCTGACTCCGGGAACGGCAGAAGCGGCAGTCTGGCCCGATTCACCGCTCCCCGCAACCGCTGAGTCAACGGTCTCGATCGGCGCCGGACAGGCCATGGGCGTGGTCCTTCCCTTCTACGACGAGGAACGCGACCTGGGTCACCTGGGTCTCGCAGGACGGTGGGCTCCGGCCGAAGGGGTGATCATCTCGGCTCGGTACGAGGTCTTCCGGGCTGTGTTCCCCGATGACACGGTGGTCCGGGGATCCGGCGATCTACGGCTCGGCACCGCTGTGAGGGCCTGGGCCGGCACCCAAGCCGCACCCCAGGTGTGGCTCTGGTGGGAGGCCAAGCTCCCCAACGCCAGCGACTTCACCG
>CAZFLE010000186.1:0-12833 GCA_964519895.1 uncultured Enterobacterales bacterium | reverse complement strand
CGCTCGCGGCTCGCAAGCCGGGCCAGGCCCCCCTCACCGTCAGGAGATCTGGTCCAGCCACTCCAGGACGCTGGCGCACAACGCAGCCAGGTCGCGCTCTGCGCCGCCCAGCGTGCCGTGCAGCCGATCCAGGTCGAGGTCCAAGTCTTGGTGCACGAGGAGGTTGCGCAGCCCCGCGGCCAGGACCATGCGCCCCACCAGCTCCCGGTCGAGGACACCTTGCCTCCCAAGCTCTTCGAAGACCTGTCCGTAGGTCTCGGCCGTGCGCCAGCCCTGGGTCGCGATGAGGTGACCACCGATGTCGATGGCGGCCTGGACCGCAACCTGGAGTCGGCGCTCTGTCGCGGCCTGGAGCATGGGGTCGGTCCGCCATGCGGCGAGCGGCGTGCTGCGGGCCTCTGCGAGGCCGCGCATTCCTTCCTCGATGCGCTCCAGCCGCTCATCGATTCTCAAGCGATCCGGTGGCACGCCCATCAGGCCCGCAGGCGAGCCGCCCGGGCGACGGCCGCCTCCTCCCGGAGCCGCCTCGCGGCGAGGAACCGGTGCAGCGAGCGTTCCTGGAACGCGACCCGAGCTGTGGGGTCGGCGTCGACGAGCAGTCGACCTTCGACGAGGACCCGGTGAGCGATCAGCGGCGAGGTGCTGCGCAGCTCCAACAGGTCCAGGGCGCCATCGGGGAGTCCCAGCGCACTGGCGATGTCTGCGCCGAGCCCGAAGTGGGCCAGGCCAGTCGGGACCTCGGCGGAAGCGATCAGCACGCCGACGTCGATGTCGCTCGTCGGCCGGGCCTGTCCGCGAGCCCGGCTGCCGAAGAGCCAGGCTGCCTGGAGTCCGGGCATCCGCCAGAGCTGCTCGACCAGCGCCTCGAGATCCAGGTCGATGGGAGGGAGGAGCTTCACGGCGGGATCATAGCCTGGCCACCGAGGGAGCCTCACCGAGCCCCGCCTGGTCCGCGGCCTGGTCCACCGCTGTGTGGCCTGGGCCCGCGAGGAGTAAGGACGCAGGACTGCGTGCTCGGCTCGCGGACCTGGCGCTGACGTGCCCTAGCCCTCGCACCGCCGCCGCGACACCCGCCAGCACAGCTCCACCCCCTGGTCCCGAGCCACCGGCTCCGCCGTCCACCTTGCCCCCACCTGGCTCGCCGGCACCCGCTTCCGGTGGCCGTCGTCCCAGATCTGGTAGGTCATCACCCGGCACCGGTACTCGTCGTCCTCCCAGGGGTTCGGGAAGCCGCTCTCGGCCATCTCCATCGCCTCGGCCCGCCGCTGGGTGTCGCTGCCGTCCAGCTCCCGGTCCAAGGCCTCGACGTCATCGACCAGGTCGAGCACACCGGCCCCGAGCAGCGTGTAGTCCCCGCCGCCGTCCTCCCGGAGCAGTCCGTGCTCGACCTCTCCGTGCTGGCCGATGAGCCGCACCCAGCGGTCGAAGCCGGCCTCGACGAGGTGCCCCGGACGCCTCTCCGGCTCGGGCGGCAGCGGGAGCACCACCCGCGGCGTGAAGCGCGGCAGCGGCATGGGCCAGGCCAGCTCCCCGACCGCAGGCGCCTCCAGGCGGATGGTCCCGGTGGAGACGCCGATCAGCTTGCCCTCCTCGTCCTCGATGCGCCGTGGGGGCTCGTGATCGATCTCCGGGTCTTTCTTCTCGGGCTCTGGCTTCCACCCCGGCGGCTTCGGCCGGACCCTGACGATCTCGGCCTCGAGCCGCTCGAGGGCCTCCTTCCGCGTGGCGCCCCAGGCCAAGGCGGAGCCGTCGAAGCCGTCGGCCGCCAGCCACCGGGCGTCGGGCGGGACCGTGCCCTCCCAACAAGCCCGGCGCATCGCCCACATCGCCCGGTTCCAAGCGCCGTCCGCACCGCCGGGGATCGGGAGCGGCAGCTGGACCCTGGCCGCCACGCGGTCCTGGGGGCGCAGCTCGGCCACCATCTGCCCCAGCGCGGCGGCGTCGTGCCCCGCAGGGTCCAGGTCGCTACGGCTCAGGATCGGCAGCGGGGGCAGCGTCGGGGGCCGGGAGAGCGGATCGATCACGTAGGGCTTCACGCCCTGGTACCGGGCCCAGCTGAACGAGTCGGTGGAGGACAGCAGGGTCTGGAACTTGAGGCCCTGGTCGTCGTACTTGACCCGGATGTGGAGGGGACCTTCGGCGATCTGGAGGTCTCCGGCCCGCATGTCCGGCCCCCGCGGGTACAGCGCGGGCTCGGGATCCCGCTCGCCGAACCAGGGGTCGCCTGGCTTCCAGTCCTCGGGAGCATCGGCCGGGATGACGGCGTCGGCGTTGAAGAACACCGGCCCCGTCATCTCCCCCCGCACCCCGGCCCAGCAGTGCTCCAGCAGGGGACCTGGCACAATCCAGTCGGGATGCTCCGGGTCCCGGACGTGGAGGCGACGACGCTGTTGACCCCCCTCGGGGTCCACCCAGCCGCGGTCGCCGAGCTGTTCCAACACCGCGTCGAACAGCCGCAGGGCGTGGTGCATCGTGGGCAGGCTGCGCACGACGGCGCTCTGGGCGTCGCGCATCACCAGGTGGCCGACGCTGACCAGCCCCTCGCGCTCGTCCCAGTGCTTGAAGCGGTCCTGGAGCTCGGCCATCTCACCCTCACACTGTCCCGCTTCTACCACTCAGCTGGGGCGCAGCGCTCGGACCGAGTCCGCAATCACCAAGGGTTAGGCTGGCCCTTCCCGATCCATGGCCCGGAGGTTCAACGCCTCTCCGGGGGACCCCTCTGACTCCAGCCCCCCCGCCGCCCCAGTGGGTCGAAGCAAACGACAGCCCCTCTGGCGGACGGGACTTCCTGGGCCTGCGGACCGCCGCCGAGCGCATCGGCTACGCCCTGATGGACGGCGTCACGACGGTCACCGATCACGTGCGCTACCTCAGCCTGCGCACGTGGATGCTGGAGCGGTACTGGATCCAGCAGCGTCCGGACAGCCCGGCGGACTTCAATCGCTATGCGCAGCAGGTGGAGGCGGCGATTGCCCTGGGCACCCTGTTGGCTGGACCGCCCCTGAACTTCCTGGTGGGCTCTCGGCGGGCCCGGGCGCGGCTCGACGGTGGGGGCGAGCTCACGCTGACCCCTGTGGCGGAACGGCCCGCGGCGGACATCTACGGAGGGGCCTGCCAGGCCCTGGGGCTGAACGCCCTCCCTGCCGACGCCCGCCCCCGGTCGCTCGTGGCGCCGACGGTGGAACGCGGTCAGCCGCTGGCCGCCGCCGTCGACGCCCGCCTGTGCACCACCGCACTCGGCCGCTTGATCAGCGACGAGGGTCCGCCCGCCGACGCCACCCGGGCGGACCTGGAGGCCTTTGGTGAGCAGGTCCACCTGGACCGCATCGGCGCTCAGGAACGGGCGCTGCTCACCGCTCTGTTGCTCCCCATCGAACCCGCCCAGGAGCTCGAGCAGACCGCCCGCGACCAGGAGCTCCGGCGACTCGGAAGCTACGTCCTGCTGCTGTCGCTCGCGGAGAGGCTGGAGCGGCCGCCGACCCCAGAGGACGTCTTCGCCGCTGCCGCCGAGGGCGGGACGGCGCTGCCCGAAGTCCTGGAGCCGACCCTGGATGGCTGGGCGCTCTACGGGGCCCGGGATCTGTTGGGGGTGGTGCACGAGGCCGCGCTGCGGGCGGTGCTCGCCTGGCTCGCCCGGGATCCCGTTCGGGAGGTCCCGGTGACCGAGGTGGTCGCGACCCTCCTGAGCCAGCCGGAGCTGGTCGAGCCCCTCGTTGAGCTGGGCTTGCTGGCCGACGATGAAGGGCTGGAGGGGCTCACGTGGGATGCCCTGGGGGACCGTCTGCGCGACGCCACTGCCCGTGAGCCGTGGTCTCGGGGCGGGGTGCTCCGCTGGCGAGACGGCCTGAGCGAACAGGCGCTCGTCAAGCTGGCGCTCGCGCCTGGGTCGACGGCGCGACCGCTGGCCCTGTTGCCGGTTGCGTGGATGCTCTGTCTGCGCCGGGTGACGCCGGGGCTGGCGGACTCGGCGCCGCTCTTCGAACACCTGGGCGCCAGCTGGCTCTCGGTGCCCGACGACGTGCGGCCCCGCGCAGGGGCCTGGCGCCAGGAGCACCGCCCGGTGCTCCGCTGCATCGCAGACCAGCTGCTCCTGACCGTCGAAGGCCACCTGGGCGTCGCCTGGTCCCGAATGCAGGCCAACGCGTCGAGCGACGGCCTGTTCCTGCTGTCCGATGGCTTGACCTGGCGCTTCCGCGCCCACTTCACGGCGGACCGGGCCGCATCGAGACTGTCCAGCGCGGTGCAGTGGCTGAGACAGCTGGCACTGCTCGACGACCACGGCCTGACGCCCGAAGGCCGACTGTGGCGCGACAAGGGCCTGGTGGCGATGGAGTCCCGGTGAACCTGAGTCACCCCCGCACCTTCTTGACCCGAAGGGGCTTCGACGACGCGCTCCTGCTGAGCTGGTCTCTGGACCCGGTGTTCTTCGAGACGATGCACCTTCCTCTGCTGCGGGATGGCCGCGCCGCCCGAGTGCTGGTGCTCGCCGACCAGAGCCAGCTCGATGCCCGGTGGCCTCAGCTCGTCGACCAGGTGCGAGCCGGTCGCGTCCGGGAGCTGGGTCGCGGCTACGGGGCCGAGGGTGTGAGCGTTGAGCGGCACTTCCACGCCAAGCTCTGGCTGCGCACGAGTGACAAGGGCGGCATGGTCCTGGTGGGCTCCGGCAACCTCACAGGCATGGGCTGGAGCGGGCAGCGAGAGCTCGCCTCGGGCTGGGAGGTGGGACCCGACCACGCCGATCGCGGCGGGTGGCTCAGGCCCCTGCTACAGGACCTGGCCGCCCGTGTCGGTGGCCGGGGGGCCCGGGACCAGCTCGCGCGGGTGCTGGGTCTGCCGTGGATCCCGGCGTCCCCGGCGCCCGCTCCCCCGGTGCTGTGGAGCGGTCGCGTGGCGCTGTCCACCCAGCTCGCCGAGCGGTGGTCCGGGCGTCGCTTCCAGCGCCTGGTCATGCTGACCGGGTCGACCGACGACCGAGGGGCGATGCTGAAGTGGGCACACGATGCCTTCGGGGTGACCGAGGCCACCGTGATCCTGACGCCGGACCGGGCGGCCTTTCTGCCCGCTCGCCTCGCCAGCCTCCCCCTGACGGTCCGGATCGCCCCGTTCTCGGACGGCAGGCGGCCCCTGCATGCCAAGCTCCTGTGGCTGGAAGGCCCGGACGGCCCCGCAGTGGCCTTTGGCTCCGCCAACTGCTCCGCCAGCGCGTGGCTTCCCGCCCGGGGCGGACCTCCCAGCTTCGAGCTTGTGGCTGTGATCGACCACCCGGATCCCAACGCCTTCGAGGACCTCTTGCTCGACCGGCTCCAAGCAGCGGATCCCCAGGATGTCTTGCCCGAGCGCAAGCCTGTCGACCCCACGCCGCCGCCACCGAGCGACGGGGGTCTCCGCTTGCTGTTCGCGGAGTACGACAGGGCGCGGCGGGAGGTGCGGGTGGGCCTTTCGCCGGACCCCGAAGAAGGGGCCCGGGTGTGCCTTCGGGGTGGAGACCACGCCTGGGCCCTGACCCCGAGCGACGGATGCTGGACCGGCGCTGTGGGCGAGCTCGAGTGGCCCGCCTTGGTGCATGTGGAGGTGGTGCGCGGGTCTGGTGCGGAGTGCTCATCCGGTCTGTGGCTGACCGACGTCTTCGGGCTCCGCGACGGGGCCAGGCAGCGCGCCTGGCGGGGGGCGCTCGAAGGGCTCCGGCTCGAAGGGGATGCGGACGGCCAGCGCTCCGCCGTGCAGGACCTGCGGCGACTCTCCGCTGCGCTGTTCCAAGTCGCCGGGGCGCCCACGGAGCGGCGCGGGACCGCGCGTGCCAAGCCCTCCAGCAGCCGCTCCGCACCGCCCCTGGATCCGGCACGCCTGGCCAGTGTGCACCTCGAGGGGCTGGTCGGTGAGTTCCAGCCGTACCTGTTGCGCCAGGGCCTCTCCATCACGGGCATCCTGCGAGCGATCTTCCAGGTGGCGCCTCCGTCAGAGGACCCCGAACCCGGAGACGAGCCGCCCGGAGACAGAGGCGCAGGGAGCGCCATCGCGCTCCACCCGGACCAGGTGAAGCGGCTGGCGAGAGCCTTGGACCAACACCTGGGCAAGATGGAAGAGGAGGCCTGGATCCAGGGATGCTCGCCGAAGCAGCTCGCGGACGCCGCGGCCTTCCCCCTGGCGCTGGCGCTCCTCGGTCTGGAGAGTGAATGGCTTCCGATGGAGCTGGCCGGTGTCTGGATCCGAGGGGTCCTGGAGCGGATCCGACCAGGGGGCCCCCTGGCGCGCGCCTGGCAGCGCCTGCGGACCGAGCCCGGTGCCGAGGTCGAGGCCCTGCTCGGCGACGGACAGCTTCTGTCGACCGCCCTGGTCGCGACGGCGGTCACAGCTTGGGAGTCCCCCCTGCTGCTGGCCCTGCAGCTTGTCGCCGTCTGCGAGTCCGAACCCCTGATCTGCCTGGTGCAGGGACTGGAGCTGGTGTCACGGCTCATCGCGGCGATCCGGGTGACCGAGGTCCACAGGCGCCAGGTCGACGAGGGCCTGCGCGTCGTGGAACGACTCCGTGCGCTGGAGGAGGAGCTGGTCCGGGTCTGGCCCAGGCCGGGACAGCGCTCCGTGGACTGGTTCAGGGCAGGGGAGGTGGTCTTCCTCCAGCGCCGTCGCCGGTGGGGGCGTGTCTGCGAGGAGGCCTTCGTGAAGCGGGATCCTCGGCTGGTGGTCGAGTGGCTGGATGGCCGAGGCGGTGACGGCAGGTGCCGGGTGCAGCGGCCTGGTGAGGTTCTGGTGGTGAACCTCCACGGCTGGATTCGAGCCGGAGGGTCACTTCCGGCGGCCGAGTTCCTGGGGCTGCGAGAACAGCCGGCCGGGCCCCGAGAGCGTCGGCCGGGTGGGGCAGGGCTGTCGTGGTAGCGGGGCGCCTGCGCTGCCTCGGAAACCAAAGCCCCTTCCCTCTTCCGCCTCGGGGGTGGGGAGGGTCGGTTCGACCCACATTGACGGCTCGAAGCGGCAGAAATGAGCCTCGCTGTGCCACGAGGCGGAAGAAACGGGGGGCTCTACATCCGGAGGCGGAAGAATGGGCGGGCTTTGCTCCATCAACTGCGGCTCTTCGAGCTGCCGCCGGACGTTCGAGTCGTCTCGGGGTCCCTCTCTCCACGGCGGTTCGGTACCCTGGCGAGCCAGCTCCTCGCTCACCCGGCCTTGGCGGAGGGTCATGTCGGCGGCCCTGCTCGCACTGCTCAGCTCGCCGGTCCTGGGGGACACGATCGTGTTGGAGGTCGGGGAGCCGGTCGACACCGAGATCGGCGGCACCTGGACCCGGGCCTTCGCCAACGGAGACGGAGGCTGGTGGTTCGTGTTCGGCGCCGGCGGCACGATGAACGTGGTGACCATGGGCGACGACCTGGTGGCACAGGACCGCGGGCGCATCCGGCTGGAGGGCGACCAGCTCGCCGACACCGAGATGGCGGCCTGCGCCGACGGCACCTTCCTGATGGGGGGCTCGGGGTCCCTGGAAGCCCCCGACGACGCCGGCTACGCCTGGCGCTACGACGCGAGCTGGCCGACCCTGGGGGGCGGCCTGATCGACTGGGACAGCGACGCCATGCACAACGACATGGCTGTGCTCTGCAGCGCCGAGCTCACCGGGCTCTCCTTCATGGGGGTCAGCGAGCAAGCGCCCTTCGTGGTCTCCGTGGACGACTCGGCCCAGGCGGTGGACCGGTTCACCTTGCCCCAGACCGTGCCCCTGATCGGGGGCTCGATGGTCATCGACCCGTGGTCCGAAGAGCTGCTGACCCTGGGCGCCGAGGGGCCGGACCCGGACGCTCTCTCGGTGCACCGCTTCAGCCTGGAGGACCCGACCGCACCGAGCCTCGTCGAGCGATGCCAGGCGCCTGTGGAGGGCATCGGGCGCATCTGGTGGCCCCAGGCCATGCGCCGCATCGGAGACTCCTGGATCGTGGCGGTCGTCGGCGAGCAGACCCGCGAGGAGTTCCCGGACGACGTGGGCAACATCCACCTGGCGATCTTCGAGCACGACTGGGTGCCGCGCGAAGTCATCCAGGTCACGGACTTCGGGATCCTGCTCCCGCTGCTCTCCCGCCGGCGTCGGTCGGCGTAGCGGATGACGCATCACGCCGTCGGTGTGCACCCGCCTGCTGGCAGGGAGGCGTCTTGACCCCCTGGGCGGTCCTGCTGGGAGCCCTGACGTGGGGCTGCGCCGACGGCGGCGCCATCGACCCGGGGCCCGCCGGCACGACGGCGGCCGACAGTGGCGCCCAGACGAGCACGGACCCCGAACACGTGCCCGGCCACGACGTGGCCTGGACCCGGGACGAGCGCATCGCACCTGGCCCGCTCACCTTCACCGAGCTCCTGTACCAGTCGCCGACCGACCCGGGCCTGGAGTGGATCGAGCTGCACAACCCGCTGGCCTTCGATCTGGACATCTCTGGGTGGTCCTTGGCGGACGGGGTGGACTTCGGCTTCCAGGCGGGCACCGTGGTGCCGGCGGATGGGTACCTGGTGGTGGCAGCGGACCCGGCGCTGCTCGAGGCGGAGTCCGGCTACTCAGACGCCTTGGGCCCCTACGACGGCCAGCTCTCCAATGGCGGCGAGCGCCTGGAGCTGCGCAACAACACCGGCCGCCTCATCGACACCGTGGCCTATGGGGACGACGAGCCCTGGCCGGTGCACGCGGACGGAACCGGTCTCTCGCTGGCCAAGGTGGACGCCGACGCCGCCAGCGATCACGCCGAACACTGGACCGGCAGCGCCGAGCTGGGCGGGACCCCCGGTGCACCCAACAGCCTGGACCCGCTGCTGCCGCCGGTCACTCTGAAGCTGGTGCCCGAAGACGCGACCTGGACCTATGCGCCCGCCAGCGACGCACCCTCGGCGGACTGGACCGCGCTGGACTTCGACGACGGCGACTGGGGCCTCGGCCAGGCGCCCCTGTTCGCCGGCGAGGAGTCCGGTCAGGTAGACGCCACGGTCTGGGTCACCGCGGACAACTACTTCGCCGTCTACTTGGGCCACGAGGACGGCAGCGAGCTCCGCTGGATCGGAGAGGACTCCGACGCCGACTGGACCACGGTCGAGGCCATCGACTTCGAGGTCTCAGCGCGGGATCACCTGTACCTGGCGGCCTGGGAGCTGCCCGGGGACAGCAGCTCCCCCCAGATGACCATCGCCGAGGTCGCGCTGCCCAATGCCACTGTGGGCACGGACGCAGCGAGCTGGGAGTGGGTGCTGGGACCGGTCGATGCCAACCCAGGGGCCACGCCCCCGGACCCGGCCCCCAGCGACGCGGCCATCGAAGCGCTGATCCGGGACGCCGCGGGCACCTGGTCTCCGCCAGCTGTGGAGGCCGACCGGAGCTCCGACCCTTGGGGCTGGGCCACCGGTGGCTTCGCATCGGGGACCCGCTTCATCTGGGCCGACACCTTTGACAACGACTCGATCACCAACGTCGACAACACCTACGCGCTGTTCCGCTCCCTGGACCCGCTGGTCGGCGAGGGAAACGACCTGGACCTGGACCCGATCCCGGTCGCCACGCGGTTCCGCACGGTCTTCGCCTTCGACGACGACCCTTCCACCGCGGCGCTGTCCCTGCAGTGCCTCGTCGACGACGGCGCGGTGGTCCTGCTCAACGGCACCGAGCTGTGGCGCCACAACCTGCCCGACGGAGCGCCCGACGAGACCACCCTGGCGCTGGAGGCGGTCGGCGACCCGGTGGACGTGTTCGCCGGCGTGTCGGCCGAAGCCCTGGTGCGCGGCGACAACGTGCTGGCGGTCCAGGTCCACCAGGCCCAGGACGACGATCCGGATCTGGCCTTTGCCTGTTCACTGACCGCGGCGCTGCGGCCGGCCAGCGCGGAGCCACCCGTGGTCCTGAACGAGGTCGCGGCCTCGAGCGACCCGTCGCCGTGGGTGGAGCTGTTGGGCCTGAGCACCTGGGATCTCGACGGCCTCGTGCTCGCGACCTCCAGTGGTGAAGAGGCACTGCTGGAGGCCGGCGAGCTGGGCCCGGGCGAGCTGTGGCTGCTGGATGACACCGGGCTCGAGCTGGCGCCGGGCGAGGTCCTGATGCTCTTCACCGCCGACCGGGCGACCCTGCTCGATGCGGTGCGTGTGGCCAGCGGCCCCCGGGCTCGGGAGGCCGACGCGGGTCCCTGGCGGTCCCCCGCCCAGGAGTCTCCCGGCGAGCCCAACGTCATCGCGCTGACCCACGACGTCGTCATCCACGAGATCCAGTACCACCGGGCGCCGGTGTCGCGACCGGATGAGCCCGTCACGGCCCGGGACGAGGAGTGGATCGAGCTGTTCAATCGCGGGGACCAGCCCATAGACCTGGGTGGCTGGCAGCTCGTCGACGCGGTGGCCTTCGACTTCCCGGCCGGCACGGTGATCGAGGCGGGAGAGTTGCTGGTCGTCGCCGGCGATGCCGCGGCGCTCCAGGCGGAACACCCGGACGTCGCCGTGGTGGGGGACTGGGCTGGCCGTCTGGACAACCGCAGCGACCGCATCTCACTGAACGATGCCGCCGGCAACCCGGCCGACGAGGTGCGCTACCACGACGGCGGACGCTGGCCGACTGCGGCCGACGGCGGCGGCTCGAGCCTGGAGCTCCGCGACCCCTGGGCCGACAACGCCGTGCCAGAGGCCTGGGCCGCCAGCGACGAGGCCCAGCACGCCGAGTGGGTCTCGATCAGCCAGCGAGGCGTCGCCGAGCCGAGCGCAGTGGGTCCAGACGGCGCCTGGGAAGAGCTCGTCCTGGGCCTGCTGGACGCGGGCGAGGTCCTGGTCGACGACCTGAGCGTGGTCCTGGACCCCGACGGCGTCGCCCGGGAGCTGCTCCAGGACGGGACCTTCGACGCCGACCCCGACAGCTGGCGGCTGCTGGGCAACCACCGGCACAGCGAGCTGGTGGGGGACCCGGACGACCCCGCCAACACGGTCCTGCGGGTCGTCGCCACCGGTCCCACCGGCCACATGCACAACCACGTAGAGACCACCCTGGTCCAGGCCCTGGGCACCCAGGAGGTCGAGGTCTCGTTCCGGGCCCGCTGGGTCTCGGGCAGCAACCAGCTCCACAGCCGGCTCTACTTCAACCGCCTGCCGTTCACGACCCGCGTGCTGAGGCCCGATCGGTCCGGCACCCCAGGCCAGCCCAACTCGGTCGCCGGCGAGAACCTGGGCCCCACCCTGACGAACCTGGCCCAGGACGTCGCGGTGCCGGCGCCAAACGAGCCCGTCGAGGTGACGGTCTCGGCGGACGACCCCGATGGTGTCGCGGCGGTGACCCTGTGGTCGTCGGTGGCGGGTGGCCCCTGGACGTCCGAGTCGATGTCACCCGTCGGGCCCAGTGGGTGGCAGGGCCAGCTGGCGGGCCAGGCCGCCGGCGAGCTGGTCCAGTTCTACGTCGAGGCCGTCGACGAGCGCGGGGCCGCGGCCATGGCGCCCGCCGCCGGGAGCGACAGCCGGGCGCTGGTGACCTGGGACGACGGCCTGGCCGCCACCCACGGCCTGCACAACCTGCGCATCCTGATGACCCCCGACGACAACGACTGGCTGCACGAAGACGTGAACCTGATGAGCAACGACCCCGTCGGCGCCACGGCGGTCTACGACGAGCGCGAGGTGTTCTACGACGTGGGCGTGCGGGCCAAGGGCAGCGAGCGGGGCCGGCCGGAGACCCTGCGGCTCGGCTATGGCGTGCGCTTCCCCGACGACCAGCCCTTCCGCGGCAGCCACAGCACCGTGCTCATCGATCGCTCCGAAGGCGTCGGGTACGGCCAGCGGGAAGTGCTGATGAACCTGGTGATGACCGCCGCCGGCTCGGTGTCCGGCGAGTACAACGACCTGGTCCAGCTGATCGCGCCCTGGTCTGCGGTCACCGGGCCCGCAGAGCTCCAGCTCGACCGGTTCAGCGGGCTGGTGTTGGACGCCCAGTTCGACCAGGGCGCCAGCGGCGGGCTGTTCGAGTACGAGCTGATCTACTACCCGCGCTCGACCGACGACGGCACGGCCGAGGGCCTGAAGCTGCCCCAGCCGGACAGTGTCATCGGCGTGGACCTGGTCGATCTGGGAGAGGACCCCGAGGACTACCGCTGGAACTTCCTGATCAAGCGCAACGCTGCGTTCGACGACTACGACGGCATGATCCGTACCTGCCAGACCCTGGGGCTCTCGGGCGCGGCGCTGCTCGACGGGGCCGACGACGTCATCGACGTGGACCAGTGGCTGCGGGGCTTTGCCTTTGCCACCGTCAGTGGCGCCACGGACCAGTACGGCGGCGCCGGGAGCCAGCACAATGCCCAGTTCTACTGGCGGCCGTCGGACCAGCGCATGCTGTTCTTCCCCCACGATCTGGACTACTTCGGCAGCGCGTCGATGTCGGTGGTGGGCAATTCCGACCTGGCCAGCCTACTGGCCGAGCCGGCCTGGCTGCGGTCCTACTACGGCCACCTCGACGACATCCTGGGCCGGTCCTACAGCGCGGACTACCTGGGTCCCTGGTGCGATCAGCTGGGAGAGCTGTTGCCGGGCCAGGACTTCGACAGCCACTGCCGCTTCGTCGACGACCGGGCGAGCTGGATCCGAGACGACGCCTCGGACTCGGTGTCCGCCCGCTTTCCCTGGCGGGCCTTCGCCATCACCACCGGGGGCGGCTCGGACCTGACGGTCGCCACCGACACGGTCCTGCTCGAGGGCCAGGCCTGGATCGACGTGCGCCAGATCGCGCTCCAGGGTGCCCAGGAGCCGCTGGCCCTGACGTGGGTGGACGAGACCACCTGGCGAGTGGTGGTGGCCCTCGACCAGGGCACAAACGACGTGGTCCTGGTCGCCACGGGGCTCCAAGGGGA
>CAZFLE010000185.1:0-13014 GCA_964519895.1 uncultured Enterobacterales bacterium | reverse complement strand
CGTCGTAGTCGGGGCTGTGGGCAATGGGGGCAACTCCGCGATGGGGCCGCGGAGCGCCAGCTCCTCCAGGTGGCCGACCTGGACACCGCAGCTGACTGCAAGGCACCGGGCCCAACCCAGGTCCGCGGCCTGACCCGCTCACGATGCACCGGGCGCCTGGTGGGGACTGATGAACCGAGAGGCGCTATCCTGAACGCCTGCTACGGAGCCGCCGATGCCAGGAGGGAGCCCGACCGATCCGCGCACACTCTTCGCCGGCGGCCCCGTCGAGGACTTCCTGGGGCACGATCCCCTGGCGCGTTCTCTGCTCCGTGGCATCACGTGCCTGGATCCCGGAAGCGTGGTCCTGCTGCACGGCGCCCCCGGCTCGGGGCGCCATCAGCTCATGCTGCGTTGTGCCTACTTCCTGGACCGCGACCGGAACGGGATCGGGCTGGACCAGCCCGATGCGCTGGACCCGGCGTGGGTCTGGTACAACCCCTGGCTGTTCCAGCACCGGGGCCACGTGCTCTCCGGGCTGGTCATCACCCTGGCGCAATTCGCCAGCCGCGGCCCCCAGGCCATGGAGAAGGCCCGGGAGATCATCGCCCGGCTGAACCGGCTGAAGCTACCGGGCCAGGCCTTCGAAGGGGCCGTCGGCACGGCGCTGGAGCCGGGCGAGCTGGGCCCGGTGGACCGAGTCCGCCTCAACTTCCGAGGCCTGGTGAACTCGGTCCGCCGCTCGGGCACCGGGCGGCTGGTGGTGTTCGTCGCGGACGCAGATCTGCTGGCGCCGGACCTGCGCTTGGCGTTGCTCGAAGGCCTGCGGATGATCCTGGAGCCCCAGACGGAGGTCACCCTGGTCGTGGCGATGGGACGGCAGGCTGCCCACGCCGCCGTGCGTCTCCGTGAGGGGCCGCTGAGCGAAGACGCGGCTCACCGCTGGCTCGCACCCTTTGTAGACCTGCGCCTCAACGTGCCCAAGGTCGAGGTCCGGCGCATCGGCACCGTGCTGCGACGCTA
This sequence comes from uncultured Enterobacterales bacterium, assembly GCA_964519895.1. Lineage (GTDB taxonomy): Bacteria > Myxococcota_A > UBA796 > UBA796 > CAJQPC01 > CAYFPX01. Next base: position 12,012 of record CAZFLE010000185.1, on the reverse strand, counting down.
CGTGGGGGCCCACTCGGACCGGATCACCCGCGCCTTCGGGAACGACGCCGCGCTGTCCCTGGCGGCGGCCGCGGCCCATGCACCCCTGGGCAATCCTGGCTTCCTCCAGAGCCTGGCCAAGCGCCTGGTCTTGATGGCGGAGTTCGCGGTCGAGATCCGGGCCACCCGCGAGCTGAGCGAGGCCCAGTGGGCCTGGTTCATCATCGCCGAGCGCTGGCCCACGTTTCGACGGCTGTTCCTGCGAGGGGGCCGGGATCGGTGGGAGGAGCTCCGGGGCACCCTGGGCGGCGCCATCGACTCCGACCCCACACGCATCCCGTCCAGCCACGGCTCCGAGCTCTACGAGCACCTGCGCGCCGATCCGGTGCTGGCGGCCTACTTGCGCCTCCACGGCGACGGCTTCCAGCGCGACTCGGACGGCATCCAGTGGGTCGACGGCCTGATGCGGCAGGCGGGCCTCTGAGCCCACGCCGTGATCAGGGCGGCAGGGCCACCACCCGCATCGGCATCGGAGCCAGAGGGCCGGGCAGCGGGACCTCCTCGAGGCTGGAGAGCACCAGGGGCTCGCCCCACCGGTCGCGGATGTCCTCGAGGTTGAGCGTCCAGTCCGCGAGGTGCGTCACGCCGCGGCTCCGGGCCAGCCGGGCCAGCGAGCCCTCCGCGAAGGCCTGGGCGCTGGCGCCGTCGACGACCCCGTCCAGGTTCACGACCCGGGCTCCCGCCGGCGCCGTCCAGCTCAGAGCACCGGTCTGCAGACCGCCGACCACGGCGTCGCCCGGCAGGGCCTCCCAGACCTGGGCAGCCGGACCGAGGTACCCCTTGATGCCGTCGTGTCCCGCGTCGAAGCTCCCCGCGGGTGTGACGATGGCCAGGAGTCCGATCCGCATCGCGCCAAAGGTCAGCGCCACGGCCAGGACCGCCCGGGCCGCCAGTCCGGGCCCCAGACGGGCCCAGGCGACGGCCAGCACCAGCGTGGCCAGGACCTGGGTGGGCGCCAGGTAGCGGCGGAAGAACCACACGGCCTGGAGGTGCAGTCCATAGAAGGCGAACAGCGCAGCGCCGTGGGCCGTGAGCGCCAACAGCGCCACGCGGGCCTGCCCGGCCTGGCGGGCCACCCATGCCCCGCCACCGAGCAGGGCCACCCCCGTGCCCGCGGCCGCGACCCACGCCAGGCCCTCTCGGAGGTCCAGCCAGCCTCGCAGGCCCACGGCGTCGAAGGAGGGTGCACCGACCACGTTGCCCGTGGCCCAGGCCAGCGCCGTGGTCGTGGTGAGCCACTCGGACCTGTGACCCGCCACGATGGCCAGGACCGCCGGGCCACTCTCGGGCACGGGACTTCCCAGTACAGCCCAGCACCAGCCCCACCAGGGCGCCACCACCACCAGGGCCACTGCGACCGCCGTCGCCAGAGGCGCCCACCGCCGCTGGGCGAGCGCGCACAGGCCCAACCCGCCGACCAGCAGAGCCGTGTCGATCCGCGCGAGCAGGCACAGGCCACACAGCAGGCCCACGCCCGCCCAGCCCCGCAGGCTGCGCGCACCGGTCCAGGCCAGGACCAGGGCCAGCGACAGCGCCAGGGCCAGGGACGTCTCCAGTCCACCCAAGGCATGGGCGACGCCAAAAGGGCTCAGCGCCCACAGCGCGGCCGCTGCCCACCCAGCCCGCACACCTGCCGCCCCGGCCGCGAGCCAGCCCAAGAGCCCGGCGACCGCGGCGTCGGCACAGCTGAGGATCACAAGGGTGGCCAGGACCACCGCTTCGGGCGAGGGCAGACACCAGAAGAGCGGCACCTGGAGCCAGGCGAGCAGAGGCTGGAAGCCGCTGGTCAGCACGAGCCCGTCCGCGGTGGGGCCCAGACCCGCGGCCAGGTTGCGGGCGATCGACAGGGTGTACCAGGTGTCGTCGGGGATGAACAGGCGATCGAGTACAGGCAGCCCGCGACCGATCAGGCCCAGGCGCAGCACCAATGCCACCGCGGTCCAGCCCACGACCGCTGTGGGCGGGCGCCCCTCGCTCACGGCCCGAGCACGACCAGCCCACCGTGGGCGCCGGCGTCGACCACGCGGGCCGCGCTCTGGCTGTCCACGGGCACGGCCTGGCCCCCGAGGAGGGCCTGGGCCGACGACCAGGACCCCCGAACGCTCACTGACCCGTGGCCCCAGACCACCCGCTGCGACCCGACCTGCCAGGCGCGTCCACCGCTGGCCTGGGCCGCGCGGACAGCGCTCCGGTCGACCCCCTCCAGCAGCTCCGCCAGCGCCAGCCAAGCGTCGGCGGCCGGCTTGCGGGCCAGCGCCCCCCCGGGCTCGCGCCGCAGGAGGGAGTTCGTGCGGGTGCCCGAAGGCCGGGCGTTGCCAGGCTGCGGCGGCGGGTCGAACAGGGTGTGCCAGAAGACCTTCTCCACGCCCCACGCGAGCGACTCCAGCACCGTGGCCACCGTGAGCTGGGCCTGCCAGTCCTCGCTGAGCCAGTCCCCGCGGCCCTCGGCCGGCACCGACGTCTCGGTGAGCCAGATGGGCTTGCCCGGCGCCGCCTCCCTGGTCCGCTGCAGGGCCAGCACCAGCGTGTCCAGCCCAGGGCCCTGGTGGTAGGCGTGCACGGACACGACGTCGAGGGCGTCGAGCACACCGGCCTGCTGGAACAGGGCCAACATGTAGCCGTGACCGTGGGCCTGGGTGACCCGATTGAAGCCCCCGCCTACCACCACGGCTTCAGGGTCGGCCGCTCGGATGGCCGCTGCGGTGACCAGGAGCACCTGGGCGAACTGCGCCGGCGTGGCGAAGTCGTCGGTCTCGCCGGTGCGGAGATCGACGAGGTTCTTCAGATCCGGCTCGTTGTCGATCTCCCAGTGGTGGATCGGCGCTGCCAGCCCCGGCATGTCGTCGATCCCGTCGCCGTCGTACCGCTCGACAGCGGCCTGGACGAAGGCCTGGTAGGCGGCGGGGTCGTCGAGCACGAAGCGGTCTGTGTCCTCTCGGGTCTTGTTGCCTGGCCAGGGACTGACCATCGCCAGCGGGGCGAGCCCGGCGGACTGGACCACCTGGACCCACGTGTCCATGCGGGCCCAAGAGCGACCCTCTCGCTCCCAGCGATCGTGGCTCAGCCGGGGCCAGGCAGCCGTGTGCCCGCGGGTCCATCGGACCCCCAGGTCCTGGGTCGCGCGGGCGTCCGCCTGGAGACGGGCCAGCGACGGCGGACCCTGCCGATTCTCCAGCTTGAGGGGGTAGCTGACGGCCTCGTTGATGCCCAGCGCGGCGGTCGCCGGTCCCAGCAGGGCCGCGCGGGGCCTCTCTGGGGCAGTCGGCGGGCTGTCGGAGGAAGACGCCCAGACGGCGAGTCCGCAGACGGCAACGCCCAGGACCCCAGCAGCCGCCACCAGCTGCGTGCGCGTCACGTCACCAGGCGCAGCACGGGCCGGCCGCCAGGCTCGTCGACCGGCTCTTCGGGCTGAGGAGCGGTGGGCGCAGGTGGCACCAGGTCCAGGATGACCTGTTGGATCGCCGCCCACGGCAGCGTGCAGGTGTAGAGCGCGTCGAAGCTCAGCACCAGAGTGACGCCGTGGGCGTCGAACCGGGGCTGGTTGTGTCGGTGGTAGGCCGCGTCCAGCCGAAGGACCAGGCGCTCTGCAAACCGGGCCAAGACGGCCGGGGGCACGCCGCTCTCGCCCAGCTGGGCCGTGTCCGCGACAAAGGTGAAGTCGCAGCCCAGGCCGAACGCCAGCCGAAAGGCCTGCTCGGCCTGGATGCCGTAGGGGTCGACCAGGATCGGGGCGTCGTCGGGGGTCGGCGGCCGCTCCACGGGCTCCGGCAGGCTGCCCTCGTCGATGCCGACCAGCTCCTCGAGCGAGAGCTCCAAGGCCTGGGTCCAGCCCATGAGCTGGTCCACGGTCAGGGGCTCCTGGCCGGCCAGCACGTTGCGCACGGTCCCGCGCTTCTCGCCGACGCGCTTGGCCAGCGCGGCTGTGTTCAGCCCCCGGGACTTCAGGGCCTTGCGAAACCACGCCAGCACGGGCTCAGACGGTCTCGTGGGCAAGCACACCTCCTGCCCCAGCCAGCTAAACTCCCGCCCGTCCCCCGGGCAACCGGGAACCGGCCAGACCTTGCTGCTGTCCTGGGCACCAGGAGACTCCATGAAGACGCTCGGATTCTTGATCGTCGGCCTGAGCCTGGTGGGCCTGGGCCTGCTGTCGGCACTGGTTCGCAGGCGCCGTCGGGTTCGCGCGGCCACCGTGCCCGCAGAACACGTGCTCAGACAGGCCCGCAAGCTTCCGGCGAGGGTCTTCGTGGACCGCGACGTGGTCGGCGGTCCCCAGAAGGGGCGCACCAACCGCTCCCAGGCCGACCTGGTGCTGACCCAGGGCCGCCTGTTGGTGGCCACCCACCAGGGGCGAGTGTTGGAGCTGACGACACGCAACCCCGGCAGTGTGCGCTGCACGGGCCCTCGGCGGCTGATCCTGGAAGGCGAGCGCCTGCAGAAGGCCGGCCTGATGAAGGTCCGGATCGAGCTGATCTGCGACGACGCCGAGGCCTGGGTCGAGCTGGCCGCGTCCGAGCTGGGCGCGGCCAGGAGCGTCGAGTCGCTAAACGGGGTTGTGGCTGGATGACGGCGTCGACGACGTCGAGCCCGGGCTGCCCCCCGGCGGGCCGTTGATCGCGACCATCGCCGCCGTGAGCTCCAGCTGACCGCCTCCGTCGACGGTGGCGCTGGAGCCACCCGCGGCCACCGCCGTGGCTCCGCCCTCGATGGAGACCGAGCCGCTGGCCTCGATCTTCAGATCCGCACACTTGATCGAGACCTTCTGCTTGGCTTCCCAGGTGGTGTCGCCGTCGCAGTACTCGGTCACTGTCTTGTTGGCCGCGTCGAGCACCTGGTACACGACGCCACTGGTGACGTCGCCGGCGCTCCCCGCCGCCGCGCCCAGCCCGACCAGCTCGGCACCCGACGTGTCGTCGAACACCACCATGTGGTCGTTGCGGGACCAGAAGATGCGCAGGTTGTTGTCGCCGTCGGCGTTGGCGTAGGGTTCGGGTGTGTCGTCGCCGCCGTTGTAGACCGCGCCCAACACGTAGGGCGCGTTGGTCCGGTAGGCGAAGCCCAGGATGACTTCGGTGCCGATCTCGGGCAGCATCACCAGGCCGCGATCGGCGCCGGCCATCGGCGTGATCATGCGGCACCAGTCGGTCCGCGGCCGGGAGTCGGAGTCGACCGGGTACTCGACCTGGATCCGGTGCATGCCGTCCGGGTCCTCGTTCTCGATCACGATGCCCACGACCACGCCGTCCATCATGGGATCACCCGTTGACCTTGGTCATGGAACCGGTGAGGGTCAGCGAAGCGCCCCCGTCCACGGTCGCCGAAGAGCTGCCCTTGAAGTCCAGGGTGCTGCCGGCTTCGATGGAGACGGAATTGTCCGCCTTGGCCACAAAATCGGTGCACTTGATCTCGAAGGCGTTCTTGGCCTCCAGGATGATGTCCTGGCCGCTGTAGACCGACAGGGTCTTGCCTGACGCGTCCCAGATGACCTTGATCTCCTCGTTGTGGGTGACCAGCTCGATGCGCTCGGAGCCGTCGGTGTCGTCGAAGGTGACCCGGTGCCCGGAGCGGCTCTGGAACACCCGCAGGTCGTTGTTGCCGTCTTCGTTGGCGTAGGGTGGGGTGTCCACGCCGTTGTAGAGCGAGCCCAGCACGATCGCGTGGTTGAAGTCCCCGTGCAGGAAGGCGACCAGGACCTCGTCGTCGACCTCGGGGATGGTCATCCAGCCGCGCTTCTCGCCGGCCATGGGCATGACCAGGCGCGCCCAGTAGCTCTCGGGCATGTCGGGCAGGGTCGGGAACTTGACCTTGACCCGGCCCAGGCTGTTGGGATCTTCGTTGTCTGTCACCAGGGCCTCGACCAGGCCGGGCATCTGCCCCGAGACCGGTCGGCCGTGGCGATCCGTGACTTTCGGCACCGCGCACTCCGTGAGTGGGAGGCAGCCTACAACCCCCTTGGGGAGGCGTCAATGCGGACGCTTTGACGGCTCTGGATTGCCCTGGCGTGCGGCTCGGGCCTCACCCAGCAGCGCTCGCACCTCCTCGAGCAGGCGAGTGGGACCAAAGGGCTTGTACAGGATGGCGGTGCCGGGCAGGCGCGACGGTGCACCCTTGAGCCCAGAGATGAACAGCACCCGCAGCTCCGAGCGCTCGGACCGCAGGTGCTCGGCCAGCTCGGGGCCGCCCAGACCCGCGCTCTGGAGGTCGGTGATGACCAGGTCCAGAGGCGCCTTCAGATCCCGCACCAGGGTCAGGGCTTCGGCACCGGAGCGCGCTTCGAGCACGTCGAAGCCGAAGTACCGCAGGGCCCCGCCCGTCACCCCCAACAGGTCGTCGCGGTCCTGGACCAGCAGGATCGAGCCGGACTCCTCGCCCACGTCGGAGTCGGAGAAGGCGTAGACCCGGGGCAAGCGCTCGGTCATCTCGGCGAAGGTGCAGGGCAGCAGCACGGTGAAGGTGGTGCCTTCGCCGGGAATGCTCGCCACCCGGATGTCGCCATGGTTCTGCTTCACGACGCCGTGCACGGTCGCCAGCCCCAGCCCGGTGCCCTTCTCGCCCTTGGTCGTGTAGAACGGCTCGAAGATGTGCTCGCGGGTGTCCTCGTCCATGCCCACGCCGCTGTCGGAGATCTCGAGCGCCACGAAGCCGTCGAGCTGGCCGCCTTCCTCGAGCCGGGTGCGGACCGTGATCTCGCCACCGTCGGGCATGGCGTCTCTGGCGTTGATGACCAGGTTCAACAGCACCTGTTCGATCTGCCCGGGGTCGGCGCGGATCGACCCGATGCCTTCGTCGCACGTGGCGACCAGCTCGTAGTCCTCGCCGATCAGGCGCTCCAGCATGGCGGTCATGTCCCGCACGACGGCGTTGAGCTCGACCGGACGAGGCGTCATGGGCTGGCGGCGACCAAAGGCCAGGAGCTGGCGGGTCAGCGTGGCGCCCTGGTCCACGGCCTCGAGCAGCGCGGCCATGCGCCGCAGGTCCCGGTCCCGCTGAAGCCGCGGACGGATGAGCTCGGCGCTGGACACGATCACGGTGAGCAGGTTGTTGAAGTCGTGGGCCACGCCGGCGGCCAGCCGACCCAGGCTCTCCATTCGGCGGGTCTCCTTGAGCTGGTGCTCGCGCTCGGACAGCCGCGCCTCGATGCGCCGGCGCTCGCTGCGCTCCAGGGCCAGCCGCATCTGGTTGAGTTCGCGCCCCTGGACCGACACGGTCCACGCGATCACCAACACCAGGCCCAGCAGCACGCTGGTCATCAGGCTGGCGAGCACCAGGTAGATGCCGCGCTCCGGGCGCTGGGCGACCAGGATGAGAGGACCGGCTGTGGCGCCCGGGATCTCGGCCCGGAGCTCGACCACCTCGAGCACGCCGATTCTGGACAGCAGGCGATCGAACACCGGGACGCGCGCCGAGCTCCGGGCCCTGAGCACGAGCTTGCCGGTGCTGCGCCGGATCTCCAGGGACCGGTAGCCTTCGGCCTTGACGATCGCCTGGGCCCACGCGCTCTCGCGGGCGGGCTGGTCCATCAGGTGCTCCAGATCCACCAGCTCGGCATAGGTCTGGAGCCGCGTCCCCGACGTGGCCTGGGCGCTCTGGTTGTAGAGGGTGGCGAGCAGCGCGCCCCCCAGCCCAAGGGCGATCACGAGCAGGAGGGCCAGCGTGCGCTGGCGTGGACTGGCAGTGGCCAAGGGCCCGCCGCCCGGTCGCGGGGGGGTCGGGATCGCTGTCCTCCGTGGGCGTTAGTCTACCCCCATGCCCAGGGAGGCTGCCGTGATCGAGCTGATCTGCAAGAGGACCTGAAGCACGTGTCGCAAGGCGGTCGCCTTGCTCAAGGCCCACGGACGCGACTACCGCTACCGGGAATACACCCAGGAGCCTCTCTCCGCAGATGAGCTGACCCGGGTCGTGGCGCTCCTGGGCGTGCCGCCGCGCGCGTTGCTCCGCAAGCGGGATGCCGCCTACAAGTCCCTGGGGCTGACCGGAGACGAGCCGGACGCCGAGCTGATCGGCCACATGGCTGCGCACCCGACGCTGCTCCAGCGTCCCATCGGGGTCCACGGCGATCAGGCCGTGATCGGCCGCCCGGTCGAGAACCTGCTCACCCTGGGGTGAGCGGGATCAGAACCGCACCCGGCTGCCCACGCCCACGTGGGACATGCCGCGAAAGGCGTGCAGGCTGGTGCCTTCTGGCGCCAGCCCGTAGTTGAGGTTTGCCCAGACCTCGACCAAGTCGGCGTAGAGCCAGTCCAGCCGCAGGCCGGTCAAGGCGCCGCGGCCGTCCGTCAGCAACTGGCCGCTCAGGGCGAGGATGGGCCTGGCCGTCCAGTGCAGCACCACCACCCCATAGTCCCGGACGTCGGCCCGCTGCCGCTCCGTCGGAAAGCCGTGGAGCCACTGCAGGTTGACGTAGACCGGACCGAAGCCGCGATCCAGACCCACGACCCACCGACCGAAGGCGCGGCCGTCCTGGGTCACCAGCGTCGGCAGCGGATCGGGCACCTCCTCGATGGTGCCCAGGCGCTCCAGGGACTCCAGCTGGCCCTGGGAGAAGGTGGCTGACGTCTCCTGGGGCAAGACCAGCGCAGCTTCGACCCAGCCGGTCACGAGCCAAGGCAGCTCCCCCTGCCACTCCGCGCCCAGCTGGATGATCCGCGGGTAGGCGATGGGGATGCCCAGGTCCACCTGGCTATTGTCCGTCGAGAAGCCTGTGATCACGACCTCGCCCGACACCTGGGGCAGGCTGTCCCGCCCCCGGTAGGCGGACAAGGCCAGGTCGCCGATGGGGCTCGCCCAGCTGGCCCGAGCCCCGACCGAGACCTCGGCCAGGCGGTCGGCCTCTCGGTCCACGCGGCTCTCCAGGTCGCGGATCTCGACGCCGTCGGCGCCGGTGTCCAGTTCGGCCACGATGTCGTCGCCGTTGGCCATCAGGTCCACGCCGTCGGCCGGCAGCCACGCGGGCACGAACCACGGGGCGACCACCAGCTCGGCTGCGACAGCACCGCGGTGGAGCTCGGCGGCGAGCAAGGGGATGGCCAGGCGCTCGCCGAAGGACGTCGGGTCTTCCAGGTCGTAGGGGTTGACCACGTCGACCGGGTGGAAGCCGCTGGCGACGCCCCAGTTGAGCTTGCGGGCACCGGCGATCAGGTCCAGTCCGTCGAAGCCCACGTCGTACAGCGCAACCCAGGCGTCGTGGACCTTCAGGCTGGCGGCCTGGCTCAAGTCCGGCTCGCCGGCGTCTTCGAGTGCAGCGACCGCGGCGGGCCCGTGCAGGCGCAGGTCCGCCGCGAAGCGCGCCGCGGCCCGCGACTGGTGCCGCAGGTGCACGAAGCCGCCTCCGACGGCCGCGTCGTGCAGGTCCAGCCACGGGCAGTCCCCAGCGTAGCCCACCACGTCGCAGGCCAACGACCAGCGCAGGTTGGTCTCGACCCGGCCGCCGACTTCGACGTCCTGGGCCCAGACGGCGGGCGCCAGGGCCAGCAGCCCCAGCGACACTACTCGGCGGTGCTGGCCGCGGTGTTGGCGCCGGACAGGGTCAGGGTGATGTCACAGGGATCGGCCTCGACGGCGGGGCAGTCGTCCTCGTCGAAGCCCGACGTGGTGAGCGTGGCCTGGGCGCTGATGTTGTCCGCATCGACCACGGTCATGTCCACGTTGACGATCATGTCGACGGCGCACTCGTCGCCGCTCTCCGGGTCCAGCAGGACGTCGCTCTGGACCGAGTCGGTCACCACGATGCTGTCGTCGCTCTGTCCCTGGGCCCAGGTGACCGCCATGTCGGAGAACGGATCCTGGAGGGTCACCGTGGCGTCGACGGGCAGATCCTCAAAGGCCGGCAGGTCCACGGGGTTGGCGAACTCGGTCGGCGTGCCTTCGGGCATGAAGATGACCGCGATGCCGTCGTAGCAGTCGTCCTGGACGTCTTCGATGGTGATGGTGAAGGTGCCGCCAGCGTAGTCCGCGCTGGTGTCGTCTTCGGTGCAGCCCGCGAACAGGGCCAGGGTGGCGAGGGTGAGCATGGAGGTCTCCTGTCTCTGGAAGGTCTCAGCGGGTCAAGCTGGTCACGGTGAAGAGCTCGTCGTCGAGCCCCAGGTCCGTCTCGGCCAGCGTGACGGTCGCCGTGGTGGTGCCGCCGTCGGTCAGGTCGTGGACCTGGAAGCTGTGGGCGAGCTTGCGACTGCCGACCTGGCGGAAGTCCGACAGCTCCAGCCGGCGAATGGTCGTGCCGGCGCTGTCCAGGACCTCGATGCGGCTGACCAGGTTGTCCTCGGTCCGGACCCACAGCTTCACCGGGTCCTCGTCGCCCGGGTCCCGAGGGGTCAGGCTCAGGGCCACCAGGCCGTTGTCGCGACCGGTGATGGTGGCGGTGAAGTCGTCGGACCAGCGCAGGCGCGCCAGGTCCTCGACCGAGAAGTCCGTGCCCAGGAAGGCGTCGTTCTGGCGCTCGCCCACGACCCGACGGGCGCGGCCATAGGCCGGCATGTAGAGGTAGACGGTGTCGCTGTCCGGGACCAGCAGGCCGGTGCCGGCGAGTCGGGCGGGCGCCGTGTAGCGGACCAAGCGCTTGTCCCCGCCCTTCTGCCAGATCTCGAGGGTGCGCTCGGCGCTGTTGCCCCGGTGGTCGACGACGGTGACCTCCATGACCACGTGGCCGTCTGCGGCCGACGCCTGAGCGGCATCGACGCGGGCGAGCAGGTCGTCGCCCTCGGTTGCGAGAGCCAGGGTGGCGAAGACGAGCAGGACGGGCATCCCACGGCCATAACCGAGGGCTATGCTGCGGGTGTGAAGACGACCTCTGTCCGACCCGGAACCCGCCGCCTGGTGGCCGGCCTGCGCACGCTCTTCCAAGCCCTACCGGCACCGGTCCGCCGTCACCTGGAGGACCGGGCCTTCTACGCCGTGCACCAGCTCACCCGGGTCACCAATGACCACTACCCCGGGGCGAACCCGTCGCCGCCGACCCAGGCCGCTACTCCCCGCTGAGCCCCCCGGTGTCGAAGCCGCCGCCGGTGTCGGAGCCCAGACCGGAGTCAGAGCCGCTCCCCGACCACGCCGAGGGGGAGTCAACGTGCAGGTCGAGGGTCAGGCGCAGGACCCCGCTGTCCGAGGCCGCATCGGCTTCGAGCCGGCCGTCCACGTCGTCGACGAAGCCGCTCTCCAGAGCCAGGGTGCCGCCGCCCGCGAAGTGGTCGGTGTCCCAGCTCTGCAGGTCCTTGGACACGAACACCGTCACGTCGTCGGTCCCCAGCGTCCAGGTCTCGTCCAGGGCCGGCGCCTGGAGCTCGATCACCCCGACCGTGTCGTCCCCATAGGACACGGTGAATTGCAGGTGGGTCGCGTCGGCGGAGCGGCACGCCAGGCCCGCGGTCGGCACGTGATCGATGTCGTCGATGGAGAACCGGTGGACGGTGAACCGGGCGTCGCCGGGCCAGAGCCCTTCGGCGCAGGGGTTGTCGTCGATGTCGTACCCGGTGTCCTGGGTGCCGCCATCGTCACAGGCCACCAACAACAGGCCGAGCCACATGATCCGCCTCCCGCCTCAAAGGTTAGCACCCAGGCCATGCTTCCCTTCCAAGAGCGCCTCCACGGCGCCGTGAGCCGGACCGCGCCCGTCTGCGTCGGCCTGGATCCACACCTGGACCGCCTGCCCCGACCCCTGCGGGAGCGGTTCGAGGGCAAGACCGGCGAGGCCCGTCGCATCGCCGCGGCCGAAGCGGTGGCCGACTGGTGCGCCATGCTCATCACGGTGTTGGCGAACCGGGTGCCCGCGATCAAGCCCCAGGTGGCCTTCTTCGAGCAGCTCGGGGCCGCGGGCTGGGCGGTCCTGGAGGTGACGGTCCAGGCCGCACGCCGCCGGGGGCTGCTGGTGGTGCTGGACGCCAAGCGCGGCGACATCGGCTCGACGGCCGAAGGCTACGCCCGGGCGCTGTTGGACGACGACGGCCCCATCGGCGCGGACGCGCTGACCATCCACCCCTACCTGGG
>CAZFLE010000184.1:0-13137 GCA_964519895.1 uncultured Enterobacterales bacterium | reverse complement strand
CGAGGTCATCATGCTCACCGGCGACAACCCGCGCACGGCCCGGGCCATCGCGGCCGAGGTGGGCATCGACCGGGTGCTGGCCGAGGTCCTGCCGGCGGACAAGGCCCACGAGGTCCAGTCGGTCCAGGCGGAGGGCAAGAAGGTCGGCATGGTCGGGGACGGCATCAACGACGCCCCCGCCCTGGCCCAGGCCGACGTGGGCTTTGCCATCGGAACCGGCACCGACGTGGCCATCGAAGCCGCCGACGTGACCCTGGTCGGCGGCAGCCTGCTCGGGGTGGTGCACGCGATGGAGGTCTCCAAGGCCACCATGCGCAACATCCGCCAGAACCTGGTCGGGGCCTTCGCCTACAACACCGCCGGCATCCCGGTAGCGGCTGGCGTCTTCTACCCGCTGTTCGGCTGGATGCTCAGCCCGCTGATCGCCGGCGCCGCGATGGCGTTCTCGTCGGTGACGGTCGTGACCAACGCCAACCGGCTCAGGCTGTTCCGCTCCAGCGTGGAACAGGCCGAAGGAGGTGTCTCGTGAGCTCCCAGCTGCTCTTCGATGTGGTCGTGAACGCTGCAGGCGTCGCCATGATCGCAGCCATCGCGTGGTTCCACTGGGGCCCGCGCAAGGAGACCCTCGCCACCTCGGGAGCCAGTGGCCAGGAGGCCGCGATCACCGTGAAGGGCGGCTACTCGCCCGACGTGGTCGTGGTCGAGGCCGGGCGCCCGGTGCGCCTGCGCTTCACCCGCCAGGAGACCAGCTCCTGCACCGAGCGCGTGGTCTTCGACGGACTCGAGGTCTCCCGTATGCTGCCCACTGGCGAGGAGGTGGTCATCGACCTGCCGGCGCTGGAGCCCGGGGAGTACCCCTTTGCCTGCCAGATGGGCATGGTGCGGGGCAAGCTGGTCGTCCGAGCCGGGTGATGATCACCGCGATCTCCAGGGTGCAACCCGGGCAGCCGCCAGGTCCCGAGGATCAGAGCGTCGACGTCGCGGTGCGAGATCCCCACAACAGCGGCCTCAGCCAGCCGCGACCTGCAGGCGAGCGCGGAAGACCGTCCAGCTCGGGTCGGACCGAACCTCGAGACTGCCCCCATGGGCGGCTATCACACGCCAGGCCACACTCAGGCCGAGGCCGGTCCCGCTGGCACGCCGGGTGAAGAACGGATCGAAGAGGCGGGACTGGTCCTTCTCGGAGATGGGGGGGCCGTCATTGCGCACCAGGAGACCGTCCTCGGTGACCTCCAGGACCACCCTGCCCCCCTGCTCCAGGGCCTGGAGGGCGTTGAGGCCCAGGCCCAGGACCACGCCGACGAGCTGGTCTGCGTCGGCGTGCACGCTCCCGGGGCCCAGGCACACCTGGAAGTCGGTGCCCTGCCGAGCAGCCTGGGTCCGCAGCAGGTCGGCGGCCGCCTGGACGATCGTCGCCAGCGGGACCTCACGGCGAGGCCCCGGCCTCCCCCGGGCAAAGGCCAGGTAGTGGCTCAAGAAGCGCGTCAGCCTGTCGATCTCGCCAAGGTGCGCCTCGACCATCGCGCGGTCCTCGTGGTCTCGCGGCACGTGATCCTGGAGGTACTCAGCCGTCTGACGCATGGTGTGGAGGGGGTTCTTGATCTCATGGGCAAGACCCGCCGTGAGCTGCCCGAGGGACTCCAGCCGGGCGGCTCGCTCGAGGGCCAGCCGCTGGCGACGCAAGCGCTGGGTCAGGACTCCCGAGAGGCCACCGAGCACGGGGTAGAAGACGAGCTCCAGCAGCTTCTCCGCGTGGAGCCCAGGCGCCAACATCACCTGGTGCTGGAGGAGGGCATGGGGCAGGTAGGCGAGCGCCACGGCGAGCGAGGTGAGGAGCCCACCCAGGGGCCCGGCGAGCACGCCCCCGAGGACCACCGGGACGTAGAAGAGTCGACGCGCCAGGTCGTGCACCCAGTGGTCCAGGTCCGTCACGCCATAGTGGAGGGCCGAGGTCAGGACCAGCGGGATCCAGACCCACTGCGCGGCCCGCCGGCTTGCGAGCAGCCGAGCCGCCGCGCCCAGCCCATGGCGCTCGCCGGGCATCGAAGGTCTCATTCCTCCCGCCCTGCGCGCGATCAGGGCCCCCTCAGGTGGTTGTAGCGATCGAGCACGTCCAGCAGCTCGCCGATCTTGGCCTCCCGCTCCCCTTCGTCGCCGGACGCAATGGCGCTGGAGAAGCAGGTGTGGATGTGCGAGTCGAGGACCATGCGGCCGGCGCGACTCAACGCGGACTGCACCGCCACGATCTGGAGCATGACGTCGACGCAATAGCGGTCGTCGTCGACCATGCGCTGGATGCCCTGGACCTGGCCCGCCACGCGGCTCAGTCGGGCCATGACCCGTTTCTTCTCCTCGCTACTGAGCATGATGTCCTCCGCGGTCCGCCCTCCTATCCCCCTCGACCCGCAGGGCGGCGTGGGGAACCCCCCCAGGGTATGGTCCCACATCCCTCGAGACGGAGACTCCGATGATCCTGACCTGGAGCGCCTTGTTCACCCTGCTCGCCTGCACCGGCGACACCGGCGGAGACACAGGCGACGGCCCCGCCGGCCTGGCCGTGCTCGGCCAGGACACCCACAGCCTCGACGCCGTCGCGGTGGACGTCCTCGCCACCGAAGAGGACGGCCTGGCCCTTCCTCGGGACCTGGAATTCCACCCCGAGACCGGCGATCTGTGGGTCGTGAACCAGTACGACAACAACGTCACCGTGCTCGCGGAGCCGGGCACCGAGAGCCAGGACACCCAGACGATCGGTTCCTACAACGTCGGCCGCCACTTCCTGGCCCAGCCCTCGGCCCTCGCCTTCGGGGACGACGGCGCATTCGCCACCTCCCACGAGGAGGACGAGAAGACCCAGGGGCCCACCGGGACGGACGAGGACTTCATGGGCCCGACCCTCTGGACCTGGGAGCTCGACGACTTCGATGGCGGCCACGGCGGCCACCTGGACATGCTGCACAACAGCCCGAACGCCGTGGGCATCGCCTGGGAGACCGACAACAAGTACTGGGTCTACGACGGCTGGAACACGGCCATCACATCCTACGACTTCAACGGCGACCACGACCTGGGCGGTTCGGACCACTCGGACGGCGAGATCTACCGCTACGTCGAGGGCGAGGTCGGCTACGTCTCGGACGTCGGGAGCCACCTGGTCTTCGACCCAAGCACGGACCTGCTCTACATCGCGGACACCGGGAACAACCGGATCGCGGTCCTGGACACTTCGACCGGCGAGAAGGGGGGCCGGATCTCGCCCAACTACGACGGTGCGGACCAGTACAGCTACGACGGCGCCACCTTGACCACCCTGGTCGATGGCAGCGAGCACGGCCTGGAGCAGCCCAGCGGGCTGGAGCTCGCCGACGGAATGCTCTGGCTGAGCGATCACGCGACCGGCCGGATCGCTGCCTTCGAGCTCGACGGCACCCTGGTCGACTACCTGGACACCGGCTGGACCGAGCGCATCATGGGGCTGGCGGTCCAGGACGGCCAGGTGTGGGTGGTGGACACGACCGAACAGGAGGTCGTGCGGATCGCCGCCCAGGGCGGCTGACGACCATGGGGGTGGGGGGTATCGCTGCCCCGGTGTGCGAGATCCCACGGTGTCCATCGGTCCGCTGACCTCGAGGGGGCCCGTGGAGGCCCATGGGCAGGGCGTTCCTGCCCCCCGGGCGACCCTGGCACAGAACTTGATCCCCGGGGGGGGCATCGGAGGTCCGATGTCCCCCTTCCTGCTCCTGGCCCTGACCGCGTCAGCCGCCGCCCAGCAGCCTGCCTTCGGCGACACGTCCTTCCATCTGGGTGGGTACGGCTGGGCAGGCTTCGACGTGCCGATCGAGGAGGGCACCACCCCGGAATTCGGCAGCGTGGGCTTCGCCCCCATCTTCCTGTGGCGCGAGGGCGACCGCATGCTCGTGCAGACCGAGCTGGAGATCGTCTACGGCACCGACGGCCTCGACGTGGCCCTGGAGTACGCCACCCTGGACGTCGACGTGGGCGGGCCCATCGTGTCCGTCGGCAAATTCCTGACGCCGGTGGGCACGTTCATGCCGCGCCTGCACCCCACCTGGATCAACAAGATGATCCTGTTCCCCCTGCCCTACCGGGTCGGGACCTTTCCGATGAGCCACGTCGGGCTCTCGGTGCAGCACGCGGTCCGGCTGGGCAGCCAGACGCGCATCATGGGCACGGTGTTCGTGGACAACGGGCCCCAGGGCACCGGCGACACCCCGATGCTGGTGCCGTCGGTCACCGACGACGACCTGGACAAGGGCGTGGGCGGACGCCTTTCGGTGCAGCCCGTCCCCGAGGTCGAGCTCGGGGTCTCCGGCTACACCGGGGCCTGGAACCCGGACGACCCCCACCGGCTCTGGCTGGGGGTCGCAGACGCCGCCTGGACCCGCGCTGCGTGGCTGGACGTGAGGGCCGAGTTCCTGGCCGGGTCCTGGGACGCTGGCGGCTACCTGGGCGGCTGGGCCCAGGGTGCCTGGCGCATCCGCCAGGTGCAGAAGCTCGCCTTCCTGGAGCCGGTCCTGCGCTTCGGCTGGGCCAAGGGCCTCGACGGCAGCGTGGACGCGCCCTCCACGGACGTGGCCACCGCGCTCAAGCCCATGGGCGGCGAGCACGGGGCGAGCGACTACGAGCTCACGACCGAGCCCATCTACGAGTTCTGCTACGGGTTGAACGCCTACCTGCGCAACAACATCCTGGTGAAGGCCAACTTCGTCCACCACGTGGAGGACTGGAGTCCCACCATCCACCTCTCGCTGGCCTACGGGTACTGAGGCACACCATGCGCACGCTCGGACTCCTTGTGCTCTCCTTCGGCGGTCTGGCCCTGGCGGCCTCGCCGGCCTTCACCGCCGAGCCCCTCGACGGGGCACGGATCTACCAGGAGCAGTGCAGCCGCTGCCACCAGCCCCGGACCCCGGCGGACCTGTCGCCCTCGGGCTGGCGGGCGGCCGCCTTCCACATGCGGGTCAAGGCCAACCTGACCCGCGCGGAGCTGGAGGCCCTGGAGGCCTTCCTGATCCCGGAGCCGACACGCTCGGTCCCGACCTCGCCGCTGATGGCGAACCCGCTCTATGCCCGCGAGTGCCAGCGCTGCCACACCTCCGAGCGGGTCGAGCTGGCCATCGCCAGCGGCCGAGACGCCGCGACCTGGAGCGCCACCTTCGCCCGCATGCGGGCCTACGGCGCCCAGCTCACCGATGACGAGGCCAACACCCTGGCCACCTGGCTGGCCACCCAGGCCACCACACCCTGACTTCCCAAGAGAGGAGAGCGAGATGACCGCGACCCTGATCCCCGTCCTGCTGACCCTGGCCTGCAGCTCGGGTCCCGCCGAAGAGACCGACAACCTGGAGACCTACCTGGAGACCTACGAGGCCCTGGTGGCCGAGGCCGAAGAGCTCGTGCACGGCCTGGAGACCGACCTGCCCGTCGCCGCCGACCTGGACGCGGCCCACCTGCTGATCGACGACTACGTCGCCGAGTGGGGCCACCTGGACGAGGACTGGGGCCACCTGATGGAGGACCTGGAGGGCTGCGACATGGACGACGACGGCATGAGCGCCCACATGGACGCCGAGACCGCGTTCGAGGCCATGCACGAGGCCGTGGAGGCTTTCGAGGGCATCCAGGCCGGCCACGCGACCCTTGAGGACTGCCAGGCCGACGGCGAGACCCACGCCGAGGAGATGGAGGGCCTGATGGACGGCATGGACGCCCACCACGACACCTGGCACGACGGCGAGACCACCTGCATGGGCGAGGCCCACGAGGACGAGGGGCACACCGAGGAAGAAGAAGAGCACTGATCTTCAGCGGGACGGTGCCCCCGCCAGGATCCACCCCTCGAGCAGGTCCACCTGGGCCTGCTCGAGGGATCCGTAGGGGGGCATGACCCCGCCCTCCCCTCGCTCCTGGGCGTCGGTGATCTTCTGGAAGACCACACTCGCCGCCGGGTCACCGGCCACCACGTAGGGCTCACCCCAGGTCGAGAAACCCTGGGTCAGCGTGGACCAGGCGCCCACGTCCAGGGCCAGGTCGCCGTAGGCGCTGCCCGGGTCGCCCCAGTGGCATCCGACGCACTTTTCGTCGAGCAGCAGCCGCTGGACGTTGTCGAAGGTGGCTTCGGGCGGCGCCGTGTCCTCGGGCTCGGGGCCTGTGTCCTCCCACCAGGTCTGAGAGTCGGGCTGTGCGGTGTCAGCCCCAGAGCAGGCGAGCAGCCACAGCCAGCTCACCCGCCCTCCACGATGACCGTCCAGGTCTCGCCGCCGTCCTCGGTGTGGTGCACCGACGAGCCCGTGTCCAGCACATAGAGGTGATCCAGGGCGTCCGGATCCTGGAGCACGTGAGTCGGCGTGACCCCCGAGGGCCCAGGCCAGGTCGTGCAGCCGCCGAAGTCGGCGGCACAGGAGTGGAGGCCCTCGCTGTCGCTGTAGAGCAGCCCGAGCGGGCCCGCGTCGAGGGAGTGGACACTGCCGCTCACCACGGTGGTGCTGTCCAGGTCCGGGCCGCGGAGCTCCTCGATGCCGCTGCTGCCGGCGGCCCACAGCACCGGGACCGCGGGGTCCCCCATGAGCAGGCCCGTCGGGCCCCCGTTCCAAGAGGTGTAGTCCCAGGACCTGCCGCTGTCCCCGCTCCAGAACAGGCCCCCCGAGTACACGGCAGCGATGGCCCCCGGGTGCGTCGGGCTCACGCCCAGCGCGTGGAAGTCGACCTGGCCCGTCAGGTCGATCTCGTCGAAGGTCACCCCGCCGTCGGTGGACTCGATGAAGCCCCAGTTGCTGTAGCCCCCCGCCCCCCAGTGTCCGCTGCCCCAGTATGTGTCCGGGTCGTCCGGTGACTGGACGAAGGACATGAAGTCTCCGTACTCGCAGAGGGGCAACAGCCCCTCTCCTGCGGAGTCCGTGCGCCAGGTGCCCTCGTGGGTGCCCAGGATCACCTCCTTGGAGTCTCCCCAGAAGCCCAGGCCGTGGATGTGCGCGTCGACGGTGTCCGAGTCGTGGGTGTGGTCGTCGGTCGCGTCGGCGTCGGTGTCGAGGGTCGAAGTGTCGTCGGTGGCCGTGTCATCGGTGCAGCCGATGACCCCGGACAGGGCGATGATGGGGGTCAGGAGCAACATGGACACACCAAGATTGATACCCCCCCAGTGTATGCTGACCCCGACGATCAGGAGGCCCGGTGGCTGTGATGGGGATCACGATCGTGGCTCAGCGCGAGACGCCGGTGTCCCCGGGCTCTCCCCACCGCTCGAACAGGTACGCCACCAGGTCGGCGATCTCGGATCCGTCCACGTCGATGGCGGGCATCTTGCCGCCACCGAAGCGGATCTGCTCAGCGGCTTCTTCCAGCGACAGGCTCGGGACCTTGAGCGACAGCGGCGGCGGGGTCTGGTCGCCGTCGACGCCGTGGCAGTCCACGCAGTGGAGCTCGAAGAGTGCCTGCCCCCGGTCCGGGTCCCCGTCCTCGAAGGGCACGTCCTCCAGCCCGGTCACCGTCGCGGTGTCGGTGGTCTGTGCGGTGTCGCGAGCGCCGGTGTCCCGCTCCACAGGAGCGGTGTCCGAGGTCATGGCACACGCGGTCACCAGGAACCAGAGCATGACCTTGCGTAATCGACCCGCCCAGCCCGGGCTGGGGTGAGGCCATGCTCCTGCTCGCCCTGCTCGCCTGCACCGGCTCCTCCGACGAGGACCCGACGGACTCTGCGCCGACCACGACGCTGGACACAGGAGACAAGGACACGACGGTCGACACCGACACCGACACCCCGACGAACAGCGATCCCGCCGAGGACTCGGCCATCCCCCTGGGCATCGTCACCGGCGAAGCCGTCGACGAGGACGGCCAGCCCCTCCGGGACATCCTCGTGACGACCTGTCGCGGGTCCTGCATCTCCGACAACACCGACGACGCGGGCTGGTTCCTGCTGCCGAACGTCGACCCGGACGACTACCCCCTGAGCTTCGTCGACCTGGCCGGCCAGTACGGCGTCGCCGTCCCCCTCTTCATGCTCACAGTGGGTCCTGGCGAGGACGTGGTCCTGCCGGAGCCCGTGGTCATGCCTCGGCTCCAGCCGGCGGTCCCGGTCCCCGAGTTCCCGGGCGATGTGGAGGTCCTGCCCGGCGTCACCCTGACCGTCGACCCCGAGGAGCTCTGGCTCGCGCCGTGGGAGCCCGAGGGAGTCCTCCAGGGCGCATCGCCCCCCGCCATCCCCGCGCTGGTGCCTTTCGAGCAGGCCCTGGCGGTCTGGTACCTGGGCCCGTTCAAGTCCATCTCCTACGCGCCGATGCCCCTGACCCTGGACAACCAGTGGGAGCTGGCACCGGGAGACACCGCCCGAGCCTGGGTGGTGAGCTACCTGGACGCCGTCTGGGTAGACGCCGGGCTGATGACCGTCTCGGACGACGGCACGGTCCTGACCGGGGCTGCGATCGAGGAGCTCACGACGTTGGTGCTGGTGGCTGAGGAATAGGGCCTCTCCAGCCGAACCCCGTCGAGCGGGGCCAACAATGTACCAACACCCGCGGATTCCCCTCGTAGAGCGCCTTCACGAGCCGATCCGCGCCCCTCTCCATTGATTCGTAATCAGCAGGTCAGCGGTTCGAGTCCGCTTCTCGGCTCCATTTTTCAAGCACTTAGACGGGTCCAGCCCGGTCACCGTCGCGGTGTCGGTGGTCGGCGCGGTGTCGAAAGTGGTGGAGTCCCGTTCCACCGGCTCGCTGTCCGAGGTCACGACACACGCGATCACCTGGAACCAGGCCATGAGCTTCCGTAGTCGACCCGCCCAGCCCGGGCTGGGGTCTCGGACCGTTGCCAGCCACTGGACATCGACGGGGGCAATCCATGCACGCAATTGATTGCGTGCTCGTAAGAGTCGCGGATAGACTGTCCCCGTGGTCACCGACCCCGCCACCGGCTTCCTGCGCTGGAAGCATCGCGTCGTCTACTCGCTCCTGCGGGGTGCCGTCCGGGTCTCCCTGCGCCTCCAGCTCCCGATGGACGCCGTCGTCGAGCTGCTCCGCATGGCCTACTTCCAGGAAGCCCGAGACGTGAAGGGACTGGACCTGGCGGTGATCGCAGACCTGTTCGGCAAGTCCCTGCGCACCGTCAGCAGCCTGCACCACCGGTATCGCGAGGACTTCTTCGCCCCCGAGCGCGAGGTCGCGTTTCGGCGGGAGCTGGCGCAGCTCCTCGCAGCCGGCCCGCGCATGCAGGAAGAGCTGAGTGCGCACTTCGGGGATCGCACCCAGCACGAGCTCGAGACCGCGCTGTCGGACCTGGTCCAAGACGGCCGCGTGCTCCAGGCCGATGGCCGCTGGCACCGGGACCCCGAGGACCACGACTTCTTCGCCGACGCCGACGCTTCGGCTCGGATCGACGGACTGAACCGGCAGATCGACATCCTCACCGAGACCGCATGGTCCCGGCTGCTGGACGCCGACGCGGCCCAGACGGCCACCGCCCGCTCCTATGTCTTCGCCGCGTCGCCCGACGACTTCCAGGCGCTGCAGCGAGACCTGCTCGCCTTCCTGCGCGAGCGGGCGATCGCCGCCGACGCCGACGCCCACGCCCAGGGCATCCACAACCGCAGCGCCCTGACCTTTGCAGCCACCGTGCTGGAGGACGAGCCATGATCCGCACGCCCCCGACCCTCGCCCTCGTGGCCGCTCTGCTCCTGGGCGTCGGCTGTCCCGCACCGGGCGGCACCGGCGACTCCGCGATGATCGAGATCACCGGGTACCTGGACGCAGGAGAGGTCCAGGTCACCGCCAAGAGCCAGCCCAACGCGGACACGCCGGTGGGGGTGACCGTGCTCGGTCTGCCCGGCGCGGCCCTGGAGCCGGGCACGGTCTCGGTGACGCTGGAGCGGACGGGCGACAGCGTCTCGGCACCGGCGACGGACGACGGCGCCTTCGTGCTCGACGGTCTCGAGGTCCTGCTCGGCGACGTGCTGGCCTTGGGCCACAGCGAGGCCGGCGACGATACGCTCGAGGTCGTCACCGAGAGCCTGGCGGACTTCCCCGCGGTCGAAGACGTCTCGTGGGGCGAGTGGCACGGCCACGAGATCCTGCTGACCCTCCTGTTCAGCGAGCCCCTCCCCGACGGCACGATCCTGGTCGCCACCAACCTCGACGATCACGACGTGGGCCAGCTCGAAGCCATCGGCGACCGCGAGCACCAGGGCTGGATCCTGGCCCAGCCGGGCCACTGGATCCTGCTCTACGCGGTCGACACGGACCACCACGCCACCCTGGCCTACGAAGTCCAGGCGCCGGCCGAAGGCGAGTCCTGAGCTACTCCGCCAGGTTGAGCTGCCCCATCATCCCCCGGTCGGCGTGCTCGAGCACGTGGGTGTGGAACATCCAGGCGCCAGCGGCCTCATAGGGCACCGCGAGGCGCACGGTCGCTCCCATCGGCACCACCGCCGTGTCCTCGAGGGTCCCGTGCTGAGGCGCCACACCGTCGACGTCCAGCACCTGGAAGAAGGTCCCGTGCAGGTGGAACGGGTGGTCGCCAGAGGTGCTGTTGGTCACCGTCCACTCGGCCAGGTCCCCCACGGTCCCGTCCAGCGGCGTGTTGAACGGCCAGAACTCATCGTTGACGGTGAACACCGGCTCCCCGGTCGACGCCCTGCTCTCGCCGAGCTCCAGCATCTCCGTGGGCCCGATCCCGGCGGGGTTGAGCAGGTCCAGCGGCGCCAGGGTCGGCGACGCAGCCGCGGCCAGCGGCTCCGATGCCACCCGCGCTGTGACCAGCACCTGCTCCGCGTCGACGCCCAGCCCGAAGCCCCGGTCAGCACCCCGGTCCACGACCTCCACGTCGCCGCCTCCGGACAGATCCACCAGCAGCTCCACACGGTCCCCGGGCGCAAGCAGCACCGCGTCCTCCTGCCACGGCACCGGCACCGGACCCGCGTCCGTCGCCACCACCGTCCAGTCCGCGCCGTCCACAGCCAGCGAGAAGAACCGGCCCACCGCCGTGTTCACGAAGCGCCACCGCTCCAGCCCCCCGGGCCCGTCAATCACCGCCCCGGCCGGCACCCCGTTGACCGTGCGCACGTTGCCTTGGCGCCCCGCCGCGATGTCCTCGGAGCGCGGATCGGTGACCAACACCCCGTCCTCGACCAGCGCGTCGTCGAGCACGAAGACCCGGTCGGCGTCCACCGTCGCGCCGTCCCCGACCACGCCTGTGCCGTACAGCCCCTTCTCCACCTGGACCGGCGTGCGGACGTGGGGGTGGTACCAGAAGGTCTGGGGGTCGTCGACGGTGAACCGGTACTCAAAGGTCTCGCCCGGCTGGACCACCTGCTGGGTGGCCCGGGTGCCGTCCATCGCGTTCAGCAGCCGCGGGCCGTGGAAGTGCACGGTCGTGGACTCGGGCAGCTCGTTGGTGAAGTGCACGACCAGCTCGTCCCCAGCGTCCAGCGCCAGGTGCGGGCCGGGCACGCAGGGAGGCCCCTGGCCGTCCCGATAGGCCCAGACCTCGGCCGGCGGAGCACCTGCGACGGACAGGGTCGCGACCGTGGCGACCAGCTCGACTTCGAGCACACCCGGATCCGGGTCCAGGTCCGTCACCCCCGGCAGGCCCGGGAGCAGCAGGGCCTCGCCCGTGGCGTCCGGCGAAGCCCCGGCGCAGCCGCACAGGGTGAACAGCAGCGCCCAGGCGGTCAGTTGTTCTGGGCGCCTTCCTCGATCCAGCGCTTGATCAGGTCCAGCTCGTCGGCGGGCATCGGGCCCGCGATGGGCATCGGCTGGGACTCCGCGCCCTGGCTGTCGCAGAGGATCCCGCCGCTGACGATCTTCTGCCACAGGTAGCTCTCCTCCAGGTTGCCGGGCTGGACATAGGGCCAGTCGACGGAGTGGTTCCCGTTGTCTGCATAGCCGTTCATCTTGCACTGCCACGAGACCAGCTCGGTCAGTCGGGTGTAGAGGTCCCGGTCGGCACAGCCGGTGGGGTCTCCCTTGTACGAAGAGCCCAGGGCCTCGTCCTCCAGCGACAGCCAGCCGTTGCAGCCGTCGTCGGCCTCGGCCTTGTAGGCGTCGCGGGTGTGGCAGCCGGCGACCCCGGCCCCACAGGAGCCGTAGAACACCGGGACGATGTCGTCGGCGAAGCTGACCGGGCCGGTCGCGGTGCCCGAGTCCCCGGTGGTCCCGGAGTCGACGGTTGACGTGACCCCCGAGTCCGTGCCGACAGAGCCGGAGTCCACAGAGAGGGTGCCGCCGCCACAGGCGATGAAGAGCAGGGTGATCACAGGACCTCCAACGTGGGTTCCGGGAACAGAATACGCAGTTACTTGCGTATGATGACCAGAATTGTGTCACAAACCGTCATCGACCACTTCCTCGGGGTAGCCATCGAAGCCGCCTTCGAGCGGAGGCACGGCGCCCGCGAAGAACTGGGGGATAGAGGGACCCTTCCGAGGTGCCCCATGCTGCTCGCCGCCCTGACCCTGACCCTGCTCGCCTGCGGTGGCGACGACACCACCACCGCCACGACCGACTCCGTGGCCACGACGGCCAGCGACAGCGCCACCACCGACAGCACCACGGTCGACACCGGCCCGGCCGAGGTGACCGACCTGTCGGTCCAGGAACTCAAGGCCTGGCTGGACGAGGGCAAGGACTTCCTGTTCATCAACGTGCACGTGCCCTACGCCGGCGAGATCCCGGGCACCGACGTGCACATCCCGTACACCGCGACCGACGACCTGGTGGCGGAGATCGGCGACGACTTGAACCGCCTCACGGTGCTCTACTGCCTGACCGGCCCCATGAGCGCCAAGGCCGCCGGAAACCTGGTCGAGCTGGGGTACCGGAACATCCACGACCTGCCCGAGGCGATGAATGGGTGGGAGGCGGCAGGCTACGAGCTGAGCGAGTGAGGGTCCCGGCGTGGGGTGGTCAGCGGCCCCGGGCCGCCCACGCCGCTTCGGCGTAAGCCTCAAGCTGCCCTCATACCATCCCTCCGTCGAGCGGCGAGGATCTGCCTGGCCACCGTGCCCTCCCCCGCTCGCCGCCCCCTCAACTGGTCATACCAGTTGACCACCCGATGAGCAGAGGATATAGACAGCTCATGTGGAAGCCCCTCACCCGTCAGTCCCTCTCCGACCAGGTCTTCGATCAGCTG
>CAZFLE010000183.1:0-13206 GCA_964519895.1 uncultured Enterobacterales bacterium | reverse complement strand
GTCGGTGGCCCACCCCGGGCGCACAGTCGCCGTCGGCCTGCTGGCGCTCGCGGTGCTCCTGTTGGGGCTGGGGGTCGACGACGGCCTGCACGTGGTGCACCGGCTGCGCGAAGACCCCGACCTGCCCGCCGATGGCGCCGCGGTCTCGGTCGGCCGGGCAGTCGTGATGACCACCGCGACCACCAGCGCCGGCTTCGCAGGGCTGCTCTTGTCGAACAACCCCAGCCTCGAGGCGATGGCCCTGGTGATCCTCCTGGGGCTGCCGATCTGCCTGATCGCGTCGATCTCCCTGGTGCCTGCGCTGGCGGTGCTGCTCGGGGTCCGCAGAGGGGATAGCTGAAACCACCCCTCCGGAGGCGCTTTGACCCTCGACCCCGACATGCTGGCGGCCATCGAAGACGCCCGGGCCCAGTCCCACACGACCCGCCGAGCCACGGTCCCCGCCCTCGAAGAACGCCTCTACACGGCGACCTCGCTCCTGGACCACGGCTTCGTGCGGGTCGTCGACTACATGGGCGACGACGCCTGTGTGGTCCAGGCCGCTCGGGTCTCCTACGGCCGCGGCACCAAGAAGGTCCTCCAGGACCGCGGGCTGATCCGGTACCTGCTGCGGCACAGGCACACCACGCCCTTCGAGATGGCCGAGATCAAGCTCCACGTGAAGCTGCCGATCTTCGTGGCCCGACAGTGGATCCGGCACCGGACCGCCAACGTCAACGAGTACAGCGCCCGCTACTCGGTCCTGGACCGGGAGTTCTACCTGCCGCGTCCCGAAGACCTGGCGGTGCAGTCCAAGAACAACAAGCAGGGCCGTGGCCAGACCCTGACCGAGGACCAGGCCGCCCAGGTGCTGGGGCTTCTACGCCGAGATGCCATGCAGGCCTACGACACCTACGACGGCCTGATGAACGAGCACAACCTGGCCCGGGAGCTCGCCCGCATCGACCTGACCCTGAACTACTACACCCAGTGGTACTGGAAGGTCGACCTGCACAACCTGATGCACTTCCTGTCCCTGCGCATGGACCGGCACGCCCAGTACGAGATCCGGGTCTACGCCGACGCCATCGCAGACTTCGTGGCCGACTGGGTCCCCCACACCTGGGAGGCCTTCAGCGACTACCGCCTGGGCGGGCGCTTCGTCAGCAGGCACGGGGTGGACGTCATCCAGCGCCTGGCGCGCGGCGAAGCCGTGACCCAGGCGGGCAGCGGCCTCAGCGGACGCGAGTGGCGAGAGCTGATGGCATGGGTCCAACCCGGGGACTGAACAGCGCCGATGGACAGCGCCGACCGGGCTTCGTCGCTGGGGCAACCCAGCGGGCGGAGTCGCTACTTGGCCGCAGGGCGGCCGGCGTCGGCCAGGTCCTCGGTGACGAGGTCCAAGAGCGTCGCGGACAGCTCGATGATCTGCTCGTGGGTGAAGCCTTCAGACTTGAGCTGCCTGTAGAAGCTCCGAGCGAGCGTGCGGTTGCGGTTCCGGTAGAGCTGCTGGATGTCGGTCTGCGGGGGCATGGAAACCGTTCCTCAACGAGTTCGATCCCCCATCAAGCAAGGGGTGTGCCAGCCGGTTGACCCCCGTGGATCCGCATGGGACCGTCACTGGACACGGACAAGTGTCACCAGCAGTGCGCAGGGCGATCCCCGGGTGCGAAGCAGCCTTCGCACTTCGAGGGGGTCTGGCTACCGCTCTCCGGCCTGATCCAGCTTCTTGATGGCCATCTGGACGTACTTCCGGATGTTCGGGATCTCAGGGTCCAGGTTGTAGGCCCGCTGGAGATCGTTGAAGGCCTGCCGGTAGTTCTTCTTGTAGTAGTGGCTGATGCCGCGCCGACAGCGGGCCATGGCGTGGCTGCCGTCGAGCTCGATGGCGGCGTCGAACAGCTCGATGGCGCGCGTGTAGTCCTTGCGGGCGAAGTAGAGATCCCCCATCGCGACCAGGGGCTCTGGGCTGTTGGGATCCAGATCCTCGGCCTTCTTGAAGTCCGACATGGCGGCGGCGTAGTCGCCCAGGTCCAGGTGGCATCGACCCCGGCCGATGCATGCAGCCAGGTGACCCGGCGCGTACTCGAGCAGCTCTGAGAACGCGGCCGCCGCGTTGGACAGGTCGCCCTTGGCCATGGCCCGCTCGGCGAGCTCCAGGAGTTCGTCGACCCGTCCTGCCTCGACCGGCTCCTGCTTCTGCCCCGACGGCTCCGGAAGAGCCACGCCGGGCAAGATGGAGTCCTCGTCCATGAGCACTGGGGCGAGCTCCTCGCGCTCCGCCATCAGCGGTTCCTCGGCCGAGACGGACAGGCCCTCTTCGTCCTGGGCCAGGTCGCCGTCGTAGCTGTTGTCCACCGGCCCCATCGGGATGACGATCTCGCCCTGGATGGCCGCACCGCTGTGGCCGACCGTCGCGGCCTTGGGACTGACGGCCTTGGCCCGGCCGTCGGGGGTGACCTGGATGGCCGCCGGCATCGGGCGCTGCTCTCCCACGTCACGGATCGTGGGCAGGGTGTTGGGGTCGAGCAGACGCTTCGGCGGAATCACGTCGATCGCGCCCCCCAGCTGTGTCGGCTCTTCCTCGGGGCCCGGCATGAAGGCGACGGACGAGGGCTCGTCGTCGAAGTCGGCCTCGACCACGGCCACGACGGTAGAGGGCGGCGCGAGGAGGGTCGGGGCCTCGTCTGCTGCGGCGATGTCGGCCAGACCCCTGCGAACGGCGTCGGCCACACGAGGGCTGGCCAGGACAGTCTCTTCGAAGTCGGGCTCGGGCTCGGGCTCGGGCTCGGGCTCGGGTTCCGGCTCGGGCTCGGGCTCGGGTTCGGGCTCGGGCTCGGGCTCGGGTTCGGGCTCGGGCTCGGGCTCGGGCTCGGGTTCCGGCTCGGGCTCGGGTTCCGGTTCCGGCTCGTGCTCGGGCTCGGGCTCCGGTTCCGGCTCGGGCTCCGGTTCCGGCTCCGGCTCCAACTCTTCCGCTCCCGGGACCACGTCCAGGATCGGAGCGTCTTCGGCGCCCAGGACGTCACCCCGGGCGGCTTCCTGGACAACGGCGGACTCGGCTTCCCGCTCTGTGTCAGGCTCGCCGACAGGCTCTGGCGCGACCGGGGCGGCTGCTGCAGCCGCCTCGTCTGCGGCGGCCTGGGCCTTGGCCGCTGCGGCCTCGAGGGCGGCCTCGTGGGCCGCGTCCTCCTTGAGCTCGGCTGCGATCGCGGCGTCGACCGCGCCCTCGGCCACCAGAGACATCAGCGCGGCCGCGCGGGACTCCAGGAGCAGGCGCTCCAGCTGAACCCTGGCCAGGTCTTCGTTGCCGCTGCCCGGCGGGGGAGCGATCAAGTTCACGGTGTGCAGGTGGGCCAGATCGGCTCGCACCCCGGCGATCGTGCGCAGGATGTCCTCGGCGGACCGCTGCAGTCCGGTGTGCTCCACCACGGGCTACTCCTGGTCCGTGGCCGCCAGGCTGGACATCTGCTGGGACAGACTGGAGATGCTGGAGAGCAGCTCCTCGCGCAGCTTGCGCATGCGGCCGACGTTGTCCTCGAGCGTGCGGAGCTTGAGCTTGAGCTCGACGTTCTCCTGGCGGAGTGAGTCGCTCTCCTTTTCGAGCTTGCGGGTTCGGATCCGAGCCGTCTGGACCTCGCGCTCGGCTTCTTCGGTCTCGCGCTCCAGGCGCTTCAGCTCCTGGCGGATCTCGTCGCGCTCGGTGACGGCACGCCCGTGGGCTCCGCGCACTTCGTCGGCTTGGGCCTTGAGGGCGTCGAGGTCGCCCTGGACACCCGAGATCCGCCCATCGAGCTCCTCGCGGACCTGGCGCACGCGGGCTGCTTCCAGCTCCGAGGCCACGATCTGTCGGGCGGTCTCTTCTGCCGAAGACATCGCGCCCTGGAGCTCAGCGATGCGCTCCTGGAGGATGTTGTTCAGCTCTTTCTGGATCGACTGGAGACGGTCGGTGTCCGCACCCATGGATGGTCACTCCGCAGCGGTGAGGGCCACTACCGCCGTAAAACGCGGCTGGCCCAGGGCCCCGGAACCCTACCACGCACCCTGAAGCGGTCAATTCGGCGAGAACGAGACCCTGGGGTATGACCGGGACATGGCCCGTCCCCGCCTGTTGCTCGCCGAGCCACGAAACGCCCGCCGGCTGGAGCTCATCGCGGCCCTGCGGGACGGACACCAGGTGATCCTGTTGACCCCCACCGACGACCCTCTCCGGGTGGTGCGCCGGGAGCATCCCGCGCTCGTGGTGCTGGGATGTCACCCCAGCCAACCCTTGGCGGCGGTCCGGACCTGTCGCGCGCTCAAGACCGAGCATGCCCCCCCGCTGGTCGGCGTGCTCAACGGACCGGGCGTGACCCTGGACGCCCAGGAGGTCATGGGTCACTACCTGGCCGACGGCTACCTCCAGGGGCCGGCAACCACCGCCCAGGTCATCGCCTGGGTGGCCGAGCTGGGGGCCGGATCACGTCCCGTGAACCTGTCCGGGGCCAGACGCCCGCTGTGGCGGCGCCTGCTGCGCTGAGCCCGCGCCGGTTCAGCGAATGCCGTGCTTCTTGAGGAGGCGGGTGATGGACTTGCGGTCCATGTCGGCCGCCCGCGCGGCCCGGGACACGTTGCCGCCGTAGCGCTCGATGAGCTCGACCAGGTAGTCCCGCTCGAAGGCCTCGATGATCTGTTCCTTGGCGTCCTTGAAGGGCATGTCCTTGAGCCCGGAGTCCTGGGGAATGCCCAGCTCGGTCGGGGCGACGGTGCCCTTGGTGGCCGCGGCGGCCGCCTGGGCCCCGCGCAGGCTGGCGGGCAGGGCCTCGAGCGTGATGGTCTCGCCGTCGGTGAACGGCAGGGCCCGCTCGATGACGTTGTTGAGCTCGCGCACATTGCCCGGCCAGTGGTACGCCTCGAACACGGCGTAGACCTCGGGCGCCAGGCCACGCACGCCGGGGTTGTGGCGGGCCCTGTCGAGCAGGTGCGAACACAGCAGCGACAGGTCTTCGAGCCGATTGCGGAGGGCCGGAAGCTGGAGCTCGACGACGGCCAGTCGGTAGTAGAGGTCTTCGCGGAACCGGCCCTCGCGGACCTCTTCTCGCAGGTCTCGGTTGGTCGCCGCGACCACCCGCACGTCGACGGACCGGATGCGCCCCGAGCCGACCCGCCGCACCTCGCGCTGCTCCAACACCCGGAGCAACTTGGGCTGGAGCTCCAGGGGTAGCTCGCCGATCTCGTCCAGGAAGATGGTGCCGCCGTCGGCCAGCTCGAACACCCCTTCGCGGGCGGTGTGGGCCCCAGTGAAGCTGCCGCGCTCGTGGCCGAAGAGCTCTGACTCGATCAACGTGTCCGGCGCTGCACCGCAGTCGAAGACGCGGAAGGGCTTGCGGGAGCGGTTGCTCAGGTTGTGCATCGCGCGCGATGCGAGCTCCTTGCCCGTGCCGGTCTCGCCGGTGATCAGGCAGGTGAGATCCGTGGGCGCGACCCGCTCGATGATGCCAAAGACCTCGCGCATGCTGATCGCGTGGCCCACCAGCATGTCCAGCTGGTGCTTCTCGGAGGGCGTGATCTCGATGAGCTCGTCCTCTGGCGTGAAGGCCAGCTCGGACTTGCCGACCGTGAACCGGGTCTCTGGCGTCAGGAAGACCTCGCGGACCCGCACGTTGCCTACAAAGGTGCCGTTCGTGGATCCCGAGTCCCGGAGCACGACGCCGTCGGCGGTGCGGATGACCTCGGCGTGGCGGCGAGACACGGTCGAATCGGTGAGCACAACGTCGCTCTCTTCCAGGGAGCCGATGTGCAGCACGTCCCGATCCACCAGCCAGGTCCGACCCGCATCGGGGCCGTCGACGACGGTCAGCCGCCCCCGGCGGATGAACAGCTGCCGCCGGGGCGCAGCCAAGGTGCTGGTGATGTCCGACATCGGGTCCTTGGACTGGACGGAGTGTAACCCCGGCGGGCTCAGCCCTCGTCGCCATCGACGGACGCACCGACCATGTGATTCCGCTTCATCAGGCGCTGGATCGACTTGCGATCGATGCCCGCCGCCCGGGCTGCGTGGGAGATGTTGCCGTCGTGGTCATGGAGCAGCCGGGTGATGTAGGCGTACTCGAAGACCTCGAGCCACAGGCGCTTGGCCTTCTTGTAGGGCAGGTCGTAGCGAATCGCGACCCCGCTCAGGGACTCGCCCGCGGGCACCGAGTCGTCGACCACCGGTGCGAGAGAGGCGGGGGAACGACGGCCCTCGATCCGGCGGAGGCGCGGCGGCAGGTCGCTCAGGGAGACGACCGGCCCGACGGCCAGGTTCACGACATAGCGCGCACAGTTGACGAGCTCGCGCACGTTGCCGGGCCAGTCGTAGCTGCACAACAGCTCCACCACCTCCTGGCCCAGCTTCAGATCGGTCCGACCGCACTCCACCCCGATCCGGGCCACGAAGTGCTGGAGCAGCAAGGGAATGTCCTCGGGGCGGTCCCTCAGCGGCGGCAGGACCAGGTGGACCACGTTGAGCCGGTGGAACAGGTCCTCTCGAAAGTCCCCGCTCGCCACGGCTTCGTCGAGCTTGCGGTTGGTCGCGGCCACGACCCGCAGGTCCGCGTGCAGGATCCGCGTGCCGCCGACGCGGCGGTACTCCCGCTCCTGGAGGAGTCGGAGCAGCTTGACCTGGACCGGCATCGCCAGCTCACCGATCTCGTCCAGGAAGAACGTGCCGCCGTTGGCGGCCTCGACCAGGCCCTTGCGCTGGGTCGCCGCGCCGGTGAAGGCGCCCTTCTCGTGACCGAATAGCTCGGATTCCATCAGGTTCGCCGGGATCGCTGCGCAGTCCACAGGCACGAAGGCCCGGCTGGTGCGCCCGGACAGCCGGTGCAGCGCCCGGGCGACGACCTCCTTGCCCGTGCCGCTCTCGCCGGTGATCAGCACGCTCAGCTCGGTGGGCCCGACCCGCCGCAGCAGGTCCTTGAGCCGCCGCATCTCGGTGCTGTCGCCCACCAGACCCATGTCGCCGTCAGGGCTCTCGACCCCGAGCTGCGCACGCAGCCGCTTGTTCTCGGCCTTGAGCCGCCGGTGGCCGATCGACCGCTCTACGACGAGCAGCAGCTCGTCGGGGCCGAAGGGCTTCTGGACGTAGTCGTAGGCGCCTTCCTTGATGGCCTCGATCGCCGTCTCGACCGACGCATAGGCCGTGATCAGGAGCACCGGGACCTCGGGGTGCTTGCGCTTGACCGCCCGCAGGACGTCCATGCCGCTGATCCCGGGCATCATCATGTCCGTCAGCACGAGATCCGGCGTGTCGTCGCGCTGGAGGGCCAGCAGCCCCTCTTCGCCCGACGTGGCCGTGGTCACGGTGTAGCCAGCGCGGCCCAGGATCTTGCGGATCGAGCCCAGCAGCTCGACTTCGTCATCGATGGCGAGGACGTGGCCCTGGCTCAAGGGGTCGACTCCTGAGGCAACCGGACCGTGAAGATGGTGCCGCGCCCGCTGGGGCCCGGGGACTTCGCGTCGATGGTGCCGCCGTGGTCGGTCACGATGCCATAGCTCACCGAGAGCCCCAGGCCGGTCCCCCGACCCACCGGCTTGGTGGTGAAGAAGGGCTCGAAGATCCGGGGCAGCACGTCGGGGGGCACCCCGGACCCCTCGTCCTCGACGATCAGCGACCCAGGACCGGCCTGGATCCGGACGATGCCGCCCTCTGCGCTGGCGTCGATGGCGTTCTTGACCAGGTTGAAGGCCACCTGTTCCAGCTCGCTCCGGCTGCCGTGGACCCGGGCCTGGGGTTGCGCCTCGAGCTGGAGCGAGACCCCGGCGCGCTCGGCGGCCCGGCCCAAGAGTTCGACGATCAGTCCGGCGACCCGGGCCAGGTCCAAGGTCTCTCGGGCCGACACGCTGCGGCGCCCGAATTTGAGCAGGTTGCCGGTGACCTCGGCGATGCGGCGGGACTGACTCTCGATGATCTCCAGGTCCTCGATCACGTCGGGGTCCAGCCCCTCCTCGTCGGCCACGCTGAGCAGGTACCCTGCCCGGGACAGGATCACGCCGTTCGGGTTGTTGACCTCGTGGGCGACCCCCGCTCCGAGCTGTCCGACCCCCGCCATCTTGGCGGCGTGCACCAGCTGGGCCTGGGCGTTCTGGAGCTCCTCGGTCCGCTTGGCGACCCGATCCTCGAGGTCCTCGTTGAGCTCGTTCAACGCGGCCTGGTTCTCGACCACGCGCCTGCGCAGGTCCTCGAGCGCGGCCGCAAGCTCCGCGATCTCTCCGCGGCCCCGGGGGATGGGCGTCGGCAGGTTCCAGCCCTCCCGGGTGGCCGTGCGCACGTGACCGACCACCTGGCCCAGGGGACGGGTCACCAGCAGGTCCAGCGCCCACGCCAGCCCGACCCCGCCGAGAAGCGCGAACACGAAGTAGATCGCCAGCACGCCCTGCTGAGCACCGGTGTCGAACCCGCGGGTCACCCACTCCAGCATCAGGAGCGACCCGACGATGAACAGCGTGACCGCGGCCGACAGCCGCAGCGACAGGGGCGAGGTCACGCCGGGGAGCAGTCGTCTTAAGGGCATCGGGCCCCAGCGTACTACTCGGTCGCGAAGCCGCCGGCGCTGTGGGCTTCGTGCATCTCATCGGGCGGGATCCACTCGATGCAGGTCACCGGGCAGGCGTCGATGGCGTCCTGGATGAGGTCCATCGGGCCTTCCTGCTTGAGCACCTCGGCCTTGTCCTCTTCCTGGCCGGCCGGGGCCTCGGGGAGCAGGAAGACCTGGTCGGTGTTCTCCTCGCAGGTGCCGCAGGAGATGCACTCGTTCTGATCGATGGTGAGGGTCAGCCCCACGGCCTTGGCGCGGCTGGACTCGTTGTCGATGGGGCCCCAGAAGCTCCCGCCGTCCTGGGCGGTGTTCATGCCCTCGCCGGCCAGCTCGATCTCCTTGCCCAGGGCCTTGGCCCGGGCCTTGTAGCCCTCGAGGTCCGTGGCCCCCATGTCGGCGTGCACGGCCTTGCCCAGGTCGCCCTTGGCAGCAGCGGCGGCGATGGCGGCGAAGGAGGAGGTCTGGGGCGCGGGCTCGGGGGTGGGCTCAGGAGCCGCCTGCTGTTCGGCGACGCCGTCGACCCAGTCCAGCAGGGCTGCGGCCGGTGACGGCGCTGCGGGCGCGGCCGACGGAGCCGTGGGGGGGCTCCAGGTGGCCACCGCAGCGGCAGCGGGGGTGGACCGGGATTCCGGCTTCTTCTTGCCCTTGACGCGGCGAACGCCACGGCCGACGAGAGAACGAATCATGACCAGGGTGCTCCTTGACTGCCTACTCGGGGAGCAGCAGCCGCTCGACCGGCTTGCCTTCCAGGAAGTGGGACTGGACGATCTCAGGGACATCGGCCGCGGTCACGCCGCCGTACCAGACCCCCTCCGGGTAGATCGCCAAAATAGCGCCCGCCCTACAGGGTCCGAGACAATTCGTGGTGTTGACCTTGAGCGTGTCCCAGAGCTCGAATTCCTCGCGGGCCTCCTGGAGTGCGAAGAGCAGCTCCTGGCTGCCCCGCTCGCCGCAGCTCCCCTTGGGGTGGCCGGGCGGCCGGCGGTTCTGACAGACGAGGACGTGGTGCTTCCAGGCGGGCATCGCCGCCCGTCTAACGCGATCTGCTCACCGCCTGCGACGCTGGGCCGGCGAGACCCGGCGCCAGTCGCCGCCACGGAGCAGCGTGCCGCGGGCCGCATGGATGTGCCGGGGATGCATGGTGTAGACCCAGGCATGGGTCGAGCGCGGCCCGCTCTGGACCTGGTGGAGCTCCCGCCGGAACAGGCCCCGCTGCACGCCCTCGTACAGGTCCAGCACCTTGAGTCGCCGGGGGTGGTCCAGGGCCACCAGCTCGCCCTGGACCCACGGTGCGCCCGGCACGATGGGCTTCTGCACCACCAGCGCCGGATAGCCTGCCGGGAGCCGGTACAGCCCCCCCTGGATCCGCGCCGGCCAGCGCTCCAGGCCGGTCAGGTACCCATCTGCCCGCTGGCCCAGCAGCAGACTTCCGTAGACGAAGAGCGGCGTGTCCAGCGCGGTCATGGGCCCCGGTGGTCCTCGAGCCACGCCAGCAGCCGGTCCACCAGGGGCCGCAGCCGCTGCTGGAGTTCCCGGTCCTCGGGCTCGGCCCGTAGGCGGGCGAAGAAGCCTTCCTCGAGCAAGAGCCGATCCCGGACCTTGACGGCCACGCCCAGGCTTAGCAGGACCTGGGCCAGGTCGTCGGCGCGGGGACCGCCTCGGACCCGCCGGGCCACGGCCCAGCCCTGATCGGTGGCGAAGCCGTCCAACAGTGCCAGCAGCTCACCGAGGTCCTCGCCCAGGGCCCAGACACGCAGGCCACCGTCGCCCTGGACCACCTCGATCCGAGGCCCGGACTGACGATGCAGGACCAGCAGACCGGTCAGCAGCGCCAGGTGCGGGACCTGGGCCAACACCCGCAGGCGCAGGCTCACCGTGTCCGGAATGGCCCGTGGCATGGGCTCTCCAGGGTGGAGCAGCCCGCCGTGCACGACCTGCCTGAGCTCGGCCAGGTGGGGCAGCCGCACGGCGTTCTTTTCGCGGCGAGAGGCCTCGAGGAGCCGATTGACCGCAGTCACCCCGCCCAGGAGCAGCCGAAGGGCCGGCGAGAGCACCAGCACCAGTCCGTCCTGGTCCAGGGCGTCGAGGAAGGGCGTGCGGCCAGGCAGGGGCGACGCACCGGGGTCGCCGGCGAGGGGAAAGGTGTCCACGGAGCGGCCCATCAGGATGCGGTCCAGATCGTCGGCGAGCCGTGCCGGATCGGCCGAGCCGCCGAACACCCGCTGGTCCCAGCCGGCGTAGCGCGGCTGCAAGGCCTTGAACTGGCGGGTGGCCGCCAGATCGCCCGCCGCGGCCTGTCGCAGCAGGTCCAGGTAGCTGCGGTAGCCCGGATCCGACAGCGCCACGCCCACGGCGGTCTCGGTGAGCTGGGCCCGTGCCACCGCGCCCCGGCTGACCACCAGGCAGTCGCCCACGCGGTGGGCGTCCCCGCGCCGCACCGCGAGCTGAAGGCAGTCGCCCACCGGGAACTCCCTTGCGCCGGCCCGATCCAGCAGCGCCCGCACATGACCTGGTGCAAGCTCGCCGTGGTCGAGCAGTGCGCCGAGCACGAGCCGGTAGACCTCGGGAATGTCCCCGCTGTCGCCACGGAGAACGGCCGCCGGTGCCGCGGCCGGCTCGATGGGTCGTGGCGCGGCGAACGGCAGGCCCAGCTGGGTCTGGGAGGCCTTGAGCGCACGGCGGCGATGCCGCATGGCCGGGGCAAGCAGCGAGTGCACCGCGGTGGCCCGGCGGTAGGACGTCGTGTCCGCCATGTCCGGCCGCAGCTGCCGAATGAACCAGGCGATGTCGTCGGTCTCGGGCAGCTCAGCGCCGCGGCCCTGCATGAGCTCGCGGACAAAAGCATTGCTCCACGCGGCGCGGGCGTAGACCTCGGGGCGCTCGTCGCCGGCGTAGACGAAGTCCAGGCCCAGGCCCGACAGTCGCGCGTCCTCGCCGGGCTCGAGCAGGCCCAGCCACTCCCCGGCCTGGGTGTAGTAGTGCACCGTGCGAACGTCGCAGTCGAGCAGCTCGGACAGGCTACGGGCGTCGCGCACACCCTGCGCCACCAGCTCGAGCAGCCGCGTGAGCAGCTGCACGTTGTTGGCGTTCGGCACCAGCGTGTGCCGCGGTGGACGGGGCGGCATCGGCCCAAGATAGCCCTGACGGACCCGTCGGACCTCTCTTCGAAGTACCCTGATAGCAGCTCTTGACATGACAAGAGCTTCGACGCTAGGCTGCAGCCGGAGAAGTCGCCATGAATCGCCTGGAACGCCGCCTTCGCATCCTTCGAGACAAGCGGATGGGGTCCTTCGATCCCGAGCAGCACTACCTGGAGACCGCCCTGCGGGGCCGGACCGCACGCCGGGTGCGCACGAACCTGCGCCGGATGGAACCGGTCATCCTGCTGACCCCCCGTTGGTCCCAGGCCCAGGCCTTCCTCGAGGACCTGGCCATGGACCTGGCCGTCGGCACCCCGCCGGTCGGCTGTCGCACCGTGAGCTTCCGTCCACTGCGCGGCAAGGGCGAGACCGATGCCTGGGTCTACTGCCTCGCCGTGCTGGCGCAGCTCTCAGAGGACCGCTGGACCGAAGCCCGGGCACCCCTGGTGGTGTCCCGCCTTGGGTTCCGGACCGCCGCGGTGGAGCTGCTGCTGCGGGCCCAGCAACGGCCCGGCGCCCGGGTGGCCCTGCTCGGCCACGGCGCCGAGCACCTGCCCTTCGAGACCCTGCTCGACCTGTCGACAGCGTGGCAGGAGTTCACCCAGCGCCAGCCCCAGGAGCGCCGCACGACCCTGCTGTTGGCGGCCACCGTGGACGCGCCCCACATTCAGCTCGGCGATGCCCGTCGGGTGATGCTCGACGACCTGGGCGAAGCCGAGGCGGCCGCCAACCTGGTGGCCCGTGTGGGACTGGCGAGCCCGATGCGCCTCGAGACGGCCGCCCGCTTCACAGGCGGCGTGCCCGACATCGTGGACCGGCTCGGAACCGGTGCACGGAGCCTGGGCCAGCTCCCCTCCAGCGCGTCGGGCATGGTCCGAGCCCTGGGGCCGTTGGCCGACGAGATCCGGTCGGCGGTGAATATCGCCTCTTCGGACCCGGTGGTGGCCGAACGCCTGGATCTCTTCCTCGAGGGCGAAGCCCTGCCGGAGGAGCCCGTGGTCGACCGGACCCTGGTGATGGCTGGGATCCTGCGGCGAACGACCGAGCAGGGGCAGGCGCGCATGATCCTGCGAGCCCCGGCGATCGGCGACGTGATCACCTGACGCAGCGGGCCAGTCAGCCGGCTATGCTCCTCCTCCCGCGACCAGGAGACCCCATGTTCGTGACCAGCGCCTTGCTCGCGCTCGTGGCCTGTGGCACCAGCAGCATCTCGACCGGCGACACCGGGACCACCGACAGCGGCGACGCCACCGGGACCACCGGGACCACCAGCGCCGACGAGTCGCCGGAGATCCAGAGCGTCGACGCCCGCTGCTACTACCACTCTACCGGCGACGCCTACTACCAGTGGGCCATGGAGGCCTACGTCGACGACCCCCAGGGCCGCGACACCATCGAGATCAACCAGACGATCGAGGTCTACCGCGGCGGCACCCTCCAGGCGTCCTATGGCCTGATCTGCGGCGCGGCGAACCCCTGCATCGGCTCGTTCAAGGAGTCCGACAACGGCATCCTGTGCAGCTCGGCCAGCG
>CAZFLE010000182.1:0-13292 GCA_964519895.1 uncultured Enterobacterales bacterium | reverse complement strand
GCCCAGGCTCACCGGAATAGCTCCGCCAGCTCGGCCCGGCCGCCGGCCTGGAGCCAGTCCAGCAGCTGCCAGCCCGGCGCCTCGTGGATCGAGATGTAGGCGTTGCCCGGATCCCGGGCCCGGGTGACCGCCGCCTGGACCACGCTGACGGCAACCCGCGCCTCGATCAGGTCGGGCGCCAGCGCCAGCGCTGTTGGGGTCAAGGGCAACGTGTCCCGGTAGCCCCCGAACAGCGCCGCGGCGGTCTCCAGGGGTGGCAAGACCCACGGCGGCTGCAGCGCATAGGCGGCCGCGATCGCCGGCTCACAGACCCTCGGTGCCCGCACGGCGTCCCCGAAGTCCGTGA
This sequence comes from uncultured Enterobacterales bacterium, assembly GCA_964519895.1. GTDB lineage: Bacteria > Myxococcota_A > UBA796 > UBA796 > CAJQPC01 > CAYFPX01. Next base: position 12,946 of record CAZFLE010000182.1, on the reverse strand, counting down.
GCCCCGAGATGGCCGGCGTGCCATTCGCCACCGTCACCAGGACGTTGTGGGGGTTGGCGTCGTTGTGCACCGGCGTGGCGGGCAGCCCTGCGAGCACGGGCAGGACCCGGTCCCGGAACCGGTCCAGGACCCCGGCGATCCGCGCTCGCCGCGGGCCATCGGGCACGGCCTCGAGGTCCCGAGCCAGCAGCAGAGACTGCCGAAGGTCCCAGACGAAGGGCCGCTCGGGCGCCGCCGCGGCCAGGTCCTGGAGGGCGGCGTCGAGCTGCCCCAGGTGGGTGCCCAGATCCCGCCAGAGCCCAGCGGTGGGGTCTACCCGAGCGAGGGGCTGGCCCGGGATCCAGGTGTGCAGTCGGACCGTGCGCCCCTGCCAGCGGCCCAGATCGTCTCCCGAGCGGTCGCGGATCACCCGCGGCGCAGGCAGCCCCGTGTCCGCCAGGTGGGCGAGCACCCGGTGCTGGAACGCCAGCACGGCGATGGGCTCCTGGGGACTTGCCAGGCGCAGGATGTACTCCCCGGCATCCCCCGTCACGATCCGGTGGTTCTCGTCGACGTAGCTGGGGAGCGGCTCTGCAACGCCGTCGAGGCCAAAGCGAGCGCGCACCAGCGCGGCGGCAGCGGCGGGGGACAGGGGCGCGTTCACGACCCCTCCGTATCGCTCTTCGCCCAGCGCCAGGCGGTGATACCCTGGACCCATGGCCTCGCACGGGCGGCGGTCTGCCTCGCGGGCCAACGAACAGGGAACCGACGTCCTCAGTCCGGTGGGCTTCGACGAAGCCGGGGGCTCTTCCGCTCAGGGGAACACGACCACCCACGGCAACGCGGCCGCCCTGGACGCCCTCCCCCAGGGCGGGAGCTCCGACCAGGCGTCCGACCACGGGGCCGACCCTTCCTATGCCGACGCCGAGGCCTCCTTTCAGGTCTGCGAGCCCGGCGAGGAACAGGACACCGCGGGTCCCCAGGAAGCCGCCGGGGAAGAGGATCAGGCCCAGGGCGAGGAAGGCGAAGAGTCCGACCAGGAGGAAGGCGGCGCCGCCGGGCCCGGCGGCGGCCAGGCCCAGGCCGAGACCGAGGAAGGCGAAGCCGATGAGGGGGACGAGGTCCAGGCCGAAGGCGAGGCCACGGAAGCCCAGGTCGAAGGGGACGCCGAGCTGGGCGGCGATGGCGGCGACGAGGGCGGGGGCGAAGCCGCCGCCGCCGAAGGCGGTGGTGGCGGCAGCGAAGGGGGTGGCGGGGGGCACGGCGCCGCGCCGGCCACCCCGGTCGCCCCTGCAGTGACCCCGACTCTGGGGGTCACCGAGCCCCCGGGGATCTGCCTGGATGTGTCCGACGAAGAGGACCAGGCCCTCGTGGACGCTACCGGCCAGAGCGCCGCGGAGCACAGCGCCCAGGCCCAGGGCCAGGTCGACACCCTGGTTGGCGAGACCGAGGCGATCCAGGCCGATCAGGTGGTGCTGGCAGACACCCTGGCCATCGAGACCCGGACCGCCCTCGAAGGATCCTGGCAGGGCCAGATCCAAGGCAGCCTGGCAGGCGCCACGGCCGGCATCACCACCGCCTACGACACCCAGATCGGCCTCTTGGGAACCACCGGTGAGACGGTCAAGGCCGGCATCGACGCCGCGGCCATCGAGGCCCACGGAACCGTGGCAGGGGCCGCCACCAACGCCATCGCAGAGCTCGCCACGGCCGTCGAGAATGCCCAGGCGACCGTCGACGGCCTTGAGGCCGACTGGACCACGCCCTTTGACGAGCTGGAGATCCGCCGGGGCGACGAGTTCGCCGACTCGGCCACGTCGGCGGCCAACCAGCTGGAGATCAACAAGGAAGGCATCGCTGCCGGCTTCGAGGGCCAGGGGGACGCGGTGGCCCAGGCCAAGGGCGAGCTCCGGGCCAAGGCCGCCCGCACCATCGTCCAGGAAGACGCCGACCGCATCCGCGCCAGCGGGCCGGCCATCGCCCGGGACGCGATCCGCGAGCTGGGCCACGCCAACGTCGTCCAGGAGTGGATCCAGCCCCTCCAAGACCAGGTCGACGCCACGGGCACCGACGGCGAGACCGCCGTCGTCGCCGCCGGAGACCAGGCCGACGCTCAGATCGACCTGGACGCCCAGACCGCCAAGGACGCCGTCGACACCGACGTCGAGGCCGGGTCCGAGCAGCTCACCGAGGACCGCGACACGGCGGTGAGCGACGCCGAGACGGCCGGGCAGCAGCTGGACCTGGACCTGGAGACCCAGCTCGGCGACAGCGACGCGCTCTTCGTCGAGACGTCGGCGTCGGTGGCCGACAGCTACACGGCCTTTGCCGACGACCTGGCTGCCGGCCTGGCCGCGGCAGACTTCCTGACCGCATCCGACGTCCAGCGCTTCGTCGAGAACAACCGCGCTCGGCTGGAGTCCCTCCGCGCCAGCAACGAGACCCTGCTCTGCGATCTGGGAGACCAGGCCGCGGCCGCCCTGGATGCATCGCTCCAGGCCCAGCTCGACGCCCTGGGCGACATGGCCACCACCGCCGAGCTCGAAGCCGGCACCGTCGGCGGGGAAAAGGTGGCCGCGCTCCAGGCGATTGGGACAGCCTTCAACGCCTCACTCGACATCACCGCCGGCAGCGTCGACGACGTCATCACCGCCTACCTGGACCCGTTCGGCGCCGATCTGGACCGCCACACGGCCCAAGTCGAGCTGGAGCTCCAGACCAAGCTCACCGAGTCCGACGACCGGCTCGGCACCCAGCTCTCGACCTACAACGGCCAGCTCACCACCGAGATGGCCGCCTATGGCAACAACATCAACGTGGCCGGGGTCGACGCCGTCCTGGAGCCCCGCCTGCGTAGCCTGTGCCGGGAAGCCTGGGACGCCATGCGCGGAATGGGCACCGACGAGGACAAGCTCTTCAACGCCCTGCGCACGCTGGAGACCCCACTCCAGGGCGACGCGGTGGACGTGATGTGGCCCCGGGTCCACAGCGGCGCGTCCGGCGTGCGGCGCACGATCTGGACCTTCATGAACGACGACCTGGACTCGGGCGAGTACCGGATCGGCGCGGCGTACCTGAACGGGAACCGGGCCGAGGGCGCCCGGCTCGAGCTCGAAGACAACATGAATTGGTACGGCGACGACGAGGCCCAGATCGAGGCCATCCTGCGCTCGCTGAACGCCGACGAGCGCACGGCCATGCAGGCTCTGCCCGAGTGGGAGTCCACCGGCGCCGAGCTGCGGGACAACCTGGGCGGGGCCGACCTGAACGTGACCGAGGCCCTGCTGGTCAACAACGTCGCCCGGGCCGACGCCTACCGCCTCCAGGAGAGCATCGACCGGGCCCGCCGCCGGGGCAATGACGACGACCTGCACACCGCCCTGGCGGGCATGAACCCGGATCTGCGGGCCCAGATCGCCCAGGAATTCAGCCTGATCCGGGGCGGCATCGAAGCCAACGACATCACCACCGAGCGTCCCGAGGCCACCGAGTCGCTGGAGGCCCTGGTCGAGTACTCCACCCGCGAGGTCGCGGTCCACCGGCACTCCCAGTACACCCGCGACGGCGACTACGACCGCCAGACGGGCCGCACGATGGACCGGGTGACCGGCGCCAGCGAGGACCTGGTGACCGCGCTGGTCATGGAGGGCAACGACTCCATGAGCGCCGACGTGGCGCGGTTCGAGGTCGAGCGCAACCGCCGCGGCGGCCCGAACCAACAGAACATGGAGACGTCGCTCATGATGAGCGACGAAGAGCGGCTGATCCTGCGCAACCCGTCGCACCCCCGCCACGCCGAAGTGGTGGCCGACCAGCAGAGCCGAGCGGCGGACTTCGATGCCCGCTGGCAGGCCGACTACGGCGACCAGGAGGGCGCCCCCGCGTCCGTCACCGCGGCCATGGGCGAGATCTACGCCAACGAGGACAACAGCGACCTCGAGGTCGACGCCGCCACGGCGATGCTCCAGGACGGCACCAACAGCGCCCGGGTCGTGGCGATGACGTCGGAGCTGGCCATCGACGGCGGCGGCACCAACGAGGAGCGCCTGACCCGCATGTGGGCCGGGCTGACCCCCGACGAGGCCGACGAAGCCCAGCGCATCTGGACCGACGACATCAGCGAAGACGGCGGCAGCCTCCAGGACCGGCTGTTCGGGGGCACCTTCTCGGAGATGTCCGGCGACGAGGCACGGGAGCAGCGCATCGCGATGCTCGGCGACAGCCAGTACTTCACCGGCGAGCACGCGAACCGGCACCTCCAGGTCGCCGAGATCGAGCACGAGTACACCATCGGCGACCAGGGCGGCGCGCTGTCCGGCATGGCGAGCGACGAAGCCCGCAGCCTGGAGATCAACTGGGGACTGCTCCAGGCGCTGTTGAGCACCGTCGGGGGCGGCGACGCCGACAACGCCTTCGACGAACAGGGCCACTTCCGCGGCGACGACACCCAGTACGCCCAGTACGTCGAGCTGTGCGCCATCGTCGGCATCAACGCGGCCAACCACCGCACGCGCCAGGACAGCCTGGCGTCCATGATCACCACCGGGCTGGCCATCGTGGGCGCGGTCCTGGCGACGGTGCTCACGGCTGGGGCAGCGACACCGCTGGCCGCGGCGCTGATCGCCGGCGCGGTGACCGCCGGAGCCGGCGTCGCGGCCATGGGCGCCAACTACGCCATGCGCGGCGGCCGCTACGGCTGGGAACAAGCCGCGGTGGACTTGGGCGTGACCGCGGTGACCGCGGTGACGGCCGGCGCCGGCCGCTACCTCACCACCGCCGCCCGCGGCGCCGAGCTCACCCGCGCCGGGGCCATGTTCGGCGGCAATGTGCGCGGCGAGATGGTCGTCGCCGCCGGCCAGGGCTTCGTGGACAACTTCGCGACCACCGCCTTCCAGGACAACACGTGGAACAACGGGTTCTGGGAGGGCATGGGCGAGAGCGCCTACAGCGGCCTGCGGGGCAGCGCCGCCAACGTGGTCTCCACCGGCCTGGGCAACCGGGTCAAGAGCAGCGCCATCGGCCAGGCCCTGGAGCGCAACGGCGGCCCGTGGGCCATGGGCGTGCTCGGCGGCCTCTCCGGCGGCACCGGTGGCGCTGGCGCCGAGGTCACGAACATCACCGCCGACGCGGTGTTCCGGGGCCGCACCATCGAGCTCGACGAGGCCGCCGAGCGGGTCGGCACCTCGACGGTCCAGGGCACGGTCCAGGGCTTCGCCGAAGGCTACGCCGGGGCCTGGGCCGAGCGCCGGGCCAACGCCCAGGCCGAGCTCGACCAGGCGGCCGAGACGTACCACACCGCCGAAGAGACGGTCACGACCGAGCTGGCCGACGCCGACGTGCGCAACACCGAGGCCCTGGCCGACGTCGACCAGCAGGCCCGGGACGGCGCTTCGCTGGACGACGGGGGCGAGGTCGTCACCGACGTCTCCCAGGGCGACGTCCAGAGCGTCGCCGACAGCGCCGAGGCCGACTACCTGGCCACCGACCGCCGGGCGGTCGACGAGATGCAGCCGCACCTGGAGACGGTCCAGGACGCCCTGGACGCCGTCGAGGCCATCGACGCCGAAGCCCCCACCCAGGGCGCCGACGAGGACGCCGCGCCGACCGTCCAGCACAGCGAGGATCAGGACCAGGGCAGCGGGCCCCCCGTGCCGCCAGACGCCGACCAGGCCGGGGGCGGGCCGCCCATCGACGACAGCGCCCGCTACCAGGAGGACCGCTTCTTCGCGGCTCTGGAGGACCTTCAGGCTGCGGGCCACCACGACGCGGTCGACGCCATCCTGAACATGAACGACATGGCCGCGGCCATGGACTACGCCGAGAGCGTGCTCGGGGTCATGCGCGACGGCGGCGGCCGCGTGACCGAGAACAGCCCCATCGAGAACCAGCAGTTCCGGGAGCTGGCGTCCCAGTCCGACACGGACCTGTACCAGAACCTGACCGACGCCCACGGCATCGGCGACACCCTGGCCCAGCGCATCATCGACGAGCGCAATGCCAACGGCCCCTTCCTGAGCGCCCAGGATCTCCAGGACCGGGTCCGCGGCATCGGACCCGCACGCGCCGCCATCGTGGAAGCGGCCATGTCCGGGCGCACCGAGCTCCACAATCACCAGCAGGGCGTCTTGACCCCCTCCGAGGTGGTCGACGTCTACGGGCCCGCTGCCGGGGACAGCGCCACCCCGGAGCAACAGGTCGCCTTCGTGCACGAGCACCTGCGCAGCGTTCGGGACCTCAACGAGCTCCGCGCCAGGGTCGGGGCCGACACCGGCCTCGAGGGGCGGGCCCTGAGCGACCACCTGCTCGCGTCACCGGACCTGCCCGACGGCGTGCGCCGGCTGCTCGAGCTGCCCCCGGGCACCCTGGACCGGATCGGCCTGCCGGACACGGTGCTGGACGTCCTGGAGAACCCGCCGCCGAACGCGGGGGTGGACTGGTACGACGATCAGCTCACGCGCATGCTCGCCGCCGGCGACGTGCCCTTCGACCACGTCTACCAGGTCCGGCGGGTGCTCACCCGGACCCTGCCGGCAGACCCGATCGAGTCGACCCGGATGATCCTGCAGAGCCTCAAGAACCAGGGCGCGGACTACGTCGAGCTCCAGGGCGGCCTGCCTCGGGGCGTGCCCCACAGCGTGCTCCAGAGACTGTGCCAGGACATCGGGATCGACGTGCGCTTCCTGAGCGTGATCCGGTCTCGGAATCTGCTGGGCGACGAGGCCACACCCCGCCCGGGTGAGAGCCCCGAGCAGATGGAGCAGCGGCTGCGGGAGGGCGTCGAGCAGCGCATCGACCAGATGTTCTCCGAGGCGAGCGGCGGTTTTGTGGCCGGTGTCGACTACGCAGGGGCTGAGCGCCGGTTCTCCGACCAGGGCATCGCCCGCTTCGTCGAAGCCTGCCTGTACATGGAGAGCCAACTGGCCGCCAACGGCCGGGACAGCGGTGTGATGCGCGTGCACGTGGGCGAGGGCTACTTCGCCGACGCCACCACGCCGGAAGCCCGCGCCCAGGCCGTCGAGCTGGCGAACCACAACATCGACCAGATCATCGACGGCATCCGCCAATTCCGGACCAGCCGCCGCGGGGACGCCGACGTGCAGATCCGGCTGGGCCACGTGACCCACGCGACCGACCAGCAGATCCGGGACCTGCAGGCACTGAACGTGCACGTCGAGGTCAACCTGGGCAGCAACCTGACCACCGGCGCGGTCGAGAGCCTGGACCAGCACCCGATGCTGAGCATGCTCTACCACCGCCTGGAGTTCTCCCTGAACACCGACGGCGGCGGCGTGATGCACACCGACCTGGGCCGCGAGTACCAGCGGGCCGCGGACGTGATCCGCCGCTTCCGCGAAGGCCGGGTGACCATCGAGATCGACGGCGTGCCCACACGCTTCGACCAGCTCTCAGACGAAGACCAGGCCCGGTTCTCGGTGGAGTACCTGCAGCAACAGGCCCAGCAGCACCCACGTCAGCCGCGGGGCGACAACTCGGGAGGTGACCAGTGAGCCCACGCACCAGCCGTACCGTGACCGAGCGACAGCGCGAGAGACACGCCGCCTGGCTCCAGGGCGGCCGCCAGGGCGACGGCCGGCTCGAGGTCCGCGACGCGCTGCTGGTGCGCACCCGGCTGGGGGCCTTGGACCTGCGCGGTGCCCTGTTCGAGGGTGCCCGGCTCGAAGGCGTGGACCTGGGCTCGGCGCGACTCCAGGGGTCGAGCTTCACGGGCTGCGAGCTGGACACGGTCTCCTTCCTCATGGCCGAGCTGTCCCAGACCACCTGGACCGACTGCACCTTCGTGCGCGGACGACTGGGCCTCTCCGATGCCGCCGGCATCACCTTGTTGCGCTGCCAGCTGCCCGAAGCCGAGCTTCAGCGCGTGCGCTGGACCCAGGCCCGACTGACCGAAGTCGCGCTCACCGGCGCCGACCTGAGCGGGGCCGAGCTGGCCGGGGCGGTGTTCCAGGACTGCGACCTGCGGAACGCGGATCTCAACGACGCGGGGCTCACAGGCACCCTCTTCCACCGCTGCGACCTGGGTGGGGCCCGGATCGATCGGCGGGCCGCCATCCTCGAGGACTGCAGGCTGGATGACTGAGCTGGTCGGCCTCCCTGCGGCCCAGGCGCTCTCCCGGCTGCCAGAGGGGGCTCTGCGCGCGGCCCACACCCTGGTCGTGAACGGGCCCGACGGCGGTCGCACCGAGGCCCAGCTCGGGCTGGACGCCACCGTGCGCAGCGTGCACAGCTTCCCCCCCGAGGTGGTGCAGGAGCACGGGGACGCGGGCCAGCGCTACCAGCTCCCCGACGCCGTGGCCATGGTGCTGCGGCGGTACTCCGGGGTCGAGCCAGCCCCCGCGTCCCGCGCCGTGCCCGAGATCCTGACAGCCGGCGGTGTCCGGGCGGTCTCGCTGTGGACCCGCTTCGAGCCCGACGGCGGCCAGCTCCGGGCCTACACCCTGGTCGAGGGGGGGCTGGTGTTGCTGCGCCTGGCCCCGGACGGCACCCTGGCTGGGGTCGGCATGCAGAACGGTCTCCTGGGGTACCTGGCGATGGACCGGGAGGACCGAGAACGGCCGCAGCTCCCCGAGCGCCACCCCGAGCCCGTGCACGCCCAGACCCTGGGCGCGGCGTTGGCCCATGCCCGCGCCGCCCGCGCCGGGGTGCTGGCGCTGCGGCTGACCGACAGAGACCCGGGCCGGGTCAGCCTGGTGTGCGAGGTGCCCCAGGCGCTGCGCGCCCCCTGGGTGCCCCACCTGGGTGGCGTTGGCCGGCCACCGGGCACCGAGACCGTGCGGGAGCTGCGCACCTACCGCCTGGCGGATCCGTGGTCCCTCGATCCCGCGGGACTGGGCCCGGACGACGCGGAGCTGCTGTCGCCGACGGCTCTGTCGGGCCTGGGCGGTGTGCTGGTCCATCCCGGCCGCCCCACGCCGCCCTCCGACCTGGACCGACGGGTCGCTCGGGCCTGTTTCTCGGCGCTGCTCGATCGCATCCTGCCTGGCGACGCGGCGCTCCCAGACGACGCGTTCTCGTCTCGGCTCGCGCAGCTCCGCCGCCAGCGTCAGCCCGAGCACTTCACCCGCGCCGGCCTGGAGGCTCTGGTCGCCCGCCTGGGCCCCGAGCCCCAGCGCCCAGAGCCCGCCGGGTTGCTGCCCCAGGCCCGAGCGTCCCTGGAACGGGCGCTGGTCCCCGGCCGCCCTCTGATGGCCGCGATCCAGGCCGGGGTCCAGGGCGCTCTGCTGGCGGCGTCGCCCATCGTCCAGCTCCGCACCGGCCCCGACCGCTGGCGGCGGTTCTTCGCCATCACCGGGACCGGCACCCCGGTCGCGGTTACCGTGCTCGCCGTCGACACCGACGACCGCGACGGCATCCTGGGCCACGCCCTGCTCGAGGGCGGCGCTGCCCAGGCCCAGCTCGACGCCCTGGCCCCGCTGGTCGCCACGCCTGAGACCGCCCGACAGGCCGCGATGCTCTCGGCCGCCGCGCTGGAAGAGAGCCTGGCCGCCCAGCTCCACGCGGGCATGGCGGACCCCGAGGCCCTCGCCGCGTCCCTGCGGCCCCGGGCCGGCGACGCCCACAAGGTCTTCCGGGCCGACGTGGCCGACGCGATCGACGCGGCCCAGACCGAGTCCTGGACCCACGGCAAGGTGCGCATCCGCGTCCAGTCCCACCAGACCGACATTCGGGTCAACGTCGCGCCCGCCGGAATGCTGGCCCAAGACAGCCCGCTGGTGCGGCCCTTCCCCCAGGCCTACCGGGCGCTCTCCGAGTACCTGGAGCCCAGCCGGGTCTGGGCCACGTGGGTGCACCACGCCCCGGGCGTCGCCCAGGGCATGCGCTACGACGGCCTGGTGTGGGTCGACGACCACTGGGCCTGGTTCCCGAAGCCGTGGCGAGCCCTCAAGCACCGCTGACCCTGCGGGTCCGCTGGAGCCACCGGGTCAGCGCGCTGCGGCAGCTGGCGGTGATCGTGCCGTCGGTGCTGGTGGGGGTCGGCCTGAGCATCGCGTTGTTCGCGATCACGGGCAACCTGGGCGCCGGCATCGCGGCGCTGTTCGTGCTGGGCGTGGGCGGGCTGGTCGCTGCCGGCTTCGCCGCCCAGCGCCTGGACCGGAAGCTCGACGGCAAGGGGGAGCCGATCCAGGTCACGGCCCACCAGATCCGCATTCCCGGGCCCGAGCCCCGGGTGATCCCCAGGGCGGGGCTCTACGCCCGGGCCGGGTGGTACAGCCGCCGCTTCCGTGCCCAGGCGCGGGGGCGCGGCGAGGACAACTCCAGGGGCCTGTTCGTGCACCTCAAGTGGCCCGGCGGCCAGATCCTGCTGGAAGCGACCGACGGGGTGGGCAAGGCCGGCCCCCTGGGGGTGAAGCGCTTCACGGCACCGCCCGGCGACATGCCCCACTACTGGGTCTGGTCCGATGAGCTCTCGCCGCTGATCCCCGAGCTGGGGGCCAATCACTGAACGGCGCTGATCACTCGTCGGTTCGGCAGGGCAGCCCACCGTCGTCGCCGCACCAGACCAGCTTCACCCCGAACACCCCGGCGAGCTCGTGAGACGCGGAGTGCTCGAAGGCGCCAAAGGGATCCTCGATCCGGATCAGAGCCTTCAGGCTGCGTTCCACCACCAGCAGTGCGTCGTCGACCAGGACCACGTCCTGGGGCTGGCTGAGCAGGTCGCTGTCCTCCTCGCTGCGCCAGATCTCGTCGCCGGCCCCGTCGAGCTGGACCAGCTGGCCCTTGCCCCGGGCGCAGTACAAGGCCGTGCCGTCCTCCAAGAGAGCCGGTCCGTGGGGGCTCTCTCCGGCGCTCGGTCCCGAGCCCAGAGTGCGAGACCAGACCAACGCCGGAGACCCGTCGCGGTCCCCAAGGAGGTAGCGGTTCACCAGCTCCTCGGAGTCCCCGGCGTCGCCGTCGATCACGTGCCGGCCGGTCATGAGCAGGTGGGCCGCGCCCCCGTCGTCGACCCACAGGTCCAGCCCATTGGGCGACGTGGACGGCAGCGGCTCTTCCCACAGCAGCTGGCCGTCCAGGTCCACGCTCAGCAGCCGGGACGCCGCCGTGTCGGCCACGATCAGGTCCCCCGCCGGCGTGAACACCACGGCGTGGGGAAAGTGCAGGCCGCCCACCGAGGCACCGTCCCACTGCCAGATCACCGCGCCGTCCGGGTCGAGCAGGTCCACCCAGCCGACCTCCACGTCGCCGTCGACCCGGGTGTAGACCGTGCGCCCAGCGGCGTCCCGGTCGATGCCCTGGGCGCCGCGCCCCCGCTCCCCGCCGAAGTCCTGGCCCCACACGCGGCTCAGGTCGCTGTCCAGCTCGACCAAGGGCGGGTGCTGCTTGGAGAGCTGGCCGTCCGAGGAGAGCAGGGCGTGCCAGCGGTGCACCGGGGGGCCCACGCTGTCGGTCGGTGTCGCAGTCTCCGATGGAGGCGATGCTGGAACCGAGTCGTCGAGGCCCGAGCCCACGGTGGGGTCCGGGGTGCCGGAGCACGCCACCAGCACCAACCACGAGAGAGCCATGGGCCCCGACTCTATTGCAGCCTCGACCGCGCCGCGAGGGGTGTGAGCTGGCTACAGACCAGACGAGCCGGTGCCGTCAAGGGAGACCATGACCGTGATCACGCCTACCCTGACAGTCCTGGCCGTGGCGCTCGCGTGCCGGGACTCCGGCACCCCGACAGACACCGACAGCGCCAGCACCCGGGACTCCGGGACCCCGGCGGACAGCGGCGGGACCGACACCTCGTCGGGCCTGATCCGGCTGGCCCAGAGCGTCGGTGTCACCGTCAACGACGACCCCGTGGCCGAAGGCCTGAACCAGCTCCCCGCGATCTGGGCCAATCACCTGGACGCCCTGGAGATCAATGTCACTGGGGACTGGAAGTACCGCGAATGGGCCACCGAAGGCACCGTCGAGGAGCGGGCGACCAGGGAGTCGCTGGGCATGGCCGAGGACGTCCAGGCCTGGCTGACCGCCTTCCACGACCACGGGCTCGAGGGCGCGGTGGCCATCAATTGGCAGGGCTCCCTCCCCGGCGTGAGCTACGAGGAGATGTCCCGATCGCCGGACCTGCGCGACCTGCACGCCTGGGGCTTCGACCTGGAGACCGGCGGTCGTGAGGAGACCCAGGGCATCGACTGGACCAGCGCCGACGCCCGTGCCTATGGGCAGCAGGCCTTCGAAGACGTCTCGCTGCTGATCGGACCCCAGGCCGACTGGCTCTTCGTCAACGAGATGAGCTTCGCGACCGACATCGCCTGGTACGACCGGCTGGTCTACAGCGACGCCGCCCTCGCCGACTTCCGGGCCACGGTCGGGGCCGACAAGGTCATCCCCATCGATCCGGCGGATCTCGCCGAAGGCGTCGAGCTCCAGGAGCCCGAGCGCTACAACGCAACCCCCAGCGACCAGGACTGGATCGACTTCGAGCTCTGGTACTACCAGCTCTACACCTACAAGCTCCAGGCTCTGGTCGACGGCTTTGCCGCCGGTCAAGCGGACAACCCCGCCTACCGAGGCGCGGTCTGGTTCGGCAATGCGTCCGAGGTCGGCGACGACGCGCTCTGGCTCGACGCCGCCTTCAAGGTCGACGGCATTGCCTTCTTCATCCCGGAGAACCTCATTCGCTTCGACGACGACAGCACGGTCTGGCAGGCGTGGAAGACCGCGGCCGAGGCCTATGGGCGAGACCTGGGCGCTTTTGTGCCGCTGTCTGCCCACGACGGTCCCGACTACAAGCCGGGCATCACGTCGGAGTCCCTCGACGCGCTGCTGGAGACCACCCTGGTCGACGCCGGGCTCGGCATGATGACGCTCTACTACGCCGGCAGCTTCGATCCGGACGAGACCTACTCCGAGGGGTCGTATCGGGAGGAGCTGGTGGACATCTGGGACGACTGGACCCACCCGGACGGGCCGGACGCCGATCCCGTCGACTGGACGGTCAGCGACTGAGCTACTCGATGTA
>CAZFLE010000181.1:0-13376 GCA_964519895.1 uncultured Enterobacterales bacterium | reverse complement strand
ACCCGGTGCTGGGCGCGGTCGGACTGCTGCAGTTCGAGGTGCTCAAGGAGCGCCTCAAGAACGAGTACCGGGTCAACGTGCAGCTCATGACCCAGGACTTCCGCCTGGCCCGCTGGGTCGGGGGCGACCCCGCTGCCCTGGACTGGTTCCGGGGCCGCCGGGACTTCAGCCTGGTCGAGGACCGGCACGGCCAGAAGGTCCTGTTGGTGGCGGCGCCCTGGGCGTTGACCTTCGCGCTGCGCGAGGCCAAGGGGCTGGAGCTGTCCGATGTGGAGCCGCTGTAGCGGTCTGTGATCCGGCCCTACCCGGGGTGAGCGCCCTCACAACCCCGCGAGGATGCCCGTGGCCGTGGCTGCGGGCTGGGTGCCCGGGTAGTCGCGCACGACCTCTGTCAGGGTCTCCTTGCCCGCTTGGGCCTGACCCACCGCCAGCTGGGCGCGGCCCATGCGCACCCGGGCATCGGGGACCAGGGCGCGGTTCAGCTGGCCCTGGGCCTGCAGAGCCTCCAGGTGGGCCAGCGCCCCCGCGGCGTCCCCGGTCTCCTGGTGGAGCACGGCCAGCTCGTAGAGCGCCTGGGCCTGCTCGGCACCTGTCGCCCCCTGGGCCACGCGGGTCCAGGAAGCGAACGCCCCGTCGGTGTCGCCAGCCCGACGCTGGGCCAGGGCCAAGAGCGACCACGACGCAAGCTCGTCCGGATCCGCAGCCAGCCGCTCCTGGAGTGCCGCGATGGCGCGGTCCCCCTCGCCCTTCAGCAGCCAGCTGCGGGCCTGGGAGACCGATGGGAGCGCCGGCTCCGGGGCGACGACGGGCGGGCGCACCGGCTCCCGGGGCGCCTCGAGCAGCGCCGCCTTCTCCGGCACCGGGGCCAGCTGGAGGAGCTCGGCCACGGACCGGTCCTTGGGGTCCAGGTCCCGCAGGACCTCGCCCGCCGCGTCCACCCGCAGCCCGCGGCCGGCATCGACGGTCCACGACCAGCCGGGACCTGAGACCTGGACGCTGCCCTCGTGCACCTGGACGTCCACCGCCTCCGGGTCAAGCGCCACCCCGAGCCGGGTGCCGACCACCGAGATCTCCACGTCCCCGGCCAACACGACGAACCGGCCAGAACCGCTTCGCGGACCCACCTGGGCAGCCAGGGCGCCCTGGGCGAGCCGCAGCCGGGTCAGGGCCTGGGTGGCCTGCTCGATCTCCAAGGACGTGTCGCCGGCCAGCCCGAGCACGTCGGCGCCCAGCTGGAGCACGATGCGGTCTCCGCCCGGGACCTCGACGGTGCGGGTGACACGGGCCGCCACCGAGCCCTGCCGGTAGAGCACGGTGGGCTCCAAGGCCGGGGCCTCGGGCACAGCGAGGGGCGCGGCCGGCGCAGGGGCTCGGACCACCGCCGGTGCCGGCGGATCATCCCAAGACCCGATGGCCGCCCCGGCGAGTCCGGCCAGCAGCACCACCACCAGCGCCCCCTGGCGGCGACGGCGGGTGAGGCGTCGCTCGCCAGCCCGCACCACCAGCCGCTCGGCGACGGCGTGAGACTCGGCCAGGTCGGGGCCCTGCCCGGCCTGGGCTTCGCCCCAGGCCCGGAGCCGGTCGTCCGCATCGGGTTGGCGGGAACTCATGCGGCCTCCAGGGCCTGGGTGAAGCGCTTGCGGGCGCGGTGTAGCCGGACGTTGGCGGCGTTCTTGGAGATGCCCAGGACCCGGGCCAGCTCGGCGGGTGCGAGGCCCTCGATCACGGTGAGCACCAGGACCTCGCGATCCCCAGGCGACAGCGCCGCCAGGCTCTGGGCCACCGCCTGGCGATCGGCCAGGGCGTCGTCGTGCAGCCCCTCCACAGGCGCCGCGGTGCCTGCGGCTCGCAGGCCGTGCCGGCGCCGGAGCAGCGCTCGGAAGCGTTCCCGCCGGCTCGCGCTGCGGTGCTTGCGCACGGCGATGCCCAGGATCCAGGACCGGGCGCGGCCCTGTTCCTGGTAGCGCTTGGCGGTCTCCAGGAGCGTCAGGAAGGTCTCCTGGCACAGCTCCTCGGCCTGCTCCGGCCGCCGTCCGGGCTCCAGGCGCAAGAGCAGCGCCGTCACGGGCGCCGCGTGGCGGTGGTGCAGCGGCCCCAGAGCGGACACGTCTCCTGTCGCGAGGCGGGCCATCAGCCCCGCGTCGGAGATGTCAGCCGTGGCGCTGGCTTGTCCCACCATGCCCCCTCATGCCGTCGCGGCCCCAAGACTTACAGCCATCGACCGATCTGCAGGCCGGCCTGCCCCTCGACCCGACCCGTCGAGAAGCCCACCTGGCCGCTCGAGCGATGCCGAACCTCGCCCTCGACCAGCAGCGCCTGTACCCGCAGGTCAGGCCCCACCCACGTCCGGCCCCGGGTGACGAATCCCCCCAGCCCGGCACCGGCCCGCACCTGCGGCAGCCAGTATCGGGTCACCGACGAGTGCCCAGCCCGGTCATCGACGGCCAGTACGCCCACGTCGACCCGCAGGTCCGGCGCCACGAGCAGCGGGCCCAAGGCGAAGCGCACCGTCCCGGCCAGGAACAGGCTGGCCCCCGTGCTGGCCCAGGTGGCGTCCTGGCCACGGCGCAGGCTCACACCCAGCTCCAGGCCAGACAGCTGGGTCGGGCCCAGACCGTACCCGGCCGTCAGGCACCCCCAGGCCGGGGCTCCCGAGCCCCCAGGGGAGAGGCCCCCAGACGCACCGAGTCGGGCCCACCGCCCCCGAGGAGGGCTCGACGCGACCTGGGGCTCGACGGGCGACCGCGCGGCCTCGACGGACTCCGGCCGCGGCTCGGGTTCGGATTCCGGCTCCGGCTCCGGCCCCGGCTCTGCCACCAACACCACTGCGCTCAGCAGCTCGCGGGTCGCCAGGGCCACGGCCTGCTCGGCCCCCGGCCCCGCCGGTTCCTCGACCACGTGCACCACCCCGCGGCCCTCTGACGCGAACACGACCACCAGCCGCACCACCGCCGGATCCCGCGGGTCCACCCACGCGGTGGCCAGGACCTCTGGCTCCTGGAGCAGCGGGCGCAGGCTGGCCAGCTGGGCCGAGCTGTCCTGGGCCAACAGAGCGTCGACCGGGTGCTCTCGCAGGATCGCGGGGGGGCGCACCAGGGTGATCAGCAGCGCATCGACCAGGGGCTCCGTCGCCGGTTCCGGACCCTGGAGGATCACCAGCGCAGGATCCAAGGCCCAGGCCGCGGTCAGTCCCAGGCCCCACAGCAACCCGGTCAAGGGGGACACCCCATGCCAAATGCGGTGGTCAGCTCGCTACCGGGGCAGCGCAGGGTCCACGGGAGCGCTGTGTCGATGCCGTCGAGCACCGCGTCGGCCACTTGCTGGAAGGGGACCTGTTCGGCGCCCGGCACCGCGGTCTCCAGGGCTGCGAGCCCTGCAGCAGCCGCGGCGGCGGCGTCCAGGTCCGGAAACAGGGGAGCGATCGCGGCGACATAGGCCTCGATCTCCGCAGCGCTCAGGTCCCGGTCATAGCAACTGCCGGCGGCCACGCCGGCGTCGAGCACCGCCACGTGGCTGGCGACGCCCTGGGCCAGGGCGGCACGACTCGGCGCCCGAGTCTCCCAGCACGCCTCGATGGCCTGGTCCTGGCAGCCTTGGACGGACAGCCTCACCAGGCTGGAGTAGGCGCTCTCCCGGTGGGCGAGGGCCATCAACTTCTCCACGGCGTAGGGATCCGCCGCCGCGGCCAGCCAGGCGTCCGGATCCGCCAGCCCAGCCCCCGACGACCACTGGAGCATCGCGTAGGAGAACAGGGCGTAGAACCCGGTGGCCAGGATGCCCGGCTCGATGTTGTCCCGCCCGGTCGTGGCCTGGAGGTCGCTGCTGATCACCTGGGCGTGGGTGTCGTCGGTACAAGCGAGCGTCTCGGGGTACAGCCGGCAGAGATCGAACAGGTGCAGATCCTCGGCCAGGCCCAGGCAGCCGTTGAGGTCGCTGTCGGTCCGACGCGGGTAGGTATTGCTCGCGTCGAGGGGGTCGGCCGGGGTCTGGTCCGAGCAGCCCATGAAGCTGGTCTCCAGGGCGACCGCAAAGAACCACGCCGGACTCAGCCTGAGATCGATGTCCTCTCGCGCCAGCCCCGCGAGCTGCCGCGACGCGTGCAGGCTCGCCAGGGCCCACCCGCTGTGGGGCACGTAGAAGCGCACGTTGTTGGAGCCGTAGACCGGGCTCTCCAAGGTCACGTGGTCGGGGACCGGCAGAGGACAGGGGGCCCCTCCAGAGTCTCCGGTCTGTGTGTCCCCGGTCTCGGTGGGCGCGGCGGTCTCGGTGGGCTCGCCGGTCTCGGTACCGTCGGGGGCATCCTCGATCCAGCGGGTGACCGTGCAGCTGCACATCAGCAGCGCCACCCCCCCGTGCAGTGTCCACCGGACCAGTCCCACCCCCGGAGTCTACAGCCGCTTGCAGTCGCTCCAGAACGTGACCAGGTCCTCGGATCTTTCTTCATCGCGCCGGTAAGTCCACGGGTGCCTGGGACATGACCCCATGACTCCCGCACCGAGGCCTCCATGTCCCCTCTCCTGTTGTCCCTGTCTTCCTTCTTGACCCTGGGCTGCAGCAGCGAGCTGTCCTGTGGGGACGGCACCCACCAGGCCGGAGACGAGTGTGTCGCCGACGCCGTGACCACGCCACTGGAGAGCGACACCGAGACCGACACCGACACCGACACCGACACCGACGCAGACACCGACACCCCGGTTGACAAGCGCGTCATCGGGTACTTCGCCGAGTGGGCGGTCTATGACCGCGACTACCACGTGTGGGACATCCCTGTCGCCAACCTGACCCACCTGAACTACGCCTTTGCCGACGCGACGGTCAGCGGTGGCTGCGAGATCTACGACTCCTGGGCGGCCCTGGACAAGGACGGCGGCAATTTCCAGCTGCTGTCCGACCTGCGGGACGCCAACCCGCACCTGAAGACCCTGATCAGCCTGGGCGGCTGGACCCTGTCCGGCGAGTTCTCGGACATCGCCGCCACAGCCCAGGGCCGGAACCGCTTCGCCGCCGACTGCGTGGACTTCATGGTCACCCATGGCTTCGACGGCATCGACGTGGACTGGGAGTACCCGGGCGGCGGTGGACTGGACGGCAACGCAGCGAGCCCAGACGACACCGAGAACTTCACCCTGCTGCTCCAGGCCCTGCGGGACGAGCTGGACAGCGTGGTCGGCCCGTCGGCTCTGCTCACCATCGCCGGGCCCGGCGGTGCCTCCAAGATCGCCAACATCCAGGTGGCCGAGGTCGGCGCGGTCGTGGACTGGATCAACGTCATGGCCTACGACTTCCACGGGGGCTGGGAGCTCACGACCGGCTTCAACGCACCGCTCTACCCGGCGTCGGACTCGGTCTTCAGCACCGAAGACGAAGCCAACTCCGACGCCGCGATGCAGGCCTGGCTCGCTGCGGGCGTGCCGTCGGACAAGCTCGTGATGGGGGCGCCCACCTATGGCCGGGGCTGGTCCGGCGTGGGCAGCGCAGCCGACGGGCTGTTCCAGTCCGCGACCGGATCGCCGATGGGCACCTGGGAGGCCGGCAGCTGGAGCTACCAGGACCTGGTCGACAACTACATCGGCCAGCCCGGCTGGACCCGGTCATGGCACGAGGAGTCGCTGGTGCCATGGCTCTACAACGCCGACCGCGGCATCTTCATCACCTACGACGACACCGAGTCCCTGGGCCACAAGCTGGACTACATCCTGGACGAGGACCTGGGCGGCATCATGTTCTGGGAGCTGTCCGAGGACACCGCGGACCACGCGCTGTCCGGGCTGATGGCGGAGCGGCTGCGGCCTTGAGGGCGCCGCTCAGGCGAAGTGGAGCAGCAGGTAGCCCCCGACCATGCCCTGGCTCAGGATGAACAGGCCGAGCAGGATCATGATGACGCCGGCACAGAAGCAGCTCGAGAGCTCGATCACGCCGGCAACCACGTAGGCGCCGCCGCCCACCAGGCCAGCCATCATCGACAGGCCACCCAGGATGACCATCCAGGTCCGGGGCTCGTCCCAGTACTCCTGCGGCGGCGAGTCGGGTCCCTGGAACGGCAGACTCGCCGCCTGGTCCCGCCGACCGCGCTCGACCAGACGGTCCCAGCGCCGGACGGCCCCGTCCAGCTGCAGATCCAGCGGCCGATTCCTGAGCTGCCATGTGAGTGCTCTGGCCCGCCGGACCAGGCGACGCGCGCTGGCCGGGGGCGCCCCCGCGTCTTCCAGGCACCGCTCCAGCAGCGCCTCAGGGGGCTCGCCGACGTCCTTGGGGCGCCGGAAGCCTTGGTCCAGCACATCCCGGCTCGCTGCCGGGAGGCCCCGGAACAGGCCGGCGAGGCCTTGACCCGCGCGGCCGATGTCGGCCAAGGCGTCCTGGATCAGCCCCTGGACCAGCGGGTGCCGCTGCTCCTCTTCGGTGAGCCCGCTGACGTGGGCGTAGCCGATCAGCCCGTCCAGGCCGACCGTCACCGTGTCCAGGAGCTCGGTCCAGCCCGCGTGCTCTCGCGCGTCGCCAAAAAGGCCCTCCAGCCACTGGCGCGACCGAAAGCGGCTGCGCTTGGCCTGCCAGATGACGTCGGGTGGCCGACCGGCGAAGGCCGCGGACCCGGCGCCGGCGACGCCCAGAGTGCCCACGTGCAGGAAGGTGCGCCGCTCCATGGCCGCCTCAGCCCGCGATCCAGGTCAGGCCGAAGGCCTTGGACCAGTTGTCGTCCTCGTCGACCACGGTGGCCTCGTAGCTGTACAGGTCGTAGGTCACGCAGGTCACCGCGCCAAAGGTGCCGTCCCGGAAGGACCCGGTGCACTGGCCCCGGGTGTCGCAGACCAGGATGGCGTCCTCGTAGACGAAGGCGTCGGCCGCGTCGTAGGCCGTGACCATGCTGCCGAACGAGGCGAGTGTGTCCGGGCCCTGGGGATCCGTGGCCACCAGCTCCACGTAGAAGATGTCGCCGCTGCTGTTGCTGCCCTCGGTGCAGCTGATGGTCCCCTGCTCCACGATGGGTCGCTCGTCCTGGGCGGAGGTCGTGCCGGAGTCGGCTGTGGATCCGGTGGCGGTGCCCGAGTCGGTCGGGTCGATCGACAGGTTGTTCGTGTCGTCACAGGCGATGTTGAGGGCCAGGACCAGGAGCATGGGCCGAGCATGCCCGGACCGGCGAGGCGAGGCAAGGCCGGACTCTCCAGGCGAGACAGCGGGTTATCGGGCCGCTCCTGGAGGAACCGTGTTCGCACTCATCCTGCTCTCCACCGGCTGCGCCTACGACGTGGAGAAGTGGTGGGAAGACCTGGCCAAGGCCGACTGCACGTGCGTGCGGCCGGGCGAC
The DNA here is from genome assembly GCA_964519895.1 of uncultured Enterobacterales bacterium. Lineage (GTDB taxonomy): Bacteria > Myxococcota_A > UBA796 > UBA796 > CAJQPC01 > CAYFPX01. The sequence continues at coordinate 6,073 of CAZFLE010000181.1, read as the reverse complement.
GTCGACGCCTGCGTCGACGAGCGCATGGCGGCGTGGGAAGACTCCGAGTACTGGATCTGCGCCGACGACAGGGCCCCGGTGAGCCGCTGGGACGTGCGCGACTGGACCAAGGACTACAACAGCGACTGCACGGTGCCGGACACCGAGCAGCCGCTGCCGGACGACCCCACCTGGTACGAGAGCTGCGATCCGTAGCGGACCTGGGGCACCCGGGAACCACAGTGCCCCCGCCAGCGGCAGAGCCCTCAGAAACTTCCGCCCCGGTCACCAGAGCCCGGACTTTCTTCCGCCCTGGCGGGTCCAGCCGGCTCTCAGGCCGTAATTGGAGGCGAATCCCCGGGTCCACGACCTCTCCCGGCGCCGAGCCGGAAGAGGGAAGGGGCTTTGGCGCTTCAGGGCTCGTCGGTCGTGGCGGGCTCTTCTACCGGTGCGGGCTCTTCCACCGGAGCGGGCTCTTCTACCGGAGCGGGCTCTTCTACCGGTGCAGGCTCTTCTACCGGTGCGGGCTCTTCCACCGGAGCGGGCTCTTCTACCGCCGCGGCCTCAGACTCGTCGCCCGCAGCCTCGATGGCAGGAGCGGGCTCGACCGCCTCCTTCTTCTTCCGTCCCTTGCCCCGCCGGCGCTTGGTCGTGGTGCCCGCGTCGCGCCGGGGACCCGCCGCGCTCTCGACCACCTCTTCCTCGACCGCGCCCGCGGCCCGGGCCTCGGCCTGCTTCACGATGTCCAGGGCAGCCCCGGACTCGATCAGCGCCCGCAGCCGCGTGAGCTCGGCCAGGATCATCGCCTTCTCGGGTGAGCCCTCGGGCGCCGCCAGCCAAGCGGCGTTGAACGCTTGCTCGGCCTTGAAGATCTGACCAGCGAAGGCCTCGAGCTCGCCGCGAGCAGCCAGCACGGTGTGGGTGGCACCGAGCTTCTGCTGGAGCCGGTCCAAGGTCGCCTCGGCCTGCTTGCTCTTGCCAGTGCGGGCCTGGACCCGGGCCAGGGCGAGCTGGACCTCGGTCCGGGCCTGGCCCATCTTGTTCGCCTTGCGCAGCAGCCACTCGGCCCGCTCCATGTCGGCTTCGAGCCCGACCGCCAGCCGATCGAGGTGCAATTGGGCCAGGACCAGGTAGGCCCTGCCGTTGCGATTGTTGCCCTTGACTGCGGTCTCGAGCAGCTCCTTGGCCTCGTCCCAGTACTTGGCCCGCTCGTCGGCGCCAGCGGCCAGCCCGCGCTGCCGAAGCAGGTGGCCCAGGCGGTCCTGGTGGGCATTGCCGTCCGGGTCCAGCCGGACGGCCTCGCGCAGGAGCTCCTCGGCCTTGTCCCAGGACCCGGCCCCCTGCATCAGGGCGAGCTTGCCCAGCAGGGAGTAGGTGTCGGGCATCATGGGCTGCAGGTCCAGAGCCGCCTGGAGCAGGGCCTCGGCGTCGGTCGGGCGGCCCTGGTCCAAGAGCAGGTTTGCCAGCCGGCGCTTCAGGCGCGCGTTGTCGGGAAAGGCCTCGACGGCCCGCTCCAGCACCTGGATCGCACGGCTGACGCCGCCCTTGGTGGAGAGCTGCCAGCCGGTCTCGGCGTGGAAGAGCTCGGGGGTGGGGCAGGTCTGCTGAGCGGTGGCGTAGACCCCGGCGATGGTCTTGGCGTCGGCCTTCTTGGCGTGCAGGACATCGGCCAGCAGCATGTGGGTCTCGGGGTTGCCCGGGTCCTGGTTCAGCAGCTGACGGGTGAATTGTTCGGCCAGGTCGACCCGAGGCTGTCGGGCCTGGAGCATGCCTCGGATGCTGTGCAGCCGGGCATCGTGGTCCGGCCAGGGCATGCCCCACTGGCTCCGATCCCGACGGGCCTCGGCCAGGAGCCGGTTGCCGAGCTGGATCAGGTGGAGCTGGGCCAGGCCCTTTTCCACCTGGCCCGACGACTCGAGCAGCATGTGGGCCACGTGCTCCAGGGTGTCGAAGTCCGAGGTCTCCCGACGGCCCATCAGGTTGCGCACCATGGGGTGCACGTGGAATTCCTTGGGGCTGCGCTCGGAGAGCCCGTCGAGCAGACCCAAGCGCAGGAGCTCCAGGCGGGTCGCCCGGTTGATGCCCAGCGCACTGATCACGGTGGCGGGCACCGGGACCGGCAGGTGGGCCAGGGTGGCCAGGGCCTTTCGCTGGTCCTCGGAGAGCTTGTCCAGACGCTTCTGCAGGCGACGCCGCAGGGACTCCATGTCGTCCAGGCCCTTGAGCTTGAAGAACTTGGGGTCCTCGAGGAGCTTCTCGCGGTTGTCGGCGTCACGCCACGTGATCGCGAAGAGGCGGGTGGCGATCGGGTGCCCGAAGGTCCGGTCGTGAACCATGCCCATGCGGTCCCGTGGGATCTCGCTGGCGTCGTAGTTGGCGAACAGGTCGTAGAGCTCGCGGCCCTTCAGGCCCTCGATCGGCAGGACCTTGAGATCAGCGGCCTCGCCTTCCTTGAAGAACACAGGGGTTCGCGTCGAGCGGAACACCAGCGTCGGGGCGTAACTGGACTTGAGCAGCGCCTCGATCAGCATGCCCAGCCGGTCCTCTCGCCAGATCGAGCCGTCGCGACCGAGCTGGAACTCCAGCCCGCTGATCACGAAGACCCGGCCCTTGAGCGACTCGTCCTGGAGCAGGGCGATCAGCGCACCCACCGCGTCGGCGGGGCTCGGACGCGAGTCGGGCACCAGCAGCTTGCGGTGCTCCTCGTTGCCTGTCAGCTCGACCAGTCGAGAGGCCAGGGTCGCGAAGCCCACTCCCCGGGCCAGATCCAGATCGGGCATCCGGGTGAGGGTGTCGTCCTGGGAGACGGCGCGGTCGATCACCCACATGCGGCCGATGCCGGACGAGCCGGTCACCACCACCGGGCCGCCAGCCTGGATCAGCGGCAGCAACAGAGCGGTCTCGTCTTCGCGACCCAGGAAGCTGAGCTGGGGTGCCCGGCCCGACGCCTTGCGCTTGGACTTCTGGGTCTTGGGGGCAGACGGATCCGGCGGCAGCGGCAGGCTGGCCAGGAAGTCCTTGGACTTCTTCTTCACCTGCTCGCACTTGAGCGAGCGCAGGGGCTGAGGGAACAGGAAGGGGTTGAATTGCTTGCCCACCACCACCAGGCGTGGCTTGTGGGACCAGCTGCCGATGCCGCTGTTCAGGGCCTTCAGAGCGGCGCCATCGGCCAGGGGATCCGGCTCGACCAGCACCAGCACGCCGCCTTCGCGGCCCACCGCGGCGCCCACGGCGTCGGCGGTGGCCTCGGGGACTTCGGCGGCCGTGGTGCCGCCCAGGGCCATGACCGGCAGACCGGTGCGCTCGGCGACTCCAGCCACGAAGCCCGGGTCCTTCCATGCCCGACCGCCGACAGCGATCGCGCAGCGGCCCTCGCGGAGGGCGCCCAGAATGCGCTGCATCACAACCTCCCACATGCTGACGGACCGTGTGCGCAGGCCCTCCGGCAAGGAATCCGCCCCCTAACGCTTGATTTCGGGGCGCGCCCCTATATGTCCGCTGGATGGCAATGGGCCCCATCGGTGGATTCCACGTGGTCGGCGAGCTGCCGTCCGGAGACGGCGAGCGGGCCCGACGATCAGCCCGGCACCCGGACGGCCGCGCAGCCCAGGTGGTCCTGGGCGGGCCAGACCTGCTGCGCGAGGCCGCCAGCCTGCCTCGCGGCGGGGCCTGGGCAGAACTGATCTGGGGCCGCGGGCGGCACGGCGCCTGGGTGCTCATCCCTGAAGACCGGCAGATCGCCCTGCCCACCTTGCGCCACAACGCCCAGCCATCCGTGGCCTTTGCCATCGGCCAATTGCTGCTCGAGGCTCTGGAGCCTCTGCACGAACAGGCCGGCTGGCACGGGCGCCTGGACCCGTCGGGGATCGGCTTCGACCGCGAGGGCCGCCTGCGCATCCTGCCCAGCCTGCACGGCGAACGCATCGCCGATCCTTCGGGCGAGGCACCGTCACCGGCCCTGGACTGCTGGCTCGTGGCCAGCATCATGATCTACCTGCTGGGCCAGGACTTTCCCGCGGCCGCGGGTGTGCCATCGGGACTGTCCCTCGAGGGCATGGACGACGCCCGGGGCCGCCTGCTGCTCGGGGGTCTGTGCCGCACGCGCCCATTGTTCCGCCTGACCCCTGCCAAGGCCGCCCGACAGGCCCTCGTCGCGGTCTTCCAGGGCCGCGCGGACGCCGAAGAGGACCTCAAGGAGCTCCTGGACCTTGCGGGACTGGGTCAGACCCTGCGGCACACTGGCGACGTCACCCTGCCCCCGCGCACAGGCCGTGGTGTGGCCCTGCTCGGGTCCTTTCACGGGGGCCTGGACCCGATCTCGCCGATCGAGCCAGACGACGGCATCGACGAGCGCCCCATGCAGCTGCGCAGGGCGATCGTGATCCCGGACTTCGACGCCCCCAGGCCGGTCTCCAACGGCGCCGGTGACCTGGGAGAGCTCGACGGGGAATACGAATTCGCCGCCGACATCGAGGACGAGATCTCCGATGTGGTCACCCGAGCGGACCTGGGCCCTGCGCGGGTCGAGGCCGAGCCGGACCCGGAGCCGGAGCCCGAAGCGGTGGTGGAGCCCGAGCCCGAGCCCGAGCCCGAGCCGGTGGTGGAGCCCGAGCCCGAGCCGGTGGTGGAGCCCGAGCCCGAGCCGGTGGTGGCGTCTGAGTTGGACCAGGAGGCGGAGCCCGAGCCGGTGGTAGAGCCCGAGCCGGTGGTAGAGGCCGAGCCAGCGGTGGCGTCTGAGTTGGACCAGGAGGCGGAGCCCGAGCCGCTGGTAGAGCCCGAGGCCGAGCCAGTGGCAGAGGCCAAGCCGGTTGTAGAGCCCGAGGCCGAGCCAGTGGCAGAGGCCGAGCCGGTGGTAGAGCCCGGGCCTGAAGAGGCTCCTGAGCCCGAAGAGGGGCACGAGCACGAGCACGTGCAGGAACTCGAGAACGAAGAGGGGCACGAGCACGAGCACGTGCAGGAACTCGAGCCAATCCCGACCGAGCCCGAGCCCGAGCCCATCCCCGTCGAGCCCGAGCCCATCCCCGTCGAGCCCGAGCCCAAGCCCATCCCTGCCGCACCCGAGCCCGAGCCCGAGCCCGAGCCGGTCGCGCCCCCGCCCCTCGTCGAGGCCGTCACCGCCGAAGCCGCGCTGGTCCTGGAGACCGCAGACGCGACCCACGCCCTGCCCGACGCCGACGCCGCACTTGCGGTGTCGCTGGCGCTCTCCCATGACGAGGCCCCACCCCCTCTCCTGCCCCCACTGCCCGACCCCGCGACGCCGGTGGTGCCCGTGGCCGAGCCCGGGCTCCAGGTCACCCCCGCCGAGAGTGGCAGCACCGACCCACCCGCCGTGGTGGTGCCGGCCACCGCCGATCCGCCCCCCCCGCGGCCCGGTCAGGCCCCAGGAAGCATCCTCTCCCGCGAGGCCCGCTCGGACCTGGGCCTTCCAGGCTCGATCGGGGTCACCAACGACACCAGCCGCGAAGCCGAGCTCGGGGCGGGCAAGTGGACCGAGACCGGCGCCCGGTCCTTCGAGGAGCTCGCCAAGAGCCTGCCCAACACGCCGATCCGGGAGCTCACCATCGAAGGGGGCGGCCCGCCCTGGGGTCGCATCCTGTTCGTGGCCGCCTTGGTCTTCCTGGCCGTGGCCTGGTGGTCGTCGCGTCCACCGGAGCCGGTCCACAACCCCGCTCCGGCCGCCAGCCAGCGCCCACCCCAGACCCTGCCCACCCGGGTCAAGGCCGCCGCCGCCGGTGCCCAGGTCACCGTGACGACCGAGCCGCCCGGGGCGCTGTTGACCCTGGACGACCAGACCGTCGGACGCGCGCCGATCGGCGTCCCGGTACCGGACGACGCGGAGCCCCATCAGCTCTGCGCGGTCAAGGACACGCTCAACGCCTGCCGCACCCTGACCGCCGAGCAACTCCTGGCCGAGGACCCCTACCTGCTGGACCTCACCGCGGCGCCCTGATGTCCAAGCTGGCGAAGACCGCGGCCGGCCTCCCGACGTCGAGCGGGGTCTACCTGTTCAAGGACGACAAGGGCAAGGTGCTCTACGTCGGCAAGGCCAAGAACCTGCGTGCCCGGGTGCGCCAGTACCTGGCCGGACAGGACG
>CAZFLE010000180.1:0-13503 GCA_964519895.1 uncultured Enterobacterales bacterium | reverse complement strand
GGCTAGCGTCGTCATCCTTGCTCTCGCCCTTGCCGTCGTCGTGGTGGTCGTCCTCTTCCCCATGTGGCTCGCCGGTCGGCTGCGGCCCACCGGCTTCGTGGATGCCGATGCCTGGGGCGGCGACCCGACCGGACTTTGTCCTGCGGTAGGTGGCGCTCTCCTGGAAGGCCTCGAGGGCGTCGTAGTGCTCGGCGACCTTGGTCATGAGCTCTTCGGGATCCCAGTGATGATCGTCTTCCTGGCCGTGCGCCTCGGCCGACGGAGCCGCGGTGTCCCCGGTGTCCCCGGTGTCGGGCCCTCCGGTCACCGGCGAGACCTCGTAGCAGAAGGGCTCGTCTGCGTTCGCGCTGGCCACGTGTTCGACCAGGTCCGCGTAGACCGACGCGTCCAGCTGGGGCGTGCCGTAGCAGGCGGCCTCCTGGGCGAACACACCCTCGGACTCCACCCGCAGGGCGTTCAAGAAGACGTGGGACCAGTACTCGGCAAACTCCGGCTGGTCCATCAGGACCTGCAGCACAATCTCGGCATCTTCGGCGGCATGGAGGGACGCCAGGGCCTTGACCTCCCAGGTGGACAGGGCGCGGCGGCCCAGGACCGCAGGGATCGCGTAGGCGACGAAGGCCTCGTCCGAAGCGGCGTCGTCGGGGGTCGACCAGCAGGCCGACAGCGGCGTGGCGAGGGCGGTGAGCGCCAGCAGGCGCAGGGCACGAGGGGACATCTCAGGCTCCGTGGGGCGACGTTGGCGGGGCTAAAGGCCGAAGACCTGGCAGGTGATCTCGGTGGCGGCGTCCGTGGCGTTGCTGGCGATCGCGCTGACCGTGGAGTCGTTGAGCGCGAACATGTCGGGACCAAAGGGGTCGATGCCGGCGGCCAGGGTGAGTGCGGCCATGAAGTCCAGCGGCGTGTAGGGCTCGCCGGTCGTGGCGAAGCCTTCTGTTGCTTCGCCGTCGTGGTCGTCGCTGGCGAACGTGATGTTGCCGGTGGCGGTCGGGCCACCCGTGTTCAGCAGGGGCCCGCCGATCAGGACCGCCGGGTAGGCGTGGGGCCAGTGCGACGTGCCAGTGCCGTCCGAGCTCTCGTAGGTGCGACCGAACTCCGAGTGGATGGCGACCAGCGTGGTGCTCAGGTCCAGCCCATCTGCTGCGCTGGGCCCCCGCTCCAGGGCCTCCCGGAGTGCATTGAGCAGGCCCCACATGTTGCCGTTGTGGACGGTGGCGTGGTGCTCGTAGGACTCCCCCCCGTCCAGGTGCGTGTCGTTGTTGAGGTAGCCGCCTTCCGAGAGCACACAGACGTGCTGGGCCGCGTCGGCGCTTCGGTTGAGCAGCGTGAGCGCGGCCCCGACACTGCGGGTCAGCACGTTCTCCGTGTACGAGCTGCCTCCGCCATAGGGCAGGCCGCCGACGATGGGCTGAACCAGCCCACCGTTCTGGACCATGGTCAGCGCGGCGTCGTAGGCGTCGTAGCCCGGGCTGCGGACCGAGGGCGGGGTGGCCGTCGGATGGATCAGGCGGTCGCCGTACCGGTCGCGGTACAGGCCCAGCAGCAGATCGGTGTCGGGAACATTGAGCCGCTGCAGCCTGGTGGGGAAGTTGCCGTCGTGGAGTGGGATCACGAAGGGTTGGGTGGGCACGCCCAGCGTACCGGTCGCTGTGGCGTGTCCGATCAACCCGGGTCCCACGCCGGTGTCGACCACATAGGAGACGGGCGCTCCGGATGGGTTGGAGTAGGCGGAGCCCACCCTCGCCCCCAGGCCGGCGAAGGCCGGTCGGCCGGGGTCGCTGCCCGTGAGTCCGCGCGCACCGGCGGGCCCGTGGGGAGCCAGCGGATGGCTGAGCACCATCATGCGCAGCTTGTTCCACAGGTCCGAGCCCAGCAGTGGGTCCACACACGGCCCCATGGACACGCTCACACCGTTCGCGCTGGTGATCCCGGTGGGAGTGAGCACATTGGGGGCGTTGTTGAACCAGCTCGTGTCAGGCAGCTCGCGCCAGGGCGCGAAGTCGTCGCTGGCGACGTCCCACCAGAACGTCTCGCGGTGGGACACGCCGCGCCACAGGAAGATCTCCAAGATCTTCCAGGATCCCAGGGGCACGGCCGAGGCACGGGCCAGCCGTGGGCCGCCCAGCCCGGCGGTGAGTCCGGCGGCCGTGAGCCCGGCCAGGAATTGCCTTCTGTTCGTGGACATCGGTGCCTCCGCTCCGGGGCCTTCACGTTGGCCCAGGAGCGGGGCGGCAGATGTTGCAGGATGTGTCAGTCCTGAGGTGGACCCTGCCCCAGAGGGTCGTCGGATCTCAGGCCACTCGAGCGGCCAGGTCCGTCAGCGCAGCGGCGAGCACCGTCGCCGCGGCGTCAGCCCGACGCACAACAGCAGCATCGACCCCAGCCCCGCCGGCCCCGGCGCACTGCTACAGCCCCCGGTCTCCGCCGCCGCCGGCACCAGGGGCTCGTCGTCGCTCCCATCGGGCAGCCCGTCGCCGTCGGTGTCCGATCGGGCCGGGTCGGTGCCTGCCGCAATCTCGTCTCCGTCGCTCAGCCCGTCCCCGTCGGAGTCCGTCTCGCAGTCCGACGTGCCCAGGCGGTCCTCGCGAGACCAGCTCAGACCGTCGCCGTCCTCGTCGTCCGACGGGCCCCCGGCGCCGTCGCAGTCGGAGTCCAGGCCGTCGCCGCAGACCTCTGGCGCGTCCGGCCAGGCGTTCGGATCCAGATCGTCGCAGTCACCCTGGTGGCCAGCCGTGGTCTCGCCCAGGGCGTCGCAGAGCAGGTCCGACGAGTACACGGCCCGGCCGTCGGTCCAACCGTCGCCGTCCTGGTCCGAGTAGCAGTACTCGGTGCCGTCGCAGTCCGAGTCGACCTCGTCTCCGCGGTGCTCGGGGGCGCGGGGCCAGATGTCGGGATCGCTGTCGTCGCAGTCACTGCCAGGCTGCAGCTCATCGTCCCAGGGCAGGTCCGCGTCGCCGTAGCCGTCGCCGTCGGCGTCTCTCCGACAGGCGGTGGTGGACTCCAGCTCGGCGGCGCCAGGGTGGGCATTGGGGTCATCGGGGGCGCAGTCGCCTGCGACCGCCACCGTGCCCGACACTCCGGCACAGGCCTCCCAGGCGTCGTCGGGGTCGCCGTGTCCGTCTCCGTCGACGTCGGCGTAGACCGTCACGAGGGTGTCGTCGATCCCGGGGTCCTCGTCGTCGCAGTCCGAGTCCGCCGAGACCCCGTCGAGATCGGCGTCTTGCACACTCCAGGTCACGTAGACCGCACCGGCGTAGACACCTTCGGCGCTGTCGCCATAGGCACCCACCACCAGCTCGCTCAGCCCGTCTCCGTCCAGATCCGGCCCCGCGGCCAGGGCGCTGCCGTAGCGAGCCCCGTTCCGAGCATCGCCGGCCTGGTGGCGCACGCTGTCCACGGGATCCGGCCCGCTGGCGCTGCCGTAGAAGAGGTAGACCGCTCCCAGGCTCCCGTGCTTCAGGGGGTCGCCCACCAGGAGCTCGGGGTGTCCGTCGCCGTTGTGGTCGCCGAGGAGCGTGACGCTTGCGCCGAATTCATCGGCGAACTCGGGGTCGAAGGCAGAGAGCTGGCGCTCCGTGGCCAGGTCCACGCCGCCGGGGGCGCCGAAGAAGACGAAGACGGCGCCGTCCTTTTCCGCTGCTGCACTGGCCTTGGGTGCGCCCACCACCAGGTCGGCGTGGCCGTCGCCGTCCAGATCACCCTGGACCGACACCGACGTGCCGAAGCCGGTCCCGTCGGCACCCTCGGCGGGCTCGAGCCGTTGCTCGGACGCTGGGTCCACGCCGCCACTCCCACCGAACCAGAGATACGCGGCCACCCCCGAGGCCCGGAGCTCCGGGGCGCCCACAGCGAAGTCGCTATAGCCGTCGCCGTCCACGTCGCCGCCACCCGACACCGTGGCCCCGAACCGGGCGTCGGTGGTGGGTGCGGCGGGGGCGAGGCGGGTGCCCGTCAGCGTGTCCAGGTCGGCTTGGCCCAGAAAGACGCTCACCGAGCCGGCATTCGAGCCGGAGATGGCGTCTCCGGGCGTGCCAACCACGAAGTCCGCCAGGCCGTCGCCGTCCACGTCGCCGGCCCCCGCCATGGCCGACCCGAAGTCGTCGCCGGAGATGGCCGTGGCGCTCTGCCAGACGGCGGCATCCAGCGGCGCTGCTGTGGCGTCGTTGAACAGGGTCACGAGACCCCCATCCGAGGCCAGGGGAGCCCCGACCAACAGGTCGTCCCGGCCGTCGCCGTCGACGTCTCCGGGGCCTGCCAGGCTGGCGCCGAAGGAGGCGTCGGTGGCGGGGCTCAGGGCCTGGAGCTCGATCACCGCACCGACGTCCAGGGGGGCCGGTCCCCCCGGCCAGACGGTGACCACGCCGGTCCCGCTGTTGTCGCCTGGGCCTCCGACCACCAGGTCCTGGAAGCCGTCGCCGTCCAGGTCGCCGGCGCCAGCCACCGCGGCGCCGAAGAGCTGATCCGCGGCCGCATCGGGCGCCGTGAGCTTCTCGCCGTGGGCGCTCTGGAGCCCGAGTACGATGACGACCCACATCCTCACTCCCGTGCAACGGCCTCCCGGAGCCCCATGCTACTCGCCCTGGCAGCGCTCCCGGCCATCGGGAGTGCCTTCGAACCGCAGGCGGGTGCGGTCGGCCTGGCGACGCCCCTACCAAAAGTCCAGGACCTTCCAGACTCGGCCATCGGGCCGTTCGAACGTGGCTACACGATCGGTGTCGGACAGAATGTGTAGGGTCCCGGCCACGAGGGTGAGGGCGTCACCGGTGGCCAGGGCTTCCTGGATCCGGAGGAATTGGTCGACGTCCTCCTGAGTGTGTCGCTGAGACCGGCCGAGCTGGGCGGTGGGATCACCGTCGGTGAAGACGGCTTCGTAGGCCAGGCCGTCGGATGCGTTCTGGTCGGATCTGGCGGAATCGAGGGAGAGCCCCCTGCCGCACGAATCGAGGAAGAGGACTGGGCTGCGGCCGAAGCGCTGCAAGGCTGCGTGCAGCTCCGGTAGGTCTCGCTCGAGGTGGGCCCGGGTCCGTTCCGCGAGTTCGGTGGTGGCCTCGCAACCCAGGGAGCAGGGGAAGTGCTTGAACAGGTGGAAAGGGGACGTGCGCAGGAAGGGGTTCAGCCGGAAGTCGATCCTGTCCGGCGCGTCAACGACGAGGGTGTGCATCCGATTCACGAAGTCGTCGCCGGTGCGCTTCGGTCCTTGGCTGGTGTACGCCTCGACGCAGCAGGTCGGGTAGGAGAACCACCGACCGGCCTCGCCGGCGGTGCCAGCGTCAGGGACCACTCCGAGGCCGTTGCGGGAAATTACCGCTTTCTGGGAGCCGCCACGGGTGTGGACCTCGAGGGTCAGGCCCGCGCGATCGCAGAAGCTCTGGAGCCTGGGCCCCTCGACGGGCCAGCCCACTAGGGGGACGGTGACCTGGAGGGCCGTTCGGAGATCGTGGCGGATGGCCACGAGCTCGGGGAGGTAGGGTGCGAGGAGGCCGAAGCGCCGGCGCAGGGAGGTCTTGGCGGTTGTAAAGGTGGGGGACACTGTGGGGGGGAGGCGAGGGCGATCAGGGTGAGGTTCACGCTGGGGCTCCGGCGGAGACTATAGCGTCGGCGATGGAGCCCAGATCTGCGGTGCGGCGACCGAGGCAGCTGGGGTTGGCCCTGGGAGCCCGAGTACGATGATCACCCACATCCTCACTCCCGTGCAACGGCCTCCCGGAGCCCCATGCTACTCGCCCTGGCTGTGCTCCCGGCCATCGGGAGTGCCTTCGAACCGCAGACCGAGGCGGTCGGCCTGGGGGGGCTGTCGTCGGACAGTGCCGCCTGGGCCGACGTGGACGGCGACGGGGACCCGGACCTGTGGGACGGCGTGAACCTGTGGATCAACGATGGCGGCGCCTTCACCGCAGTCCCGGTCATGCCCGTCGGTGGGCGCGGCGTGCTCGGCGACGTGGACGACGACGGGGACCTGGACCTCCTGGCGTGGCACGGAGACGCCGTCCTGGCGCTGCAGACCGACGACGGCTGGGTCGAGCTCCCCGAAGCCTTCCCGGCGACCGGCATCGTGCAGAACCTGGGCCGGGCTCTAGGGGACTTCGACGGCGACGGCCTCCTGGACCTGTGGCTGGGGGCCTTCGAGGGCGCGGGCTACGAGCCCGACCAGCTCTACCGCGGGCTGGGCGACGGTGCGTTCTCGCTGTGGTGGACCGAGCCGGCCACCGGGGTGCACAGCCTGTACACCAAGCCGGGGCGCGGCATCACGGCCTGCGACTTCGACCAGGACGCAGACCTGGACGTCTACGTCTCGAACTACCGCCTGGAGCCCAACAGCCTGTGGGTCAACGACGGCCTGGGCGGCTTCACCGACCTGGCCTGGACCCTGGGCGCAGCGGGCATCGACGACGGCTACGAGTACAGCTTCGGCCACACCATCGGCTCGGCCTGGGGGGACCTGGACCAGGACGGGGACTTCGACCTCTTCGTGGGCAATTTCGCCCACTCCGACGCCGCCCAGGACCGGCCTCAGTTCCTGGAGAACCTGGGTCCAGACCAGGGCTGGAGCTTTGCGGACCGCTCGGCAGACGCGGCCCTGGCCTACCAGGAGTCCTTTGCCAGCCCGGCCCTGGGCGACTTCGACAACGACGGGGACCTGGATCTGTTCTTCACTACCGTCTACGCCGGCGACTACCCGATCCTGCTGCGCAACGACGGCGACTGGCGCTTCACCGACGTGACCCAGGATCAGGGCTTGGGCGGCCTGCCGTCCACGTACCAGGCGGCGTGGGCGGACTTCGACGGGGACGGGGACCTGGACCTGGTCAGTGCCGGAGAGCTGTGGGTCAACGGGGGCAGCGACCACCACTGGCTCCAGGTCCAGCTCCAGGGCAATGGCCTGACCGGGCCGGTGATGCCGGTTGGCGCCCAGGTCAGGCTCGAGACGGAGGCCGGCGTGCTGGCTCGGCAGCTCGAGGTCGGCACCGGTGAAGGCAACCAGAACGCCGACGTGCTCCACTTCGGCCTGGGTGACCACCGGGATCCGGTGACCCTGACCGTGCTCTGGCCGGACGGCTCGGAACAGACCCTCCCCGACGTCGCTGTGGACCAGCAGGTGGTGGTCGCGCAATGCGGCGACTGGGACCGCGACGGGGCCTGGTCCCAGGCCTGCGGCGGGGACGACTGCGACGACGAGGACGCTGGGGTCTACCCCGGGGCGTCCGAGGCCTGGTACGACGACTTGGACGCCGACTGCGCCGGAGACAGCGACTGGGACGCCGACGGAGACGGCTGGGACTGGGGGGGAGGGGACTGCGACGACGGCGACGCGGCCGTGCACCCGGGCGCGGTGGAGACCTGGTACGACGGGGTCGACCAGGACTGCTCTGCGGGCAGCGACCACGACGCCGACGGCGACGGGGTCGATGGCCTGGGGGGCGGAGACTGCCAGGACGCCGATCCCGCCGTCTACCCGGGCGCATCGGAGCGCTGGTACGACGGGGTCGACCAGGACTGCGCCGGCGACAGCGACTTTGACGCTGACCTGGACGGCTACGACGCCGTGGACCACGGCGGCCGGGACTGCGACGACGCCGAGCCCAGGGTGCACCCCGGTGCGGCCGAGGTCGTGGGCAACGGGGTGGACGAGGACTGCAGCGGGGGAGATCGCACGGCGACCGAGGCGTCGGGGGGCTGCTCGGCTGGGGCGGCGAGCGGGCCTTGGTGGGTGGTGCTGGGGTTGGTGGGGTGGGGGCGTCGGCGTTCGCGGGACTTGCGTACTGGTCCACACGCGCCTGCCTGATCACCTCCAAACCCATTCTTCGGCTCCAAGGCCTTTTCCTCTTTGGAAGTCCGTGGTCGGGGTGCCGGTGTCTTCACCCTGGCACCCCAGGACCCCGAGCCAGAGCGCGGCTACCACGAGCCGACTCCGCGATGAGGCTCGGGTGTGGGGTTGGCGTGGGGATCTGGCACTGGGACGGGGGGACTCTACCAGTACAGCGGGTCGTCCCAGGGGATGTCCCAGCCGGGCACGATGCGGATGGCGGACTGGGTGGGTACCTCTATGTCCTTGTCGTAGTAGTGTTGGATGGCGAGCTCGGGGAAGCCGTCGCCGTCCAGGTCGCCGGAGCTGGTGATGTAGGCGTTGCTGGAGGACTGGTTGAAGCTGTCGGTAAGGCTGAGCGCATAGTCCCGCTCGAGAGAGGCCGGGGCCACGTAGGGGTCTGGGGGCCCGTCGCTGCTGAGATACTGGTAGATGCGACAGCCATTCGTGTCGTTCCCTCCGCATCCGATGCTCCAGAGGTCATCCTGGCCGTCGTGGTCGATGTCCGAGAGAGGGCGTGCCTTGTCGTTCTTGTCGAGGTCGTCGTTGAGCATCAGCCATGGCCCGTGGGCGAGGTCCATGAGGTGGCTTCCATCTTCGCTGGCTGCGAGTGCGGCGCCGTCGATCAGATAGAGCGTCGGGCCGTCAACAGGGTCGGTGCCCTCATCCTCTGCGCAGTGGAATCCCAAGTCGGGGACGCCATCCCCAGTGAAGTCCCCGGCAATCAGGAGAGCGTTGTCGGAGTAGTCGGCGAGGCCGCAGTCGCCAACTAGCGAGTCGTACTTCACCCAGGACCCGAGGTCTCTCCATTCGCCAGCGGAGCCTGACTCGATCTCGGTGCCGGAGATGTAGTGAAAACCTGTATAGAGACCGATGATGTCGTCCAATCCGTCTCCATCCAGATCAGGTCCGATGGCATAGTCTCGCCCATCCCGGACCGTGTTCAGCGTCTCCTCCAGCAGCGTGTCGCCTCCTTCTGGCGTCTCCGGTCGTCCCATGATGAGCACGTTCTGGTAGTCGTCGTTGTCGCCTTCGATCAACAGCTCTGCGTAGCCGTCGCCGTTGATGTCGCCCTGACCGTCGATGTAGTCCCCCAGCGACTCCGACTTGGTCGGATCCGGATCCTCCCACACCACGCTGGCAGCGTCGAAAGTGAACGCCACGGCTGGCCAGTCACTGCTGGGGCCGAGGAAGAGGTTGATGATGTTGGCGACCCCCGCCGATCCTTCGAGCGCGATGAAGTCGTCGTGACCGTCGCCGTTGAAGTCCCCCGCGCCGTGCCACACCCTGATACCGCCCCAGGACTGGGCGAAGACGTGGTCGGCGACGTCGGTGATGGGGGTGCCAGGCAGTTCTGGCAGCCGCGACAACACAGCCAGGGCGCCGGTCCGGGACCGACCGTCGTTGAAGCTGTAATCAGTCCTCGCCAACAGCTCCTCGCCCGGCTCACCGTCCAGGTCGCCAGCGAACACAGCCCAGTAGGCTTCGTCCCCCCAGGGGTCACCGTCGATCCATGGCCCCTGGATGGCCTCGATCTTTTGGGTCTTGGCGCAGACCCCAGGCTCGAGCGATTCTCCATCGCAGTCGTGGTCGCCCGCATCACACCACTCCTCGGCGCCGGGAAAGGTGTAGGGGTTCTGGTCGTCGCAGTCATCGGGCGTGAACCAGCCGTCGCCGTCTGCGTCGGCGGGGCCGGTGTCTCCCGTCTCGTCGGTGTCGCCGGAGTCTTCGGTCTTGCCAGAGTCTCCTCCGGTCTCTGCGGTGTCGGTGGTCGGGCTGTCGGTGATCGTGGTGCCGGTGTGGGGCACGGAGTCCGTGGTCGGGGTGCCGGTGTCTTCACCCTGGCACCCCAGGACCCCGAGCCAGAGCGCGGCTACCACGAGCCGACTCCGCGATAGGTCCCGGTGCCCGTGGTGCCGTAGAGCACCGCCCAGTCGACGGTCCAGAGGCCGGGCGGGCCCTCGGTGGCCTCGACTCGGAGATCGAGCTCGGTCCCCTGGAGAGAATGGAGCCCGTCGATGCCCAGGTCGGTGGCGATCCAGTTCGGGCCCGCTGAGCCCGGACTGCGGCGCTGGTAGACGAAGGGCACGGGGACATCGCAGGCGTCGTAGACGTCTTCTTCATCCGTCGCCCAGTCGTTTTCCGCTTCCGACCACTCCCTGGCGCACTGGTCCTGGATCTGGTCATCCACGAAGGGAGTCACGACCCACTGGTCTTGAACCAGAGGGTTGGGCGCAGCCTGCTTGATCGAGAAGCGGTACCCGTCCGCCGGGTCCAGGGCTCCTACTGCGTTGCTGCCGTCGAAGTCCATCAGACACAGCCCACCGCGCTCACGGGTGACGTTGCCGTGGGACTTGGAGTATCCGCCCCAGATCAGGAGTCGGTCCTGCCATGGAGAGACCGAGAAGCCGCTGGGCTCATGGACGGTGCAGCCCTCGCTGACCGTGGGGATGGTGACGGGGGACCAGCTCGTCGTCGTCGTGGGGCCGGCGGTGGTCGACAGGGTGACCCGCCACAGGGCACAGTCCTGGCCTCCGAGGAGGTAGAGGTTGCCGGAGTCCGCGCCGAGCAGGAAGAAGTCCAGACGCCAGTCTTCTGCCGAGGTGTACCAGCTGGAGTCGTCCACCAGATGAAGGACGGTGTCCTTGCCGAACAGGTCCTCGGCCAGGTCCAGGCCGGTCACCGTGCAAGCGGCCTCGGCGTCGGCGAAGTCAACCGTGTGCCACGTCGCTCCGCCATCGAGCGTGTAGCCCACGCGGCCGGGGATCGTCAGTGTCGTTGTGAAGCCGAGGCCGTCCAGGTCCTCGTCGGCGAGGTAGCTGCCGAAGGTGGCGAGGGCCACGTTCTCGTCGAGGGCTTCGAGGTCCTGGGGGTTGCCCCAGCTCATGTCGTGGTCGCCGCCTTCCAGCGTCATGCTCTCCCGAAACGCGGTGCCTTCGCTGTAGGGATCGCCCAAGTCCTCGTTGTCGCAGGGCAGCCAGTCCTCGCTGTCGAACAACGGGTACGGCCAGAACTGGTGGTAGAAGTCCTTCCGATGGAAGACCTCGTCTGCCTTGTCACCGACGAACTTATTGTCGCCTTCGATCGACCGGTGGATCGCTGGACCATCACCCACATCCCCCTCCTCGATCACCCCCTGATAGCAGAACGTGTCTCCCCCATCCTCTGAACGCAGGATGCCCTGCTTCTCCGGTGGAAGCAGAGTCGCGCCACTCTGCGCAGACTTGTCATTGAGCGCGATCCACACCGCCCCATCGTCGCCGTTGCTGTGTGTTGCCGTGGCCACCGCCTGTCCCCCCGCACCGAACACCGTCAGCTGCGGCGGTCGCACGGCCCGGGTCGCGGAACCTTCGTCCTCGGAGACGAACCCATTGTCCAGATCGAGCGACCATACCCGCCCGTCCCAGCCGAAGCCCACGTCTCGCACGACCGTGCCCTGCCAGGTCGTGCTGCCCAGGTCACCGGCGTTGTCGAAGAAGGTGACACCGATCGCGGTGTCCTCGTCGACCGTGCCGACAAGGTGCCCGTCCAGCGCGGTGGATTCAGGACCGAGCGCGCCCGGGCTGGGCTCGTGCCAGGCCCACAGGCCGAAGGCGGTGTTGCCGATCAACATGCGGGGCGAGGCGGCGTCGGCCTGCCAGACCACCCCGTCGTACAGGTCGGCCTGCCAGGACGGCAGCGCCTGGTCCGCCATCCACGTGTTGCTGGGGTCGAGCACGGTCTCGCGCTGGTACTCGCCGTCCAGGTCGTCGTCGGTGTCGTCGGCGGTGGTGTACCCGGGGGTGAAGTACTTGTCGTCGGCGAGGCTGATCCAGCCGGCAGAGCTCGTGCAGCCACCGGGGTAGCCCGAGCTGTCGATGCCCTCGGCCTCGCACAGGGAGACCCGCCAGGCCGGGCTGGCCGAGGAGTACCAGCCCGCGTGGCCGTTCCCTGTGAAGGCGGTCAGCCAGTCGGTCCCGGGCGAAATGTTCAGGCCGGTCACCGCCAGCGGTGTCTCAGTGAAGTAGGTCAGTCCTGTGGTCATCACGGGGGTCACGATGTCCACGACGGTGTCCGAGGCGCCGGTGTAGTCCGCGATCTTGGCGTCCCACCGCCAGACCCGGGGCCCGCACAGGTCCCCGGCGCTGATGCTCTGGGCCGGGTCCAGACAGGTCGAGGTGCCCCCATCGTTCCGATCCCGCCGGCCAAAGTCGGCGACGTAGACGTGGGCGTAGTCGGTGACGGTGCCGCCGACCTCGAGGTCGGCCACGTCGAGGCCTTCGCTGCCTGAGATGGCACCGCAGGTGGGCGTGTCGGAGCAGGTCGGCTCTCCGGTCCAGGTGCAGCGAAAGAGGCTGTGCTCCCCGCTTGTCGTGTTCAGGTCGCGCTGACGGTAGCCCGTGAACACGATCTGCTCGGAGGAGATGGGGTGCTGGGCCCAGGCCAGGGCCACCAGCAGGTCGTGGGGCTCGCCCGCGTCCCAGTTCGACGCCTCCGGGAGCACGCCACCGCTGTCGACCGTGCACAGGGTGCCGGCGCTGTCGAGCAGCACGAGCGCAGGCTCGCCCCCCACCTGGCTCGCCATGAAGGCCTGTCCGGTGTCGGTCGGCTGGATGAGTCGACCCCCCGGCCGGTCCGTCTTGCCGTAGGGGTTCTTGCGGCGGGTCGCAGCCACGGCCGGATCGCTGCTGCCGCTGCTGTAGCCGTTGGCCAGGGGGGTCCAGGTCTGGCCCAGGTCGCTGCTGGACAGCAGCTGGCCCCTGAGCCCGCGCTCATCTTCATTCTTGGTGTGGTTCGCAGTGACGCCGAGCAACAGCCCGTCGGTGGAGCCGTCGTCCAACCAGGCGATGTCGTGGGCGTTCATGTCCACGTCTTGGTACAGGAAGCTGCCAGAGACGGTCGGATCGCCGTTGATGGAGACCCAAGAGCTGGTCCCGTCTTCGTACCGGGCGAAGCCGCTCACGTCGCCGGCGCCGAACAGGGTGTCGTAGGGCGAGTCCTCGCCGTCGAGGAGCGAGCCGCCTCGCAGGACCACGTGGGTGTTGTAGCCGCCCTCGGGCATGTCGGTGTCCCACCACGCCACGTCGAGATCCGTGGCCGGGGGGAAGGGCACGTCGCTGTTCTGCACCACGAGCCAGTCGATCCCGGCGGTGCCGCCGGTCGCTCCCGAGCAGTCGACCTTGACCTGGGTGATGGTGACCTCGGGGTTGCTCAGGGGGTAGGCCTTGGTGCCTGCGATCAGCGTCGCCGAAGTCGTGGTGGGGGCGCCGCCGCCGATGGGTGTGGTGGTCAGCTCGACCAGGCAGGTCCCGTCCGCACCTGATGGCGCGGTGGCGGCGTCGATCACCACGTGGATGTAGCCGAACCGGGCGTTCCGGGAGCTCGACCAGCTGAGCACCTCGCCGGGCGCCAGGGTGACCCGGTCGGGGTCCTTGGTGCCAGTGGTCGACCAGGGCGCGGTGGGCGGGTCGGAGGTCCAGTCGTTCATGTCCTCCCAGATCTTCTGGTGCACACCGTCGGCGAGATCACAGTCGTCGTCGACGCCGTTGGCCGGCTCTTCGGTCGCACCAGGGTTCACGGCGACGTTGTTGTCGTCGCAGTCGCAGTCGAAGAATTGGATGGGCAGGCATTCATCGTAGCCGTCGCCGTCAACGTCGGTTGCGCCAGCAACCCCCCTGTACCAATGAGGGGAGCAGTCTTCGTGATCGCCTGCCGTAGGG
>CAZFLE010000179.1:0-13505 GCA_964519895.1 uncultured Enterobacterales bacterium | reverse complement strand
CGGTGTCGGTGTCGGTGTCGGTGTCGGTGTCGGTGTCGGTGTCGGTGTCGGTGTCCGTCTCGGTACCTGTCCTGCCCGAGTCCGCGGTCGTCCCGTCGCCGCACGCCCACAAGAGAGCCCAGATCAGCATCGCCACCTCCTGGGGCACCGTAGCCTTCCCTGCGGTAGGGTCAGCCCCGTTGGCCCCTCGGATCCAGACCGCCGCCGCGCACGCCCTGGTCACCGACCGGATCACCGGCACCGGGGGCATGGTCGAGGTGGTGGTCCAGCTCCACCGGGGCGTCGGCACCGTGCGCAGCGACCAGCCCGCGACCCCGGACACCACCCGGGCTGCCCAGGTCGCCGTGGCAGCCGCTCTGGGAGAACAGGCCGACCGCTGGATCGTGACCTGGGAACTGCGGGGCGTGCCCTTTCCGGTGTCCGGAGGCTCCCTGGGCCTGGCCCTGGCCCTGGCGACCCGGGCGGCCCTGGAGGACCGCGCGCTGCCCCCCGGTTGGGCCTTCACGGGAGCGGTCGACCTGGACGGGCGCATCTCCGCGGTCGACGGGGTGCCGGCCAAGCTCCGGGCGGCGGCGGACGCGGACATGGCCCACGTGGGGCTGGGCGCAGAGCAGGCGGACCGCGAGAGCCCCGTGGTCCTGACGGGCTTCGCCGACCTGGCCGCGGCCCGCGCCACGCTGCTGCCCCCCCGCCGGACCCGCCGCATCACCGGGAGCATGCTTGCGCTGGTGCTGCTCCCACTCCTGGCTCTGGCGGGCGCGTCCGAGCGGCTGGAGCTGACCAGCTGGTACTGGCTCCTGCGCCTGGCCCACGGCGAGCTGCCCACCACCCAGTCGGTCCTGGTGCCCATTCCCCGGGACGCCCCCCTGACCGAGCGCAGGGCCCGCTACGGCGACCTGGTGCGCGAGCTGGCCCAGGCGGGCGCCGGCGCGATCGCCCTGGACCTGAGTCTGACCGACGAGCCCAGCGCCTACGCCGACCTGGCCGTGGCCGTGACCGGGGTCCAGACCGCAGGTGTGCCCGTCGTGGTGGGGGTGCGCTGGGGCCCCGAAGGACCCGTGGCCCCGAGCCACCCGGGCCTGGCCCGCCAGACCACCTGGGGCCTGGCCGCCTTCGAGACCGAGTCCCGGAGCAGCTGGGTCCTGGGCCGGGCGCCGGTGACGCTGCTCGGCCCCGACGGCACCCGGATCTGGCACCTGGCGGTCGCCGCCCACCACGCCCGCACCCCGCGCATCCCAGGCCCGGCGCTCCTGGACGACGAGCTCCACGCCGGGGGCGCCGCCCACCCGGTCACCGCGGGCCGCGTGCTGCTGCACCCGGTGGCGGAGAGCCCGGTGCTGGACTGGCAGGACGCCAGCGCGTGGCCCAACCTTGCGGGGCGGGTCGCGGTGGTCGGCACCCTGCGCCAGGACGCCGCTCTGGAGACCCCGGACGGGCCCACCGCCGACCTCCAGCTCCACGCGGCACTGGTGGAGACCCTGGCCGCCGGCCAGGCGCCTCGCCGGGCCTCGACCCTCGTCGACGCCGTCGCCACGATGCTGGCTGGCTGGGGCCTCCTCCTGGTCGGCCTGACCCGCTGGCGAGCCCTCGCCAGCGCGCTCCCGGCCCTGGTCCTGGCCGCCGTGCTGACCCGTGCCCAGGGCGGCACCCTGATGGCTCTGTTCCCACCGCTCCTGGCGACGCTGGCGGGGTGGGGGGCACTGGCTCCTCTCCGGCAGCGCCTGGGGCGCTGAGCGCTCCCAAGATCAGCGCGACAACGCCAGGTGGGACCCGTCCTCGAGGGTCAGGACCGGGGGCTCTGGGACACGGTCCACGCGGACCCACACGCCGGGCACCAACGCGCGCTCGGCTAGAATCGCCGCGCGTGGCCCCTGGAGCAACACGTGCCAGCCGCCCTCTGGGTGGGGCGCCACGTGCAAGGTGTAGTCGCCGGACGACCACTCGCCGGGTCCAGAGCTCTCCGCGGCGGCGAGCTGCACCTGGGGCGCGGCGGCGGCGAGCGCCTCGTCGTCCTGGTGCACGTGGAGCTGGTCCGCGAATTCACCGTGAGCGAGGCCCGCATCGTCGTGCACCCGCCGGGCGCGGCCCACCTGGGCCAGCAGCGCTGTCCAGTCCTCGCCGGTCGCCGGGTCCTCGGCATCTCCGGCCAACAGATCCGCCAGCCGCCCTTCGAGCTCAGAGGGCATCGTCCCCCCCCTCCAGCTCGGGCAGCATCTCCACCAACACGCCCACCACCCGCTCGACCAGGACGCGAGGCTTGACGGCGACCTGGGAGTCCTGGTCCATCCGGGCGGCCATCGCAGCCACGAAGCCGTCGCCGACCCGCTTCAGCGCACGGGTGAGCTGGACCGGGTTGTTCAGTCGAGGATCCCGGGCCTGCAAGGCCTTGCCGTCGTCGCCCCGGGCCAGTCCAGCCAGCAGCGCCCGGTCCAGAGGCTCCAGCGACGCCCAGGCATCGGCCACAGCGGCGCGCACCGCCAGCCGAGCCACCGTGTCGTCCCGGACGGGGTCCGGCCGCTCCTGGCCGGGGTCCAGGATGTCCGCGACCAGGTGACTGAGCTGGGAGCGGGACAGGGGCTGGCCCGCCAGCCTCAACGCTTCGAGCGCCAGCTCGGGCAGCGGGCGCTCACTGCCCAACAGTCTCTGGCGCACCTCGGCCAGGTCCAGGACGCGCGCAGGACCCTTGGGCGCCACCCGCCACAGGGGCTGAGACCGCTGGCGGGGCACCCGCTCTGCCCCGGCGTCGAGCACAGGCCCCAGCGCCCGGTAGATCCGGTCCCGGCGCTTGAGCTCCGGGTCCTGGCGGACCTGGCGGGCGTACTCGTCGCGCAGGACCTCGCGGGTCACCGACAGGGGCCCGTAGCAGGTGTGGTAGCGGATCGGCGGGTCGGGGAATTCCTCCTCGACGTAGGCCTGGAAGGGCGGCCGGCCACGGAAGGGCTCCCGGGTCCGGGCGGTGCGCACGCAGTGGGTGAACACGAGCCCCTCCAGCACGGCCAGGCTGTCGTCGTCCCGGCGAGCGCCTTCGAAGTAGGCGTGGGGGTAGCGCCCGGCGATGCGGTGCACGTGGGGCCGCAAGGCCTGGAGCAGCGCGTCGCCAGAGGCGTGTGTCGCCAGATAGGCGCGGACCAGCGGTGCGAGCACGTCTCTCTGCATCGTCGCGCAGTCTGCCACGGTCTCACAGCCGCCTCGCGACGCCGACCGTGGCGTCGACGAACGGGCCCCAGGCCCAGCCCATGCTGAGCTGGAGCTCGGGGCGCCAGCGCCCGACCTGGGGCCGGAAGGCCACCGCGCCCAGGCCGCCGGGACGGACCATCGGCTCTACGTCGCCGTCGCTGCAGGCCACACAGGCCCCGGTCACGGCGGTCGCGCTGGCGCGCAGGGCGACGGGCCCCAGGGCCAGCTCGGGTCCCAGGCTGATGGGGAAGCGGCTGGTCGTGGTGCTGTTCAACAGCCCGATCGAGCCGGCCAGACTCAGCGGTCCCCGGAGCTCGAAGCGGCCGTAGAGCTCCGTGCGCAGCTGCACCCCTGGGGACTGGACCGCCAGGCTGTCGCCGTAGCCAAGACCGGCCCTCAGGCCGATCTCCAGAGGGGTGTAGGAGCCGTCCGGGCGCTCGCGCCAGGTCTTGAGCACCGAGCGCGCCGCCGCCATGGCGACCGGGGCACCCGCCGCGCTCAGCACCGCCACGTCCCCGCGGTCCAGCACGACCTCGCCGTCGTCGTTGCGGACCCGGACCCGGCCCTCCAGGACCGCGACCTGCCCCGAGCCGTCGGCGCTGCCGTCCACGGCAAAGGTGGTGCCCTCGACCAGCACCTCGGTGCGGGCGTACTGGACCCGGAACAGGTCCCGGACCTCGTACACCAGCCGGCCGAGCTGCTGGTCCACATAGGTCCACTCCCGGAGCACCATAGCCGAGCCCTCATACGCCGTGGCCACGTGGTCTTCGTCCAGTCTCAGGCGCACCCGGGCCTGCTGGGTGACCAGGCGATCGTCGGGGGCCAGGGTCATGCCCACCGCGACCGGCAGGGTCTCGCCCCCACGCTCGACCCAGGCCTCGCCGGTGGTCTTGACCGGGGCCCAGGCGCCGGCCCAGTCCGGGGCCCAGAGGGCCTCGATCTCCGCGGCGTAGGCCGGTGAAGCCACCCACCACAGCAACAGCAGGACCCACGCGCGGCTCATGGCGGCCCCTCGATGATCGCGCTGTCGTCGCCCCAGCACAACAAGCTTGACTCGGGCCCGACCGCACAGGCATTGCGGGACTCGCCCGACAGCCCCACGATGCCCAGCGGTTCATCGGGCGGATCCTGGGCGTCGCTGCCCCCCCAACAGGTCAGGGTGCCGTCGACGGCCTGGCCACAGCTGACCGCCAGCCCGGCGTGGATCGCACCATAGGGACCGTCCACGACATCGAGCTGGCCCTCGTCATTGGCCCCCCAGCAGAATGGCTCCTGATTCTGGTCCAAGATGCAGGCGTGGCGATCCCCGGCCGCCAGATCGGTCACCGTGCCGTCGGGCGCGTCTGTGATCACCTGGTCGTCGTCGGAGCCCCAGCACTCGATCCGGCCCAACAGGTCCATGCCGCAGCTGAAGCGCTCGCCGACGGCGACCTTGAGGTAGGGACCGCCGGAGAGCACGACGTCCAGCCTGCCATCGGCGTTGTCGCCAAAGCACAGGGTCTCCGCCCGCCCTTCGTCCACCGCGCAGCCATGCTCGGCGCCGACGTCGACCTGGTGCCAGGGCCGGTCGTCGGGCAGGCCCGAGACCTGTCCGAAGGCGTCGCTGCCCCAGCAGGTCACCAGGGCGTCGGCCCCCCCGCTGCAGCTCACGTCGCCGCCCAGCGCCACGTCGAAGCCCACGAGGTCATCCGGGAGGCCCGAGACCTGTCCAGCTCCGTCATCGCCCCAGCAGGTCACCGCACCCGCGTCGGTCGCGCCGCAGGCATGCCGGGCCCCCACGTCGAGTCTCACCAGCGGCGAGCCGCGGGGATCCAGACACGGGTCCATCGGCTTGATCGTGACCAGCTCGCAGCCCGCCAGCGCCCACAGCAGCATGCACGTCCTCCGCGGTCGGCATCTTCGCAGACGCCACCGCAGTGGAAGAAGAGACGGCGGCAGGTCCCGATTTCACCGGGTGGTCGCGATAGGCTGCTCGCATCACCGGGCCCTGATCGAAGGGCCCCCGGGTCACGACCCGTTCGTCGATCCGGGCGTCCCGCGAAAGTCGAAGTCCAGGCAGTCCGACGAGGGACAGCAGTCGACCCTCCGGATCACCGAGAAGTCCGGCTCCACCTGTCCGTGGTGGATCACCTCGCCCTTGCCCGACGGGTCGTAGATCCCCACCGACCCCTCACTCGCCGCCAGCTTGAAGGGCAGGTGTGTGGGGCCCAGCTCCGGGGCGTTGTCGGCCAACAGCAGCAGGAAGGACCGCGGACCGACCACCAGGCTGTCGTCCAGGGTGTGCTTGTCCGGCTCGTCGGTGTCGTCGGAGACGCTCCACCCCGCCAACGACACGGCCTCGGCACCCGGGTTGTGGAGCTCGATCCAGTCCGGGGAGCTGTCATCGTCGAGCACCAGAGCGGCCTTGTTGTCGGGCATGAATTCGTTCACGCACAGCGCCAGCGGCGCGTCCGGGTCGACGGGCCCGCTGTCCAGCACGTCACCCGTGTCCGGCGCCACCGAGAACAACGCCGCGCCCACCGAGAGCCCTGGCGGCGGGGCCAGGGGTGTGACCGCCTGGTCACACGCCAGCACCAGCGCCAGGGCGATCACAGGCCCCACGCCGCCGCGATCTCGTCGGACCTGCGGGTGAGCCACGCCCGCACCTCGGCCTGCTCGGCCTCGACGCTGGCCCAGCTGACCTCCTTGCGGGGGTCCGCCTCTGCCGCATCGGCGATCACGGCGGCCATGCTGTCGAACAGATCGACCAGGTTTGCAGCCTCTGCGGCCCGGAGCACGGCGACGGTGGCGTCGCGCCACTTCTCCCGACAGGACGCGTCGGCCAGGCAGCCATAGCACAGGGTTCCCCTGGGGTTTCCCCAGTCCATGCCCCACTCCGACGCATACAGGAAGCTGTAGTCGAAGTCCCAGGGCACCAGGTCGGCCTGGTGTGTCTCCGGGTCGAAGTACACCCGGTAGTTGTTCGTGTTCAGGCAGTAGCCGTCGTTCTGGCCGATCCACTGCTCGACCGCCCACTCGCGCACGACCTGGTCCCAGTTCACCACCGCAGCCAGGTCTTCGTCCCACCGGGAGTAGCCCCAGCCGTCGATCAACAGCTTCGACAGCTCGGCCACGTCGGCGTTGCCCACGTCTGTGCCTTCCTCGAGGGGGAACTGGTCGTCCAGGCCGCGGCCGAAGTCGAGCAGCTGGTAGTTGCAGCAGCCGTCCCACAGGTACTTGCCGTCGTACAGGTTGCCGTCGGGGTTCTCATAGGCCCGCTTCAGGAAGCGGTCGTCGGGGGTCTCGATGATCACGTAGAGCCCGTACGGCTCGCCGTTGACCGTCACCTCGGCGAAGCCCGTGCGCGGGGCTGGCACCTCGGCCGCGGCCATCAGGGCATAGGCCAGAGGCTCCTTGAGGTAGCTGTAGTCCACGACCTCGTTGTTCAGCGAGATCGTCTCCAGGCCCCAGAAGCGCTGATCCGGCACGTACTGGTTCAGGTCGATCTTGAACTTGGGCTTGCCGGACAGAGACCGGAACGAGCCGAACTTGCCCCGCAGCCGCACCCCCACGTCCTCGATCAGCTCGCCGTCAAAGCTGATCGCGCCCGGCACATAGGTGTAGGCGTCGGCATTCAGGGCGTCGATCGACTCCTGGGGCAGGGTCAGGGCGATCTCGTGGATGGTTCGGCTGGAGAAGATCCAGCTGTCGTCCATGGCCTGGTCCTCGACTTCGAGTTCCTCGACCGGTGGGGCGGGCTCGGCGGTGTCGGCGGACGCACCGGTGTCGCTCGCCCTCGGGGACGGCTCGGAGTCGAGGTGACGTGGATCGGGTGCCTGCTGGCATCCGGTCCACGCAATCACCCCCCACAGGATCAACGCAGACGCGGCCACTGACCGGAGTCTACAGGCATCCAGCGCGGATCGGAACCCCCATCAGCCCTGAGCGATCGCCTGGGCCAGGGCCATGTAGAGCTGACGGAAGGCCTTGCCCTCCCGGCCGCGGGCCTTGCGAACCAGCGTGCGGAGCTGCTGCCGGTCCCCGGACGGGTGTGCTTCGAGGAAGGCCTGGAGCACCGTGTCGTCGCCGTCGAGCAGTCGGGTGCGCCACCGGGTCGTGCGGCGCTCCAGCGCGACGGACTCGGGCTCGGCCTCGAGCGCTTCGGCCAGGGCGTCCAGGTCCAGGGTGCGCAGGCGGCTCTGGACCCACAGCAGCTGCCGCCGCTTGGCCGACTTGCCGCCGATGCGCACATAGGTGGCGATCGCCTCGAGCGCCTCGGCGTCCAGGGGCAGCTGGGCCAGGTCCCCTGGCTGCATCGCTGCGAGCTTCAGGGCCAGGGCTTCGAGCGCCTTGTTCTCGGACTGGATGTCGATCCGGGTCCGGCGGTCCTTGCGGGTGAGCGCGACCTCGTCCTGGTCGTCCCGGGTCCACTGGAAGCCCTTGGGCTTGGCCATCTGAGGTCCTCGGGTCCAGCCTACTCCAGCACCTCGACCACCACCCCCAGGTCAAAGGTCAGGTCGCTGCTCGTGGTCGCGTGCTGGTGGACCTCGACCGCCAGGATGTTCGTGCCCTCCACCAGGGCATCGGGCCCCAGCGCCCAATTCACCGGCGTGTACTCGGCGGTGCCGCTGATGGCGCTCGCCGCCCAGGTCGTGTGGCTCACCGTGGCCTCGGCGATGTTCGAGCGCACGACCTCGGTCTCGTTGAGCCAGATCAGGGCGCCGTCGTCGACCACCAGCTGCAGGATCAGGCTCTGGACCGCGGCCAGGTCCGCGACGTCGAAGGTGTGGCGGAAGTACGTGCTCGGCCGCCGATCCCCGCTGGGCCCGATGTCGATGTGGGTGACGATGTGCGTGTCGCCATCGCCCAGGGGCGCCGTGCCCTGGTCCCAGCCGGCGTCGTCGAAGGTGAGCGCCTTCCACGGGTCCGGGGGCGGGTCCCGCTCGGCCCGGTACCTCCACGTGTCCCCCAGGGGCAGCAGGGTCTGCTCGACCGGTACCGGTGGGTCGTTGGTGGTGCCCGGCGTGCCCCGGAAGCCGAAGTCCAGGCAGCCGTCGTCCAGGCAGCAGTCCTGGACCCGGTAGAGCGAGAAGTCCGACTCGATCTCGCCGTGGTGGATCAGCTGGCCTCGGCCATCGGGCGCGAACAGACCCACCGAGCCCCCCGCACCCGTAAGCTTGAAGGACACGTGGGTCGGCTGGCTCAGGTCGTCGATGCCGTCGGCGTACAGCAGTAGGAACTCCCCCGCCGGGATCCACAGGTCGCTGTGCAAGGCGTGCTTGTCGGTGTTGTCGGGATCGTCGGTCAGGCTCCAGCCCGCCAGGTGCACGTCCTCGTCGCCGGGGTTGTGCAGCTCGATCCAGTCCGGCGCCGTGCCGTCCTCGACGATCAGCGCGGCCGTGTTGTCGGCCATGAATTCGTTGATGCACAGCTCCAGAGGCACCGGCTCGGTGTCGACGGGCGGGGCCGTGTCCTCGGTCTCCCCGGTCTCGCCGGTGTCCAGCACCCCGGTCTCGCCGGTCTCCGTGATCGCCGTGGTCGTGGTCGACCCCGTGTCCGCCAGGAAGCTCGTCGCGTCCTGGGGGCCACAGGCCACCAGCCCCACCCACCAGATCACAGGCCCCACTCCCGGGACATCTCGTCGTTGCGGGCCGTGAGCCAGGCCCGGACCTGACCCTGTTCGGCCTCCACGCTGCTCCAGCTGGCCTCCCGCCGGGGGTCGTTGTACGCGGCGTCCTCGATCAGCGCCTGCATCTCGTCGAACATGTTGACCATGTCCAGCCCATCGGCCGCGGCCAGCACGTCGGACATGGCCTCCTTCCACGCGGCCTGACAGGTTGGATCCGCCCGACAGGCGTAGCAGAGCCGCCCCCGTGGGTTCCACCAGTCCATGCCCCACTCCCAGTCGTAGAGGAAGGAGTAGTCGAAGTCCCAGGGCAGGATGTCCGCCTGGCCCGTGACGGGGTGGAAGTAGACCCGGTAGTTGTTGGTGTTCAGGCAGTAGCCGTCGTTCTGGCCGATCCACTGCTCCACCGCGAGTTCTCGCAGGAACTCGTCCCAGTTCAGCACCGCGGACATGTCGTCGTAGAAGTTCGGGCTGCTCCAGGCGTTCTGCAGCGCCGACGACACCGCCTTGATGTCGGCGTTGGCCACGTCGACGCCCTCTTCCAGCGTGTACAGATCGTCGACGCCGCTGGCGAAGTCGAGCAGGGTGTAGCTGTAGCCGCCGTACCAGACGTACTTGCCGTCGTAGAGGTTGCCGCTCGGGTCGTCGTAGACCCGGTCCAGGAAGCGGTCGTCCGGGGTCTCGATGATCACGTACAGGCCATAGGGGGCCCCGTTGACCGTGACCTCGGCGAAGCCGGTCCGCGACGCCGGCACCCCCGCGGCCTCGAACAGGGCATAGGCCAGGGGTTCCTTGAGGTAGCTGTAGTCCACGACCTCGTTGTTCAGCGAGAGCGTCTCCAGACCCCAGTAGCGCTGACCGGTCACGTACTGGTTCAGGTCGACCTTGAACTTGGGCTTGCCGTCCAAGGACCGGTAGGAGCCGATCTTGCCCCGCAGCCGGACCCCAACGTCGTCGATGGCGTCGCCGTTGATGGCCACGTCGCCGACCACGTAGGTGTAGGGATCGGCGTAGAGCCCGTCGATCGACGCCTGGGGCAGGGTCAGCTCGATCGTGTGGATGGTGTCCAGGGAGAAGAACCAGCTGTCGTCCATGTCCTGGTCGGCGACGGTCTCCTGGGTCACCACCGGCTCGGGTTCCGGCTCGGGCTCCGGCTCGGTGGTCCCGGCGGTGTCCGTCGGCGACGCGGTGTCGGTGGCCGTCGTCTCGGTGGCGGTTGGGCCCAGGTCTGGCGGCGGCGGGGTGTCGTCCTGACACCCGGTGCCGACCAGGCCCCCCCAGAGGAGCAGTACGGAGACAGCCATGGTCGGAGTCTACAGCGGATCGAGCCCGCTCACCCCCCCAGCTTGCGCCACCGCGCCAGCACCGCCCGCCCCACCGCCTCGCCCATGCAGGTCCCCGTGAAGACCCGACGGTGGCCCCGGGCCTCGAGCAGGCACCAACAGGCAGGCCCCTCGCCGCGGCCCACAGTCCACCGGACCGTGCTGCCGCAGGCGGTGTCCAGCATGTCGATCAGGTGGCCCGCCACCCCGGGGTGGGGCAGGTAGGGCACCTCTTGACCCTTCAGCTGCTGGCCCCGACGGACCTCGAGCACGGCCCCCCGCGGCTCCAGGGCCAGGGTGTCCGGCCACTGCCAGTGCCGGCTGGCCGACAGCGCCCGGGCGACCTCGACCTGGGCCCGGGAGAGAGGGTGGTAGGGCGGCAGCTCAGCCATCCAATACCTGTACACCCGTTCAGTGTCAGAAATCGACCGCGGGCTGGGATCCACCCTCAAAAAAGTGCTCAAGGGTGCTCGGGGCGATCCGAAGGGCCCGTCAGCGGTGCCTACCCCGACGCCGCTACCGCACCGGCGCACGTCGCCGGGGAGGTCGCCGGTCACCTGCCTGACTGGCGGCCTCTTGCGCTGCGGAACTCGGCGTGCCCTAGGCGTCGAATGGGTTCAACAGGGCGACGCCAGTCCGAGCGAAGTCCCGCTCATTGCGCGTGACGACCGTCAACCCGTGGGTGAGCGCCGTCGCAGCGATCTGACTGTCTTTGATGGGCACGGCGCGGCCGTCAGCCCGTAGCTCGGCCAGGAGCTGCGCCCAGCGTAGGCCCGTCTCCCGACCCCACGACAGGCACTCGATCCGCGCCACCCCCGCCTCGAACCAGGCCAGCAGGCGCTGCCGACGGCGCCCAGGCGCCAGGAGCAAGATGCCGTAGCGCAGCTCCCCCAGGATGATCGGGTCGACGGCCAGCTCGGACTCGTGGGCTTGCAGCCAACCCACGACACGGGCCGACGGGGAAGCCTTGGTGGGCTCGCTCAGCACGTTGGCGTCGACGAGCCACTTCACAGTGTGTCCGTCGACTCCGAAGGCAGCGACTCGAACCAGCCCTTTTCCGGCGCAGACAACAGCCAGTCCACCAGCCCCTGGTTCTTCGGAGGGGCACGACGTGTCAGGCGATAGACGCCCTCTTCCAGGCGCTCCACATCGAATTCCTGACCCGGCTGGATGTCGTCCTGCTCTCGGAGCGGCGCTGGAAGGACCACCTGGCCCTTGGTCGAGACCTTCGTCTTCATGGATGTAAGATAGCGTCTTACCTCACGGATCGTCCACCCCGCATCAGACCCAGTCCCGCGGCTCCCGCAACACCGCCACCAGCGCGGCCTCCGGGCTGCCGGGCGCCGGGTGGTGGTCGTAGCGCCAGTGCACCTGGGGCGGCAGGGACATCAGGATCGACTCCGTGCGTCCGCCGGTCTTGAGGCCGAAGTGGGTGCCCCGGTCGTGGACCAGGTTGAACTCTGCGTAGCGACCCCGGCGCACCAGCTGCCAGTCCCGCTCGGCGGGGGTCCAGGTCCGATCCCGGTGGCGCTCGTAGATGGGCATGACCGCCGGCAGGAAGGCGTCGCCGACCGCCTGGACGAAGGCGATGGTCTCGGCGTCCCGGCCGATCAGGTGGTCGAAGAAGATCCCCCCGATGCCCCGGGCCTCGCCCCGGTGGTGGTTGTGGAAGTAGCGATCGCACCAGGACTTGAAGCGGGGGTGGTCCCCGATCTCCGGGTGGGCGTCACAGGCAGTCTTGTAGGCCCCGTGGAAGGTCCGGCAGTCCTGCTCGTCCAGGTAGTAGGGCGTCAGGTCGCCGCCACCGCCGCTCCAGCCGGTGTCGCCCCGGGACAGGCGGCGCACGTTCATGTGACAGGTGGGCAGGTGCGGGCTGCGGGGGTGCACCACCACGCTGACCCCGGCGGCCCGGAAGTCCCGGCCCTCGCCGGGCATCGACGCTGCGTGGCCGACCGAGAACTTGCCGTGGACCTGGGAGTAGTTCACGCCGGCTTTCTCCAGGACCGCGCCCCCTTCGAGCACCCGGGTGCGCCCGAAGCCGCCCAGCCAGGCGCCGTCCGGGTCGTCGCTCACCGGGCTGGCCGCGCCCCGCGACCAGTCGTCGTGGCGAAAGGTGCCGCCGTCGAGTCCTTCCAGCGCGGCCAGGATGCGGTCCTGGAGCCCCTGAAACCAGACGCAACAATTCTCGAATTGATCCATGGGCCCTGAATAACGGTGGACCACGGGCCGTCCACGCCGCGGTCATGCAGCCCGCCCTTCGATCAGACCCTCTCCGGAGGCCGATCACCCAGGTCCGACAAGGACTCCGCGAAGCGATCCGGCCGCTCGACCAGGTCCTTCAGGCCGCTCAGGGCGATGGCACAGGCCAGCCCGTCTTCGACCCGCTCGTCAAAGGTGTACTTCACGTCGACGGTGGTGCGGGTCACCAGCGCGCCGTCGACCACCACAGGCGTCTCCTGGATTCGCCCCAGGACCGCAAAGAAGGGACAGTTTCCATACTCGTAGAGGTGGTGGTGCGCTGCATCCAGCCCCACGCTCCCCAGATTGGCGATCACCATCGACGAGAACATGGGGTCCGGGTCCACGAAGAAGCCCGGCAGCCAGTGCCGGCGGTCCAGGAAGAACACCAGCTTGAGCGCCAGCCGCAGCAGGAACGCCGGCAGCTTCAGGAACAGGTCGACTTCTTTCTCGACCCGCAAGTCTTCGTCTCCGCGCCCCTCCTTGACAGATGCCCGCAGTCGCTCCGCCACCTGCTGCACCCCGTCGGCCGGCGCCAGGGGGACCTTCAGCAGCACCACCTTGGCCCCGTGCTTCAGGGCCTTCTTGGCCGAGATCGCCACGGTCACGCCATCCCGCTGGAAGAACCGGTGCCCGGTGACGTAGCGGTTCAGGCTCGGCCGCTCGTGGAGCAGCCGACCGATCGCGGCCACGTACAGCGTCAGCAGGCTCACCCGATGGCCCCACTCGTCGCTCCGGGCCTGGAGCCAGGGAAGGGTCTCGGTCAGGTCCAGGGTCTGGGTAAAGGTCACCGTCGCCGCGTCCCGGTCCGGTGTCAGGAAAGCCAGCATCCGCCGATACCCGGGGATCTCCCGAGTGATGTCTCGATCTCGCTGATAGGCCACCTTCCACCTCTCTTCCAGGCTGGGTCCAGCCTGGGGTAGCATCGCCGGCGCCCGAGCGCCGGGACACGAGGATCCATGTCACGCACCACCCCCCTCCGCTGGGCCCTGCTCGCAGGCCTGATCGCCCTCCCCGCAAGCCACTCCTCTGACGCCAGCGCCGAGCGGCCTGCAGCGGCCCAGAAGGAGAAGGACGACGACAAGAAGAAGTCCAACAAGAAGAAGGACGACAGCAAGAAGAAGAAGAAGAAGGACGACAGCAAGAAGAAGAAGAAGGACGAC
>CAZFLE010000178.1:0-13899 GCA_964519895.1 uncultured Enterobacterales bacterium | reverse complement strand
GCACCCATCTCCTTGAGCACGTCTTCCTCGTCCTCGGTGAAGATGTCCTCGCCGCCCACGTCCTCTCCCGCTTCGAGGGCTCGACGCCTCCGAGACGCCCGGCGCTTGTCCTCGGCCTCGCGGACCTGGCGCTCCAGCTTGTCTGCCACGATGTCGATGCACGCATAGGCGTCGTCGTGGGCCCCGTGGACCGTGAAGGTGGGGAAGTGCGGGAGCCGCAAGCGGACCTTGAGCTCGACGCCTTCGCCCTGGGGTGAGGCGTCGACGTCCATCTTGACCGAGTCGCCGTCGACCTGGTGTCGATCGATGGGTTTGGTGAGCTTGAGCTCACAGTACTCGCGCAGCGCTTCGGTGAGGGTCTCCCCGGGGGAGTGGATCACGAACTGCATCGAACCTCCGTGTCACCCACGGTCGTCCGTCGAGCCGCGGTGAGGCGTGCCGCCATGGGCCGAGTCTACAGGATCCGGCGGGCGTATACTCCGCGCATGCACACCCTGACACCACTCCTGATCGCCTTGCTGACGGGCTGCAACGGCTCCGACACCGATGGCTCGGACGACGACTGTCTGCGGCCTGTGGACTGGCGCGACCCCCTGGTGGTGGACCAGGGAACCGACGGCGTGGTGGTGGTGGTCGAGGACTGCGAGAACGACCTCCAGGTCACGTCGGTGAGCCTCATCGGCGCCGGCTGGGGCGGCGATCTGCCCGACGTCGGGGATCTTGTGCCCGCTGGGACGTGGACCCTCACGGTCTTCCACGACGGCGGCGTACAGCCCGGCACCTACACCGGCGAGCTGAGCATCGAGGCGGACGGGCTCGACCCGGAGCCAGCCAAGACGCTGCAGTACGTGATCGTCGGCGACACGGGGGATACCGGGGGCGAATGAACGCTCTCGAGACGCTCCGCGCGCGCGGCCTCCTCCAGGATCACACCCCCGAGCTCGACGCCTGGCTGAACGGCGGACCCCGCACGTTCTACGTCGGCTTCGACTGCACGGCCACGTCCCTGCACGCCGGGTCCCTGGCCCTGATCATGTGTATGGCCCACCTGCAGCGCGCCGGTCACAGCCCCATCGTCCTGATGGGGTCCGGCACGACCATGATCGGGGATCCCACCGGCAAGGACGAGATGCGCAAGATGCTCTCGCCGGCCGACATCGCCACGAACAAGGCCGCGCTCCAGGCCCAGCTCGAGCGCTACCTGGACCTGTCCGACGGCAAGGGGCTGGTGGTCGACAATGGCGACTGGCTGCTGGCCCTGAACTACGTGGACTTCCTGCGCCAGGTCGGCCGCCACGTGTCCGTGAACCAGATGCTGTCGCGCACCAGCGTGAAGCTGCGGCTGGAGAAAGGGCTGAGCTTCCTGGAGTTCAACTACGCCCTATTCCAGGCCTATGACTTCCTGCACCTGTCCCGGGAGCAGGACTGCCTGTACCAGGTCGGCGGGGCCGATCAGTGGGGCAACATCACCGCCGGCGTGGACCTGATCCGCCGGGTCACGGGGGCCGAGGCCCACGCCTCCACCATCCCGCTGGTCACGACCGCCGACGGCAAGAAGATGGGCAAGTCCGCGGCGGGCGCCGTCTGGCTGGATGGCGCCATGACGTCGCCCTACGACTGGTACCAGTACTGGATCAACGTCGACGACCGCGACGTGGGCCGCTACCTGCGCATCTTCTCCTGGTTGCCTCTGGACGAGATCATCCGACTCGAAGCGCTCCAGGGCGCAGACGTGCGCCGGGCGAAGCAGGTCCTGGCCTGGGAGGCCACCCGCCTCTGCCACGGCCAGGAGGCCGCGGACAGGGCCCAGGCCGGAGCCCGCGCAGCCTTTGGGGGCGGGGGCAGCGCCGCGGCCATGCCCCAGCACACCGTGGTCCTGCCGGCCGAGGTCATCGGCGTCCTGGTGGACTCGAAGCTCTGCACCAGCCGAAGTGACGCCCGAAGGCAGATCGAGGGCGGCGCGGTCAGGGTCAACGGGGCCAAGGTGTCGGACCTTGGCGCAGCCCTGACCGCGGACATGCTGGACAGCGAAGGCGCTCTGGTGCTCCAGAGGGGCAAGAAGAAGAAGCTCCGGGTGGTCCCTACCTGAGGGCCTTCTGCACCTTCTTGTCCGCCACCAGGGTGGACAGAAGCTCCGAGGTCACGTCGGTGCCTGCGCACCCGCCCAGCGCGGCCGGGTTTGCGCAGACGCCGACCCCGGCCTGCTTCTTGAGCCCCTTGGTCAGCGCGGCCAGCAGCCGATCGCCCTCGGCCGCCAGGGCGGTCTCGTAGGCCGCGCGGTGCTGTTCGGCCTGGGCCAGGGCGGCGTCACCGCCCTCGGCGCCTTCGGTGAGCTGGTCCTCGAGGGGAGCGAGCTGGTCTTCGAGCTGGCGCTCCAGGGTGTCCAGGCGGTCCTGGATCAAGGCCTTGGCAGCGGCGTCCAGAGCCACGTAGCGGTCGGCCCCGGTGAGGGCGATGACCGCCTGTGGTGTGCCCTCGACCACGAAGCCGGGCCAGTCCAGACCCTCGATCTCGGCCACAGCGGCCTGCAGCGCCGGGTCCTGGTCCATCTTGGCGGCCAGGGCCTGACTGATGTCGTCGCCCTCGCAGCCTCCGCCCCCGCCCATGCCACGCATGGGGCCCATCATGGCGCCGCCCTGGGCCTGGCAAGGCTCGGCGTCGACCCCGAGCTCGGTGAGGGCTCGGTCCAGGGCGCCACCAAAGGTCGCCTCGGTGTCCTCGGCCAACACGTCGGCGAAGAGCTGGACCTGGAGGTATTGGTGGGCCGCCTGCTTCCGCAGGCCCTGGGCATAGGTCCCGAGGTCGTCACCTGCGTGGTTGGCTGCCAGCAGAGCAGCTGCGTCCAGGCCTTCGAGCGCCAGGCTGGTGCGGGTCATCTGGTTCTGGAGGTCCTCGTACCAGGGCCCCATACGGCTGGCCAGCTGGACGAAGAGCTCGGAGCCCGCGGCGACCTGGTCCGGGTCGTAGTAGGCGTCGGCGGCGAAGGCGACAGACGAGAGCAGCAAGAGGGTCACGAGAGCTCCGGGTCCACGGCGAAGTGGCTGGGGGCCGGACTGTATTCCGCGCCGGCGCCGTCGGGCAGGGCGAACACCGGGACCTGGCGGGCCCCAGTCGCCACGTTGGCCAGCTCGGAGTCGGAGAGCCGACACAGGAAGCCGGCGAGCCGGCCGTGGACCAGGAAGGGCGCCAGGTCCACCATGCGCTCGACCCGCGCCCAGTCCTGGGTCGCGTCGGGAAAGGGCAGCCGCTGGGGCAGCACCCGGCGCTGGAGCACGTGGTGGTCCGCGCCGTTCAGCGCCAGTTCCCAGGCCGCCTGGGTGACCTGCCAACCCAGCACCACGCCGGCGCCCCCGTGGCCCGTCAGGGGCTTGAGCACGAACTGTTCGCGCTCCCTGCGGGCGAGCTCGAGCAACCCCGGCGGGGTGCACGGTCCCGGCTCGCTCGCGACCAAGGCGGTCCAGGGCACGTGCTGGTGGACCATGCGCTGGAGCGTGTGAGACAGCCCCTCCTGCAGGAAGGGCGAGTGCAGCAAGGCGAACAGCCCCTTGCCGTGGAGCAGGGCCGTGCGGAGGGAGTTCACCATGCACACCACCCCGGCCCGGTAGGCGCGCAGCAGCGCCCGGCAGTCGTCGGGGCGGTCCAGCATGTCCTGGAGCAACAAGCGGCGGTAGACGACGTCGATCGGCTTGCCGTCCGCCGTGAGCTGTTCGCGGCCCCCGCGGAAGCGCAGCTCTCGCGGGTCCACGACCACGCAGTCCATGCCGAACCCGGTGAAGCGACGCTGCAGCAGATCGAACTCCGGGCGCGTCGGCACGTCGAGGAAGTCGACGATGGCGACGCGGGGGGTCTCGGTCCGCTGGCTCCAGAGCTGCCAGGTATGGAGGACGGCGTCGACCACGGCTCGCCCAGCGTCGAAGGGCATCAGCTCGGGGAAGTCTTCGGCGATGGGGTCCCGGGCCAGCAGGTCGGAGAGCGCGTCGGCGTAGCCGATGCCGGCCGGCGACTCGCCGTTGAGCTCCAGGAACCAGGGGTGGTCGCCCGCGGCGAAGCAGTCCACCCGGGAGATCACCGACGCGGACTCGTAGCCGGGCTCCAGGGCCGCCAGCTCCAGGGCGTCCGGCGGGATCCCGAGGGAGCGCACCAGCGAGCCTGTGGGGCCGGGCAGGCCTTCGCTGAGCAAGGCGGCTCGGGCGATGCGGATCGCCCGGTGGAAGTGGCCCAGGGCGACGCCGACCGTGTGGACCAGACTGTCGGAGATGAAGTGCGGCCTGCGGTGCACGCACAGGGGCTGGTCGCCGTAGCGCACCCCGGCCTCCACCACGTCGGCGAGGAAGGCCTCGGGGTCGACGGGGTGGCGCGACATCAGGTCGTGCCAGCGGTCCACAGCGTGCATGGCCGGGTGTCTATCCCCCCGTGATACGTCCGGGACATGCTCTCCGGCGTCGATGATCTGCTCGGGCAGGGCCCTGTGCTGCGTCCAATCTTCGAGGCCGCCCGGTCCGATCGCCTGCACCACTGCTACCTGTTCGAGGGCCCGCCTTCGGTGGGCAAGCACACCGCGGCGGTCCGGCTGGCGATGGCCGCTGCCTGCACCGAGCGCTCGGCCGTGCTGCCCTGTGGGCAGTGTCCCACGTGCATCCAGATGTCCAAGGGGCTTCACCCCGACCTGATCGAGGTCGGGCCGGATCCAAAAAAGAAGACCCCCCTGATCAGCCGGGCCCAGTCCCGCGAGGTCGTGCGCCAGGTCGGCCTGCGCAGCTACAACGCCCGGTGGCGGACCTTTGTGATCGATCCGGCCGACCTGCTCCGGCCCGAGGCGGCCAATGCGCTGCTCAAGACCCTCGAGGAGCCCCCATCGGGCACCGGCTTCGTGTTGGTCACCGCCCGCGCGTCCTCGCTGCTGCCGACCATCTTGAGTCGCGCGCAGCGCGTGCGCTTTCGCCCTGTGCCGCACGCGGATCTGGTGACTTGGCTGGAGGGCCGCGGGGTAGATCAAGCCGAGCGGGTGGCCCGCCTGGCTCAGGGCAGTCCGGGCCGGGCCCTGGCGCTGGCCAAGGACGGCCTGGCATCCGTCGACGAGCTGAGAGCCCAAGTCCTCGACGTGCTGGCCGGAGGCGTGGTCGGCATCGTGCCCTACGCCGAGAAGCTGGTGCGCGGCGACCGTGCCCGCTGGCACAAGCGGGTCCAGGCGCTGCTCGATGTGCTCGAGGGCCTGGTCCGCGACGCCGCCCTGGTGGGGGCCGGCCAGACCGGGGGCCTGCTGAACGCCGACCGGGAGTCCCTGGTGCAGGCCTGGGCGGACGCCCTGTGGCCGCGGGGGGTGCAGGCCCTGCAACAGGCGATCGCCGACGCCCGCGACCAGCTGCACCTCAACGTGAACGGGCGGCTGCTGATCGAGACGCTGCTGAGCCGCTTCGCCGCCGCCCTGGGGCGCGCTCGACGCGTGGCCTGATGGGTCTGCTCTTCGACTCCCACTGTCACCTGGATCCCGAGACCTACGGGGGAGACGAGGGCGTGGACGCGGTCATCGCCACCGCCCGTGCTGCAGGCGTCGGGCGCATGCTCACGGTGGGGTCGGGGTACGGGCACGGATCGGCGACCCGCGCCGTGGCCGTGGCCCAGCGTCACCCAGACGTCTGGGCTTCGGTGGGCGTGCACCCGCACGACGCCTCCGAGTGGGGCCCCAAGGTCGAGGCCGCGCTGCGGGCGCTGGCCGCCAGCGACCGGGTCGTGGCCTGGGGCGAGATCGGCCTGGACTTCTACTACGACAACAGCCCGCGAGGTCTGCAGCGTCAGGCCCTGCGAGCCCAGATCCGGATCGGCCTGGCGCTGGCGCTGCCCTTGATCATCCACGATCGGGACAGCGAGGGAGAGACCTTTGCCATCCTCCAGGACGAAGGCGCCTTCGACGGCGCTGGGGTGCTCTACCACTGCTATGCCGGCGACGTGAGCTTCATGAACGACCTGGTCGCCGCGGGCGGCTACGTCTCGATCCCCGGCGTCGTGACCTTCAAGAAGTCCCTGGACACCCAGGCCGTCGCAGCCGCGGTCCCGCTGGACCGCCTGCTCATCGAGACGGACAGCCCCTTCCTGACCCCCGAGCCTCTCCGGGGTCGGCGAAACGAGCCCTGCCACGTGGGCCTGACCGCAGACCACGTCGCCCGGCTTCGAGGCCTGGACTTCGACACCCTGGCAGCAGCGACCAGCGAGAACGCCCGCCGGTTCTTCCGGCTGCCGGCCTGAGCGGCTGCTCAGCCCTTGGCTGGCTTGGCCTGGTTCGGCGCGTTGGCGTCGGCTTCGGCCGTGTGGATCGGGAACACGGGCGTGGTGCCGTGGATGGCCCGCTGGTTCTTGGCCTTGCGGCCCGCGTTCTTGCGACGCAGCTTCCGCTTGAAGCGCGTCTCCTTGGTGTTGGAAGCCATGGCCCCACTCCGCACTGGGTTCGAAGACCTCGCCGTCTAAGGCTCGGACCAGCTGGTGTCAACCGAGGCAGGGCCCGGTTCGCGGTTGACCGGGCGCCTCGGGTCAAGCATTGGCGGTGGGCTTCCGACCAGTGGTACAGAACAAGCGTGCCCGCCGCCCTCCTGGAGGAGATCGATGACCACCCTCGCCCTGCTCCTGCTCCCTGGGTGTGCCCAGGTGACCAGCTTCCTGGAGAGCCTCGCCACCGACGCAGAAGACGCCGTCGACGAGGCAGAGCAGCTCAAGGAAGACGTGGAGGAGGCCCAGGAGGACCTCGAGGGACTCACCAACCCCCTGGTGACCCAGGCTTTGTTCCTGTCTGTGGCCCCGCCTGACCTCGAGGGCATCGACGTCGAAGACATCGACGGCTTCGACACCGCGCCCTTCGCGACCGTGATCCTGGCCGACGCGACCGAGGTCGCCGACCTGGAGAACGCCCCGATCATGGGCCAAGAGCCCAAGGTCCGCGTCCCCGGCGAGGACATGATCGTGATGGAGGACCTCGAGGACGGCACCTACTACGCCGACGGCACCGACGGGCTGATCTACAACTCGGGCGACGTCGCCAAGCTCACCATCAAGATGGACGGCGTGCTGCACACCGCCGAGGTGCAGATGCCGAGGGAGCCGGACAACCTGGACGTGCCGCTGCTTCACACGGCCAACGAGAACCTGCTGCTCGACTTTGCCGACTACTCCTACCACCAGATCCTGGTGGTCGTCATCGACATCGAGACCCTCGAGGTCACCTACAGCAACGAGCCCGTGACCGCCGAGGAGCTGTACAACTTCTCCCAGGACCGAGACGTCAAGGTGCGCTTCGACATCCCGTCCCGGGCCTTCAACCGCGAGACCTACTACGCGGTGGGTGTGGCTGGTGTGCTCCTGTCGAGCGACGATCAGCTGGTCGAGATGAACACCGCCCTGTCCGCCTTCATGGCGGGCAAGTTCTTCTTCTACCCGGTGGCCACCGTGCCCCTGGGCGGCTGATCAAGGGGCCGGGCAGACCTCGTCCCAACAGGAGGCTGCCTGGGCCACCTGTTCGCCCCAGGGCGTCAGTGGCCGCACCATGCGGTGGACCACCGGCGCGCCGCGGTCCGTGAACCCAGGCAGCGCCTGGGACACGGTCGGCAACGCGTAGATGCAGACCGACTGGTCCTCGCGCGCCAGGCGCGTCGCTTGGGCCAAGGCCGCGTCCAGGGACGGCCCCCGACCTTGGAGCCGGAGGATCTGGGTCGCCCAGACCTGGACCCGGCCTTCGGGGGTGCGGGTCAGGACCGGCCACCGCAGCGTGGCCACCCGTGAAGGGCCACAGACCAGGTGGCGCGGCCGCAGCACCCGGGCCGGTTCAGGCTCGCCGGTCCAGCGCTCGACCACCGCGCCGGCCCGTCCAGGTGGCTGGACGAAGCCGGCCGCAAAGGTCGCG
The DNA here is from genome assembly GCA_964519895.1 of uncultured Enterobacterales bacterium. GTDB lineage: Bacteria > Myxococcota_A > UBA796 > UBA796 > CAJQPC01 > CAYFPX01. The sequence goes on along the minus strand of CAZFLE010000178.1, from coordinate 6,011 downwards.
GCGTCCACGGCCCTGACCTGGGTCTGGTGGGGAGGCCCTGCCGCGTCCGGCAGGCTCGGAAACAGGGGTCGCACGATGGGCTTGTAGGTCTCGAGCACCTGAAAGCTGTGCCGCTCGTACAGGCGCCAGGCCCCGTAGACGACCTCGGTGGTGAGGGTGAGCAGATCCGCATGGCGGTCGCGGGCGCTCTGCTCCAGCTGCGCGAGCAGGCGGCTGCCCAGCCCCTGGCGTCGGTGACCTGGGCGGACCCCGATCGGTCCCAGGTGCACGGCCCGCACGTCGCGGCCGCGCCAACGGGCCTGGCGCAGGCTGGCGAGTCCCACGCCGACCAGCCCGGTGTGGGTCTCCAACCCCGCCGACAGGCCTGGCGTGCCCCAGGCCCACCCATCCAGGAAGTCCAGCACCGGCTGGGCAAAGCGCGTGGTGTCCCGGTAGCCGCTGAAGGCGGCGTCCAGCAGGGGCCCCAGCGTCAGGGGCTCACCGGGCGCCAGGGCCCGCAGCTTGGGGCCGGTCACGGCCTGGGCGGTCACCGGATCTCGAGGTGGTACGGCAGCGCTGCGACGATGCCTTCGGACCGCAGGATGCTGTCCAGCTGCCGGGCGCGTCGGAGGGAACGCGCCAGGTCGGGGCCGACCAGGGCGTCCAGGGCCACGGCCTGCACGTCGTCGTCGTCGGACGGGGCCTCGAAGAGCACCTCGATGAAGGTCTTCTCCTTGGGGAGGATCTGGCGGGACCAGGACCCGTCGGCCAGTCCGGCCAGCTCTGCAGCGCGCTGCACCGCGTCTTCCAGGCCTCCGAGCTCGTCCACGAGCCCCACGTCCAGGGCCTGTGCGCCGGTCCACACGCGACCCTGGGCCACCTGGTCGAGCTGCTCGAAGGTCATGCCCCGGCCCTCGGCGGCCTTGGTCACGAAGGTCTGGTAGAACGCCTCGATCCGCTCCAGGATCTTGGCCCGCTCGGGGGCTGTGAAGGGACCTGGCGAGCTGTAGATGCCGGCCAGCGGGCCCCGCTTGGCGCTCCAGGTGGTGATGCCGACCTTTTCGTACAGGCCCGCCAGGGCGAATTTGCCGCCGAACACGCCAATGGAGCCGGTCAGTGTGGCCGGGCTCGCGAAGATCTCGCGAGCGGGCATGGCCACGTAGTACCCACCGCTCGCCGCCATGGCGCCCATCGACGCGACCACGGGCTTCTCCAGGTCCAGGCGGCTGATGGCCTCCCACATGACGTCGCTCGCCAGCGCGGAGCCGCCGGGGCTGTTGATCCGCAGGACCACCGCCTTGACGTCCTCGTCCTCGCGCAGCCGCTCCAGGTGACGCACCACCGAGCGGTCGCCGACCACCTGGCCCCCGAAGCCGCCGGCGTCAGAGCTGCCGTCGATGATGGTGCCCTGGAGGTGCAGGATGGCCACCCGGTCACCGCGGCTGCCCCAGTCCTCTTGGACCTCGCGCATGTAGGGCCGCAGGCTCTGGAGCTCGTCGTCGTACTGCAGCTCGACCCAGGCCTGGCGGGAGTAGAGCTCGTCTACCAGGCCGCGTTCCTGGGCGGCTGGGGCGGTGACGGGCGGGTCGTCGATCAGGGCCTGGACCTGTTCCGTGCTCAGGCCGCGACCCTCGGCCAGGTGGGCGAGCAGGGTCACGTGGAGGCTGTCGAGGAGGGACTCCAGCATCTGGATGCTGTTCTCGGAAGGCCCGGTGAGCTCATAGGCCTCGGGCGCGGACTTGTAGGTCCCGACCTTGATGTAGTCCGGCTCGACCCCGATCTTCTCCAGGAGCCCCGCGTAGTGCTCGGTGCTGACCTGGAGGCCGACCACGAAGGGCACGCCCTCGGGGTGCAGCGCGATCTTCTCGCAGGCCGACGCCAGGTACCAGGTGGTGTTGTCGTAGGTCTTGCTCCAGGCGTGACAGGGCTTGCCGGCGGCCTGGAGCGCCAGGAGCGCCAGGCGGATCTCCGACGCCGCGGCGAGACCCAGCCCGGGGCTGTCGAGCTCGAGGAAGACGCCGGGCACGTCGTCGTCGTCGGCGGCCCGGTGGAGGGCCGTGACGTAGTCGTTCAGCGTGAGCGGGATCTGGTTGTCGTCGAAGTACACCGCGCTCTCGGTGGGCCCGTCGGGGATGGACCCCCGCAGGGTCACCTTGAGCCAGCCACCGTCGCTGCCGCCGCTGAGGGCCTGGGTGTCGTCGAACAGGAGCAACAGCACCGCGCCGGCGCTGGTGCAGGCCAGGAGCAGGCCGAAGACCGTGATGAAGAGCACCAGCCGGGTGCTGCGGGAGAGCCGCTTGCGCGGCCGAGCAGGGGGGCTCGCCGGGGGCGGATCGGCCGACGGCGGGCGCACACCCGGGTCGGTAGGTTCGTTCTCGCTCGAGGGCAGGTCCGGGTCCATCGGTCTCCGTGGGGCGACGACCTGGTCAGCCTAATCCCCGGTCAGGGCGCTGGGAACCCCCTCGGGTGGGGGGGCTTCAGTCGGCCCAGGCCAGGCGCCGATGGGCGTCGAGCCACGCCGCGATCCGCGGGTAGACCCACTGGGCCGCGCGGGTGGAGAGCAGCGGATCCAGGTGCCCCCAGCTCGCGTCGAGGGTCAGGCATTCTTGGGGACCGGCCAGCGACGCCAGCGCCGGCTCAGCCTGGGCTGGCTCGCAGTGCTTGTCCCCCTGGGCGGCGATGAGCTGGAGCGGGGTCCGCACCCCCTCGAGGGCTTCGGCGTACTCCAGCCGGCCGCTGCGATCGGTCAGGGCGCCGCGAGCGTGCCAGAGCCAGAGCTGCTGGACCAGGCCCAGGTGCAGGTCCTCGCTGCCGTGCACCATCAGGCCGCGGGCCACGTCACCGGGCACGCTCAGGGCGCCGAGCTGCTCGAGCAGCGACCTTCCCGGTGCGGCGGTCGGCGAGAGGAGCACCGCGGCTGCCCGGGTGGGCAAGCGCACGCCGGCAGGGAGGAGGAAGCGCAGGCGCTCCAGGGCTCGAAGCCCGGGGTCCTGGGGAAAGCGCACGGGGGCGCACAGTGCCGAGGCGGCGGCGATCTCGTCCCCTCGGGCGTGGGCCAGCCATGCATAGAGGAGCTGCCCGCCCAGGCCGTGGCCCACCCAGTGGGCCCGAGGAAAGCCCGTGACCTCACGGACCACCGCCAGGGCGGCCGGGACGTCCCGGGTGGCCAAATCGTCGAAGTCGAAGGCGCGGGGCCGGCCGGGTGGGGACAGAGCACTGCGGTCGGCGCGGTGCTCCAGCAGGAACACGGTGAAGCCGGCCTGGGCGAGGGCCCAGGCCAGGGACAGCTCCTGCCGGAAGTCCAAGGTGTGGCGGTTGAAGCCCAGCCCGTGGGCCAGGACCACCGGCTCTCCGGACGAGCCCGGCCTGGCATCCAGTCGGAAGAGGGGGCAGCGCCAGCCGTCGTCGGTCGTGTAGTAGCAACGGGCCAGACGCACGTCACCGTGCTCGGGAGCCGTGGCGAATGGGCCCTCGGCGTCGGGATTCAGGCTGCGCCAGGTGACGGCCAGCGCAGCGCGGGCGGCGGACCTGGCCAGCCGCCGAGCGGGCTGGGTCGCCAGTCCGCCGCGAGGCCGGTCCGGGAGCTGGGCGTCAGCCACCGGTGGGTTCAGGAGGGTGGGAGGGGCACGAGTGCCCCTCCCACCGGGAAGGCACGGAGGACCCGCGGGAAGCACAGGGGGTGCAACAGCACAGCTGGGCGGTGGGGACGATGCACCCCGGTCTCCCGACCACCCGACAACTCAGCGGCGCCTGGCACCAGGCCCGAGAGCCAGGGTCCAGACGTCCTGCAGCACAACGAAGAGCGCAACAAACAGTGCAACCAGCGTTTCCTCCGGAGCCGACGGGGTCGCCGCCGGCCTGCCGGGGTGTCTCCTCCTGACGAGACTAGGTCTTGGCATGTCAATACTTGGGTTCTACCATGGGTTGAGGTAGGTGCCAAGATCGAGCATGGAAGGGATTTGATTTCAGTGGTTTGGTAGGGGAAGGTGCGATCAGGAGACAATAGAACTCTTGACCTGTCAATGCCCTATTGAGATCAAGACCCTCCGCGGCTTAGGGAGAGCCCCGTGAACGTGCTCGGCATCGAGACCAGCTGCGATGAGACCGCCGCATCCGTGGTGGGGCCCCAGGGCGTGTTGTCCGACGTGGTCCACACCCAGGAAGTGCATGCGGCGTACCTGGGCGTGGTGCCCGAGCTGGCCAGCCGGGCCCACGTCGAGAAGGTGACGGCGGTGACGCGGGCCGCACTCGACCAGGCGGGGGTGGACCGCCCAGACGCTGTCGCCGCCACCGCTGGCCCCGGCTTGATCGGGGCCGTGCTGGTGGGCTTGAGCTTCGGCAAGTCCCTGGCGCTGGGCTGGGACGTGCCCTTCGTGGGGGTCAACCACCTGGAGGGACATCTGCTCTCGCCCTTGCTGGAGCCGCGGTCCCCGGCCTTTCCCTTCCTGGCTCTGGTGGTCTCCGGGGGGCACACGGCGCTGTACCTGGCCCGGTCCTTGGGGGACTACGAGACCCTCGGCGAGACCGCCGACGACGCCGCTGGCGAGGCCTACGACAAGGTCGCTCGTATGCTGGGCCTGGGCTACCCCGGCGGCCCGGCCGTGGATCGGCTGGCCGCGACGGGCGATCCCGCTGCGGTGGCTCTTCCCCGGCCGCGGAGTCCTCACGGGCCTCTGGGATTCTCCTTCTCCGGGCTCAAGACTGCGGTCCGGCAACACCTCCAGGGACCCGCCCCGGCATTGGATGCCGATGTCTGCGCCAGCTTTCAGGCCGCCGTCATCGACGTGCTCTGCACGCGCCTGACCCGGGCGGTGGCTCGGACCGGGGTGGACCGGGTGGCGGTCGCGGGGGGCGTCGCGGCCAACAGCGGCCTGCGCACGAGACTGGCCGAGCTGGCGGACCGGGGGGCGTTCTCGGTCACCGTGCCGCCCCGGAGCCGCTGCACCGACAACGGTGCCATGATCGCCCACGCCGGTCGGCTGCGGCTGGTCGGCGGTCAACGCGACCCGCTCTCCACGGCCGCCCGCCCGACCTGGCAGCCGGGCACATGAGTCACGAGCACCCGAGCCACGTGCTCAAGCGCCTGGAGCGCCAGGCCCGGCGCCGCTTCGGCCAGAACTTCCTGGTCGACCCTCACGTCACGTCCCGCATCGCCCGGCTGGCGGGCGTGGGGGAGGGGACCCGGGTGATCGAGGTCGGGCCCGGCCTGGGCGCTCTGAGCCGGGCGCTGTTGGACACCGGCTGCACCCTGCGGGCCGTCGAGCTGGACCGGGACCTGGTGGCCTTCCTGGCCCAGGACCTGCCCCAGCTGGACGTGGTCTCGGGCGACGCCCTCGAGGTGGACTGGGACACCGTGGCACCGGGCACCGGCTGGGTCCTGTGCGCCAACCTGCCCTACAACGTCGGCACGGCCATCCTGACCCGGCTGGTCACGTCGGCGCCTCGCTTCCAGCGGCTGGTCGTGATGCTCCAGCGCGAGGTGGCCCAGCGGGTGGTGGCCCAGGTTGGGGACAAGCCGCGGGGTTCGCTGTCGGTGCACGTCCAGGCCTTTGGTCGGCCCCGCATCGCCCTGACCGTGGAGCCCGGCTCATTTCACCCTCGGCCCAAGGTCCGCTCGTCCGTCATCGAGGTCACGCTGCACGAGACCCCGCGCCTGGGTGGCGCCACCGCAGGGTTCTTCCAGCGCACGGTCCGGGCGGGCTTCTCCCAGCGTCGCAAGACCCTCGAGAACGCCCTGGGCAGTCGGTTCGACAAGGCCACTGTGCGCGGCGTGGTCGCAGAGACCGTGGGCGCTCGGCGGCGGGCCGAGACCCTGACCCTGCCGGAGTGGGGCACCTTGGCCGCGGCCTTGGAAGCGGCGGCTTCGTGAGATGATCCCAGGCACGGCGGCTTGATGATCCTCGACGGCGAAGCTATCTGCGCAGGCTTTCCACACCATCCGGAGCCTTCATGCGCCTGACCTCTTGCGGCATCACCGACGTCGGCATGAAGCGCACGAACAACGAGGACAACTACCTCATCAACGACGAGCT
>CAZFLE010000177.1:0-14261 GCA_964519895.1 uncultured Enterobacterales bacterium | reverse complement strand
GAACACGTTGGCGCCCACGAACTTCACCGCGTCGCTGGCGGTGTCGACCTCGATGTAGGCCAGGAATTGGGCCACGCCGTCGGTCTGGGACTCGAGGTCAGCCACTGCTGTCTCGACCAGCTCAGCGTTGTCGATGACGTTCTCGATCCGCGCGTCCACGTCTACCAGGTCGTTTTCGAGGTCGCTGATGCCTGTGCCGAGGGCAGCGATGTCCGACGCGTTGGCCGCGATGTCGCTGGCGTTCTGGCTCGCGTCGGCGACGACGGCATCGATCTCACCCTGCTGGGTGGCCATGTCGGACTCGATCACCGTGATGTCGTCGCCCTGCCCGCTCACGCTCGCGCTCAGGATGGTGATCTCCGCTGCGTTTGCATCGGCCGTGGTGGTCACGCTGTCGATGCTGAGCATGTTCCCGGCGACCGTGTCACTCAGGGTGTCCACCGCGCTGTCCATCGCCGCCAGGTCGTCCTGGGTGCTCTGGATGTCGACCTCGATCGCCGTGACGGCGTCCTGGAGCTCGTCGGAGAGGGTCTGAACGTCGGACGCGAGCGCCGTCGTGTCGTCGGCCACGATGACCAGGCCGGCGGCGTTGGTCGCCACGTCGGCCAGGACGGCGGTCACGGAGGTGGTCAGTGCAGCCACGCTGTCCGAGTTGACCGAGACCGCGGCGGACAGGGTGCCCAGCTCGCCGGTCGTGGCGGCATCCGTGGTCTCGAGCGCGTCGATGTCGCTCTCGATCCGAGCGACGTCGGCCGCGACGGTGCCCTCGAGCTCGGTCATCGAGGAGGCCAGGGCCTCGACCTGCTCCTCGGTGTCGGAGTCTCGGTCGTCACGCTCCTCGACGGCGCTGTCGAGGGCGGCCACATCGGCGGCCAGCTCAGCGACGTCCTCGTCACTGGCGAACCCCCTGGACTCGACCCAGTCCGCGTCGACGTGCCCAGCGGCCTCCAGGGCTTCGAGCCGGTCGGTGAGCGCGTCGACGGTGGCCTGCAGTGCTTCGATGTCGTCGTTGGACTCGATGTAGCGGGTGCTGTCGTCGACGGTCGTGCCGGCGGTTGCGTTCGGGTCCTCGGTGGTGCCGGAGTCGCAGGCGATGATCGGGAGGAGGAGTGCCAGGGTGGTCAGCATGGGATTGCTCCTGAAGTGGCCGCTTGAGTGCGACGTCAGGAGGTTGAGCAAGACCCGATCCAGACCTTGAGATGCGTAATTTCAGATAGTTATAGCCGTCATCGCCGCCAGCACTGCCCGCCCGTCGACACCCCCTGTCGGATTCCCGACAGTTCGCCCGCTGTACCAGCGGATTCAACCAAACAAGCTGGCCTGCCCTCATCTAAGGGATGGAGATTCAACAAGTCCCGGGTCGATGTCTAATGCTTAACCAGAGGTTCCTGACCCCTGTTCCCAGGCCTCGCCCCCACCGGCACCCAGTCGGCCTACCCGCCTAGCGCGGCCTCGATGTCGCCTGGTCGGACTCCGTCCTACCAGTCGCCGTTCGGGCCGCCATATGCACCCTGATCGGAGCGGGTGCCGTCGGTGTCCTGGATGGACGGGTCGCCGGCGTCGATGCTCGGGCTGCCGCTGGCCAGGGTGTAGTCGCCGGCGTTGGCATTGGTGAAGTCCGGGTCCTCGGCGATGTTGCCGTTGGTGCCGGTCTGGTCACCGAAGGACCAGCCATAGCCCTCGTCGTTGCCCCAGACGTTGTTGTAGGCCCAGACGGCCGGCATGTCGTTGCGGAACTTGACCGCGTCTCCGCCGGTGTTGTGGGTCACGATCAGGTTGCGGGCCTCGATGTCAGGGCTGTCGCTCACGTCGATGCCGCCGCTGTCCACGCCGTGGTTGTAGGACATGACCACGTTGGTCCACTCACCCGTGCTGTCCTTGCGCATGAACAGGGCACCGGCGTCATCGCTGGCACTGTTGCCCGTGATCAGGACGTTCTCGAGGTTCAAGATGGCGTAGCGGGTGCAGGAGATGCCGCCGCCGTCGAGTGCGACGTTGTCGCTCAGGACCACGTTGCGGAAGGTCACCGCGTAGGGGTTGTCCTCGACCTCGGCGCCGCCGCCCCACTTGGTGACGGTGTTGCCGGACATGGTCGAGTCCACGACCTCCTGGGCATTGAGGTTGTCCCACATGTGCAGGCCGCCACCGTGCTTGGCGGTGTTGTCCACAAAGGTCGACGAGTAGACGCTGCCGCCCTCGTTGTCGATCTCCAGGCCACCGCCCTGGTCGCCGGCCGTGTTGCCCTCGAAGTAGTTGTCCTCGTAGTGCGTGTAGCCGTGGCAGCTCTTGACACCGCCGCCGTCGTCGCTGCCGTAGTTGTTGGTGACCACGTTGCCGCTGAAGGTCGCGGTGGCCCGGTGCAGACGCGCCGCACCGCCGTCGTCGGAGCTGTAGTTGCCCGAGAAGACGTTGTTGGTAATGTCCATGCCCATCCAGCGGGCGTAGAGGGCCCCGCCGTCGCCAGGGGCGTAGTTGTTGGTGAGCACGTTGTTGTCGAACTGGCCGCCGGTCGGCTTGTAGAGGTAGACCGCGCCACCGTTGCCGCTCGACGTGTTGCTGTCGAACAGCTCGCCGCTGATGTCGGGCTCGCCGCTGGCATAGAGGGCGCCGCCGTACTGGGTGGCGCTGTTCTCGGTCCAGGAGTTGCCGCTCATCACGATGCCGTTGGCCTTGGACGCGTAGGCGCCGCCGCCTCGGTAGGCCGAGTTGTCGTGGATCGTGTTGTTCTGGAACGTGCCGTCGCCGCGGTACAGGTAGGCGGCGCCGCCTCGGTCGATCGCGCTGTTCAGCTGGAAGGTGTTGCCCGTGATCGCCACGTCGCAGCGAACCTCGTGCAGGCCGGCACCGCGGTAGGCGGTGTTGGCCAGGAAGATGTTGTCGGTGACGACGATGTCGGACTTGTAGCAGTACAGGCCGCCGCCCTTGCTCAGGCTGTAGCCGCCGCGGATCGTGAAGCCCTCGACCGTGACCTGGCTGTCCCGCCCGGAGACATCGATGACCGGCCCCGAGCCGGTGCCGGCGATGGTGGTCGAGCCGGCGCCATCGGTCGAGACCAGGGTCACGGTCAGGTCCGCGATCACCAGGTCCTCGTTGTAGGTCCCCGCGCAGACCTCGATCACGTCGCCGTCGGACGCGGCGTTCAGCGCGTCGGTGATCGTGCCGTAGGCCCCCGCGCACACCGAGAGGGTGGCCTTGGCCTGCACGTCGAATCCCAGGCCCTCGGCCTCGAGCTCGGTCCCACACCCTGTCATCGCCAAGGCGAAGACCCCCAGTCCCATCGGGACAAGCCCTACGTGCGCCATCCTGGACTCCGTTGGTTGCCACCCAGAGCCGCGTGAGCAACTCTGTCGCCATCATGTCGGATCAAGGGGCCCCTGATCAAGGATCGGGTCCAGAAAACTGGAATGATTCCAGGCACAACGGGCGGATACTGAAAATTCCCTCAAAAAGGAGGAAGAATTTCCGCCCCCCCTCGCGTTCAGAGGGCCAGGCTCCGATCCCTGCCCGTGATGCGCTGGGCGGTCTGGCGGGCCTTGTACAGCTGCTGGGCACCGGCCTGGATGCCAGCGACGGCGTAGCTCAGACCGCCGGGGTTCCAGAACTGGCCTTCGATCAGGTCGGCGTCCTTGTCGACCAGCCCGGTCTCGACCGCCAGGGCGTGCAGGCGCGAGTGCGGGTAGATGCGGATGGGCTGCATCATGAGCAGGGTGAACATGCGCATGTTCCCGCCCAGGTGAATCTTGGCCTTGGCCAGGAAGGTCAGGATGCTCATCAGCGACTTCCAGTCCTCGCCCGGACTGTTCAGGAAGAAGCTGTACTCCACGTCCATGTCGTATTTCTTGGCGATCTGGTAGCCGTGGACCAGGTCCCGCTGGCGGAAGTTCTTGTCCAGGTTCTTGAGCATCCTGTCGTCGACGTGGTCCGGGCTGAAGGACAGCAGGCCACAGCCTGACTTCTTGAGCCAGATCAGCAGCTCGTCCGGCAGGGTGTTCGCCTTTTCGTTGAACCAGGCGGACCAGCGGACCTCGAGCTTGCGGTCGACGATCTCTTTGCAGATGTCGATGCTGTGCTGGACGGGGATGTTGAAGATCTGGTCGCAGAAGAAGAGCTGCTTGACGCCCCAGTCGTAGACGAACTTCTCCATCTCGTCGACCACGTCGGCGGCGGTGCGTCGGCGGACAGCGCTGCCCAGCAGGTAGACGTCGCTGCAGTGGCTGCAGTGAAGTGCGCAGCCGCGCTTGGACTGCAGGCCGATGCTGACGTAGCTGCTCTTGGCGTAGGGCTCGAAGGGCACCAGGTCCTTGCGGGTGTGCTTGAGGCCCTTGAAATTCAGGCTCGGCGGCTGGCCGGTGTAGTGGATTCCGCTGTCGTTGCGGAACCACAGGCCCGCGACGTTCTCTGGGGAGTCCAGGTTGTCCAGGAGCTGGGGAAACCGGACCTCGCCCTCGCCCCACATGCCGAAGTCCACCTCGGGCAGCTTCTCCATGAAGACGTCGCTGTACAGCGAGAAGCCGGTGCCGCCGATGACGATCTTGGCGGCGGGGGCGCAGGCACGGATGGCCCGCACGGTCTTCTGCTGGGGCTCGAAGTCGTCGTTGTGCAGGCCGGGCGTGGCGACCTTGATGTTGCGAAGGCTGATGCCGACCACGTCGGGCTTGAAGTCCCGGACCTTGCGGGCCACGGCCTCGTAGGGGTCCGCTTCCTCTCGGACCAGGTTGGCGTCGAAGATCTCGACGTGGTGGCCATCTGGCAGGTGGGCGGCCAGATAGCTGAGGCCGATCGGCCAGACCAGCTCCATGTCGAGGGCCGTGAAGGCCTGGACCAGCAAGATGCGCATGTTCGTCCCGATTTTCGGCCCCGCAACCTAACCGGGATCGGCGACGTTCGCGCCTCCCGGCATCCGCCCGTCCGATCGGCCGCGCATCGGCTCCCCCTGAGGGAATTCCAACACCTCCCAGACCACGAAGAGCCTGGGGGGCCGGTCCACGACTGGTTCCAGGGCCACGCCGACCGACAAGTGGGTGCAGGACTCGCACAGCAGGTTGCGCTTGTGGCCGGGGGACAAGGTCACGATGTCCAGGGCCTCCTCCCAGGTCGGCGCTGCCGCCAGGTCCTGGCGGTGTCGCGCCCTGGGGTGAAAGGCGGCCGCGGCCCGGGCGGCCACGCCCTGGGTGACCCCAGGCAAGGTGTGGGCCACCCGCCCGCTGGACGCCATCCAGGCCGCGTGCTCCCGCGCCAGGGGCTCGAAGGGCTCGAAGCGCGAGAGCGGCCTCAGGCCGGCGTCGGACCGGAGGGCGTTCACCGCCTCCCGAAGAGAGGTCGCGGCGACCATCGGATCCTGGACGTCGGTGCTGGCCCGCGGCAGGACCCCCACCGGCTCTGGGTCCACCTCGACGAACTGGGTCCAGAGCAGGACGACCTGGGTGTCCCGCTCGCCCTGGGCGACGACCTCGAGCCGCCAGACCCCGGGCTCGTGGAAGGCGTCGACCCAGCGGGCCCGGGTGGCGTCCAAGGGGTAGGACTGGACGGGCCCGTGGGGCGGGGCGATGAACAGGATGGGGTCCGGGATCCGGCTCATCGGGTCGGTGCTGGTGGGCGCCAGGACCTCGAGCTGGACGGGCAGCAGCTCGTCGAGGTCCAGGTCCCGCGGGATCGGATCGACCAGGACCGGCCGCTGGGCGATGCCGGCGATCCACAGCGTGGTGCCGTCGCCGTGCACCCGCCGGGCCAGGGCCACGTCGACGGGCTGGGGTGTGCGGTTGACGACGTCCTGGAGCTGGGCGACGAGCCGCTCGGGCCAGCCGCCGCCGGTGAGCTCCCGGGCGAAGCGGGCGTGGCCCGGGTAGCCGGCGAGGGCGGTGGCGCGGGCCATCGCGCTCGGGGTGAGCCGGGCGCTTCGGTCCGTGGCGGCGCTGGTCAGGTGGAAGACCGCGCGAGCCAGCCCCTTGTCCCAGGTGGCGTCGGGGAGCCGATCCAGGAGCCACTGGGCCTCGGGGGATGCCGCCACCGGGTCCGGGCGGAAGCGGACTTCGAAGCGGCGCTCCGCGGCCGGGGTCGGCGGCTTGCAGGCGGCCAGGACCAGGGCGGCGAGTACCCACAGGGCGCTACTCCTGGGCAAGGTCCACCACCAGGGTGACGCCAGCCGGTCCCAGGGACGCGGCCACACCGGCCCAGGCCAGGACCGGATCGACCAGCTGACCGCGGTGGTCGATGGACCAGTAGAGCCGATCCAGGCACTCCGGCACCGTGGGCGCGGTGCAGGAGAGCTCGTAGAGGTGGCCCGTCAGGCCCAGCTTGCCCAGCCGGTCCGCCGCGGGAGGCAGCGGCTGGCCGTTCACGCGGGCCGTGAGGGCCCGGCCCGCGGCCTTGTCCAGCAGCGGGTCCCGCTCCAGGCTGGGGGCGTCGAAGGTGGCCCTGAGCTCGTCGAGGACCTCTAGTGCCTGGGCCTGGGCCTCGTGGGTGCCCTGGGGCGGGGCCATCACGTGGGGGTAGGGGGCGTCAGCGGGCGTGGGACCGTCTACGTAGACCGGGACGATCCAGGTCTGGTCGGCGGCCGTCAGCTCCACGAGCCACTCGCCGCCCTGGTCCAGGGTCACCTTGTCGCCGGCCAGGGCGCCGTCGGGGGCGGCTGTGCGCACGACGAGAGGGCTCTGGTCCTGGGTCGCCAGCTCGAGCAGGTGACCCAGGGGCAGCTCCCGGCGGAAGGGCTCCAGAGCCACGGGCGGAGTCGAGGTGAGCCAGACCCACGCGTCGCCGCGGGCGCCCCGAGCGCGGGCGACGCCGACTGCGCCACCAGTCAGTCCCGGTGGCCGCTCCGGCACGTCTCCGTTGGCCACCGTCTGGACCACGACTTCGTCCAGGGGGTAGGGCCAGCCAGCGCGGTACGCCGCCCAGCGGGCCTGGGCCCGATCCACCGGATCCCCCTGGGTCGCCGCCAGCGCCAGGAAGGCGGCGGCCCCGGACAGGGCCTCGTCCCACGGCAGGTCCTGGGCCACCCGGGCGACCGCGGCGTCGGGCGGGGCGCCGCGGGACCAGGTGTAGAGCGGGGCCTCCATCGCCGGGAGCACGGGCACGGCGGGGCCGAGCGAGGCGGCGTCCTTGGGGGGGCAGGCGAGGAGCGTCAGCAGGAGCACAGGCGGCCTCCATAATGCAGCAGCCGCCCCCACAACCCGTGGGCCTCGGGGATGTCACCCATTGTTCAGAACGACCCTTTGCGGGCCCCGGGCCCTCACGGCGATAGCTTGGGGCTCCAAGGAGGCCCGATGGCACCCACCAACCCCCTCGCCAACCTGCTCGGCGGCAGCCACAGGCCCTTCCAGGGCCTCCAGGAGCACATGCGGGCCGTGACCGCCTGTGTGGACGAGGTCCCTGGGCTCTTCGACGCCCTGGCGGCAGGGGACGACGAGCGCCTGCACGCCCAGATCGACAAGATCTTCGCCCTCGAGGACAAGGCCGACAAGCTCAAGAATGGGCTGCGCCACCGGCTCCCGCGCAGTCTCTTGATGCCGGTCAACCGCCGGGATCTGCTGGAGATCCTGCACAACCAGGACTCCATCGCCGACGTGGCCCAGGACATCGCCGGGCTCATGGCCCAGCGCAAGATGGAATTGCCGGACTTCATGCAGGCCGAGGTGATGGCCCTGGTGACGGCGAGCATCGAGGTGGTCGCCCTCTGCGCGAAGACCATCGAGCAGCTGGACGAGCTGCTGGAGGTGGGCTTCCGCGGCCGCGAGGCCAGCAAGGTCGAGGAGATGCTCGACGCCCTGGGCACGGCCGAGGACCACGCCGACGACCTGGAGCTGGCCCTCACCAAGAGCCTCTTCGCCCACGAGGACGAGCTCAAGCCCGTGTCGGTGATGCTGTGGTACCAGCTCATCGAGTGGATCGGGGACCTGGCCGACTTCGCCGAAAAGGTCGGCAACCGCCTCCGCGTGACCATCGCCAGCTGAACCGGCTCGAGCCCACCACGCGCCAGGAAGAGCGCAGGGAGTCCCGTCATGGAAATCATCGCCCAGCACGGCCACATCTTCATCGGAATGGCTGCGGTCTTCGGGCTCTACATGTGCTGGGGCATCGGCGCCAACGATGTGGCCAATGCCATGGGCACTTCGGTCGGTTCCGGCGCCATCACCCCGAAGCAGGCGGTGTTCCTGGCCGCGATCTTCGAGTTCGCGGGCGCGGTGCTCGCCGGCGGTCACGTCACGAAGACGATCCGCAAGGGCATCATCGACCCCAGCTCCATCGCCCACACGCCCGAGATCCTGGTCTTCGGCATGCTCGGGGCGCTCCTGGCGACCGGCGGCTGGCTGATGGTCGCGTCGGCCAAGGGCTGGCCGGTGTCCACGACACACTCCATCATCGGGGCCCTGGTCGGCTTCTCCATCGTCGGCATCGGGCCCGACGCGGTGAACTGGGGCAAGATCGCGACCATCGTGGCGAGCTGGGTGGTCAGCCCGATGCTCGGCGGCGGCATCGCCTACTGCCTGATGCTCAGCCTGCGCCGCTTCATCCTGGACACCGACAGGCCCTTCGAGAATGCCCAGAAGCTGGGGCCGCTCTACCTGTTCCTGGTCGGCTTCCTCATCGCGCTGGTGACCCTGTTCAAGGGCCTCAAGCACCTGGACGTCGAGCTGAGCGTGCCCATGAGCTTCCTGGCGGCCGGGGGCGTGGGCTCGATCACGGCCCTGCTGGGTCGCATGCTGATCCGGCGCGTGCGCATCGACCCTGCGGCCGATCGGGACTTCCAGTTCCACAGCGTCGAGCGGGTCTTCGCGCCCATGATGATCTTCACGGCGTGCGCGATGGCGTTCGCCCACGGCAGCAACGACGTGGCCAACGGCATCGGCCCCCTGGCGGCGGTGGTGAGCATCGTCAGCAGCGGCGGCGAGGTCAGCCAGAGCGCCGGGCTGCCGTTCTGGATCCTGCTGCTGGGCGGTACCGGAATCGTCGTGGGCCTGGCGACCATGGGCTACCGGGTCATGCAGACCATCGGCAAGAAGATCACGGCGCTCACCCCGACCCGGGGCTTCTGCGCCGAGCTGGCGGCCGCTGCCACGGTGGTCCTGGCCTCTCGGACCGGGCTGCCGGTGTCCACCACCCACGTGGCGGTCGGGGCCGTGATCGGGGTCGGACTGACCCGAGGCCTGGCCGCGTTGGACCTGCGGATCATCGGCACCATCTTGCTGTCGTGGTTCATCACGCTGCCCATCGGCGGCCTCGGCGCTGCGCTCTTCTTCTTCACCCTGAAGGGCATGTTCGGGGGCTGATCGGGCTCACAGGTCGAAGCCCACCCCGGCTGCGGTGAGACCGAGGCCGGCGAGCTGGGCGTCGGCCAGGCTCCGTGCCGCGGCCTCGCGCTCGGGGCGGCCGGCCAACTGGGCTGCCCGCACGGCGTACAGGTAGCAACGGGCCAGGTCGACCTCGCGCATGTCGCTCAGGGCCAGGCCCTCGCGGACCTGGTCCAGGCTCTCTCGCCAATGCTCCGGGTCCCGTTGAAGGGCCCGAGGGGCCAACAACAGGGAGTGGGCACAGGTCCGCAGCAGCGCGTCCTGTTGGGCCTCGGCCTCGCGCAGGGCCCGCCGACCGGCGGCGGCCGCGGCCTCGAGGTTGCCCAGCTCCAGGTGCACCATGCCCAGGTTCAGGGCCAGCCCGCACAGCAGGCTGCGGTCCGCTGCTTCGGCCAGCGGCTTGGCGTTCAGGTAAGCCTGGGCCGCTCGATGGAGCTCGCCCTGCTTGCGCAGCAGCTCGCCCAGGATGTTGAGCGCCGACGCGGCGTTGGCCCGGTCCCCGGCCCTGCTGAAGAGCCGGGCAGCCCGTCGCGCTTCGGCGATGCCCACGTCGAGCTGGGCATGGCTGGCCCCCGGGGTCAGCACGGACTGGGCCCTGGCCTGGGCCGCCGCAGCGCTGCGGCCGGCCTGTTCCCAGGCGTCGGCTGTGCGCCGCTGGGCGTCCAGGGCTGCGTCGAGCTGACCGGCCCAGGTCAGGCAGTAGGTCAGGGCCTCGCCGGCCATGCCCCGCAGGTGCGGGTCCTGGGCCTTGCGGGCGTCCTGCCACGCCTTTCGGGCGAGGGGGACCGCGTCGGCCGGGCGCTCGCGCGCGATCCAGCGAGCGCGGACCGCGCCGGCCACGGCCCGAGCGCTGGGGTCCCGGGCCGTCAGCAGGGCCTCGCAGGCGGTGGCGGCGGTGGCCATGCGGTCCTGATCCAGGGTGTTGCCGCCCAGGAAGTAGGCCGCGCGGGCAGCGTCAGCCTGGATCCTCGGCGGAGCTCCTTCGAGCTGGAGTCCATCGAGCAGCTCGGCGGCGGCCCGCACCTGGCCGGCCCGGCGGGCCTGGGCTGCAGCCCGCAGCAAGTGGGGACGGGCCTCGGCGATCCGCCCCGCCGCCAGCAGGTGCTGCCCCCGGCGGCGGTCCGTGCCGGGACGGCCCTTGGCCACTGCCGCTGCGCAGGCGGCGTTCAGCGTGCGCCAGCGCGAGTGGGCCCGGGCCCGCTCCAGCAGGGACTCCTGGAGCAGCCGGTGCACGAAGGTGAAGCCCCGCGGTGCGGTGCGCACCAAGCCTGCGCCCTTGAGCCGGGCCAGCAGAAGCACGAGCCCTTCGGGCGCGATGCCCAGAGCCTGGGTCGCCCGGCGCCACTCGTCGTCGTGCACGCTCTGGCCCAGCACTGCGGCCGCCTCCAGCGCCGTGCGGTCGCTGGGACCCGCGCCGATGGCCCGGGCCAGGCGGCGGTCCCACAGCTCGTGGATGTCGTCGGGCACCTGGGGCGCGGCGCCCGGGGACAGGCGGAACCCCGAGAGCGTCTGCTCCAGGAGCCCCGCCGAGACCCAACTGCTGACCAGCTGCGTGGCGATGAGCGGGTTGCCGTCGGCCCGCTCGGCGACCAGGTCCTCGACCTGACGGTCCAGCACCAGCAGGCCCTGGACCAGCTCGCGCACCTGGTGCCGGCTCAAGGGGAACAAGCGGACCCGCTGGCAGTCCGGCGACGCCAGCAGGCGGGACAGGGCCGGCGAGCCGTGCCCTTCCGGATCCACCCGATGGGTCAGCACCAATAGCGCGGGCACCGCGCTCGGGTCATCCAGCCAGGCGCGGGCGAAGGGCACGGCCTCTTCGCTCCACTCCACGTCTTCGAGGACCACCAGGGGGACCCGGGGCACGGCCAGGGCGCCCAGGGCGCGACGGGTCAGGGCGTGTCGGGAGTGCGCGGCTTCGGGCGTGTGGTTCAGGCTCGCGGTGGGCCGGAAGAGGTTGAGCAGCGCCTTGCGCTCGATGGGATTGGACGGTGCGCGGCCCCGGCCGGCCTCGCGGGGGAGCACGCGCTCTGCGGCGGAGCGGGTCACCCCGTGGGTGCGGTAGGCCTGTTCGAGCAGGGCGGCGAGGCCGTGGAGCGGGGAGGGGCCCGGGCCGTGCTCCGTCCGGAAGAACTCCACGCGCCCGTCCTCGTGGGCTCGCCAGGTCAGCCATCGCGCCAGGCGGGTCTTGCCCTGCCCGGCCTCCCCCTCCAACAGGACCACCTGGGTGCGCCCGGTGCTCTGCACCCGCTCCAGGGCGTCCCACAGGGTCCGTCGGGCGTCTCCCCGACCGATCATCGGCGGCGTGCGCAGTCCCAGTAGCCCCTGGCCCAGCCCTGCCAGCGTCGGGTGCATGCCCGTCTGGGGTGGCTCGGACGGCGACCTCGGGGGCGTCCGCTGACCCGGACTCATCGCGTCGAGCGCGTCGGCCGCCCGCCCGAAGCGGGCCAGGGGATCCTTGTTCAGGAGCTGCCGGCACCAGGCCTCGAAGTGCGGCGGCACGGCAACTCGCGGACGGAAAGGCCCCGGCTCGTCCAACATCTGGGCCGACCACACCTGGTCCGGCGCCAGGTGTCCAAAGGGCGGTGAGCCGGTGACGAGCTGCCACGCCAAGCCGCCCAGCGCATAGAGATCGGTCCAGGGTCCGAGCAGGCTCCGCTGCGCGTTCATCTGCTCGCGCGGCATGTACAGGGGTGTACCGACCACGTTCAGGCGGCGGTCGTCGAAGGCGCGCCGGGCCAGGCCGTAGTCGGTCAGCTTGATGCCCGGTCGAAAGTCCCGGGGGTCCTCGGCCAGCACGTTGGAGGGCTTGATGTCCCGGTGCAGGACTTCGCGCGCGTGGCCGTGCGCCAGAGCCTGGAGCAGGGCCGCCAGGATGGCCTCGACCCGCTTCCAGGGCAGCCGGCCACACAGGGGGAACAAGGTGCCGCCGTGGGCGAACTCGGTGACCAGGTAGGGGTGGCCTTCGACCAGCTCGCCGCCAGACCCCGCCGCGTCGCCGCTGCTCACCAGCCCGTGGTCGAAGACCCGCACCACGTGGGGGTGATCGAGGGACGCCATGAGGCGGACCTCGTCCAGGAACCAGGCCTGCTGGGCGGCCGGGTCGCCCGGCACCGGGTGCACGGTCTTGATGGCGACCGGGACCCCGGTGGCCACGTGGGTGCCCGCCCAGACCACGCCCATCGAGCCGCTGCCGATCAGGCGCTCCAGCTGCATCCCGCCCAGGCGGAAGGGTGCTGTCGCGGACTGATCTGGCGGCTGTCGGCCCAGCGCGACCCCCCTTTGGGCCGCAGTCTACCGAGGGCCGCGGATCAGGGCTGGCGGTCTCGCCTGACGAAGGGGGCCCGGCCGCGGATGGTGGTGTTGCGAAGGGCGGCGATCACGCGCTCGGCTTCTGACGCGGGCACTTCGACCAGCGAGAAGCGCGGCGTGATGCGGATCGCGCCGATGGCGCGGCCCGGCAGGCCCGTCTCGCCGGCGATGGCGCCGACCAGGTCCCGGGGTCGGAGCCCCACCCGGCTCCCCAGTCCGACATAGAGCCGGGTCCACTCGCCCGAGGGCGGGGGCCGGCCCGATGGGGGTCGCGGACCGTCGTGGCGGCGCTTCCGCTCCCGACGCTCCTGGCGCTGGCGCTCTTCCCGGACGGCAGGGATCTCCTGCTCCTCGCCCAGCATGCCGGCGGCGTCGGCCAACATGCGCAGGGCCGCGGCGGCGACGTCCTCGACGTCCAGCTCGTCGGTCAGATCCTGGACCAGGCCCTTCCAGCGCTCCAGGTCCTCGACGCTGGCGGCGCGACGGACCCGGGTCCGCAGCTTCTCCCGCCGAAAGGCCCGCAGGTCGTCGACCGAAGGCAGCTCGCCCACCGGCAAGATGCGCTGCACGTGGCGGGAAATGTTCTGGAGCATCCGGCGCTGGCGGGGCTCGGCCAAGGTGATGGCCACGCCCGTGCGGCCCGCCCGGCCCACTCGGCCGATCCGGTGCACGTAGGTGTCCGGCGTCCTGGGCAGCTCGACGTTGATCACGTGGGTCAGCCGGTCCACGTCAAGACCCCGCGCGGCCACGTCGGTGGCCACCAGCACGCCACAGGCCCCGCTGCGCAGACGCTGCAGCACCCGGTCGCGCTCGGACTGGGTCAGGCCGCCGTGCAGCGCTTCGGCCCGGATCCCGCGGTCGTCCAGGCCCTGGGCCAGGCTGTCGACGTCGGCGCGGGTGCGGCAGAACAGCAGGGCGCCTTCGGGCTCTTCGAGCTCCAGCAGGCGCTGGATGGCCGCGAGCTTGTGCTGGCGCCGGACCAGGAACACCAGCTCCTTCTGAGGCGGGGCCTCCTGTTCGCCCCGGGGCGCCTCCAGGCGCACGGGATCCCGCATGTGGGCCTTTGCGATGGCCTTGAGACGGTTGGGGAAGGTGGCCGAGAACAGCGCCGTCTGGCGCTCGTCGGGGGTCGCGTCGAGCAGGGCCTCGATGTCCTCCTGGAAGCCCATGTCCAGCATCTCGTCGGCCTCGTCCAGGACCAACAGGCCGACCTGGCCGAGCATCAGGGACCCGCGCTCCAGGTGGTCCAGGGCCCGGCCAGGGGTGGCCACGACCACCTCGACCCCACGGTGCAGGGACTTGAGCTGCATGCCCATCGAGGCGCCGCCGTAGACCTCGAGCACGCGGACCCGCAGGCCCTTGCCGTAGCCCCGGAGCGCCCGGCCGGCCTGGCGGGCCAGCTCGCGGGTAGGCACCAGGACCAGGCCAAAAGGCGCCCCGCCCCGATCCTCGGCCCGGGTCAGCAGGTCCAGCATCGGCAAGCTGAAGGCCGCGGTCTTGCCGGTGCCCGTGGCCGCCAGGCCCAGCACGTCCTTGCCCTGCAGGAGCTCGGGGATGGCCTGGGCTTGGATGGGCGTGGGCTCGGTGTAGCCCAGGGCGTCCACGGCCTCGACCAGCGGGGGAATCAGGCCGAGATCGGCGAAGCCGGACATCCTGGGCTCCTGG
>CAZFLE010000176.1:0-14373 GCA_964519895.1 uncultured Enterobacterales bacterium | reverse complement strand
CCGACGCCGACGCCGACGCCGACGCCGACACCGACACCGACACGGACGCGGACAAGTCGCTGCTGCAGTTCGACGGAGACCGGCCGCACAACCTGCTGGTGGTCTCCTTCGACACCTTGCGGCGCGACCGCATCGGCTTCTGGCGTGGCACCAGCGACACCGAATTCCTGGACGCTCGCTTGGGCGAAGCGGTCGTGCTGGACGACGCCCGTTCATGCACCAACTGGACCTACGCGAGCTTCCTCTGCATGATGTCCGGCCAGTCCATGGTGGACCTGGAATTCGAGCCCATCTCCAACGATGCCGATGCGCCCGGGCTGCCGAGCCAGCTCGATCTGATGCCTCTCTGGCTGCAGCAGGCCGGGCTCCAGACGGCGGTGGTGTCCGGCAGTCCCTACCTGAACAAGGAGCCCGGCATCCTGACCGGCGAGGGACTCGACAGCGCGGTCTACGACGACTGGGGCAGCTCGGCGGACTTCCCGGGGGCGGACTGGATCCTCGCCAATGCACCGGAGAAGGCGGCCGAGCTGGTGGCGGACGGCCGCCCCTGGTACCTCCAGATCCACTACATGGACCCCCACACCCCCTTCAAGGCGCCCGACGCCTACACCGGGGCCCTGGATGCGCTCGACCCGATCCCCTACGACCTGCGGGATCCCATCGAGCTGGGCGAGGCCCAGGTGGACTTCCCCCGCATGACGCCCGAGGAGCAGGCCCTGGTCGTGGCCCACGTCGAGGCCGAGTACGCGGCGGACCTGCACTACATGGACGACCAGTTCGCCTTGTTGTGGCAGGCGCTGGAGACCGCCGGGGCCCTCGACGACACCCTGGTCGTGTTCTGGTCCGACCACGGGGAGCAGTTCTGGGAGCACTTCTCCTTTGGCCACAGCCAGGGCATGTACCAAGAGGAGAACCGGGTCCTGATGGCCTTCTGGGCCCAGAACCTCCCAGCCGCCAGGCTCGACGTGCCAGCGCTCCACCAAGACCTGATGCCCACGGTCTTCCCGATCCTGGGCGTGCCGGACCAGACCACGTGGACTGGCCAGGCCCTGCACGCCTTGGCCTCCGATCGCACCCGCATCGGGTTCCGCTACTCGTCGCCGAGCCCGGCGCGGGCCATGGCCACCTCGGAGGGCAAGGTCCTGACCTACAGCAGCAATGGGCGCAAGGCCTTCTACGACGCGAGCACCGATCCCGGGGAGCTGGTGGACCTGTACGACGCGGCCGACCCCCAGGTGATCGCCCTGTGGGAGGACCTGAGCGCCGAGCTCGACCGCATCAACGGCTACATCCCGCACCTGGTCTTCCAGGACTCTGGGCCCTGAGCCGCACGGCCACCAGGCCGAAGAGACCCAGGAACCAGGCGCTCGGGGCCGTGCCGCCACTCGAGCAGCCGCCGCAGTCCTCAGGACCTCCGCCCGAGTCACCGGGTCCCGAGTCGGTGGGCCCGGTGCCGGTGTCGTCGGTCGGCACGCTGTCGGTGGTGCCCGAGTCGGTCATGGTGCCGGTGTCGCTGCCGGTGTCGACGGTCTCGTCCTGGTGCCACGCCAGCACGGCGTCGACATTGGCCGGGGCGCTGGCGGCGGTCACCTCCAGCACGTGCTGGGTGTAGGCCAGGTCGCGCACGCTGTAGAGCACCACCCTGTCCTCGGCGACCCCGGCGGACTGCTCGACGGTGGCGAGCTCTTCGCCGTCCAGAGTGAGGGTCAGGGCCCCCCCGGTCTCGCTGACCCGTCCGATCAGGTCGAAGCCGACCCCCAGGAAACCCATCTGGCCGGTGGCACCGGGCAGGCTCGCCTCGTAGTACTTGTCCGCGCTGGCGTCGTCGTCTTCGACCTCGACCCAGCCGTCTCCCCAGGTCCACATGGTGTTGGTCTCTTCCAGCCGGTCGACCCCGGTGATGTTGATCCAGGTGTCGCCTCGATCCGGCGATGCCCAGGCGCCGTCGTAGGTGCCGGCCGTGACGGTGTCGTCGGACCCGAACTTCGGCGAGACGGCGATCATCTCGGCGTGGGCCTGGGTCGGGCGGTCCAGCTCGTCCCAGGTGTCGCCGAAGTCCGTGGTGCGGAACCACCCCTGGGTCCCGACCACCGCAAAGGCAGTGCCGTCGGTCGCCCACTCCGGGGACACCGCCACCGAGCTGACCTGGTGGCCGTCGAACGCCAGCTGGACGTAGCTCGCGTCGCTCTCCATGCGGTAGAGCCCCTGGTCGGTGCCGACCATGACCGCGTCGGCGCCCGGAATGCCCTTGACCGAGAAGACCCACTCGCCCGAGAAGTTCGCCAGGAAGCTCCAGGTGTCCCCGCGGTCCCGAGAGATGTACATGTTCCCGTCGGTGCGACAGCCGGCCCACGCCGTCGCCTCGTCGCTCCAGTCGTCGGGAATGTCCAAGGTCTTGCGCCCGCCGATGCAGGTCCGGTCAAAGGTCGACGCGGCCCAGCTGGCGCCGCCGTCGTCGGAGTGGGCGAAGATCGAGGCGTTGACCACGTCGCCGGCCAGGATCACCCGGGGGTTGTCGGTCACGACCTCTTCCACGTCGATGTGGCCCAGCTCGTACCAGTCCTCGCCCTCGACCACGGTCCAGGTCTTGCCGCCGTCCAGCGACGACCCCACGCTGCTGAAGTTGACGGCAAAGACCGCCTGGGCCTCGCCATTGCCGGGCCCGATGCTGACGGATCGCAGGTGGCGGGGTGGGTAGTCCGCGCACACCGAGTCGATCTCGGTGCCGTCGGCCCGCAGCCGCGTTGCGCCAGCGCCGTACTTGCCGAGCAGGACCCAGGGGGCGCCGTCGTCGCTGTAGGTCATGTCCAGGGAGCGGGTGACCCAGGGCATCTCGATCTGGATCTTGGTCCACGAGAACCCGCGGTCGTTGGACTCGTACAGGCCCGACCAGGTGGCCAGGTGTACGCGGCCGTCGGGGTGCTCGAGGAACTGCCGGAAGTACAGGCCGTCCTGGGGCGCCCCGATGCCATTGAGCGTGGCCGGCAGGTCGTTGGTCTGCAGGGTCCAGGTGTCGCCGTTGTCCCCTGTGCGCCAGACGGCTTCTTCGGGCTCGGCCGCCAGGACCACGCCGTCGCTCAGCACGGCGACCTCGGAGACCTCTTCCGTGCCCAGGGCGGTCTGGGGCAGCCAGGTGTTGCCGTCGACGGTCTTGGTCAGGCCGTTCGGGGTCCCGACCCAGACCGTGCCGCTCGGCCCCACCGCGAGCCCGACGCCCGTGGCCGGCGCCAGACCCAGGCGCGACCAGGTCAGCCCCTTGTCCTCGGAGCACATGATGGTCGTCTCGCCGATCAGCGCGCAGGCCCGGCCGTCGTCGGCGAACAGGGGCGAGTAGGCGATCCGCTCGACGGAGTTCCCGGTCTCGGCGACCATGGTGAAGCTACCGCCGCCGTCGTCGGTGCGCCAGATGCCTTCGGCGGTCGCGACCAGGGCGATGCCGTCGTTGTGCACGTCGGGCGACGCGAGCACGGCCTCGACCCATGTGGACTCGGACAGGTCCGGGTGCACGGACCAGGAGTCCCACAGGTCGTCGGAGATCCAGAGGCCTTCGTCGCCGGCGCTCACCAAGAGCGTCGTGGGCCCCACCAGAGTGGCGGACCAGGTCTGGGCGGTCTGCCGGGCCAGGAGCCGCACATCGACATCCTGGGGGCCGTTGTACCGGGCCAGCAGCGTGCCGCTGTTGCGGAAGATCGTCGTCAGCACCGGCGTGTCGTCTGAGCCGGGCCACGAAGTCACGAAGAGGTTGGAGTCGTGAGGGGTGTGGGCCAGTGCTGGCAGCGTGGCCACTGCACAGGCCAGAGCCGCTGTCACGGCCGATCCGGTGAGTCGAGACATGCGGCGCATACTAACGCCTGCCCCAGGTCACCGCTGTAGAGGCTCTCGATCAGCTCACCAGGCCGATCTGTGGGGCCTCAGCGGCTCAGGGCTGCGATCTCCGGGGGGGTGGACCAGACGACCTGGTCGCCGCCGATCTGGTCCACCCAGCTGAGCCACCGATCCAGGGCGTCCAGAGCGGACCGGGAAGGGGGAGAGGCTCCCTGGGTGCCGGGCATGTACTCGTGCACGTGGGACACGAAACCCCACGACGACACGCTGCCAGACCGAGGGGCGGCCAGAGCGCTCCGGAGCATGGGCTTCAGGGCCGCAAACTCCCGGTCGCTGGCCTGGTCGACCGACTGGCGGGCACGCCCCCCTGGCACGAGCAGCCAATCTCCGGGGATGTGGTCGATCAGGGTCACGCCGCCCTGGCCCCGGTCGCTACAGATGTCGCCAGAGGCGAGATCCGGAGTCCATGGGCGCGGCAGGCTGCCGCTCGCCTGCCAGCCGTCCACGTTGCGGCCCAGCTGGCCGGAGCAGAGCCGAAACAGGGGTGCGCCCTTCTTCTGGGCGGGGGTGGCGTTCAAGGTCACCACCTGGAGACCGGCTGCAGCGGCCTTGCGAGCGCCCTGGACGAAGGCGTCTGCCGAGACCCCGCCGCCCATGGCCGCTGGACCCCCCGGCCGCATCGGAGGACCGCCGCCGGCCTGCTGCATGGTGTTGTTGCCCAGCAAGCCCGAGCCGGTCCGTGCGGTCATGCCACAGGCGGACTTCAGCGCACCCGCTGCAGCCAGCATCTCGTCCGGGCTGTGTCCGTGGACCGCCACGTCGTGCCCACCTCCCGCCAGGCGCACCAGGACGTGGTCCTTGCCACCGATCGCGCAAACGCCGCGGATCATGCCCTCGGTCAGCTGGAAGCTGGCCCGGGCACCGTGGGCGTCGAGCACCTGTGCCATCTCCTGGAGGGTGGCCGCAGCGTTGGCCGCTGCGTTGCGGTTGAGCTGTCCTCCCTCGTAGGGCAGCTCCAGAGACGGGAAGTGGGCGTGCACCGCGTAGAAGATGCGCAGGGGCGGCGACCCCGCTCGCGTGGCGGACGCCCACAGCCCGGCCCCGAGCAGAGCCAGACCGAGCAGGGCACTTCGCAGGAGGGCAGACAAGACACACCGGGCGCATTGGGCGGGTCCCCAGACTATCCCTGATTGCCGCTCCACTGCCTGCCCGGGGCAGGGGATCCGGTGATAGGTTGCGACGTCACCGAGGTGCGATCTGGGCCTGAATCTGCTGCTGGGGCTGCTCTGGATGGCAGCCTGCGTCGACGATGGCACGACGGAACTGGACTCGGGCACCACGCCGAGCACGGGCACGGGCCAGGACTCGGCGGACATCACCGAGACCGGGGACACCACCGACACCACCGACACCCAGCCACGTCCCGCCGCGCAGCTCGCGGGCGACGCGCCGGTGAACCTGCTGATCATCAGCGTCGACACCTTTCGCCGGGACCACGTGGGCTTCCACGGTGGCCGAGACACCACGCCCGTCATCGACGGGCTCATGGCCCAGGGCGTGGTGCTCGCCGACCACGCCCCGTGCGCGAACTGGACCTACCCGTCGGTGCTCTGCAGCCAGACTGGCATGAACTCGGTGGACCTGGGCGTGCACCCCAGCGTCGGCAAGACCGATGGCGCCTACACCTATGAATTTCCGACGGTCGACGCCCTGCTCAAGGACGCGGGCTACGCCACGGCCCTGACCAGTGCCAATGCCTTCTTCAAGCCTTCCCTGGGCACGGGCAAGGACTTCGATCACGTCACGGTGACGGCCCAGTGGGAGGCCGACGACGCGCTGGCGAACGCCCTGGTCCAGCTCGAGGCCTTGATGGCCACGGGCGGGCCCTGGTTCCAGCACGTCCACCTGTTCGATCCCCACACCCCGTACACCGCGCCGGCCGAGTACACCCTGGGGGAGACCGCGGACCTGGCGCCCATGGCCTACGACTTCAGCACCCAGGCCGGGGTCGACGACATGCTGCGGACCTGGGCCACCTTGAGCGCCGAGGACCAGGCCATCGTGTCGGCCTGGATCGACGCCCTCTACGCCGCCGACGTGCGCTTCGCCGACGCCGAGATCGGACGCTTCCTCGACGCCCTCGACGCCCTGGGCGGGCTGGACGACACCCTGGTGCTGTTCTGGTCCGACCACGGCGAGCAATTCTACGAGGACGGCCGCTTCGGCCACGGGGTGGACCTGCACGACGAGGAGGCCGACGGCTGGGCGTTTCTGTGGATGAAGGACGGCGGCCTGGCGCCCGCGGTCTTCACGCGGCCCACGGGGCAGATCGATCTGCTGCCCACGGTCTGGGATCTCTTGGGGCTCGCAACGCCCGACCAGTTCCAGGGCCACGTCGCGGGCATGGCCGACGCGGACCAGGGCCGGCTGGTCGCCCACTGGGCCCAGGACGGCACGGCGGCCATGTCCTGGCAGGTCGGCACGGACAAGCTGATCTACCGCTGGGACGGCACCCTGGAGCTCTACGACCGCACGGCCGACGCCAGCGAAGACCAGGACATCGCCGAACAACACCCGGACCGGGTCTCGGCGCTCTGGGACGAGCTCCAGCCCGAGGTCGCGAAGATGGTCGAGATCAACCCCCTGCCGACCGCGGTGCCACCAGAGCTGTAGCCCGCCTGTGCGCGCATTGGGGGCTGCCGGTCGCCGCTGGATCTGCTACTCGTGCAGCCATGACGTGGTTCCTGATCCTGGCCTGCACTTCCTCCGACACCTCGACCACCGGGGACTCCGGCACGGCCACGGACTCGGCGAGCGTCACCGACTCGACGACCGGCGGCACGGACTCCGGCGACACCGACACGGTCCAGGTGAGCGGTGCGCTGACCGGCGTGGCCGGCACAGAGCCCGTCACCACGGCTGTGGTGACCGCCACCCTGGACGCCGAAGCATCCTTGACCCTGCTCTGCGAGGGCGAGACGGACTCGTCGGTGCCCGAGATCCTGGTCTGGACCAGCGCGGCCCCGGCGACGGACCACCAGGCCGCCATCCCAGGTCTGCTGGCGGACACGACCTACACCTGCTCGGCCCACGGCCAGCCCCAGGTCACGACCACCACCTTCACCACCGGCCCGATCCCCCAGCGCATCCTGGACCACGGCATCGTGCTGGGCAGCTGGGACGACAGCGCCGAGCTGGGTTGGGCCCTGTTGGCGCCCTTTCAGTTCGTGACGTCGAACAGCCAGGCCGAGATCTTCCTGGTCGTGGTGGACATGGCGGGCCAGATCCGGTGGTACCTCGAGCCGGGCAGCCCCGACGGCATCCTGGCCTTCGACTACAACGCCGAAGACCGCCTGTTCTGGGCCGGCGGGGGCCTGGTCACCAGCCACCGGCCCCACCGCTACGACGAGATGGCCGCGACCGTCGACTCGGTCTCGACCGAGTGCGATCACGACGCGGACTGGTTCGGTGACTCGGTGTACAGCTTCACCCGTGGCACGGGCAAGTTCTGCATCGAGCAGCGCCGCTGGGCCGACGACAGCCTGGTCTGGGACGTGTGCGGCGACGAGCTTGGCTACCCGGACCTCAAGCTCAACAGCCTCGACGTGCTCGAGGTCGATGGGTCTGTCCGGATCACCGCGGGCAGCGCATCCGACGCCATCGTCGTGTCGATTGACCGCGACAGCGAGCAGGTCATGTGGGAGTTCACCCCCACGGGGGACTTCAACGGGGTGGACACATTCAGCTACAACCACGACGTCAACACGATGCACTGCGACGGCTACGACCTGTGCCTGATGTACCTGGACAACGGCAAGGAGGTCGAACACAGCCAGGCCATCCTGTGGGGCCTCGACGAGTCCACCATGACCGCGACCAAGGTTCGGGCCTGGGAGGACGAGGGCTGGTACGAGGAGCGCATGGGCAGCGTCCAGGTCCTCGAGGAAGGCAACTGGTTCGTCGGCCGGGGCCACCTGGAGCATCTCTCCCCCGGTGGTCCGGCGAGCTCGGTCGTCGAGGTCGACGACGCGGGCGACATCGTCTGGCAGCTGGACATGGGAGACCCGGACCGCACGACCTACCGGGCCCGCAAGGTGCCGGCCTGTGACCTCTTCTTCCACGCCGGCTACTGTCCGGAGCTCACCCCCTGACCTGCCCGGTGGAGCGGATGCCCGCTCACCGAGCTACCCTCAGGGCCCCTCGAGAGACACGGACTGCGCATGTTGAGCCTGGGCCTGTGGCTGCCGTTGATGGCGCCCGGATGCTTCCTGATCCGACCCTGCACCACCACCGAGTGCGTGGACACCGGCGGTGGCACCGAATCCGGACACACCGGCGAGACCGGTGAGACCGGCGAGCGCTGGTACGGTGCGCCCGTGACGGTCAGCGAGCGCGGCGTCTTGACCTGTGAAGACCCCGACGCCCGGGCGACGGGCGGCCCGATGCACCTGTACGACCCGGGCACCGACTGGGACGACCAGGCCGTGCCCCCGGACAACCCGGGCAGCTTCAGCAAGGGCAGGGGGGTCGCGATCGAGGACTTCAACCTGGACGGACTCTGGGACCTGTTCATCCCCAACCTGGGGGCCGATCAGCTGTTCTTCGGCGCCGCGGGCGCGACCGTCGACGACGTGACCGACACCCACTGGCACACGGGCACCGAGACAACCACCGCCACGGTCGCCGTCGACTACGACGACGATGGCGACATGGACATCACGTCCATCAACCGCGGCAGCGCCAACGCCCTGTGGCAGAACGACGGCACGGGCAAGTTCACCGAGGTTCCGCGAAGCGTCACGGGATGGGACCAGGCCCGCAACGGCAGCACGGGCGGCGCCTGGGGTGACATCAACGGCGACGGCCACCTGGACCTGTTCATCTACGCCCACTTCGTGGCGCCGACCCCCGAGTGGGACGAGAACAACCCCGGTCCCGCCGATCCCAGCGAGCTCTACCTGAGCAATGGCGATGGCACCTTCGAAGACATCAGCGACATGTTCTCCGAGGAGATCCACGGCGCCTACACCTACGCCGGCGGCCTGCACGACCTGGATCTGGACGGCGATCTGGACATCGTCTTCGTGAACGATCTGGGCTCGCTGCGCATCGGGAACAAGGTCCTGCGCAACGACACCGTCGACGGCGTCGTGGCCTTCACCGAGATCTCCAACGAGGTGGGCTTGGCGGCTCAGATCTTCGGCATGGGTCTCGGGGTCGGCGAGATCAACGGCGACGGCATCCCCGATCTGCTGACCACCGGGTGGGACGAGCTGCTGCTGTTCGAGTCGGTCAGGGACGGCACCTGGTTCGACTCGGCGGCGTCGAAGGGCATCCTGTGGGAGTACGAGAAGCGGGACATCGCCTGGGCTGCCGAGTTCGCGGACATGGACAACGACGGTCTCGAAGACCTGCACGTCAACTTCGGCATGATCAAGGAGGAGCAGGCCGGTCTCGGCAGCTCCGAGGACCAGCCGGACGCGCTGTTCCAACAGGACAGCGACGGGAACTTCCACCAGGTCGCCGAGGCCTGGGAGCTCGCCCAGGACGGTCAGAGCCGAGGCCTGTCTGTGGCCGATCTCAACCACGACGGCTTCCTGGACGTGGTCAAGCGGGCACTGGACGGCGACGCGACCATGTACATGAGCCAGTGCGACGACTCGTCCTTTGTGATCCTGCGCCTGCACCAGCCCGCACCCAACATCGATGCAGTGGGCGCCCGGATCGAGCTCACCATCGGTGAGACGACCCAGACCCGCTGGATTCGTGCCGGTGGCACGAGCTATGCCTCGAGCCACCCCGTCAACGCCCACTTTGGCCTGGGCGATGCCGACACCGTCGACCGCATCCTGGTGACGTGGCCGAACGGCGACCAGTCGGCCGTCTACGACCTGACTGCGCGGCAGACGATCGACATCACGCGGGCCGGCGACGACAGCGCCTCGACAGGGGACTCCGCCGCGGCGGAGTGAGCCGGGGGCAGCACAGGGCCGCTCCCCGGTCCCGTTGTCGCCCTACTCGACCGACTCCAGGTCGTAGATGTCGTCGAAGAAGACGGTGCGACCCAGGATGCCGCCCACGTCGAGCGTCGACTCCCAGACGATCTCGCCCGCCGCGTTGACCTCTTGCATGATGCCGGCGCTGCCGAAGTTGGCCAGGGTGTTGCCGTTGGGCAGGCGGTGGGCCTCGCCCAGGGCCAGTGCGTAGTAGCCCAGGTCCTTGCCGTACTCCCACTCGCGCACCAGCGTCGCGCTGTCGTCGTCGACGGTGTACTCGCGCATGGTGGTCTCCTTGACGGAGAGCGTGGTCTGCGAGACCAGGAAGGTGTCGGTGTCGGTGTAGCTGACGCCGTGCTGTCGCGCGAAGGACGAGATCAGCGGATCGAAGACGTAGCTGCCGGGCTCCTTGCCGAACTGTCGGATCAGCTCGCCGCTGTCCCGGTCGAACTCCACGACCGTGTCGGTGTTGGCGAACGAGAACAGGTAGGTGTTCTTGTCCGGGTACCAACCCAGCATGTTGCTGTGGGTCCAGTCGATGCAGTCGCAGTAGAACTCGATCTCCATGCCGTTGTTCGGCGTGACCTCGTGGTGGTCCCAGATGGTGAAGAGCTCGGTGTTCGTGCCGTCGGGCGCGACCTCGACGACCTTGTCGCCGCAGACCGGCTCGTCGTAGCCGTCGACGTCGCGGACGTCGCGGGCCA
This sequence comes from uncultured Enterobacterales bacterium, assembly GCA_964519895.1. Lineage (GTDB taxonomy): Bacteria > Myxococcota_A > UBA796 > UBA796 > CAJQPC01 > CAYFPX01. The sequence goes on along the minus strand of CAZFLE010000176.1, from coordinate 3,848 downwards.
TGTAGGCGATGGTGCCGTCCTCGTGCTCCAGGAACACGTGGTGGCCCTCGATCGTGCGGATCTCTTCGATGATCTCGCCGGACATGTCGTAGCGAACCACCTGGCCCACGTCGGTGCAGAAGTCCTCTTGGAACTCGTTGATCAGGATCCCCCGCTTGTCGTTGTGCAGGGACGGCTCGGCCCAGGGGGTGACGAGCTCGACCGGCGTCGTGTGGTACCAGACCACGTTGCCGTCGCGGTCCATGACGAACTGCACGTCCTCGCCGTCCGTGGTGATGATCGCGCCAGCCATCCAGCTCTCGACCGTCTGGGTCTCGTCCCAGATGTTCACGTTGAAGGTGGGGATGGCCGAGGGGATGTTGCCCACCCGGAGCTCGCCGCCCTCGCCGTTGTGGGTCTCGCCAGCGCTGTCGACGGCCACGACCGACCAGGTCACGGTCTTGGCGGCTGGCACGCCCAGCACCCGCATCATGTGGTCGCCAGCGGCCAGGCTTCGGGTCGGGGTGACCTTGTCGACGCCGTCGAGGGTGTAGGCCACGTGTACGTCGGCGGCCTCGTCCAGCGTGAAGGACACCTCGATGACCGTCTGGACCTTTGCTGCCGTGGCGGCGGTGTCGTCGGAGACGATGGAACTGTTGAGCAGGGACGTGCCCGAGCACGCGATGAGCAACCAGATCATGGATTCACTTCCTCCAAGCGCCTCACCTTTTCCCCGTCACCGACGCGTCGTCAAGTGTCAGGGGCGGCGGCGCGGGTCTACAGGTAGGTCTCGACGTCGGCGTTGGCGACCACGTCGTTGCGCCACTCTTCGATGAAGGTGTTGCGGGACTCGAACAGCAGGCGGCGGTGCAGGTTTTCCGCGTCGGTCGCAAATTCCGTCATGTCGGGCTCGGTGCGCTCCCGCACCTGGACCACGATCCGATCGGCGTCGACGGCGAAGATCGACTCCAGCACCGCGCCTGGGTCAGCCTTGGCCGCGGCGGACACCAGCTCGGGCATGCTGCCGAGCTCGGGCAGCACGGTGGTGTTCAGGGGGAGCTGGCTGGCGGTGCCGAGGGTCAGTCCGCGAGCGGTCATGAGCTCGATGGGCGGGGCCCCCGTCGCCTTCCAGGCCTCGCCGAGCTCCTTGGCCAGCGCCTCGACGGCCTGGGGCGTGCGCTGGGCCAACAGGGACTCCCGGGCCAGGGTGGGTGCGGCCTCCTCGAACGTGGTCTCGGTGGCTTGGACCACGTCGCGCAGCCACAGGATCTGCAGGCCACGGGACGTCTTGATGATCTCGCTCACCCCGCCGGGTGTGGTAGCGAACAGGGCCTCGCTCAACGCCGGGTCCAGCTGGTCCTCGGCCTGGGTGCCCAGGTCGCCGCCGTTCACGGCGCTCAGATCCTCGGACCACATGCGGGCCAGCTCGGCGAAGTCGGCGCCGCTCTGGGCTTGGTCGCGCAGGGCGGTCAAGCGGGCCTCGACCTCGGCTTCGGTGTTGCCGTCGATGTTGGTGCGCAGCAGCAGGGTGCTGAAGCTCGCCTGCCGCGGGGTGCGGAAGCGACGGTCCAGCTGCTCGGTGTAGAGCACGCGGAGCCGGTCGGCGTCGGCCGCGACCATTGCGTCGACGTCTTCGTCGCTGATCACGACGTCTGCCTCGACAGCACCGGGGTCGACCCGGATCCAGTCCAGCCCCAGCTGGGTGTTCTCCTCGCGGTAGCGGGCCTCGACCTCGTGGGGGTGGACCGTGACGGCGTAGGACGCAAAGGACAGGAGCTTCTGGATCGTGAGCTCCTTGCGCAGGCCCTGCTCGTACTTGGGCCGGGTCAGGCCGGCCCGCTGCAGGTTGGACTCGTAGAGTTCCACGCTGAACTGGCCGTCGTCGTCCCGGTAGGAGTGGACGCGCAACTCAGCGATGACCGGCTCGCTGGAGCTCGTGCTGATCTCGTACAGGGTCACGCCCCCCGGGGCCGCCAAGACCTTGGCCAGGACGTCCGGGCCCAGGCCGAAGACCTCGTAGCGGGTGGGGTCGGTGCCCAGGTTGAAGGGGCCGAGGGGCTGGATGCCCTTGTCGTCGAGCAGGGCCAGGGGGGGTGAGCCGTCGGCCTCCCACTCCTGGGCGACCTGGAGGGCGAAGGCCTCGCTTCGGGCGCTGGCGGTCGTGAAGTCGTCGAGGAAGGCCGTGAAGGGCACACGGACAATGGTGGCGTAGACCGACGTGTAGGTCTTGAGCTGGTCGGCGATCTCGCGGTCGGAGACCTCGATGCCCAGCCGATTGGCTTCCTGGAGGAGCACGGTCTCCTGGACCAGGGAGCCCATGACCTGGCGCTGCAGGCCTGCCATCTCTTCGTCGGACGCACCGGCGCCCAGGCCGCGAGCGGACGTGCGCATGCGGCGGTTGAACTCGGTGTCGGTGATCTTCTTGCCGTTGACCTCGGCCACGATCTGCGTGGCGGCGCCCTGGTTCGAGCTCCCCCAGAAGACGAAGGTCACGATGATCACGAAGAAGATGAACTTCATCCACGGGGTGTCGACCCCGCTGCGCATGCCTTCGATGACGCCCATGCTCATGGCTCCCGCTTGGAACGCCCCTGTCTAACCGCTTGGACGGGCCCTGTGGGCGGTGTCGGTGCCCCGCGAGAGGATCGCGCGCCGTCGGGGCAGAGGATCACCCTGGATCGGGACCACGAGCGATGTGGCAAGAGATCACACTTGACATGACAAGACTCTTGTTCCGAGTCACATGAACTGGTATGGATGAGGTGCGCTCCCCGCGCCTGCCCGCTGTTGCTGCCCCGCCGCTGCTTCCCCGCTGCGCTGTCTCCCCGCCCCGGACCCTGCTGCCGATGTTCTCCTCTGTCTTCTCCGGTGTTCTCGGTGCCTTCTCCCACGACGTGGCCATCGATCTGGGCACGGCCAACACGCTGATCTACCTCCGTGGCCGGGGCGTGGTCTGCAGCGAGCCGTCGGTGGTGGCGGTACACCAGACGCGCCGGGGAGACCGCGAAGTCATCGCGGTCGGGACCGAAGCCAAGGAGATGATCGGGCGCACACCAGGCGACATCATGGCCATCCGGCCCCTCAAGGACGGCGTCATCGCCGACTTCGAGGTGACCGAGGCGATGTTGAGGCACTTCATCCGCCAGGCCTGTGGCCGCAGCAAGATGGTCCGGCCCCGGGCCGTGATCTGCATTCCCTACGGCACGACCGAGGTCGAGAAGCGGGCGGTGCGCGAGAGCGCGGAGTCCGCAGGGGCCCGTGAGGTGCACCTGCTCGAGGAACCGCTGGCTGCGGCGATCGGCGCCCAGCTGGACGTGACCGAACCCCACGGGAACATGATCGTGGACATCGGCGGCGGCACCACCGAGGTCGCTGTGATCTCCCTGGCCGGCATCGTCTACAGCCGCAGCGTCAAGGTGGGCGGAGACGCGATGGATCAGGCCATCGTGCAATACCTGAAGCGCCACAGGGGCCTGCTGATCGGGCCGCGCACTGCCGAGGACATCAAGATCCGGATCGGCACGGCCGTTGCGGAGCGGCAGCCCGCCGAGCTCAAGGTCAAGGGACGGGACCTGACCACGGGGTTCCCGACGCTGATCGGCGTGACCAGCGAAGAGGTCCGGCGGGCTCTCCAGGAGTCGGTGCAGCTGATCGTCGACACGGTCATCAGCGCTCTGGAGCGAACCCCGCCGGAGCTGGCCAGCGACATCGTCGACAAGGGTCTGGTGATGACTGGGGGCGGCGCCCTGCTCAAGGACCTGGACCGCGCCTTGCGCGATGCCACGGGCCTGCCGGTCATCGTGGCCGACAACCCTCTGGACGCGGTCGTGCTGGGTTCGGGCCGTGCGCTGGAGCAGCTGGATCTGCTC
>CAZFLE010000175.1:0-14377 GCA_964519895.1 uncultured Enterobacterales bacterium | reverse complement strand
CTCCCACGCCGGCAGGTAGAAGGGGTTCGGGCTGGTCTCGCCGGCCAGGTAGAGCTCGATGGCGAACTTGTCCATCGGGGACAGCTCGTCCAGCTCGTAGCTCCAGCCGTCGGTGTGGCTGAGGGTGCCCCCGCTGATGGACAGCTGGCCGCCGTCCATGTCCTGGAGCATGCCGCCGTAGAAGTCGACCAGCTTGTCGATCAGGTCCGAGCGCTCCTGCTTGTACTCGGCGACCTTGGCGTCCTTGTCGGCGCCGTCGTCCATGTCCCGCATCTCCTTGGACAGGTTGTCCATGGCTTCCTTGTGCGGGTCGATGTCGTCCTTGATGCGACCGGAGTAGGTCTCGCGCTTGTCGTCGTAGCCGAACACCAGCGCGGCCTTGGACAGGGGCCACCAGGACCCGGCCCAGGGGCGGAAGCCCTCGCCCACCGCCGCGGTGTAGCCGCCGGAGAGGGTGTCGGCGTCCAGGGTCATGGCGGTGTCGATGTCGATGCTGCTGGCCAGGGCGGCGCGGTAGTCGAAGGCCTCGGGCTCGGTGGGCATGAGCATGGCGCCCCGTGCCGCCCGGCGGGCCGCGACCTCGTCGCCGGACAGCAGGGTCGCCTCGACGTTGTCGGTCGCGGTGTAGGTGGGCCAGGGCTGGCCGTCTTCGTAGCGGCTCATGACCAGGCCGCCGCCGACCTCGTCGTCGTAGTAGGCGTCGACGGTGGTGTCGCCGGCGGAGATGGTGGTGAGCAGGGACCCGTTCTCCAGGGTCTTCTCGCCCTCTTCGTAGGCGGTGGCGAACGGGGCCAGGTACGTGGGCGCCGCGGTGAGCATCGACTGGGACAGGGCCGAGTAGGAACGCCCCAGCTCCTTGGTGCTCCACGCCTGCTCGATGCGTTCGCCGTCGCGGTTGACGAACTGGATGATCGCGGCCAGGCGGTCGCGCTCGGACCGGAACACCATGTACACGACCGGGTCGGCTTCGAGCATCTCGGGGTCGTCGTTCAGGGCCGGGTCGACCCAGGCGCGGACCACGCTCAGGGCGACCTCGCGGTCGTCCTCGGTGACGGCGTAGGGGTACAGCTCGTCGCTGCTGTCGGGCACCGTGGCCTCGTCGACCACCTGGAAGGTCCAGGTGATCTCTTCGGTCCAGTGGTCCTCGACATAGGGCTGCTCGGTGCCCTCCAGGTCCACGGGGACCTCTTCCGTCTTGGTGTTGGCCACCCGGTAGGTCGCGCCCACGTGGAAGGTGTCGCCGGTGGCCCAGTCGAGCTGGACGTAGTTTCCGGGCACGGACGAACCGCACGCCGCCAGGGTGAGGAGGAGGGACATTTCGAACTCCGGGAAGGCTCGGATGTGCCCATCTAACCGATCCATCGACGGGGTCGCAGACCTGGGAGTGCCGGGGCTAAGGTCCGGGTGCTCTCGCGTCCTTCCACGCATCGTGCCCTGGGCAGGGTCGACTCTGGAGGAGACATGACCGCCACCCGCTGGGCCCTGCTGGGGCTCTTGTGTCCAGGCTCGGCCTGGGCGTTCTGTGGGACCTACGTCGGAGGGGTCGACAGCACCCCGTCGAACCGAGCGAGCCAGATCGCCATCGCTCGGGACGGCTCGGCCACGACCCTGACCCTGTTCAACGACTTCGAGGGGGACTTTGCCGACTTCGGCCTGGTCATCCCGGTGCCCGAGGGCTTCGATGCCGGCAACCTCAGGCTGGCGGACACGGCGCTGCTGGCCCGGCTCGACCGCTACTCGGCGCCGCGCATGGTCGCCTATGACTGCGAGGCCTTCTACGATCTGGACCAGGACGGCACCGTCGCAGCGGTCGCCACCCGCTCGGTGCACGCCAAGGACTTGGCCCAGGACGAGCCCGACACGGGGCTGGACACGGGGGGTGGTGCCAGCACCTCTTCCAGCACGTCGAGCGGGTGTGGCCTCAGCAGCGGCGGGAGCTCGTCGGCGTGGTTCGACGACGGCGACGACTGGGACACCGGCGACGTCGCTGTGCGCGAGGACACCGGCCACGGCGTGGTGGTCCAGGAGGAGTTCGTGCTCGGCGAGTACACCGTCTCGGTGGTGCGCGCCCAGGACGGCAGCGGCCTGCAGGGCTGGCTCACGGACAACGGCTACGCCGCCCCGGAGTCGACCACCGCCTTGTTGGACGAGTACGTGTCGAGCGGCAGCTGGTTCCTGGCCCTGTCGATCAACGTCCAGGACACCATCGCCCAGGACGGCTGGCTCACGCCGCTGCAGCTGGGCTACTTCGCGAGCACCTTGTCGCTGCCCATTCGGTTGGGCACCGCCAGCTCGGCTGGGGTGCAGGACCTGCTGGTCTACGCCGTCGGTCGCTACGGCAACATCGGGGTCAGCAACTACGAAGAGCAGGCCCTGCCGGACGGCGACTGCATGCTCGAGCTCGAGTCCGGCGAGAGCCTGACCGAGGCCTGGGAGGACGAGTTCGAGGCCCTGAGCGGCCTGCCAGCGGATCCACTGGCGCTCTCGGAGGGCCAGCAGGGGTTCACCTGGACCACCGAGTACGCCTGGGACAGCGGCAAGTGCGACCCCTGTCCGGAGACCCAGGACGGCGAGGCGCCGCTGTCCTTGGACGACGTGGAGCAGCTGGGCCTGAGCATGGCCATGTTCGGCTACGACTTCACCCGGCTCCACCTGCGCTACACGCCCGAGTCGGTGACCCAGGACCTGATGCTCTACGAGACGGGGTTCAACGTACGCAAGCAGGTCCGCTTCGTGGAGTATGCGTGGGAACTGGAGAGTGAGCTCCCGGCTTGCTCGGGGGACCAGCCCGAGAGTCCCGGTGCCTGCTACACGTCGGAGTACTGGGCCAAGCGGGCCCAGGAGGAGGCCCTGGAAGAGGAGCTGCCCACCGACGACAGCTTCCGCTTCAGCCTGCTGCGCTTCGGCTGTGAGTCGCCGGCGGGTCGCTCGGTGCTCCTGCTGCCGCTGTTGCTGGCCGCAGGCCGTCGGAGGCGGCCGTGATCGGGCTGCTGCTGCTGGCCTGCCTGGCCGAGGAGGACTTTCGCGTGGAAGCCGACGCGGCGGTCTGTGACTGGAAGGCCGACTGTTATGGCGAGGTCTACCAGGACTGCGTCGACGACGCGGCCGGCAGCGCCGATCCGGTGGACGACGACTGCGCCTACGTGCCCCGTCAGGCCCAACAGTGCCTGACCGGGCTCGAGGAGCTGGCCTGCCCCGAGGCACTCGAGGACCCAGAGGAGGACTTCGGCTTCCCGTCGGCCTGTGACGAGGTGTGGGACTGCGGGGACGACACATAGTCAGGGCTGCCAGCGAGCCACCGTCTGCCAGCACGTGACCGCGTCATCGCCGGTCATGTCCTCGCATGCCGCCGTCAGGAGGACCACCGCTTCCTCCTGGCGGTCGGCCCGCTTCAGGGCCACCGCCAGGTTTGCCCGGCTCACGCCGGAGGCCTGGTCCGTCGCCGCCAGGGCGTCGTCCAGCTGTCCCGCGGCGGTCAGGATCGTGACGCGCCCGGTGTCCCGGAGCCGCTCCTGCCGCAGGGTCACCGGCACGGCGGCCTGGAAGAGCGCGAGGGCGCCGTCGTCGCCGGCGCGTCGCATCAATTCCGCTTGGCGCAACACGGCATTGGGGTCCGCAAAGGCCACCCCTCCAGCCAGGACCAACCACCCAGCGGCAGCCTCCAGATCCCCGGCCAGGGCCGCGCACTGGTGCCCCAGCCTCCCCAGCACCGGCGCCTCGACGGGCCCCGCCAGGGTCTCGGCTTCGGCCACGTGAGCCAGACACCCGCGACCGTCCTGGGCGTTCAGGCGGTTCACGCCCCGGTTGTAGACCTCGGCGAAGCGGGTCGGGCGCGCGAGCACTTCGGCGGCCGCGGGGGTCACCCCTTCCGGGTCCAGCGCGGCCAGCTCGCCGGCCAGGCGCAGGCTGTGGGGGCTGTCGGGCCAGCTGGCCAGACCCGCGTCGACCCGCTGCCAAGCCGCGGGCAGGTGGCCGCGGGCCGCGAGGATGACCCCGTCCGCGCGGTTCCTTTCCGGGGACTGGCGGGGCAGGCCCCGGGCGAGCTGCTGGGCCCGATCGAGCTGGCCCTGCCGCGCCAGCAAGACGGCATGGAGGACCCGGGCGTCGACACTGGGTTCAGCGAGCTGCGCCACGTCTTCCAGGGCCCAGGCCAGCCGGCCCACCTGGTAGCGGCAGTCCGCACGGTGGAACCGCGCCTCGTCGTCTCCGGGCCGGTCCGCGAGCCGGGCGTCCAGCGCCGGGATCGCGTCGTCGCAGGCGTGCTTGCGAGCGGTCAGGGCGTTGAGCTGGGACTGGAGGTCGTCGCTGGCCAGGGCGGTGGCGAGCCACCAGGCGATCACTTGGGCCGCGCCGCGTCACCCACCATGAAGCGCTCCAATGGAAACACGCAGAAGCCCCAGGCCGACGCCTCGGCCCACGTGATGCGGAACGTGTCCACTCCGCGGTCCATGTGTTCGGTGTCCAGGGTGTAGCCGCACCCGGTAAAGGCACGCCCGCCGGTCTGGAGGTGCTCCGCGCACGCCGCGACCCCGGCGATGGGCGCACCCGGAGTGGCACCGACCACCGGCCTGCACAGCGACGCCGCATCCACATCGAAGATCGTGAGCTGCCACTTGCGCTCGGCCCCGCGCTCGTTGCGAGGGATGAGCCCGAGCTCCTGGAGGAATTCGGCCTGGTCGGGGTCCTCGGCTGCCAGGAAGGCCTTCAGGTCCGCGACCCGCACGACCTCGAGCACCCGGTCCGAGCCCACACGGGTTCCGGCCTCGGACACCCAGGCGACCTGCATCCGCGCGGGCACCGGCTCCAGGGTCAGGCAGGTGGCGCCAGGCTCCTGGGCCAGGCCGGTGGCAACGAGGGCGGTCAGCAGCACCATCACTCTCCTCCGCGTGCGCGAATCAACAGGGCCAGATCCTTGTGGCGCTGGCTCCTCAACACGTCGAGGTCCGGCACCCTGCCGCGACCCTTGAGGAAGGTCTCCCGGGCGTGGAGCAGGCGCTTCTCGCTGTCCTCGGCCAGGGTGTCGCAGGCGCTGTCCCGTTCCTGCAGCCGGATCAGCTGCTCATAGGCCGCGACCTGGAGCTGCTGGTCCTTGCAGAACAGGTAGATGTCCAGGCCGGCCCGGGTGGAGTACGCCAGTGTCTCTTCGAGGGCGAAGCGGCCGTGCACCGCCTTCATCTCCATGTCGTCGGAGACGACCAGGCCCTTGTGTCCCAGCTCTTCGCGCAGCAATTGATGCAACAGGCGATGAGACAGGGTGGCCGGTCGCTCGTCGTAGTCGGGGAACACCACGTGGGCCCCCATGACCATCGCTACACCCGCCTGGATGGCGGCCTTGAAGGGGACCAGCTCCGTGTGTTCGACATCGGGTCGCTCCTTTTCCACGATCGGGAGCTCCAGGTGGGAGTCGGTGCGCGTGTCGCCGTGGCCCGGAAAGTGCTTCACGCAGGCCATCATGCCGCGGGCCTGGGTGGCGAGCACGCTGGTGACCACGTGCTGGGCCACCTCGCCCGGGTCCCGGCCAAAGGAGCGGTCCCCGATGACCGGGTTGTCGGGATTGGAGTCCACGTCGGCGCAAGGGGCCCAATTCACGTTGAAGCCCAAGGCGGCGACCTCGTCGGCGAGCGCCTCGGCAAAAGCCCGGGTCAGGGCCAGGTCTCTGCAGTTGCCCACCTGGCGGAGGGGGGGCCACACCGTCGCCCCGTCGCGGACTCGCTGGACCCGTCCGCCTTCCTGGTCCACCGTCAGCAGCGGCGGGAGGCCGTCGGGCAGCAGCGTCTGCAGTTCCCGATTGAGCTCTCGCACCTGGGCGGGTTCCTCGACGTTGCGGGCGAACAAGACGAACCCGGCGGGCTGGATCAGCTGGATGACGCGCCGTGTCTCCTGGTCCAAGCTGGGGCCCGGGAAGCCCAGGATCACCCGCTGGCCGGCCCGGCGCTTGCGATGGGCCAGGCTGGTGGTCTCGCCGACGGCCTCGACCTTCCAACTCACTCGGCCCCCGTGGGGTGCTGCGCCAGTTCGATGAGCACGCCGCCCGTGCTGCGGGGGTGGATGAAGGCGACTCGGGTGCCGTGGGCGCCGGGCTTGGGGGCATCGCTGAGGAAGCGGTAGCCCTTGGCCGTGAGCATGGCCATGTCGGCCTCAATGTCGTCGGTGCGAAAGCACAGGTGGTGGATGCCCGCACCGCGTTTGTCCAGGAAGCCCTGGATGGCGCCCTGACCGTCCATCGGGTGGACCAGCTCGATCCGGGTGCCCGGGAGGGGGAAGAAGGCTGTGGAAGTCTGCTCGGTCGGCACGTCTTCGGTGCCGGTACAGGTCAGGCCGAAGTCCGCCGCGAAGCGTTCGATGGCGGCCTGGAGATCGTCGACAGCGATGGCGATGTGGTCCAGGTGGGTGATCACGGGGCGTCCTCGTGGTGCAGGTGCAGGTCCAGCTGGGGGTAGGCGATGGTGATCTCGCGGTGCTTCAGAGCCCGCCAGATCGCCCGGTTCAGGGCCGACCGGGTGACGGGCACGTCCCAGGGCTTCTGGGTCCACACCGAGACCTCCCACTCCACGCTGCTGTTGCCGAAGCCCAGGAGCAGGATCTGGGGGTCGTGGGCCCCGGTCTGGCCGGGGACCTGGGCGGCGGCCTCTTCGAGCACCTGGGCGACCTGGTCCATGTCCGAGCGGTAGTGCACGCCGACCCGTGCCCGGACGCGGATCTTGGGGTCCATCAGCGTGAAGTTCTTGACGGTCGACTGGACCAGCGTGCCGTTGGGCACGATCAGCTCCTCGTCGTCTCGGGTGCGGACCACGGTCGAGCGGATGCCGATGCTCTCCACCACGACCACCTGGCCCTCGAGCTCCAGCACGTCGTGGGTCGTGATCGAGCGCTCGATCAGCAGGATCAGACCGCTGACGAAGTTCTGAACCACGTCCTGGAGCGCGAATCCGACCCCGACGGCGAACACGGCGCCGGCGGCGAACAGGGCCCCCAGGTTCACGCCCATGGTCTGGAGGGCGACGCCCAGGCCCACCGCCATCACGGCGTAGTGCACCAGCCGGTTGACCGCGTGCAGGGTGCCTTCTTCGGTCACGCCCCGCCTGCTGAACGAGCCGCGCACGGCTTCTTGGACCAGCTGGGAAAACCACCAGCAGACCCAGACCAGGATGCCCGCGGTGATCAGGGTCATGAGCGTGAGCTCGGTGTCGCCCAGGGTGGTCAGCCGCTGGCCCAAGATGGCGCGCACCGGCACGCCCGCCACGCCAAAGGCGACCACCGTGCCGAACCCCAGGGTGCTGCGGTAGACCCAGCGCTCCAGCCGCTCCTGCTGGTCGTCCGGGCGGTCGGCCACCAGCCGGGTCACCCACCGGCGGGCCCGGCGTGCCGCCAGGATGGCGCCATAGAACAACAACAGCCCGAGCACGGCCTTGAGGGGGTACAGGCCGCCCAGCACCGGGGTGCTCAGCAGGTCCCACAGCTGGCTCGCACTGTCCACGGCCGTCCCCTAACCGTCGTGTCGAGGGCGGACCGATGCGCGACGGCGCAAAGCCCACGGTGCGGGGGTACAATTCCGGACCGTCCTGGAGCCCGCCATGCTCGCACTCTTCCTCCCGTTGCTCGCTTGCTCTGGCGATGAGGAGGGCTTCGCCCCCTACGTCGCGATCGACGCCCCTCTGGACGGGGAGAGCTTCCGCGACGACACGCCGGTCCTGATCGAGGGAACCGTGCTGGACGGCGACGATCCCGAGACGGACCTGGTCGCGACGTTCACGGCCGGGGACCTGGTCTTGTGCGCCGACGTGGCGGTCGATGCGGACGGGCTGGTGGTCTGCGAAGGGCTCATTCCCGAGGGGGAGCAGGTCCTGACCCTGACGGGCGCCGATCCAGCGGGCCACACCTCGACCGCCAGCATCACCGTGGTCGGTGTGCACGACTACCCGCCGACGGTGACCATCGACGCGCCCCAGGACGGGCAGCGGCTCTATGCCGAGGCGGCGGTGTCCCTGAGCGGCCTGGTGGCCGACGACTTCGACGTGAGCGCGGACCTGAGTGCCTGGTGGGAGAGCGACCTGGACGGCGGGCTGGGTCAGGCCGCTGCGCCAGACGACGACGGCGCCGTGGCGACCACGGTGACCCTGGAGCAGGGCGACCACGTGCTCACCCTGTACGCCCAGGACACCGTCGGTGGCGTGGGCAGCGCGAGCGTCTCCGTGACTGTCGGACCGGCCAACTCCGAGCCGACCTGTGCCATCACGTCGCCCGAGGACGGCGACGCCGTGGCCCCCGGGGGCACGGCCAGCTTTGTCGGCACCGTGTCCGATCCGGACCAGGACGCGGACTCTCTGGCGATCGCCTGGGAGAGCTCCCTGGACCTGCTCATCGGCAGCGACGGCCCCACCGCCGACGGCGACGTGGCCCTGAGTCTGGACACCCTGTCCCAGGGCGTGCACGTGATCACGCTGACCGCCACCGACGACGCCGGTCTGACCTGCACCGATGAGCTGGGCTTCATCGTGGGCCTGCCCCCGGTGCTCACGGTGCTCACCCCGTCGGACGGCGAGACCGTGCACGACGTGGAGGGGGTCGCGTTCTACGCCACAGCGATCGACGAGGACGGCAAGAACACCGACATCACCGTGACCTGGACCAGCACGGTCGATGGTGAGTTCGCGAGCTCGGCGCCCCTCGAGGACGGCAGCGTGGCGGTCGAGACCGAGGCGCTGACCCCGGGCGCCCAGGGCATCACGGTGGTGGCCACCGACGCCGATGGCCTGACCGACACGGTCGAGGTCACCTTTGACGTCAACGTCGGACCGACCAAGCCAATCATCGAGATCACCCCCGACCCGGCCTACACGAACAACCCGCTGGTCGCCGTGATCACCTCGGACTCCACCGATCCCGAGGGCGCCGAGGTCACCTATGCCTGGGCCTGGTACGTCGACGGCGACACGACGGCCGTCAGCACCACCGACACGGTCGAGCACGCCCTCACGTCCAAGGGCGAAGAGTGGGAGGTGGTCCTGACCCCCCACGACGGGCTGACCGATGGGGTGCCCACGTCGGCAAGCCTGACCATCTCGAACACGCCCCCGTCCGTCGGCGACGTCACCTTGAGCCCCGACCCCGGCTACCTGGGCGCGACCCTGTCGTGCGAGACCAACACCCCCCAGGACGACGACACCGACGCTGTGACGCTGTCCTATGACTGGACCGTCTCCGGCGTCGCTCTGGCGGTTCCCGACCCGACTCTGAACGACGCCTACTTTGGAATCGGCGACACGGTCCAGTGCGCAATCACCCCCAACGATGGCTACCAGGACGGCACCACTGTCTCGTCGAACGAGGTCACCATCGACAACCAGCTGCCGTCGGTCTCGTCGGTCTCGATCAGCCCCAGCACGGCTTACGCCGACGACACCCTGACCTGCAGCTACAGCGGCTACACCGACCCGGACGGCGACCCGGACGCGTCCACGTTCTCCTGGTCCATCGACGGCACCGAGGTCGGCACCGCGGCCGAGCTGTCGGGTGTGTTCGTGCGCGACGACGAGGTCGTGTGCACGGTGACTCCCAACGATGGTCTGGACGACGGCACACCGGTGTCCGCGTCGATCACCATCGGCAACACCGCGCCGTCCGTGTCCTCCGCTGTCATCGATCCCGACCCGGCGCTGGCTTCGGACAGTCTCAGCTGTACGAGTGTCGGCTACAGCGACCTGGATGGGGACGCCGACGCGTCGACGGTGGTCTGGTCGGTCAACGGCGTGGTCGAGTCCACCGACGCGACCCTGGAGCGGGGCTTCTCCGGTGGTGACGTGGTGACGTGTGACCTGACGGCCCACGACGGCGCCGACGCCGGCAACACCGTCGCGGTGAACTTGACGATCGACAACACCGTACCGAGCCTCAGCTCGGCGACCATCTCGCCCAATCCGGCCACCGCCGACGACACGCTCACCTGTGCCTGGACCGGGTTCGACGACCTGGACGATGCCGACAGCGACGAGTCTTTTGCCACGTGGTCGATCGACGGCGTCGACCTGGCGACCGGCACCACGTTCAGCGGCGCCTTCTCTGGTGGCGACACGGTGACGTGCACGGTCACGCCCTTCGACGGAGAAGACCAGGGCACCCCGGTGTCGGACGATGTGGTGATCGACAACACGGCACCCAGCATCGACTCGGTCACGCTGTCGCCGTCGACGGCCACGGCCGAAGACACGCTGTCGTGTCAGTACAGTGGCTACGACGACCCCGACGGCGACGCGGACCTGTCGACGTACAGCTGGACCGTGAACGGATCCGAGGTCTCCACGGACAGCACCCTGAGCGGCGCCTTCGTGGGGGGAGACACGGTCTCCTGCGAGGTCACGCCCTACGACGGCTCCAGCGCTGGCACGGCCATGTCCGACGCGGTCGTGATCGACAACAGCCCGCCCGTGCTGGCCGATGCGACCATCTCCCCCAGCACCGCCTACACCGACGACGAGCTGACCTGCACGGCCGGAAGCACCACCGACCCCGACGGCACCACGTCCTTCAGCTATCTCTACGAGTGGACCGTCGATGGTGTGTCGGTGAGCTTCACCGACACCCTGGCCGCGGACGATCACGGCCGGGACGACGACGTGGTCTGCGTGGTGACGCCGAACGATGGCCAGGACGATGGGTCTGCGGTCTCTTCGGCCACGCTCACCATCTCCAACACGCCGCCAGAGGTCGTGAGCGTGTCCCTGGCGCCCGCTTCTCCAGCCACCGACGACAGCCTGTCGGCCACCGTAGAGACCTCGGATCTGGACGGTGACACGGTGAGCGTGAGCTACACCTGGGACGTCTCGGGGATCGACCCGGGCGAGACGAGTGGCACCCTGGACGGCGCCGGTGGCTTCGACAAGGGGGACGAGGTCACGGTCACGGTGGTGCCCGACGACGGCACCGACACGGGGTCCAGCCTGACAGCCACGGCCGTCACGGTGGTCAACACCGCGCCGGGCCAGCCCACCGTCGACATCTCGCCGGCCGAGGCCTTTGGCGGGTTGGACGACCTGGTCTGTGAGATCGACAACGACGCCGACGACGTGGACGGTGACCCGCTGACCTACGCCATGTCCTGGACCGTCGATGGCGTGGGCTACTCCGACGCCACCACGACCACCTGGTCCGGCGACACCGTGCCCGCCAGCGACACCTTCGGAAACGAGGACTGGGAGTGCTCGGCGCTGCCCAACGACGGCGACGACGACGGCGTGGCTGGCACCGCCAACATCCGGCTGGACACGTGTGCCAGCGTGGACTTCGACGGATCCTCGTCCTACGCCACGGTGGCCGACGACGCGGACCTGCGGCTCAACACCGGAAACTTCACCGTCGAGGCCTGGTTCCAGCTCGACAGCCTGGGCGCCGACGACGTCCACCTGCTGTCCAAGCGCGACGGCACCAGCTCCTGGGACGGCTGGGTGCTCGGGGTCTCGGGGACCAGCAGCACCCTGGGCTCGGGCAAGGTCTTCTTCGCCCGCTCCGAGACCGATGCCGTCGTGGGGAGCACGACCGTGACCACGGGCGCTTGGACCCACGTGGCCTTCGTGAACGACCCCACCGCGGGTGAGGTCCGCATCTACCTGGACGGCATCGAGGAGGACGCCACGTCTCAGTCCGCCCCCAACAGCACGTCCTCGGATCTGGTCCTGGGACGGGACAGCGCGTCCAGCGCCAACTGGCTGGACGGCCTGCTGACCGAGGTGCGGATCGCCCAGGGTGCCCAGTACAGCACCGACTTCTCGCCGGACGACGAGCTCGAGCCCATTCCCCAGGACTTCCTGCTCCTGTCCTTCGACGAGGGCTCTGGCAGCTCGCTGAGCGACAGCAGCGGAAACGGCAACGACGCCAGCCTGACCAGTGGGGTCTGGGTGACGTCGTGCAATTTCGAGTAGGTCGGCTCAGCTCTCGGCGGCTTCTGCTTGGGCGATCTGCTTGCGCACGTCGTCCATGTCCAGGGCCTTGCACTTGGTGATGACCTCTTCCAGGGCCTCGGGCGGCAGGGCGCCGGGCTGCTGGAACAGGAGCACCTGGTCCCGGAACACCATCAGCGTGGGGATGGAGCGCACGTTGAAGTGCTGGGCCAGGACCTGCTCGGCTTCGGTGTCGACCTTGCCGAACACCACGTCGGGGTGCTTGTCGCTGGCGGCGCTGAAGGTGGGGGCAAAGGCGCGGCACGGGCCGCACCAGCTGGCCCAGAAGTCCACGATCACCATGCCGTCGCTCTCGACGTGCTGCTTGAAGGTGGAGTAGTTCAGATCGACGGTAGCCATCTCGGCTCCTGTGAGGGGGATTTGGCGGCAAGCTAATCACCTCGCCGCCGGTGGCATCTCGCTCGCCACGGACCGGGGCGGGGTTTACCCAGGAGCGGCTCAGTGCACCCCTGTGACAGAGGTCCCATGCTCACCGTCCTGACTCCCCTTGTCCTTGGCCTGGCCTGCACCGATGACACCGTCACGTCCCCGGGGGACAGCGGGTCCGTCACCGACTCGGGGGTCACCGACACCGCGACGGGCACCGAGCCGCCGGACCCGCGCTACGAGACCTTCCTGGCTGCACTGGCCGACGACCACGAGCTGAACCCGGCCTATGGGGTCTCCGTGGCCATCTGGCAGGAGGGCTACCCGCTGTTCACATGGACCCTGGGCACCCGCGACGCCGACGGCACCGAACCCCTGACGGCCGATACCCTGCTCCAGATCGGCAGCACCACCAAGATGTTCACCGCCACGGCCCTGCTGCAGCAGGTCCAGGCCGGCCGGGCGGCCCTCACCGATACCCTGGGCCAGCACCTGCCGACGCTGGAATTCGCCTACAGCGACACGTGGCCCGACCAGCTCACGCTGCACGACCTGATCTCGATGCAGTCCGGGTTCGTGGACGTGGTCGACTGGGCGGGCGGGTCCGACGACCAGGCCCTCACCGACTGGCACCTGGGGACCTTTCCCGACAGCTACTGGGTGATGGTCGACCCGGGCACGTTCTTCAACTACTCCAACCCTGGCTACACCTATGCGGGGTTCGTCACCCAGACCCTGGACCCCGATGGTCGGGCCTGGGCGGACCTGATCCGCGAGGACGTGTTCGGGCCCCTGGGCATGGACCGCACCATGGTCCGGGCGAGCGAGGCCGAGGCCGACGGGGACTGGGCCGAGTCCTATGGCTACGACAACCTGGTGACCGGCACCCAGGGAACGGTCGACATGAGCAACCTGACCGACCCGGCGTCCCAGCGCCCGGCCGGGTCCAGCACCTGGTCGACCCCGACCCAGCTCGTGCAGATGGCCCGGTTCCTGGTCGACGGCGACGACGCGGTGCTCGACGACGCCCACCGGGCGCTCTTGACCACGGGCCACGTGCCGACCGAATTCGAGGCCCTGTACGCCGACGGCGCATACGGCCGGTCCTATGGCTACGGTGTGAACCAGAACACCGGCTTCGTGGACCACCAGGACGACTGGGTCGAGGTGCCCGTCTGGTGTCACGGGGGCGCGACCGTGTCGTTCGCCAGCGACCTTTGTGTGCTGCCCGAGCACGGCTTCGCCATCTCGATCCTGTCCAGCGGCTACGGGTCGAGCCATGCCCAGGCCCTGGCTGCTGCGTTCGGCACCCTGGTCGACGGCCTGCCCGCGGGCAGCCCGTACCCCGGGGCCGTGATCGACACCGACGGCATCGATCGGCTGGTCGGCACCTACGACGACGACTGGAACGTGGGGGAGATGATCTTCACCCGCGACGGTGACGGCATGAACATCGAGATGCCGCTGCTCGACCAGTACAACTACGACTACGACACGGCGTTGATCCCGTACACCACGAACCTGTGGTTCGCCCAGGTGGGTGGCGTCTACTACGACATGTCCTTTGTCCAGGGAGACGACGACGCGGCGGGCTACGTTCGGAACCGCTCGTTCGTGGGCATTCGCCGGGCCGACGCCGACACCGACACCCGATCCGGCCCCCCAGGACCGCCGGTGCTGCCGCCGGGCCTGACGTCGCTTCCGCCGTCCAACTGGCGCCCGGTCCTGGATTAATTCCAGGCCTCGGGCCCCCCAAAGGCTCCCAGGTCCGACTGGGTGCCGTCGTGATCCTGGAGGGTGCGGTCGCCGTAGTCCACGCACTGCGAGCCCGGGTCCAGGTGGTAGGCCCGGTCCAGGTCAGGCCCTCGGTCCACTCCCAGTCGATGGTGCCGTAGGCCTGGTTGTCGGCGAACGACGACTGGGGCGACGCCGCCACCGCCGTCACCGCCTGCGAGGCCCCCGAGTCCTACGGGGCCACCGAAGGCGACACTGACGACGCAGACCCCGCCGTGAACCGGACGCCACCGAGATCAATCGACCGGCTTGGGTTACCCTGA
>CAZFLE010000174.1:0-14546 GCA_964519895.1 uncultured Enterobacterales bacterium | reverse complement strand
GCTTGGAGCTCTCAGCGGCGGGTTTGATGAACTGGCCCGAAACGCTGAGCTCGAGAGACTGAAGGGCTGAGTCGGGCAGGCCAGCCGACACCTACCCAGCAACAACCCAAACCGACAGAACCCGAACACAACCACCCCAGGAAACCCAATGTATAGCTTCGTCTTGCTCCTCCTCCTCTACTGCTCCGACAAGGACGACGGAACATTCTCACTCTCCGACTGCGACGGCGACACCGCGACACCCGACACGGGTGACTGCGGCGACGCGCTCGACGGCGGCCCTGGTGTGGGCGTTGGGGGCGGCGACGACTCCGAAGACGACACCGCCGAACCACCGACCACCGGATCCGGCGCCCCTGACGGGGCCACAGGCGGTGTCGACGGGGGGCCGGGAGACCAGGGCTCCGGCGGCAACGGGGCCGCGAGCGGCGGGGGCGATGGCTCCGAGGCCGATCCCTACGTCTGGGTCGACGGCGACGGCGACATGACCTGCCACGACGCGTGGTCCGAGACCACCGACGGCCACTTCCCCGACCACGCCTACCAGAGCGGGGCGGCACCCGACACCGAGTGCGTGTGCTCCCTCGACGTCGACGGTGGCGGCGCCTCCTACACGCTTGACCAGGCCTGCGTGTACGGCGATCTGGACGCCGGCGTGCCGACCTATGTCACGGTCGAGTGGGACGGCCAGGACTGGGGCGGCCACCTGACCTCCGACGACGGCACGGTCTGGTACAGCTGCTGGGACAACGTGACCCCCCATGTGCCCGGCGATGTCTCGGGCAGCTACAGCGTGTTCGTCTCGACCCTCGAACAGGACGGGGGCCATGGCTCCTGCTCCGACCTGGCGTCTGTGGCGGCACTTCAGCTCCAGGTCGGCGACGAAGGCACGGCAAGTGCCGAGCCCGGTCCGTCCTCGATCACCTCTCTGCCCCTGGAAGGCGATGAGGCCCCCTGGGCATGTACCCCGACAACCGCGCACCGCACCCGCTTCAAGGTGGTTCCCTGGCCTGGCGCTGGCCACGAGGTGTTGGTGTGGATCGGTGAGCCTGACGGACCCGAGGGTCAGGCGGCCCAGGAGCCGCGGTTCGCGGGAGCGCTCGTCACCCGGGTCACGCCGCACTGGTCCGACAGTGGCGCCCAACGGCTGCAGCTCGGTGGCAGGCTCAGCGACCCGCTGGCTGGCGACCTCGCCTTCGAAGAACCACAGCCCCTGTCCAGCCTGGTGGTGCGGTCGGATGGTCCTCTGGAGCTCTCGCTGGACCTCACCTGTCCAGAGACGCCGCCGGAGCTGACACCGTCCCAGGGGGCGTACCTTCTGGCCGAACGCGACCTGTCGGTGTTCGGCGTGCCCGGCCTCTTGGGCGCACAAGACCCAGCTCAGACACCCCATGAGCAAGGAGGTCCATTCTTGCTGACTCTGTCAGAACCCCAGCCGGACACGGGAGCACCCCAGCTGACCGTCAAGGCCGTCGGCCAGGACTGGCTCCTGGTCCTGCCCCTCGCGCTCGCCAGCGTCGGGGAGTTTGCCCTGTCGTTCGAGCGGGACGGCTGGGGGTTCCGTGCGACACTGGCTGCGGCGGACACCCTCACGGTCTCCGTCGAGGAGGCTTGGGTGACAGTCGACGGTGTCCGTGCAGCAGTGCCCGTGGATCCGATCGGCCGGCTCGAGCTCCCCCGTGCGGTCCAGGGAGAGTCCCCTTGACCGCGCTGCTGGTGTTGGCCTGTGTCTCCGAGGGCACCATCGGCGAGGGTCCTGTCACCTCCACGGACCTGGCACCGATCGACTACTGGACGGACACCGTCGCGCAGTGCGGTCTGAACGACGCCCCGGTGACCCTGTCCTACAGCGGCTGGGACGATGCGTCACAGGCCTGTGGCGAAGCGATCGACGGGGACTTCGGCGCCGATCCCGCCGACTTCAAG
Organism: uncultured Enterobacterales bacterium; assembly: GCA_964519895.1. Taxonomy (GTDB): domain Bacteria; phylum Myxococcota_A; class UBA796; order UBA796; family CAJQPC01; genus CAYFPX01. The sequence goes on along the minus strand of CAZFLE010000174.1, from coordinate 12,620 downwards.
GACTTCCAGGACGCCCTGCACCAGCTCCACCAGGCGGGCTTGTTCCTGGCGAGCTGGGAGAGCGCGGCCTGGGACGAGCTGGCGGTGGGCGACTACCTTCGGCAGCCCTTCATCGACGCGCTGAGCCAGGCGCCCCAGGACTGGTCGGTGCAGCAGGCCCTGTACAACTACGTGGCGGATCGGATCGACCGCACGATCTACGCCTACCCGACCGGATCCTTCGACGCGTCGTTCGACTGGGAGACCGGAACTCTCAGCGTGCCCGAGGACGGCTGGCCCTTCGACGCTCTGGCCCTGGCGGCGCTGATGGTGCACATGGCCCGACACGCCGACACCCAGACCGGTCACGTGGCGTGCGACGACGGCGTCGAGGCCTGCGACGCCGACTGGTCTGGTCCGCTGGGGTTCGAGGCCGGAGCGGCCTATGCCTGGTGGCTCCACCTGCCCCAGGAAGCCGACGACTGGCACCCCTGGCAGTCCGCCGCCGAGGACGCCCTGGCCAGGGCCCGCAGAGGCATCCTGGTGGACTGACCACCCCGGACTACAGCCGCACGACCGCCCGCACAGCCGCTTCTACAGTGTCCCCGGCGGCCAGCCGCGCCAGCAGATCCACGGACAGCATCTGCACGAAGGGCAGCGCCATCGGCCCGCAGGCCGCCGCCAGCCCTTCGGCGGTGCGCAGGGTCGCCGGCTCCGCTGCCAGCAGGTCCTCGAGCACCACCGCGACCGCCCGACTGGGGAAGTCCGGCTGAGACCCGTCCCGGTCGGCGACACCGTAGGTCCGGCCCAGCAAGCCGCTGTTCAGCACAGTGCCGCCGAAGCGAGCGCGATCCGGGTCCGCGGCAAGGGCGGCCAGGCCACGGCCCACGTAGGCCGGGGTCTCGGACCAGGCGAAGTGCGGGTCCTGGGCGATGAAGTCCCGCCACGTGTGCTCGGTCACGCCGAACTTGGCGAGCATCGCCTCGCTGCGCAGGAAGCCCGGGGTGATAGCGACGGCTGTGTGGCCCAGGGGACTCAGCTCCCGGTGCAGCGCCAGGGCGATCCGCCGGGTGTCGGCCTTGGCCAGGTCGTAGAAGAACGATGTGCGGTAGTAGTCGCCACTGCCGTCGGTGATCTCCACGTGCAGGCCGGCGTCGCTCTCCAGCAGCAGGGGCAAGGCCAGGTTGGCCGTGATCAGGTGTGTCGTCACCCCCAGCTCGAGCATGCGCAGGCCCTTGGCCAGGTCGTGCTCCCAGGCAGGTCCCCAGTCGCAGAGTCCATCGCCCCCCCAGATGTCGTTGACCAGCACGTCGAGCCGGCCGTGTTCCTCCCGGATCCGGGCGACCAGGGCCCGCACCTGGTCCGGGTCGGTGTGGTCGCAGCGGTGGTGGAGGCCCACGCCGCCCGCCGCCGTCACCAGCTCCGCCGTCTCTTGGATGGTCTCCGGCCGCCCTGCGGGGGTCTGGCCCGGAACGCTGCGGCCCGTGCAGTAGACCGTGGCACCGCGCTCGCCCAGACCGACCGCGATGCCGCGGCCTGCACCCCGGGTGGCGCCAGCGACGAGGCAGATCCGGCCGCTCAGGTCCTCTGTCATGTGCTCTCCGTGGCTCCGGGTCGCCTATCTTCCGTCGAACAGGGGCTCCAGCGGGGTCGCACCCCGGGGTGAACGCGACAGCTAGGTGCGCACCCTGCCCTGGGTGCGACGCTCTGCTCCAAGAAGCTGCTCTCGAGGGCCGAGTTCGGGTCTCAGAGGGCGCTTCGGCGGGTCAGCCGGCCGCTGGAGTCGCACTCGGGGCAGGGTGCGCCCGAGGCTGTCGCACTCGACCGGGAGTGCCGTCGAAGAGTCGACGGGCCTGACGAACGCGCGACACCCCAGCGGGGCTCGATCGGCCTGGGACAGTCCACCGGGCCTGGCCTGTGTCGTGCATCCCCCCCGCGACATGGCCTATCACTTCGCTCGCCGCTCGCTCCGAGGAACACTCGCCTGGTGCACCCACGACGAGGCCCGCGCCCTGTGGGACCAGGTCCTGCGCCACGTGCCGGACCCCGTGGCGCTGTGCCTGATGCCCGACCACGTGCACCTGCTCCATCGCCGCGACGTCCGCAGGTCCTTCGGCAAGGCGCTGGAGGGCTACGCCAAGTGGCGCAACGCCCGGCGTCATGTGTCCGGCCGCGCCTGGCAGCGTAGCTCAGGGCCATCGCTCGTGGAGGGCCGTGTGAAGCTCCGCCGCTCCATCCGCTACGTGCACCTCAACCCGTGCCGCGCCGGGCTGGCGGACGACCCGCTGGGGTGGCCCTGGTCGACCCACCGCGACGCCTGCGGGCTCGCCCTGCCGGCGGTCCTCTCCCGCTTCCCCGATCCCACCGGCTTTCATGGCTGGGTCTCGGCCGACCCGACCGTGCACGTCTCGGGGACCGCGCTCCCGCACCCCTCTCTGGAGGCCCATCCCGAGGCCATCAGCGCGGCGGTCTCGGCGCTCAGCCGCACCCCAGGCGACCTGCTCCGACGCCGCGGGCCCGCCCGCGCCCTGTTGCTGCGCAGCCTGCGCTGTCTGAGCGGCTGGAGCCCGTCCCGCATCGCGACGTGGACCGGCCTCCACCGGGCCACCGTGCACCGGGCCTCGGATCGGTGGACCCCCGACGTTCGGGTGGTCGCCCTCGCCCTGAGCGATGACCGCTTCCCGGCACTCCAGGACTGGGACCTGCGGCGGTCCCCGGCCTGGTCCCGCTTCAGGGGCCGCGCGGGCTAGGCCGCGCTACTCCGCCGTCAGCTCGAAGCTGTCCATCAACGAGCCATCCTCGCGGATCGCGGTCCAGCTGAGCTGATCGGCGGTCACGGTCATCATGGTGTGGTGGTGCACGATCTCCTCGATCTCGATCCACTCGAACTGGTCCCAGTGCCCCTCGTCCAGGAAGTTTCCCGCACCCCCGACCACCAGGTAGATGACCCCGTTCTGGGTGCCCCGCTGGTAGCTGTGGTGGTGCCCCGCGATGACCAGGTCGACCCCGTGGGCCTCGAACACCGGCTCCCAGTCCGTGCGGGCCGAGTCCAGGTGGTGGCCCCACGCCAGGTCCCGGGTGTTGGACCACGCGGTGCGGTGAAAGGTCACGGCCACGAAACTGGCGTCCAGGGCCTCGTCTGACGCCAGGGCGTCCTCGAGGAAGGCCAGCTGCTCGCCGTCGGTGGGGGCCTCGCTGTCCAGCACCACCAGGAACAGGTCGCCCAGGGTCTGGGCGTACCAGGCGCCGTTGTCCCCCGGCACGTGGGAGTAGGCATAGGCCTCGGGGTACTCGCCGTCGTGGTTGCCGCGCACCACGATCACCGGGCGGGACCTGAACAGGCCCGACCCGTCCAAGGGGGCAAACCACAGCTCGTCCCAGTCCTCCAGGCGCCAGCCCTCTTGGACGATGTCGCCCACGGCGATGATGGCGTCCGGGTCCTCGGGGGCCATCATGTCCAGGTGCAGGGTCAGCTGGTCCGGCCCGAGCTGGTTGTCGGCGAAGAACCCGATGGTCACGCTGTGCCCAGGCAGGGGCAGGGTCTCGAAGGTGGCAGCCTCGCTGCGCTGCCCGCCGGCGTCGAGCTGGTAGGTGACAGGGGTCTCCGGCGCCAGGCCGGCCACGGTCGCCCGGTGCACGAAGCGGTCCTCGTCGACCTGAGTGGTGGTGACCGGCGCCGACACCTCGCCGCCGCCGGAGGACCACCAGAATCCGCTGCTGGCCCAGGGGTGGTCGGTCTCCCAGAGCACCATCGTGCCGTCGGTGCGGGCCTCGGTGAGCATCGGGCCCTTGGTGATCTCCGGGGTCCCGAGGACACGGGGACTCAGCACCAGCGCGAGCTCGTCGGCCAGGCTGTCGTGGACCTCGCCCCGGCGCCAGGTTCCGATCACGGACACGTCGACCGCGCGGGTTCCCGCGGGCAACAGCCCCTGGACCGATCTCTGGATCCATATCTGGTCACCGGACCCCATCGTCTCCCACGTGGCCATGACCTCGTCGGCCGCGTCGACAGCGTCCAGGCGCAGCACGACCTGGTCGTCGAAGTCCCGGGACTCGAAGTCGCCGGGTGGACTGCCGTTCTTGAGCCAGCCGGACAGCTCGAAGCCCACGTCGCCCCGGTCCAGGTCGTCTGCGGAGAAGCCGCGAGCCACCAGGTCCAGCCGCTGAGACGTCTCGCAGTGGTCGTCTCCGCCCCACCAGGCCAGCCTGCCCGAGTAGGGGGTGTAGGTGTCGGTGCCGTCGGCCTTGGCACAGGTGCCAGCGGTGATCTGCCAGGTCGGGCCGTAGACGCTCTCGAAGCCGGCATCCACCAGCAGGTCCCGGTCCCAGGGCGCGGGGTCGGCGGGTCCCAGCTGGTCCAGGGCGTCCTGGGTGGACACGTCGAGCTCGGTCGCAACCCAGGGATCCCAGGTCGCGCTACCGGTGCCACTGCCGGGCTGGCGAGGCTCCGGCGTGGGCTCCGTGCCGGTACAGCCGGCCAGGATCAGGGCGAGCAGGGTGGACGTCACTCCTTCAGGTTCGCACGCAGGCGGCCCGGTGTGACGGGTCATTCACGCGGGGTCGCCCATCAGGCGTGCCCAGGCGAGCAGCTGGTCTACCCCCAGGGGCGTGCCGCTGGCCACGTGACGGGCCAGCGCGTCCCGCAGTGCCTGGGTCGCCTCGCGCGGCACGCCGTGGCTCTGCTGCTGGAGCTGGTCCCGCAGAGCATCCAGGGCCTGGTCGTCGAGGGCGAGGCCCGCTTCGGAGGCCAGGGCCCGCAGGTGGGCCCGCCCGGTGTGCCGGCCCAGCACCAGGCTGCGCTGGGCGCCGACCAGCGCGGGATCGAGCACCTCATAGGTCCGGGGGTCCTTGAGCAGGCCGTCCACGTGGATGCCGGACTCATGGCGAAAGGCGTTCTGTCCGACCAGCGGTGCCTGGGCCGGGATGAGCTGGCCGCTCGCGAGCTCGACGGCCCGGGCCAGCGCCGAGAGCGCACGGGGTCGGAAGCCGGTGTCGAGCCCCAACAGCTCGGAGCACGCCAGGGCGACCGCACCCAGGTCCGCGTTGCCCGCCCGCTCCCCCAGCCCGTTCACACACGCCGTGGGCCAGCGAGCACCGGCCTCGACCCCGGCCACCGTGTTGGCGGTGGCCATGCCGAAGTCGTTGTGACAGTGCAGACCCACCGCCAGCTCGCCGTCGGCCCACGACACGACCTGGGCGACCCGGGCCGCGTACCCGGCCGGGGTCAAGGCCCCGACGGTGTCTGCCACGTAGACCCGCGCCGCACCGTGGCGGACCCCGGCGCGCACCAGGGCCGCCAAGTCCTCGGGGTCGGCTCGGGTGGCGTCCTCGGCGACCAGCTCCAGGCTCGCGCCGGCCGCCGCAACGCGCTCGGCGCAGCGGCCCAGGTTCGCGATCAGGCCGTCGACCGTCACGCCCAGGCGCTTCTCCAGGTGCAGCCGGCTGATGGGGCAGATCACGAACACCGCGCCCACGCCACACCCCAGGGCCAGGTCCACCATCTCGGGCAGGCACCGCACCGACGCGCCCACCACCATGTGCTCGCAGGCATCGACCGCGGCCCGCAGGAAGCCCTGTTCCTGGGGGCCCAGGGCGGGCATGCCCGCGTCGGCCAAGGCCACCCCGGCGCGGTCCAGCTGCTGGGCGATCGCCAGCTTCTCGGCCGGGGTGAACGCGACCCCGGGGGCCTGGTCGCCTTCGCGCAGGGTGCAGTCGACCAGGTGCAGGCGGTCCATCAGACCCAGCTGTGGCGCGGCCGCGAAGGGCGCAGGCGGCGCTCTTCTGCGAGGGCGTCGAAGTAGGTCACGTCGGGTCCGATCGCCAGCTGCGGCGCCGGGGTGCCCCGCCGCTCGGCCAGGCTCTTGCGGCGCTCGAAGCAGTGGTCCCGGCCGCTCGCCGGGTCGTTGAAGCGCCGCGGGTCCTTGGCCAGGAAGCAGAATTCCATGCACTTGAGGTGCTGCAGGTGTCGCTCGAAGTCCGCGATGTCGCCTTGGTCCCGCTCGTCGCCGAAGTAGCCCTGGATCTTGAAGCCCAGGCTGCTGTAGGTGTCGGCCCGGTCGCCGCCGTGGGCGTTGTAGAAGTCCAGGAAGCTGCTGCGGTCGGTGAGCATTCCGTAGTCCCCGGGCTGCTCGAACTGAGGGCTGCCGGGCTCCAGCTGGACGGTCCAGGTCATGATCCGGCGAGCGTTCGGGTAGTCGTGGGCGATGCGGGCCTTCAGCGCACTGGTCTTGCGGGCGGATGCCAAGTCCTCGCCGGGCAGGGCCAGGGTGAAGAACACGTCGGCCGAGACCCGGTCCTCCTTGAGCCAGTCCAAGGCCTGGAACATCTGGGCGTCGGTGTAGAAGGGCTGCTTGTTGGCCCGCCGGACCGCCTCGTCTCCCGCGTCGGGGCTGATGGCCAGGTAGCTCTCGGGGTTGGGAAAGGTGCGCCGAAAGTCCCGGACGAAGTCCCGGGTCGGCAGGCCCCAGCACTCGAAGTAGAAGTCCACGTCGAGCCGGCTCTCGCGGATCTGTCGAAACAGCTCCCGGTAGTAGGCGTCTTTCTGGGGCACCGGGTCGAAGCACAGGGACATGGTCTGGTAGCCGTGGTCCAGTGCGGCTCTCACGTCGTCCAGGACCCGCTCCGGGCTGCGCCAGGTGACCTTGGCCGTGCCGTTGATCCGGGCCAGGGTCTTGCGGTTTCCACCGCAGAAGGTGCACTTGTACGGGCAGCCGCGCCCGGTCATCAGCGGAAAGAACGCCCGGCCCATCGAGAGCATCGTGCGGTTCTCGTGGGCGTCGAATTCCCGGCCATAGGCCAGGGGGAAGCCAAAGGTCCGGGCATAGGTCTCGGCGTCTCTCAGGGCCGAGAGATCGCCATAGGCCAGCTGGTCCAGGGGTGGCGCCGGCGCAGTCGACGCAGCACCGCGGGTCTCGACCACCCCGTCGCCGGATCGCAGGACCAGGCCCGGCACGGCGCCGAGATCCCCATCGGTGGCCAGAGCAGCGATCAATGCCCGGATCGGCCCCTCGCCGTGGCCGGTCACCACCGCGTCCACGAACTCGAAGCGCTCGACCAGCTCCCGGGCGAAGTAGCTGGCGGTCACCCCGCCCAGGAACACGAAGGCCTCCGGGTGGGCGGCCTTGAGCGCCCGGGCGGCCTCGATGGCGTCGTAGGACTGGTAGTGCCAGTACAGGCTGAGCCCGATCGCCCGGATCCGCTGTCCGTCGACCAGGTCCACAATGGTCGTCTCGGGATCGACGAGCCACTGCAGGCCCAGGTGCACAATCTCGGTCCGCCAACCGTCGGCCCGCAGCAGGTTCGCGAGTGCGGGGAGCCCCATCGGCAGGTAGGTGATGTTGAAGAAGTCCCCCAGTGGCAGGTAGTGGTTGTCTGCCTTGGGCGCGTGCACGAACAGGCAGTCGAGGTCGGCTGGGGGCACGTGGAATCGTAGACCAGGAGTTCCCATGTCCGACGTCCGCCAGATCTTTCAAGGAATGTCGTCGCGCTATCAGCCCGGCCGCGTCACCAAGACCACGACCTACTACTTCTCGGTCGGCGCCGAGAAGTGGACCGCCACTCTGCGGCCCGACGGGTGCGACGTGCAGCCCGGCAAGCTGGTCGACAACGCCGACTGCGTGCTCAAGTGCGACCCCGGCCTGTTCGAGAAGATGGTCCTGAAGGGCAAGAACCCCGGTCCGCTGGACATCGCCCGCGGCAAGATCAAGACCAGCGACGTCGACCTGCTCAAGAAGCTGCCGACGTTCTTCAAGATGGGTTGATCAAGGAAGCCCGGTCACCAGATCCTCGATCCGGTCCCAGCCATAGCGGCCGTAGACCGGCGCGAACTGGAAGCGGCCCCCGGACTCGACGGAGACCTCGGCGCCCTGGCGGCGCAGCACGTAGCAGGCCTGGCCGTCTTCGGTGGGCTCGTGCAGGAAGAACAGGAGCCGGCCGCCCTGCTCGTCGAGCTGGTGCACCAGCGGCCAGGGGAGCTTGGGCACCGAGCCGTGGAGCACGATGACCTGCCAGGGGTCCGAGTCCTCCAGGCCCACGGTCACGTCGCGCCGGAACCAGGCTTCGGCGCGGAGCCCCGGGTAGCCCCGCAAGCGTTCCTTGATCTGGTCGACCATCGGGGGCAGAGGGTCCAGGGCCAGCGCTGAGCCGCGGCGCCCGACACAGTGGGCGGCCAGGGCCAGGGACAGTCCGCCCTGGGCCCCACAGATGAGCACCCGCTCGCCGGGCTGGGGGTCGACGGCCTGGAGGATCGCCGTCACCGCGTGGGGCGCGCTGGTGGTCAGCTCGTCGACGCCCAGGGGGACGGGCAGGTCCAGGTCGGCCAGGTACTGCACGTCGTCGGGCACGAAGTCCGCGCGATCCACCGCGTGGAGGGCGGCGCGAAGGGGGCTGCCGGCGTCGAGCTCGAAGACCTCGCACAGGCGGTTGACCATGCGGGGCCGCAAGGCCTCGTGCAGGGTGGGCCAGTGGCGCTCGATCGGGTCGCGCAGGGCGTAGCCCAGGGGGCTCAGCGCCAGGAGTCCCTCGACCTCCGTGTGCGCCAGGAGACCTCGTCCGATCAGCGTTCCGACGGTCTCCTCGGGATCGTCGGGCACCGGCGTGCGGCTGAGCAGCTGCACCGGCACCATCTCTTGGTGGGCGGCCACCAAGAGGAGCAGGCGGGCGCCGTCAGACAGGCCTTCGAGGAGGAGCTCGCTCAAGGGATCTTCCCAGGGCGGGGGTGCCGAGGTCGATCCTACTCCTGGGACGGCTCCGGCTCGCCGTCCAGGGCGAACAGCTGCACGTTGGCCACCGCCACGCACTCCCCGGGCTCGCTGGCAGCCACCACGTTGCGCAGCTCCTGGTAGTACTGCAGGTGCAGCTCGCGGATCCGCTCGAAGTCGGCGCGGGAGACGGTGAAGACGTTGTAGGAGAACTGGCCCGGCGCCCCGCCGAGGATGCGCTCCTCCGCCACCTGGGTCCAGTGCTGCTTCAGGCGCCGGCCCACGTCGGGGCGCCGGCGGGTGTCCACGGCCAGGGCGTCCAGGGCCAGGTGGGCGCCCTCCCAGCGCAGCTGGCCGGTCTCGACCAGGTGGTCGATGCAGCGGGTGGCTTCCTCGTCGCTGATGCCCAGTCGCGCGGCGACCCAGCTCGACTCGTGGGCCGGCAGCGCCCGGTAGTCGTCCAGCTCGAAGGCCCGGATCACCGCCTGGGTCCACGGCAGCTCGAAGGCCCCCCTGCGCCGTGCCTCCAGGCGATTCCAGGTGGGTGCGATGGCCGGGACCTGGTCGGGCTCGACGAACGAGGTCACGAAGTCCACGAGCCTCAGACTGGCTGCCTCGACGTAGTGGAAGAAGTCTGGGAGGCGGGGCTGGGTCTGGCCCGATAGCCAGCGGGTCAGGGCATAGCGGCTCAGCCCCGACTCCCTGGCCAGGGCGCTGACCGGATGGCTGCCGCGCAGGTCGTCCATCAGTGCGGCCAGGGCCTCGGGCGACGCGGGCTGGTCCGGGAGCCAGCGGGGCTCGGTGCCGTAGAAGCGGATCAGCGCCGCGCGCACGTCGATCCCAGTGCGCCCGGCGGCTCGCAGGGCCTCGGCCGCGGTGGGCCAGCGCCGACCGGACTCCCAGGTGTAGGCCACGTTGCTGCGGTACCCGAGGCGCCGGGACCAGGCGACCTGGGACCGGGGGCCGCGCAGGGCCCTCAGGAACTGTCGGGCGATGTCACCGTAGGGGTGATCCACGGCGCCAGTGTAGCGACGGCTCCGGGAGCCGAGGTATGACCTTGGGGATGGCGTTGTGGTTGTCGCTCTTGGTGGCCTGTCCGGGATCCGGTGGCGGGTGGTGGAGCGACACCGGTCAGCCCGAGCCGACCGACGACTACTTCCACCCGACCGAGTACGCGTTCGAGGCCTGGGGCTACTACGACGGCGACACCCTGGGGGAGTTCAAGTACTACGCCAACAGCTCCGGCGCGGTGCCGGCCTACATGGCCATCTACCTGCTGGGCCCCGGGCTGATGTGCACCTGGATCGGGGCGATGGAGATCGAGGGCCTCGCCACTCTGGACGAGGCGCAGTGGGCCGGATTCGCGGTGAGCCTGTCCATGACCGAGACCGACTGCACAGACCTGGATCCCGAGGAGTGGGGCTCCACGGCCCCCACCGCCGTGCTCGACGGGCTGTTCCTGGCGATCGGCTGGAAGGACCTGACCCCCGAGATCGACGAGGAGATCCAGGCCTACGTCGGCAGCGAGGGCTGGACCTATGAAAAGGAGTACGAGGACCACGCCTTCACTCAGATGTTGGGGCTCTACGACCCCACAAGCGGCGCGTGGACGGCCCACGACGTCGGTCCGGCCTTCACCTACCTGACCGACGAGGACGGCACCCTGAACCTCACGGTCGGCGAGCTCAAGAAGATCGAGCGGACCGACGAGCTTCAGGTGGGCGTGCTCTCGGGGTTCACGCTGGAGACGCGCCCGCTCTCGGAGATCACGCCTTTCTAGCCGGTGGAGATTGGGAAGAACAGGGAAGAACAGGGGTCAGGAACCTTTTGTTAAGCATTAAGGTTTCGGTCTTGAATTGCTATGACACGGCCTTCTGTGGCTGGGGCAAGACTCTGGTTTGGCCTCCGAGTGACTTCGTGGCGGGGACCTTGGGGCCACCCCGGGCCAGGGCCAGGCCGGCCAGGGCCAGGCCCAAGGCCAGGGCCTCGGTGGTCCCGAAGGGCTCGGCCAGGAAGGTGGCGCCCAGGACCACTGCGATGACCGGGTTCACGAAGGCATAGCTGGAGACCACGTGGATGGGGGCGTTGCGCAGGAGCCAGGTGAAGACACTGCCGGCGACCAGAGAGCCCATCACGATCAGCCAGGCCAGGCCCAGCCAGCCGGCGTCGGGCACCGCGGCCAGGTCCACCCTCGGCCACTCCCCAAGGGTCCAGCCCAGAGCCAGCAGCAGTGACCCCCCGGTCAAGGAGTACAGGGCGCAGGTCATGGCCGGGTTGGCGGGCATACGGGCCGAGCGCAGGGACAGCGAGCCCAGGCACCAGCAGTTGCTCGCGAAGAGCAGCGCGGGCACGCCCCACCAGGGTCCCTCGGTTCCCCCGGGGCCCACCAGCACCAAGACGCCGCTCAAGCCGATGGCCGTGCCCAGGGCCTTGCGGGGGGTGGGACGTGGACCGCCGAAGGCCCAGTGCCACAGCACCAGCCACACGCTGCTCCCGGCCATCACCAGGGCGGCGATGCCCGAGGGCACCCACTGCTCGGCGAAGCAGACCACGCCGTTGCCCCCGACGAGCATCAGGGCGCCGGCTCGGGCGCCGCCAAGCCACGCGGCACGGTCCGGGGCGGGCACGCCCCGGAGCCGCAGGAAGCCGTACAGCAGCACTCCGGCTGTCAGGAAACGCGCCCCGGCCATGGTGAACGGCGGCAGTTGTTCCACCACCACCCGGATCGCCAGGTAGGTCGAGCCCCACACGCCACAGATGACGGCCATGCCGCCGGCGATCAGCCACTTGTTCGTGCTCATCCAGCACCTCCGGCGGTCAGCGTGGAGCCGCCGGAGAGACCGGTACAGACGCACTTTCGACGAAGTGTGATGGTTACAGATGACTTCCTGAACTGTACCGGTACAGAATGCCCCGGACTGTATCTGTCGACCGGGACCAGGAGGCTCTACCGTTGGACGCGACCCCCCTCGGAGGCCCCATGGAAGCGCTACGGATCCGCCCAGCCGGAACCCTGCTCTACGAACAGGTGGCCGAGCGCGTGCAGGGGCTGGTGGACAACGGCACGCTGCGGCCTGGCGACCGGCTTCCGTCGGTCCGCCGGCTGCACCGGCAGTGGGGGGTGAGCCTGTCCACGGTGCTCCAGGCCTACCGGCTGTTGGAGGACCGCGGCGTCATCGAGGCCAGACCGCAGTCGGGGCACTACGTGCGCACGTCGGTCCGGCGCCTGCCCGAGCCTCGGACCATCCCCCCGCGCGAGGTCGCTCGCGACGTGGACCGGGCCGACTTGATGATGCGGGTCTCCGTGGTGGCGGGGCCCATGGGGCTGGTGCGCCTGGGCTGCGGCCTGCCCCACCCGGGCCTGGTCCCGCGGGAGGCCTTGAACCGGGTCATCGGCCGGGTCGCCCGCGAGCGTCCCGACAGCCACGCCTACGTGATGGCCCCTGGCCACGAGCGGTTGCGTCGGGTGCTTGCGGGTCGGCTGATCGACGCCGGCGGCTCGGTGCGGCCCGACGACATCGTGGTCACGACCGGGGGGCAGGAGGCCCTGAACCTGAGTCTGCGCGCGGTCACCAAGCCCGGGGACACCGTGCTGGTGGAGTCTCCGACCTACTTCGGTCTGCTGGAGATCCTGTCGAGCCAGGGGCTCAAGGCGGTCGAGGTGCGCACCCACCCGGGCACGGGCCTCGACGTGGTCGCGGTGGAGCGGGCCATCGGTTGGGAGAGCCCGGCGGCGCTGGTCGTGATGCCGAACTTCGCCAACCCACTGGGCTCGCTCATGCCCGACGAGGCCAAGGCACAGCTGGTCGCTCTGTGTGCAGAGCTGGGTGTGGCCCTGATCGAAGACGATGCCTATGGCGAGGTGTCCTTTGAGGGTGCTCGGCCCAGGGCGCTCAAGGCCTGGGACCGGGACGGCGGGGTGCTGCACTGCGGGACCCTGAG
>CAZFLE010000173.1:0-14654 GCA_964519895.1 uncultured Enterobacterales bacterium | reverse complement strand
GGCGGCCGGGGTCCTGGAAGCTGTAGGACCACGCCAGGTCCAGGTGCCCCAGCACCGCCAGCGGGCCGTGCTCGCTGGCCAGGGCCGTGAGCGGCAGGTTGGCCACGAACGGGCGCTCCTTGCCGTCGGGCAGGCCGTGGAGCACGCGCTCGGCCCGGCCCCGGAAGCGCCGCTGCTCCCGAAGCTTGGCGAGCCAGTGGAAGTAGGCGCTGCGGTTCGGAGTGCCCGCGCCGTAGCAGGCGAAGAGGAACCACATGCCGCCGGGCAGGAAGGGGCGGCCGGCGATGTCCTCGCCCATCAGCTTCTCGCCGCCACCCAGCGAGAGCGCGCCCTGGACCTGGCGCTGGTGGTCTCCGCTGCTCCAACCGTCCTTGGGACTGCCGGTGCCGTGGCTCATGGAGAACAGCACGCTGGGTGCTGCGCTGCGGGCGGCGTCGACCATCGCAGACGCGTCGCACTCGTAGCGGTCCGTCGACAGCTCCAGCAGCTCGCTGACCGGGAAGCGGTCCTTGCGCGGGTTGGTCTTGGCCTCTTCCATGAAGCGGCGAGCGTCGGCCAGGGTCGGCTCGATCAGGAATTTCTGGGCCACCGTGGTGGCCCCGGTCCCGTCCAGGCTGCTGAAGAACAGGGCGCGGCCCCGATCGATGGCGGCCTGGGCTTGTTCATGGGCGACCAGCTTGGCCACGTAGGACTCGTAGTCCTGCTCCCGCTCGAAGCCGATCCGGCCCACGTAGGAGTCGATGGCGGCGACCTGTTGCAGGGCCAGGGAGACCTGGTCCATGCGTCCCAGGACGGTGAGGTACGCCGGGATGTCCGCCACGTCGGCGTCCGGGTCCTCGAGCACCTTGTCGACCCAGTCCAGGCACTGCTCGTGGTCCATGTCCGGGGGGACGCGGAACACGGTCACCGGCATGTCCTGGTCTTCTGTGCGCTTGTCGATCAGGGGCTGGATCATCTGGAGCAGGCGGTCGCCCTCGGCGCCCTCTGGGGCGATGACGCCCCAGCCCTGGGCGTAGAGGTCGTTCGGGTCCTCGTCGCTGGCCCGGAAGCTCAGCGGCCCGCCCTCGCCAGGGTCCTCGGGCGGGGCGTCGGCCTCGGCCAGGGCGTCTTCTTCCAGGCCGCCCTTCAGGGCCTCTTCGCCGGAGTCGTCGGCCAGAAAGAGCTGGATGTCATCCATGGGGTCTGCCTCGCGGGGTGACGGCAGCCGATCATGCCTCACGTCGGGGCAGCAGCGGGGGCGCAGACTCAGGGGCCGGTCGAGTGGCCTGTGACACGGGTGTAGCCGCCAGAGCCGGTGTCCAGGACGCCGATCGCCAGCTCGTCGCCGGGCTGCTCGTCGAGCTTGCCGAGCCACCAGGCGCCGCCGAGGACCCCCTGTTCCACCCGGTCGGTCCCGAGCAGGTGCCCCGGGGCACCGAACACCACGTCGGCGCCGGGGAGCACGGTCCACGCGCCGGTGTCCTCGGTGAGGAGGATCAGGTCGTCGTGACCGTCGTCGTCCCAGTCTCCGCCGCCCACGATGTCGACCAGTGCGGCGTCTCCCGCTGGCGCCAGGACAGCCGCGTACAGCAGGTCCGGCCCGCCCGAGCGGCCCTGGACCAGGACCAGGCCGGCGTCTGGATCCGGGTCCTCGCATCCGGAGACCGCGCCTGTGGGGCGGAGCCACCAGTCGTCGATGCCATCGCCGTCGAGATCGCCGGCTGGTCCGGGGACCACGGCCCCCCAGCCCGGGTCCGGCAGCAGGACCTCGGCCTGGGTGGGGTTGGCCTCGAAGTCGTCGAAGTCCTCGGCGCCGCTCTTCCAGGACAGGGCGCAGTCGGCGCCCTGGGTCACCACGTCGCCCAGGCCGTCGCCGTCGACGTCGCCCACGGGCTGCAGGATCTCGACGTCGCCGGACCAGGTGATGAGGTCTTCGGGGCCCAGCGCACCCTGCCAGCGGTCCGCACTGCCGAGCAGCAGGTCGGTCGGAGGCGCTTCGGGTGTCCCGCCGATCAGATCCGCCAGGTCGTCGCCGTCCAGGTCGGCCAGGGGGTGGGGGGCGGCCAGGGCACCGGCGCCTGACGCGGTCAGATCCGCCGGCGTGGCGTCGTTGTCGGACCACGTCTCCCGGCCCCAGATCACGCGGCTCTCCGGATCACAGGTCGTGGCGGTGTCACCGGCACACCAACCGATGAAGAGGTCGTCGTAGCGGTCGCCGTCCAGGTCGCCTGGGGCCAGGATCCGGGGGGTCTGGTCGGAGTCCGCGCCCGGCACGACCCAGGCGCTGCGCTGCCGGTCCTCGTCGGCCGCGTCCCACGTCTCGCCCAGCGGGATGCCCTCCAGGAACAGGTGCAGACCCACGCCGCCGCCGTCCTGGGACCCCATCGCGACCCCCCAGTCCGTGCGGCCGTCGCGGTCCAGGTCGCCGAGGGCCTGGACGCTCAGGGCGTCGGTGACCTCCATGCCAGCCGACGGGAGCGCATCGGCACAGGCCAGGACCAGCAGGCCTGCGATCACTGCGCCGGCCCCGTGTCGCGGCTCACCTCGACCTGGAAGGGGTAGGTCACGGTCGTGTCGTCGGCGAAGGGGGGCCACGCCGCGTCCCAGATGGCGCCGCTCAGGCAGGTCAGGGGGCCGTCGGGGATGTCTTCGACGTCCTCGACCCAGACCTCGCTGAGTCCTTCGGGGCCGATGTCGAAGCCCAGTGCGACGCTGCCGGTGAAGGTCACGTCGGCCGCACCCCAGGCGTTCAGGCACGTCACCATGTCCGGCAGCAGGTCCTTGACCGTGCGGTCGATGGCCACGGCGGTCATGTCCTGGGGGACGGGCAGGGGGTAGGGCCGGTCCCTTGTCGGGGCATCCGCGACCGAGTCGTCCTGCTGGGCTGCCGGGTCCGCCGGGGTGGCCTGAGGGGCGGGCTCCGGCTCCGAGCCTGTGCGGGTCGGGAGCTCGGGGCGAGGCAGGGTCACCCGCCGGGGGGTCGTCTCGGGCTCTGGGCGAGGGCTCGCCTGGGGCGGCGCCGCGCCGGTGATCCTTGGCCCCCGTTCCGGCCAGAACAGCACCGCCAGGGTGACGCCGACGACCGCGATGAGGAGCGCGACTCGCTTCATCGAAGGGCTGTATCCAGATCTTCGACGGCCGCAGCCGTGCACTCCGAAGGGGCTGTGACCGGGTTGCAGCCCGCGGGCTCGCCCCCTGGAATCGCCGCCTGGTACGACCGGTCCTCGACCGGTCCTGGGAAGTCCGACGCCAGGTAGTGGGTCCCCGCTGCCACCGAAGCCGCGAGCTTGGTCGCGTTGTCGGCGTCGCTGCTGCTGGCGCCGTCCACGTTGCTCGTCACCACGAAGCCCTGGGGGGCCAGCTCGCCGATCTGGTCCGCACTGGAGACCGCGTCGTTGAGCTTGAACATCGCCGCCCAGGCATCGTCCGGGCTGTCGGCCCTGGGGAACACCACCCGGCCCTGGGCACCCGGGTGCTCGTCCAAGTACTCGTCCCGATGGTCGCCGCCGTCCAGCAGGGCGAAGATCGCGTGCCCGCGGAGCTCGCCCAGGGTGGGGAAGCCCTGGTCCTGGACGGCCTGGGAGACCGACTCGGCGTCGCCGCGCTGGTCGTCCGGGGTCCACAGCCGATCCCGGGGCCACGCGTCCAGGATCGTCTGGTCGACCAGGTCCCAGGATCCGGACAGGGGGAGCAGATCCGGCACCAGGGCGTCGACGTCGTCCTTGGGCTCCAGCCAGAACAGCAGGGGCAGGTGGCAGGGGTGCTCACGGGACCAGGTCCAGGCTTCGGCCAGGCAGTCGCTGAACGCCAGGCAGGTGGTCTCCTCGTCGATGACCGGCAGGTGGAAGACCTGGAGACCGACCCCGTCGCGCAGGTGCAGGTCCAGCTCGAAGCCGCGCACGCCGTAGGCGTCGAGCTGGGTCGCCAGGGGCGCGTGGGTGTAGCGGTGGGAGTCGTCGAGCACCGTGTCGGGCTCGATGTGGGTGCTGTTGTGGGTGGCGAGAGCCTGGACGTGGTGCAGGCGGAGGCTGTCGTCGAGGGGGCCGGGGGTCTGGCAGGCCGGCCACGGCCCGGAGTCCGGGACGCCGGTGTCCCCGGTGGTGTCGGTGCAGCCCAGCAGCGCCAGGACCGCTGGGGTCACAGCCCCTCGTCCCAGGCGGTGTCGTGTCCCTCGAACCGGGTGGGGATGGCGCCGATGTCCTGGGCGAGCTCGGCCAGTGCCGCCGGCTCGAGTTCCGCCTGCCAGGCGAGCTCGATGCTGTCCGAGAGGCCCTCGAACCGCTCCTGGACCGCGGCCTTGAGGTCGGCAAAGGGTGCGACAGCGGCAAAGGTGTAGAGCACGTCGTCCGGGATCTTCGCCGCCATCTCCTTCCAGCGCCCGTCCCGGGTCATCTGGTGGAGCTCCCGACCCAGGTCGCCCCAGCCGTGGGTCTCCATCACCGGCCAGTAGCTCGGGGTCGACGCGTAGAAGGCCACCCGGTAGCGCACCCACTCCGCCTGCTTGCGGGCGTGGTCCGCCGTGGGCCCGGTGGCCACGAAGCCGCCGCCGCAGACCTCGAAGCGCTCCCGCGGCCGCCCGGTGCGGTCCAGGCCGATCTGCAGCTGCGGCAGGGCGACCTGTTCCTGGTAGGCGCGGGTGCAGAAGCCGTGGAGCCGCACGCCGTTGCCCACCCGGCCGGCCAGGCGCATCATTGCCGGCCGCACCGCAGCCGTGTGGATGGGGATGGGGCCGTGGTCGGTCCGAGGCGGGCTGAACTCGGGGGTCATCAGGGTGAACTGGTAGTGCTTGCCCTCGAAGCGCAGGCGCTCCCCGAGCTGCCAGCAGCGCCAGATGGCCCGCAGGGCGGTGACGTACTCGTGCAGACGCGGCGACGGCGGGGTCCAGGGCACCGAGAAGCGCCGCACGTTGTGGGCCTTGACCTGGGTCCCCAGGCCCAGGCCGAAGCGCCCGCCCGAGTTCACGTGCAGGTCCCAGGCCGCGGTGGCGGTCTCCATCGGGCTGCGGGCAAAGGCCACGGCGATGGCGGTGCGCAGCTGGATCCGCTCGGTCACCAGGGCGCTGGCCACCAGGCTGCCGAAGGGGTCGGTGTCGATCTCGGGCACGGCCAGGCCGGCACAGCCGGCGGCCTCGGCCAGACGAGCAGCGGACTGGACCTGGGCCCAGGAGCCGCCGGAGGGGGCGAAGATCTCGATGCGCATGGGGTTGTTTAGCGCGGCTCCAGGACGACTTCGCCGATCACCGCCAGGTCCAGCCCCAGGTCCGAGCTGTCCGGGGCGGCCTGGTGCAGCTCGACAGCGAGCACGTTGAGTCCCGCCACCAGCGCCTCGGGGCTGGCCGAGAACGGGTTGTAGCTGGTCTCGCCGCTGCCCGAAGCGGTGCGCGTGGCGTAGGTGTCCGCGCTGAGCTCGCCGTCGGGCAGCCCCGCCCGCAAGATCTCCGTGCCGTTCAGGTAGATCGCCGCGCCATCGTCGTAGAGCAGCTCCAGCCGGAGCGCGTCGAAGGCGTCGGGATCGGCCACCTGGAAGGTGCTGCGGAACCAGGTGGTGGGGTGCTTGTCGTCGCGGTCTCCGCCGTAGCTCAGCTCGGTGACCTGGTGGTCGTCGCCGTAGCCGAGGGGGGCGGGACCATAAGCCCAGTCCCCGTCGTCGAAGCCCGGGTCCCGCCAGTCGTCGCCCGGCGCCACGCCCTGGTCCAGGTAGCGCCAGGTGGCCTGGGCCGGGGCCAGCATGGTGTCTTCGATCTCGGGCACCACGTTGGTCTCGCCGGGCGTGCCGGTGCGCAGGGAGCTCCAGCACACCGGGTCGTCGCAGCAGTCGGTCTCGCGGGCCCGCGCCATGTCCGCGTCCCACTCGTCGATCCACTCGCCGCTCGAGACCTGGGTGCCGTCGGGGGCGTACAGGGTGACCCGGCCCCCGATGCGGTTGAGCTCGAAGCCCAGGTGCTGGTCGCCCAGCTCTGGCTGGTCGTCGGCGTAGAGCAACAGGTAGCCCAGCCCGGGCAGCACGAGCCCGTCGCTCAGCACGTGGCGGTCGGGCTCGTCGGTGTCGTCGGTCAGGGTCCAACCCGCCAGGGACACGTCGGCCCGCTCGGGGTTGTGGAGCTCGATCCAGCTGGGGGTGCCGCCGGTCTCGTCGGTGAGGGTCTCCCGGTTGTCCTCCATGATCTCGTTGACGCAGATCCCAGGGGCGCTGGGCGCGGTCGTCCCGGTGTCGCCGGAGTCGGCCGGGGTCGTCGATGGCGTCGGGTCCGCCGAGTCGGTGTGCGCGGGCTGGGTGTCCACAGCGCCGTCGCTGCAGCCGGGGAGGATTGACAAGAGCAGCGCGACGGACATCACAGCTGAGGTACACGCTGGCGCGGCCCGGCGCCACCCGGGAGCGGCCCCAGGCGTATGATCCGGGCCCGGGGGCTCCTCCCTCCCCCGCCGAGGCAACCCATGTCCCGACTGGAGCTCCACCGGCTCGGGGGCTGCATGCAGCCCATCTTCCAGACCGCCCAGGACCTGGAGGGCTTGTGGGCCTTGGACGAGGCCCGCTGGATCGCGACCAGTGCCCCGACCCAGGGCATTCGCTGCGACCCCGAGCTCCTGCGGCACCTGGACGACGACGCCGACGGGCGGCTCCGGCCCAGGGAGCTCAAGGACGGCGTGCGCTGGCTGCTGGATCGCTTGGCGGACCCGACCGGCGTGGACGCCCACAGCGACACCCTGGCGCTGGCGGCACTCGCCCAGGACGACGAGAGCACCGCCCTGCGAGCCACGGCAGAGCGGGTCCTGGCGTTCCTGGAACAGCCCGACAGCCCCACCGTGTCCCTGGCCCAGATCCGCGAGGTCCAGTCCCAGATGGCCGAGGCCCTGACCGCCGGCGATGGGGTGGTCACCCTCGCGTCCACGGGGGATGCCGACGTCGAGGCTCTGATCGCCGACGTGGGGGAGTGCCTGGGACTGGTCCACGACGCCCAGGGCCTGTCCGGCGTCACCGAGGACCAGCTCGACGCCTTCGAGGCGGCGACGACGGCGTTCCTGGACTGGGTCGAGCACCCGGTCTCCGTGCCCGGCTTCGAGCGGCCCGCCCAGGCCTGGCAGGCGCTGGACGACCTGGCCGACAAGCTGGCCGAGTACTTCGCCCTCTCCGAGCTGGCGAGCTACGACCGGCGCATCGCCGACACCCCGGGGCTGGCCCAGGAAGAGCTGGACGCCCGCGCTTGGACCGATCGGGCCACCGCCGAGGCGCGGCTCGTCGAGGCGCCGCTTGCGCGGCCGGATCCGGACGGTGTCTTGGACCCGGCGGCGTGGATCAACCCCGCCTGGCGCAAGCGCTGGCAGGCCTTCGACCGGGAGGTGCTGGGGCCCCTGGGGCACGCCGGGCCCCTGGACCGAGGCCAGCTTCGGGAGGTCCGGGCCCAGTTCCGCGACTACGGCGCCTGGCAGGCGGCCAAGGCCGGGGCCCAGGTCGAAGGGCTGAGCCAGGAGACCCTGGAGCACTGGGATGCCCGCCCCGAGGTCGCCCAGCGGCTGCGGGTGTTGTTCGCTGCTGAGCACGAGGTCGCCGAGGAGCTCGAGCGCATCGGGGCCCTGGAGCGCTTGGTGCTGCACCAACGCTGGATGCTGGAGCTGGTGAACAGCTTCGTGGGCTTCAGCCGCTTCTACGACCCGAATGTGCGCTCGCTGATCGAGGTGGGCACGCTGATCATGGACGGGCGCCGGTTCAACCTGTGCGTGCGCATCGAGGACGTCGACGCCCACCGCGCTCTGGCCCGCGAGGGCCTGATCTATCTGGCCTACGTCCGGGTGGAGACCCCCGACGAGCCCCTGCTGGTCGCCGCTGCGGTCACCGGTCGCGAGCGGGGCCGGCTCTTCGTCGGCAAGCGCGGTGTGTTCTACGACCCCCAGCTCCAGTCCTACGAAGCGGTGGTGGTCGACCTGCTCGACAATCCCATCAGCGTGACCGAGGCGCTGCTGCGGCCCTTCCGTCGCCTGGGCTCGTTCCTGGCCGAGCGGTCCGAGGCCTTCACCCAGGGCCGCTACGACGCTCTGGAAGAGCGGGTGGGCACCGCGCTGGACAAGGTCGAGCCGCCGCCTTCGCCCGCGCCGGCGGTCAGCTCGACCCGGGAGCTGTTCCTGAGCGGCGGCATCGCCCTGGCCGCCGTCAGCTCGGCGATGGCCTATGTGGCGGAGACCCTGTCCCACATCGAGGTCGGCCACATGGCGCTGTCGATCCTGGGGCTCCTGTTCCTGGCTGTCGTGCCGGCGGCGCTCATCGCCGGGTTCCGCATCCACCGCCGCGACCTGTCGATCGTCCTCGAGGCATCGGGCTGGGCGATCAACCAGCAGCTGCGCATCCCCACCTGGGCAGGCTCGGTCTACACCCACCGCCCGCCCTTCCCGGCGGACGCCAAGCTCGAAGGCGCCGAGGTGCTGCGCCAGTACCGCGAGGACGTGGCCGTCGACGAAGGCGAAGTACGCCGCCGCCGGCTGCTCGCGGCCCTCTTGGTCTTGATCCTGGTGGCGGCGGCGCTGGGCACCTTTGGCGCCTGGGAGCTGGGTCCGGGAGCCAACGACACGTCGTTCAGGGACTGGGTGATGGGGCTGATTCCTGCCGGACAGTAGCCCTCAGAGCCCACCGCCCAGCAAGAGGTAGACCGCCCCCGCATCCCGGTCCACGACGTTGTCCTCGGGGGCCGCGACGAGGGCGTCGCCCAGGCCATCGCCGTCGACGTCGCCCGGGCTGGCCACGGACCGGCCGGCGTAGGCCCAGTCACCGATGCCGCTCCAGATCCTGTCGGCGCTCCCCAGGCCGACGGTGCCAGAGACCGGCCCGATCACCACATAGGCGGTGCCGCTGCTGGTGCCGGCGTCGTCGGTCTCCGGGGCACCGACGAGCAGGTCGTCGAAGCCGTCGCCGTCGGCGTCGCCCAGGCAGGTGAGGTCTGTGCCTGCGTCGTCGTTGCCGTCCTCGCCCACCAGCTTGGCGGCGGCGGTGTCCAGGGACACGGGGCCCGTGGTCAGCCCACTCAGGACGTAGGCCACGCCGGCATGGCTGGCTGCGCGCGGGGCGCCGACGAAGAGGTCGGGCAGGCCGTCGCCGTCCTGGTCGCCGGCGCTGCCGACGCTGGCGCCGGCGTCGTCGTACAGGGCCACCCCGCTCAGGATGGCGTCGGAGTCGGCCAGGCTCATGTCCCCCGTCACGGGCCCCAGCACCAGGTAGGCCTTGCCGCTGTAGGTGTCGCCGCCGGTGGCGCTCACCGCGCCCACCAGCAGGTCGGGTACCCCGTCGCCGTCGACGTCGCCGGGCCCGGCCACCGAGGAGCCGGCCTCGTCGCCTTCGACGGCGCCGCGAAGCTGGCTGGAGATGTTGGCGAGAAACGCCTGGCCCAGGGTGTGCTGCGTGACCAGGTAGGCCACGCCGGACCCCGTCTCGTCGCCGGCGGCCCCGGTGGCTCCGACCAGCAGGTCGTCGACGCCGTCGGAGTCCGCGTCACCGACCGACGCCAGGGCGACCCCTGCGTAGTCCTTGCTGGTCCCTCCGTGGTAGTGGGACGTCGGGCTGGACACCGCGCCCGTCACAGGCAGGCTGGACCCCATGAGGATCGAGACGCTGCCGGAGTCCGTGCCCTGGTCGTCGGCCAGAGAGTCGCCGACCGCCAGGTCTTCGAGCCCATCGCCGTCGAGGTCTCCGGCACTGGACACCACGTCTCCGAAGCCGTCGTTGGTCCCGACGCCGTCCCAGGTCACTCCGACGGCCTCCAGTCGGCCACTCGCCGTGAGTGGACCGAGCACGGCGTAGACCCGGCCGTCGGTCCCGACCCCCGTGGCCCCGACGAGCAGGTCCGTGGCGCCGTCGCCGTTCCAGTCGCCGGACGCCACGGCGCTGCCTGCGGTGTCGGCCCTGTCCGAGCCCCACCAGCTCACGTCGGCGTCTGTCAGGCCGGTGGCGCAGGTGCTGTCGTACCCGTCGCAGTCGTTGTCGACGCCGTCCTCACAGACCTCCTCCTCGCCGGGGTTGGCCAGCGGATCCTCGTCGTCGCAGTCGCCCGAAGTGGGCACTGTGTCCGCGGGAGGGCTGCAGCCGGTCTCGGCTGACGCGGGCCTGCCGTAGCCGTCACCGTCGCTGTCGTCGTACCAGGTCGTGGCGTCGATGGCCGTGTCCTCGTCGATCACACCGTCGCAGTTGTCGTCGAGCTCGTTGCAGAGCTCTTCACGCCCGGGATGGCGGTCGGGGTCCAGGTCGTCGCAGTCGCCGTTCAGGAAGGTGTACCCGTCGCCGTCGATGTCGGTGGGCTGGGTCGGGTCGGCGCGGACGAGGGACTCGGCCTCGGACTGGGTCTCGGTCGCGACCCCTGGCGCCGCGCCGCTGTCCGTGGCGTCGGGCTGGAGGCAGGCGAGGGCGGCGAGGAGGAGGTGCATCGCGGTTCCTCCTCGCTACAATCCTCCGCCCAGCAACAGGTAGACCGCCCCTGCATCCGAGTCGATCGCGTTGTCCTGATACGCCGTGACCAGCGCGTCCCCGAAGCCGTCGCCGTCTACGTCGCCTGGGCCGGCCAGGGCTCGCCCGGCGTAGACCGACGAGCCGTTGCCGGACCAGGTGCCGTCGGCATTGGCCAGACGCACGGTCCCGGAGACCGGTCCAAGCAGGACATAGGCATTGCCGCTGCTGCTCCCGGCGTCGTCCGCGCCATAGGCGCCGACCATCAGGTCGTCGAAGCCGTCGCCGTCGGTGTCGCCCAGGTTCGCGGCAGCGATGCCCGAGTAGTCCGACGAGTTCTCCCCGATGATCTTGGCAGAGGCCAGATTCAGGGACTTCTGGCCGGTCGTCAGGCCGCTGATGACGTAGGAGGTACCCGACGAGCTCCCGCCATCGTCGGCCCGATAGGCCCCGATGAACAGGTCGGGCAGCCCGTCGCCGTCCTGGTCACCGGCGCTGGCGACACAGGTTCCGGCCTCGTCGGAGCTGGAGACCCCGGGCAGGATGGTGTCGGCGTCGGACAGGCTCATGTCGCCGGCCACCGGCCCCAGCACCAGGTAGGCGATGCCGCTGTTGGAGGCTCCCCCGTCGGCGGTCGCGGCGCCCACAAGCACGTCGTTGACGCCGTCACCGTCGACGTCACCGGGTCCAGCGACGTCGTAGCCAGCCTCGTCGTTGCGACCGGCCCCCGTGAGGCGAATCGACACGCTGTTGAGTGATTCCTGGCCCTCGGCGTGCTGGGTGACCAGGTAGACCACGCCTGAGGCGCTGTCGTCGCCGTCGGCGTCCATGGCGCCGACCGCCAGGTCGTCGGTCCCGTCGGAGTCGATGTCCCCCACGGAAGCCAGCGAGTAGCCGGCGTAGTCTGAACTGCTCATTCCCGTGTAGGTGGACCAGGGACTCGGCGCCGAGCCGGACTCGGGCATGTCCGCGCCCAGGATGATCGACACTTTGCCCGCATTCGATGCCCTGTCGTCGTCCGAGTAGTCGCCGACCGCCAGGTCCTCGAGCCCGTCTCCGTCGATGTCGCCGGCGCTGGAGGTCCGCCAGCCAAAGTAGTCGTTGGAGGTCTCGCCTTCCCACGCGACCCCCTTCGAGTCGAGCCGACCTCCGGCGGTCAAGGGTCCGAAGACGACATAGGCCCGGCCTCGGCTGCCAGCGCCGTAGGCCCCGATCAGCAGGTCGGCTGCGCCGTCGCCGTTCCAGTCGCCGCTGCTGACGTGGTTGCCGGCGTAGTCGCTGCGGTTGACGCCCCACCACGAAGCGTCTGCGTCGGACAGGTTCTCCTCGCCGGACAAGCCGCAGCCGCTGGCGCCGCCATCGCAGTCGTTGTCGAACCCGTCATTGCAGATCTCCGTCTGGCCTGGGTTGGCCAAGGGCTCTTCGTCGTCGCAGTCGCCCGGGATCAACACGGTGCCCGTCGGCTTGGTGCAGGTGGTCACGCCCGACGTGGCCAGACCGTAGGTGTCCAGGTCGTCGTCGACGTACCAGGTCCGGGCGTCCGTGGCGGTGTCCTCGTCGGTCTCGCCGTCGCAGTTGTCGTCGATGCTGTTGCACAGCTCGTCGCGATCGGGGTTCACGTCGTCCCGGGTGTCGTCGCAGTCGGTGCCGCCGACGTCGACCCAGTCGTGGCCGTCGTAGTCGGCGTCGTCGTCGGACCAGCCATCGCAGTCCCGGTCGACGCCGTCGTACCAGATCTCCGCCATGCCGGGGTTGGTGTCGGGCTCGGCGTCGTCGCAGTCGTTCTGGGCCGGGGTGTAGCCGTCGAAGTCATGGTCGACGCTGGGGCACAGCGGGTTGTCCTCGAGGGGGGAGCCCAGGTCGTCGGAGCCGGACCAGGCCGCCGTGCCGGGACACCACCACTGGGCGTCGTCGTTGTCGTCGGCCGACAAGTGGTGGGGGTCCAGCATGTAGCTGGCGCCCTCGGGCACGGTGGCGTCCCACGTGACCGTGTCCAGCTCGCGCACGTCGGCGAACAGGGCCAGGGAGCCGCCTTCGTTGGTCAGGGAGGTCTCGAGGGTCTGGTGGGCCACGGCCACGCCGCCGTTGGAGGTGGTGTCCGAGTTGGGTCCCAGCACCACCCTCTGGCCGGGCTGGACCGGAAGGGGCTCGTCGGCCGTGATGCGCTCGGTGCTCAGGTCGGTGATCACGGAGACACCGTTGAGGTGGATGACCCGGTCGCTGGCGTTGAAGACCTCGAACCACTCGCCCTTGGGATCGCTGGTCTGTGCGGGGTTGATCATGAGCTCGGTCAGGACCAGGTCGCCGTGGGTCCAGGGGGACTCGTCGATGAAGCCGTCGCAGTCCTCGTCGGCCGACGTGGTGTCGACCTCGGGCTGGTCCGGTGAGATGTCCGGGTTGGTGTCGTCGCACTCGTCGCAGCTGTTCCAGCCGTCGCCGTCGGCGTCGTGGCCCTCGTCGACGGTGCCGTCGCCGTTGTTGTCGACGCCGTCGCAGTCCTCGACGTCCTGGCAGTCCACGATGCCGTCGCCGTCGGTGTCGGGCATGCCCTCGTCGGCGGCGCCGTCGCCGTCGTTGTCCAGCCCGTCGCACTCCTCCAGGTCCATGCAGTCGGCGATGCCGTCGGTGTCGGTGTCGTCGAAGCCCTCGTCGGGCCGTCCGTTGCAGTTGTCGTCGATGCCATTGCAGTCCTCGACGCGACCGGGGTAGCGCTCGGGGTCCAGGTCGTCGCAGTCGCCGTTCAGGAACGTGTACCCGTCACCGTCGATGTCGTCGGGCTGGGTGGGGTCGGCGCGGACCAACGGCTCGGGCTCGACCTCGGGGGCGACACCGCTGTCCGTGACGTCTGGCTGGAGGCAAGCGAGCGTGTAGAGGAGGAAGTGCATGAACATCCCCGGTCCCGAGTCCTGACCCATGCGGAGAGTAGCGCAAGGTGAACAAGGGTGGCGGTGACATGCCGATTACATCGGCCCTGGGGAAGCCGCAATCCGGCTATCCGCCGCCGGTCAGGGGCCTGTGGCGAGAAAGCGTTGCACACCTTCGGAGCGGGCTGGGTCTGACTGGGTGAGGACGCCCTGTCCTCGACCCCTCACCTCGGAGACACCGACATGACGACCCGAAACCTCTTCTCCCTCGCCTCTGCCATCCTGCTCATCGGCTGTGCCGAGTCCGACGAGACCCAGCGCGACGCCGACGCCAGCGACTACGACCGCACCTCCACGGCTCGCGAGCTCGCCGACCTGGAAGAGACCTTCGACCACGCCCTGGGCGTGGACGAGGACACCACCGGCGAACTCGTGCTCGAGCAGCTCGAGGCCACCGTCGACGGTGCAGACGCGTCGCGGATTCCCGACGACGTGCGCGACATGCTCAGGGACATGGCCCAGGCCGAGCCCTGCCCGGTGCGGGGGGTCATCCTGGCCCGCTACAGCCCCGACGTAGAGGTCGACCTGGCCGACGACGAGCTCGAAGCCCAGGTGGACGGCGCCTTCCGCGTGGTCGGCTACAAGCTCGACCAGGGCCTGATCGGCGACGGAGAAGGCATCTACGGCGACGGCCACGCGGTCATGCGCTTCTCGGACCTGGAAGATGACGACGGCGGCTTCGCCCGGCTGACCTACAGTCGAGAAGGCGACGGCTTCGGCACCTTTGGCGGCGCCTGGACCCTGGACACCTTTGACGGCGGCGGTGACGTGGCCGGTCTGTGGCACGACCTGGCGGACCGTTCCGGCGGCATCGGCCTGGGCTACTGGACCCGCTGCTATTGAGCTCGGCTGCATCACCGAGAGACCGGGCCCCGGTCGGCGAGCGCCGGCCGGGGTCCCGCGCTCGTCGGTCGGTGTCGGCTGGCGACCCTAATCCTGCTCGCCGGTGACCAGCAGCTTGTGCCCGGCCGCCATCAGGGCAAAAGCCACGCTGGGCACGACCAGGAACAGGACGATGGAGGCGGTCGGGCCGTCGATCAGGTGGGACGCGATCCGGGCGGCGATCAGGGTGAGCAGGAAGAGGGCCGCGGGCCGGGCGTACTCCAGCTTCTCGGTGATCGCGGCGAGCAGCAGCATCGCGCCGACGGCGAAGAGCGGGGCTCCGGCCATGCCGCGCAGGTTGGACAGCCCCTCGGCGCTCTGGGCTTCGAGCAGCAGCTTGGCGCTCGCAGCTTCCGGGTTGGTCAGGAACACCACGCCGGTGGTGAGGATGAACAGCCCCGGCAGTGCGAGCAGGGCACGGGCAGCGAGATGCTTCATGAGGACTCC
>CAZFLE010000172.1:0-14769 GCA_964519895.1 uncultured Enterobacterales bacterium | reverse complement strand
GCAGGTTCAGGATCGGCGTCGACATCATCGAGCCGAACACGCCCCCGTTGGAGATCGTGAAGGTGCCGCCCTGGAAGTCCGCCAGGGCCAGCTTGTTGTCCCGAGCCCGGCCAGCGAGGTCGGCGATGGTTGACTCGACCTGGGCCAGGGACAGCCGGTCGCAGTCCCGGACCACCGGGACCACCAGCCCTCGAGGCGACGACACCGCCACCCCGATGTCGTAGAAGTACTTGTACAGGACGCCGTCGCCGTCGATCTCCGAATTGACCGCGGGGAAGGCCTTGAGGGCCTCGACCGACGCCTTCACGAAGAAGGACATGAAGCCGAGCTTGTGGCCGTACTTCTTCACGAAGTCGGCCTGGTACGACGCCCGGAGCGCCTTGACCCGGGTCAGGTCGACCTCGTTGAAGGTCGTCAGCATCGCCGCGGTCTGCTGGGCCTCGACCAGCCGCCGGGCGATCGTCCGCCGCAAGGGAGACATCTTGACCCGCTTGGTGGGCCGATCCCCGGCCGGCGGCTCAGGTGCCTCGACCGTCGCTGGCGCGGCGGCCGCCGGTCCCTGGGCCGCAGCGGCGACGTCCTGGGTAAGGATCCGGCCGCCGACCCCGCTGCCCGTCACCGACCCCAGGTCGACGCCCTTTGCGGTGGCCAGCTGTCGCGCCGCTGGCCCACTCTTGCTGGACCCAGAGGGCGCCTCGCCAGCAGGCGCAGCCGCAGAGGCAGGCGCTGCGGCTGCGGCGGGCGCGTCACCCGGGGCGATGCGCACCACCGCGGTTCCGATGGCGACCTCGTCCCCTTCGCTGACCAGGTACTGCCCGACCACACCGCCCACGGGGGCCGGCACCTCGAGGGACGCCTTGTCGCTGTCGACCTCGAGCACGGACTCGCCTTCGGCGACGTACTCGCCGGGCTGCTTGAACCACTGGGCGATGAAGGCGGTGGTGACGGACTCCCCCAGCTGGGGCACGACGACGTCGACTGCGCTCATGGACTGCTCTCCAGATCGAGGGCGGCCGCCACCAGGGCGGCCTGTTCTGCCTTGTGAACCTTGCTGCTGCCGGTGGCGGGCGCCGCGGCGGGCTTGCGACCGACGTAGATGGGCTGGCGATCCGCGGGCATGGTCTCGCGGATCCAGTCGCAGAAGACGGGCCAGGGGCCCATGTTGCGCGGCTCTTCCTGGCACCAGACGATCTCGGCGCGGGGGTACTCGGCCAGCCCCCGAGCCAGCGCCTGGAACGGGAACGGGTACCACTGCTCGACCCGGATCAGAGCCACACGCTCCTCGGCCCGGTCGCGCCGCTCGGCCAGCAGGTCGTAGTACACCTTGCCGCTGCAGTAGACGATGCGCTGGACCCGCTCGGCGTCCAGGTCCTCGTGCTCCCAGATGACCTCCTGGAAGCGCCCTTCGGCGAGCTCGACCAGCGACGAGACGCACTCCGAGTGACGCAGCAGGGACTTGGGCGTGAACACCACGAGGGGCCGGCGTGCGTGCCGGATGGCCTGGCGCCGTAGCAGGTGGAACAGGTTCGCCGGGGTGGTCACGTTGGCCACCTGCATGTTGTCCTCGGCGCAGGCCAGCAGGTAGCGCTCGGGACGGGCCGAGGAGTGCTCGGGGCCCTGGCCCTCGTAGCCATGGGGCAGGAGCATCACCAGGCCGCTCAGCCGGTTCCACTTCTGGTGGGTGCTGGTGATGAACTGGTCGATGATGACCTGGGCGCCGTTGGCGAAGTCGCCGAACTGGGCCTCCCACATGACCAGGGCCTCCGGGTAGTCCAGGCTGTAGCCGAACTCGAACCCCAGCACGCCGGCCTCGGAAAGGCTGGAGTCGACCACGGTGAAGGTGGCCTGGTCCTTCCACAGGTGCTGGACCGGGTAGATCTCCTGGCCGGTCTTGATGTCCGCGAACACGGCGTGACGGTGGGAGAACGTGCCCCGGCCACAGTCCTGGCCGGAGAGCCGGACCGGGTGACCGTCGACCACGAGCGTGGCATAGGCCGCCTGCTCGGCCATCGCCCAGTCCACCGGGCGCTCGCCGTGGGCCACGGCCAGGCGCTGCTTGAGCAGGCGCTTGATCTTGGGGTGGGCGTTGAAGTCGGCGGGCAGGGTGTTGGCCTTGACCAGCAGATCCTGGAGCATCTCCAGATCGAAGCCCGTGTCCGCCGGGTCCGAGAGCTTGCCGGCGACGTACTTTCGCCACAGCTCCTTTTGCGGATTGATCATGGGACCCGACGGCTCGAGCATGTCGTCGGGCGTCAGGGGCGCCGCCATGCGGGAGCGGCTCTCGGCGTAGATGCGATCGGCCTCGTCCTGGGTGATGTGGCCCAGCTCGACCATGCGCCGGGCATAGGCCTGGCGGGGGGACGGCTTGCTGCGGATGAAGTCGTAGATGAGGGGCTGGGTGAAGCTGGGCTCGTCGCCTTCGTTGTGGCCGTACTTGCGGTAGCAGTACATGTCGACGATCACGTCGCGGTGGTACCGCTGGCGCCAAGCGACCGCGAGCTGGACCACGGCGGCGACGGCCACCGGGTCCTCGCCGTTGACGTGCAGGATCGGGATCGCCAGCATTCGGGCCACGTCGGTGGCGTAGGGGGTCGACCGGGACTCCTTGGGCGGGGTGGTGAACCCGATCTGGTTGTTGACGATCACGTGCACCGTGCCGCCGGTCTTGTAGCCCTCGAGCTCGGAGAGGTTGAGCACCTCGGCCACCAGCCCCTGGCCCGAGAACGCGGAGTCCCCGTGGAGCAACAGCGGCATGGCCCGGCTCAGGTCGGCGTCGCGGTGGCGATCCTGCTTGGCTCGCGTGCGGCCCTCGACCACCGGATCCACCGCCTCGAGGTGGGAGGGGTTGAACGTCAGGGACAGGTGGATCGGGTCCCCCCGCAGGGTGGTCGTGTCCGCCGAGTAGCCCAGGTGGTACTTCACGTCGCCGGAGCCCTGGGTCGTGCCGCCAGCGTCTTCGAATTCGCCGACGATCAGCTGGACCGGCTTCTCCAGGGTGTTGGCCAGCACGTTCAGCCGACCCCGGTGGGCCATGCCGATGATGAGCTCGCGCACACCCGCGGCCGCGGACTCCTCGATCAGGACGTCGAGCAGGGGGATCAGCGTCTCGGCGCCTTCCAGTGAGAAGCGCTTGGTGCCCGGGAAGCGGGCGTGCAGGAACTGCTCGAAACCCTCGGCGTCGCACAGCTTGCCCAGGACGCGGAGCTGGGCGTCGTGGTCCAGGACCTGGCGCTGGGGCAGCGTCTCCAGCTGCTCGATGACCCAGGACTTCTGCTCCTGGTCCTGGATGTTCATGAACTCCGCGCCGATGGATCCGCACCACGCCGTGCGCAGGGCCGCCAGGATCTCCCGAGGCGTGGTGGTGTCGGCCACCCCGTGCATGAAGCTGCCCGACACCGGCTGGTCCAGGTCGGCGTCGTCCAGGCCCCACCAGGCTGGGGTCAGCTCGGGGTGCTCGGTGCGCTCCAGGTGCTTCAGCGGATCGATGTCCGCCAGCATGTGGCCGCGGACCCGGTAGGCGTTGATCAGCTGGACGGTGCGGGCCTGGCGCAAGGCCGCAGCCCGGGCCGCGACCCCGGTGCTCGCACCGGTGCCCCGGGGATTGAAGATCGATCGGGCGGAGAGGTGGGGGGCGCCGTTGAGGGCGCCCTGGTCCGGCGGCGGGCCGAACCCCTCGAAGAGCGACTGCCACTCGGCCCCAACGGACCCTGGATCGTCCGTCCACGCCAGGTACTGCTGCTCCACGAACCAGGCGTTCTCGCCGGTGAGCAGGCTCTCGATGTCCATGGATCCTCCGCACTGATCCCGGTGGGAACCCGTGACGCCGGCGAGTCTATCGCCGGTGCTCGCCCGTGGGACGCTACGGAGGTGCGACAATCGCCTCTGACGAGCCCGAGGACCCACCGATGGACATGCCCGAGAGCGCCTTCCGCAAACTGGTCGGCGACGCGCTCCGCGACCTGTAGGAGCAGATCGACAATCTGGAGACCGACGACATCGACCCCCGGCTGGCCGATGGCGTGGTCGGGGGCCGGGAAGCACGGTGTCATCCTGGTCGTTGCAGTCCTCGCCGAGCTCGGCGAGCCCGTCAGCGGGGTGTCGATCGGTGCGCTCTCCGTCCAGGTCCGCGTCGAAGTCGTCGTCGCCGGCACAGTCGCCGTCGACCCCGTCGTACCACCGCTCGGGCGCCCCGAGGTGCACGTCTTCGGCCTCGACCGCGGGCAGGAAACCGTTGAGGGTCTCGAAGCCCGGCGGCACGACCGCCGAGTCGTCCCAGCAGTCGGTGCCACCTTCCCGCCGCCAGCTCTCGTGTCCGTCCTCGTCCTGGTCGAAGTCCGACGCTCCATCACAGTCCTGGTCGATGCCGTCGTACCAGACCTCGTCGGCCCCCGGATGGACCTCGGCGTCGGCGTCGTCGCAGTCTCCATCGACCTGGGCGAAGCTGTCTCCGTCCGCGTCGACCGCGGATGCGGTGTCTTGGCTCCCGCCACATGCGGCCAGGAGCGACGACAGCCCGACGAGAGCGCTGTACCGGCGAAGAAGGCGGGGCGAGCGCACGACATCGAGAGTAGCTCGGGGCAGACCCCTCGGGGGGGGGTGGAGCGGGCCACCGGAGCGCCCGGCTCAGCGCTCTCCGAGCAGGTGCTCCGCCAGGGCCCGGCGCACGCGACTGCGTCCCCGGTGCAGCAGCACCCGCACGTTGGCCTCGCTCAGCTCGAGCACTGCGGCCACCTCGTGCGCCGACAGGCCCTCGCCGTCACGCATGACCACCACGATCCGCTGGCGCTCGGGCAGCGCCTCCAGGGCCCGCTGGACCACGGCCTGGCCCTCCTGGGCGAGCAACAGGGACTCCGGCGAATCCACCTCCCAGGTCCCGATGGGCTGGGCCCAGCTGCCGCCTGCGGTGTAGCGCTCCGACGCGACGGGCCGATCCGCCTCCTCCGGGCCGAGGGCGCTGAAGGGCGTGACCCGCGCATCCCGACGGGCGGTCGTCCGGGCCTTGTTCTTCAGGATGCTGTAGACCCAGCCCTTCAGGGAGCTGCGGCCCTGGAAGCCGTCCAGGCCTTTGATGACGGCCATCCAGGTCTCCTGCACGAGCTCCTCGCCGCTCGCTGTGGTGCCGGTCAGCCCGCGAGCCACGCGGAGCATGCCGGGAGACCAGTCGTCCAGGAGCGCGTCGAAGACCGCGGGGTCCCGCGCCTGGAGGCGCTTGACCAGCTGGTCGTCCGACAGGCGCGAGAGCGTCAGGGGTCCGGCTCGTCGGGGGCACCGCCGGCGAAGTGCGCCAGCAGGTCCTGGCGGGTGTCCTGGGCCAGGGCGTCGTCCGCCGCTGGAGGGACCCCGGCCACGGCACCCTTGACCAGGGTGAACTGCCGGACCAGCTCGCGACAGGCGGAGCAGCCCAGGAGGTGCATGCGCGTCAGGGCCCGTCGCCAGGCCGGAAGGTCACCCTCGAGGTAGTCGGTGACCTCCTGGGAGACCTCGACACAGGTGGGGATGCCAGGGAACACGGGGACTCCTCAGACGGACAGGGTGACACGGCCTCCGGGCTGCGTAGCGCCCGGGGCCGGGCGGGGGGGTGGGCGGACTCGGAGCCCGCGCAGCCGTCCCTCAGCCGCTCGACCCCGAAGTCGGACTCGACGGCGCCATGGCGCAGGAGCTCTCCCCGGCCGTCCGGTGCGTACAGGCCCACCGGGGAGCTTCGGCGAGGGGCGACTCCGGCCGGCGGCGGGGACGCCCCAGGCCCCACGCCGAGGTGCACCAGGCGTATGACTGGGTGGAGCAGACCCTGGGTTCCCAGCCCTGGTTCGCGGGCTCGGAGTTCTCGGTGGCTGACATCCAGATGAGCTACCCGGTCTCCCTGGGCTTCACGGACGGGCCGTTCCTGGGCGTGACGCCCTGGCCGGGCGAGTGATCAGCGCACGAACACCATGATGTTGTCGTCGTATTCGGCCCCGGAGCTGTAGGCGCCCCAGGTCTTCTCCAGGTTCGACGTGGCGAAGCCCCGGTCCCCCGCGGCGCCGAGCCACGCGTTGAACACGCAGCAGCTGTGCTCGTTGGACAGAGCGCCGATGCGGGCGTTCTCGGCTGAGCCCGCCTCCATCCAGCCCTCGTTCGGGTCGTTGCAGTTCAGCCCGACCGGCGTGGTCGACGCCTCGGGCATGATGTCCTCGGAGTAGCTGGTGCACTCGGCCGAGCAGGCCCCGGTGGCCGGGGTGAGCGCGAAGATGTCGGCCAGCGGATCATTGACGCTCAGGCCCTCGCAGAGGAAGTACTGGCTCGTGTTCTTGTAGACGATGTACACGTCGGTGACGTCGACGTCTCCCCACGACGCGTACTTGGTCGTGAGGCTGATGTCGGCCGTGTGGGACGGCAGGGTGGTCTCGTTGCGGACCGAGTCCGTCTCCCAGGGCTCGGACTGCTGGGCGCCGAAGTAGGGGTCGGAGACGTCGTCGACGTTGGCCACCAGGGTCCAGCCGCCACCCTCGTTCGTCTGATCGCAGAAGACCTCGTAGGAGCCCTCGCCCAATGGATCGATCCAGGCGTTGCCGTCTGACGATCCCGAGCTGCCGTTGGCCTGGACGTCGACGCAGTCCAGCGCCGGGCAGTCCGGGCCGGTGCCCAGCACCTCGGCGTCGTCGTCGGTCGTGCCGTTGCAGTCGTTGTCCAGCCCGTCGCAGGTCTCGATGCCGTCGGGGCTGGCCTCGGCGCTGGTGTCGTCGCAGTCGTCGGCGTTCTCGACCGTGCCCGAGGGCGCTTCGCAGGCGTCGGTGCTGTCGTCCGGGTCGCCGTAGCCGTCGCCGTCGGCGTCGGTGTAGTACGTCGCCAGTGACCCGCCGGGCAGGTCCGGGTCGTCCCCGTCCACCAGCCCGTCGCAGTCGTCGTCGAAGCCGTTGCAGGCCTCGGTGGCGCCGGGGTTCACCGCGCTGTCCAGGTCGTCGCAGTCGTCGGAGTCCTGCTCGTAGCCGGTGGGCTGATCGCAGGCGTCCAGCGTGATCGACGAGCCCCCGTAGCCGTCGCCGTCGTAGTCCAGGTTCCACGTGGTCGGGTCGGACACGTCGGGATCGTCGTCGCCGTCCAGGCCGTCGCAGTCCTCGTCTCCAGCTGCGCAGAGCTCGGCGGCGTCGGGGTTCACCGCGCTGTCCAGGTCGTCGCAGTCGTCGCCGTCCGGGCAGCTCTCGTCCTGGAAGCCGTCGCCGTCGGCGTCGAAGCCCTCGTCGACGTCGCCTGAGCAGTCGTTGTCCAGGCCGTCGCAGATCTCGGTGCCCGCGGGGTTGGCGTCTGCGCTCGCGTCCTCGCAGTCGTCGGCGTTGTCGACGTAGCCACTGGGCGCGTCGCAGGCGTCGGCGCTGAAGTCTGCGGTGCCGTAGCCGTCGCCGTCGTAGTCCAGGTACCAGGTGCCGGGGTCGCTCACGTCTGGATCGTCGTCGCCGTCCAGCCCGTCGCAGTCCTCGTCTCCCACAGCGCAGAGCTCAGCGGCGCCCGGGTTCACCGCGGCGTCGCTGTCGTCGCAGTCGTCGCCTGTGGGGCAGCTCTCGTCCTGGTAGCCGTCGCCGTCGGCGTCGAAGCCCTCGTCGATGTCCCCGGAGCAGTCGTTGTCCAGCCCGTCACAGGTCTCGGTGCCCGCTGGGTTCGCGTCGGCGTGGGCGTCGTCGCAGTCGGTGTCGTCCGCGACGTAGCTGCTGGGGGCCGAGCAGGCGTCGACCGAGAAGTCCGCAGAGCCGTAGCCGTCGCCGTCTACGTCCAGGTACCAGGTGCTCGCGTCGCTGATGTCGGGGTCGTCGTCGTCGACCAGCCCGTCGCAGTCATCGTCGGTGCTGTTGCAGATCTCGCTGGCGTCCGGGTTCACGGCGCTGTCGCCGTCGTCGCAGTCGGTGTCGTCGGCGACGGTCTTCGACGGGGCGTCGCAGGCCACGGTCGGGGCAGCGGGGTCCCCGAAGCCGTCGGAGTCGGCGTCGGCATACCAGGTGCTCGCGTCCGCCACGTCGGGGTCGTCGTCGTCGACCAGGGTGTCGCAGTCGTCGTCGGCGCCGTTGCAGAGCTCGGTGGCCCCTGGATGCACGCTGCTGTCGCCGTCGTCGCAGTCCGTGGCGTCGGCGACCGTGTTGCTGCCTGCCTCACAGGACGCGCTGGGGCTGTCCACGTCGCCGTAGCCGTCGCCGTCCGCGTCGGCGTACCAGACGCCGGCATCGCTCGCGTTCTCGTCGACGGCCGAGTCGCAGTCGTTGTCGTCGCCGTCACAGGACTCGTTGGCCCCAGGCCAGGTCCCGCTGTCCCCGTCGTCGCAGTCGTCGGCGTTGTCGGCGAAGCCGCTCGGCTCGTCGCAGGCCGTGACGCTGTAGGCGGTGGTGCCGTAGCCGTCGCTGTCGCTGTCCAGGTACCAGACCGTCTGGTCGGTCACGCTGTCGTCGTCGTCGTCGATCAGCCCGTCGCAGTCGTCGTCGAGGGTGTTGCAGAGCTCGGCGGCGTCGGGGTTCACCGCGGCGTCGGTGTCGTCGCAGTCGCCCCCGTCGGCCACGTGGGCCTCTGGGGCCGTGCAGGCGGTGAGGGCGCTGGCGTCGTCCCCGAAGCCGTCGCCGTCCCCGTCCCGGTACCAGGTGTCGGCGCCGTCCAGATCCGGGTCGTCGTCGTCGGTGAGCAGGTCGCAGTCGTCGTCGATCCCGTTGCAGATCTCCGTGGCGTCGGGGTTGACCGTGGCCACGGTGTCGTCGCAGTCGCTGGCGTCGGCCACCAGCCCCTCGTCGCCGTCGCAGGACGTCGTCTCGGTGCTCACGTCGCCGAAGCCGTCGCCGTCGGCGTCGGCGTACCACAGGTCTCCTGCGGCGTCGTCCACCAGATTGTTGCAGTCGTCGTCCACGTCGTTGCACTGCTCGACCGCGCCGGGGTTCACCGCGGCGTCTTCGTCGTTGCAGTCGTCTGCGAGCGGGTAGCCGTCCCCGTCGAGATCGTCGTCGGGGGTGGTCTCGTCGCAGTCGTTGTCGACCCCGTCGTAGGGCGTCTCGGTGCCTCCAGGAGTGGCCGACGGATCGCTGTCGTCGCAGTCCTCGCCTTCGGGAGAGCCGTCGTCGTCGGCGTCGACGATGCCGGTGGTGAGCCCGGAGTCCGTGGTCGTGATGGTGCCCGCCGAGTCGGTGACCTCGGTGTCCTTGGTGCGGCAGCCGGAGAGCAGCAGGAAGACGAGGAAGAAAGCCGAAGTGCGCATGGGTGCATCATAGAGCGGAGGCCCCTGGGGCCTACGGGAGCAAGGGTGGCGCAGGTGGTGCTGTTCGATGTGCTGGGCACGCTGGTGCGGGATCCCTTCCACGACGTGATGCCGGCGTTCTTCGGGCTCTCGTTTCGGGACATGCTCGCGGCCAAGCACCCGACCCGCTGGCTGGACTTCGAGCACGGGCTCATCGACGAGCGCACATTCCTGGCCGGGTTCTTCGCCGACGGTCGGGACTACGACCACCAGGGCTTCGTCCAGGCCATCCAGGACGCCTATGCCTGGCTCCCCGGCATGGAAGCGCTGCTGGTCGAGCTGGTCCAGGCTGGCGTGCCGCTGCACGCGCTGTCGAACTACCCGGTCTGGTACCGGCTGATCGAAGACCGGTTGGGGCTGTCCCGCTACCTGAGCTGGTCGTTCGTGAGCTGCGAGACCGGGGTCCGCAAGCCCGTCGAACGGGCCTTCACCGGACCGCTCCAGACACTGGGCGTGAGCCCGGGCGATGCTGTGTTCGTGGACGATCAGCCGGTCAATGTCGACGCAGCGACCGCCCTGGGCCTGGACGCCATCCGCTTCGAGGGCGCCGTGACGCTCCGGGCGGCGCTGGTCCAGCGCGGGCTGGTGCCGGCGTGTTCGGCGTCTGGCTGGCGCTCACCGCGGGCTGCAGCGAGGCCGTCCCCGAGACGGACGGGGACGGCTGCGTCGGACTCGAGGTCGGTCCTCTCCAGTTCCCGGGGTGCCCGCCCGAAAACCTGCTGATGATCTCGCTGGACACGGTGCGCGAGGACCAGGTCGACCCGAATCGCACGCCGTTCCTCGCGGGGCTGCTCGACGCCGGTGTCGCCCTGGACGACCACCGCGCCTGCTCGAACTGGACGTGGCACAGCGGCCTCTGCGCCCTCTCCGGCGAGTCCGCGATCGACGCCGGCTGGCTCCCCCAGAAGGACGACGGTGCGCTGGTCGACGCCCCCCACGAGGTCACGTGGCTCGCCGAGCGGCTGGACCTGGACAGCTTCATCGTGACCGGGAGCCAGCTCACGAGTGGCCTCGGCGACGGGAGCGCCGGCTACGGCGACGGGATCTGGCTCGACCAGGCTCTCCTTGAGCGCACAGAAGTGGTCCAGTCCGGCTTCGATGCTGAGATAGTCGGGGTCGTGAAGGCGGCCTGTCCCCAGCAGAAGATCTCGCCGTTGTAGCCGACGCCGCAGTAGGCCGCGTCGCCCAGCGCGACGTCGCGGACTGGCCGCCGTTCATCGAGCGACACCTTCGCAGCCGATGGCGTCTCATCGCGCCCGAAAGTGCGCGTCAGCGACACCTACGCAGCCGATGGCCTGCCACCCCGCCAGAAGGTGCGCTCCAGCGACACCTACGCAGCCGATGGCGTCTCATCGCGCCCGAAAGTGCGCGTCAGCGACACCTACGCAGCCGATGGCCTGCCACCCCGCCAGAAGGTGCGCTCCAGCGACACCTACGCCGCCGATGGCGTCTCATCGCGCCCGAAAGTGCGCTTCAGCGACACCTACGCCGCCGATAGCGGGCAGTGGGCCATGGACAACGGGGACAACTCCGGCGCGACGTCGGGCGGCCCTCCGTCAACGCTGCCGTCACCGCCGACGTCGGTCCTTGCCCGCCCCCGCTTCCAGGGGAGCGGCCCGTGGTCGCCGCGGGGGGTGGGACCTGGTCTTGCTGGACTGTGAGATGCCCGTGCTGGACGGCTACGGCGCGGCCCGGCCATCCGGGAGGCGGGTCATGTGCTGCCGGTGGTGGCGCTCACGGCCAACGCGCTGGCGGAGAACCTGCAGGCCTGCCGGGCGGCCGGCATGGACGACGTGCTCACCAAGCCCGTCCGCTCCGATCAGGTCCAGGCTCTCGATGTCCATGGATCCTCCGCACTGATCCCGGTGGGAACCCGTGACGCCGGCGAGTCTATCGCCCATGCTCCCGCGCGCTGGTACCCGGGAGGCTACGGAGGTGCGACAATCGCCTCTGACGAGCCCGAGGACCCCCCGATGGACATGCCCGAGAGCGCCTTTCGCAAGCTGGTCGGCGACGCGCTCCGCGACCTGTTCGAGCAGATCGACGATCTGGAGACCGACGACATCGACCCCCGACTGGCCGATGGCGTGGTCGACACCCGCTTCGGCGACGACTCGGCTGTGGTCCTGTCCCAACAGGTGCCCGCGCGGGAGCTCTGGCTCAGCGCGAATTGGAAGGCCTGGCACTTCGTGTTCCGCGAGGGGGTCTGGATCGAGCGCGACACAGGCGAGCCGATGCTGCCGCTGTTGTCCGGCATCTTCGAGGAGAAGCTCGGCTTCGCCGTGAAGTTCCGGTAGGACAACAATGAGGGCGGACCGCGCGGCCTGGGCGGTGGTCGCCCTGGCGGCGGCGCTGCGGCTCCCCCGAGCCCTCACGCGCTGGGACGAGGTGGCGTGGCAGTACGCCACCTACAACCACCCCACCCTCGCCGCGCTCCAGGACGGGCGCTGGGCCGACGCGCTCACGGGCTTCGCCGGCCTGCACCCGCCGCTCTACCCGCTGGTCCACAGCTTGCTCAGCTGGGTGTGGCCGGCGCCGCTCCTGTGGCTGCTCGTGTCGGCGGCCGCGTCGACCAGCGCGGTCGCCTTGACCCTCCGGGGCGGGCGCCTGGCCGCCTTGTTGCTCGCCTGTGGCGCCGTCCAGCTGGCCTACGCGGCCGAGGTCAACAATTACCCCCTCACCGCGCTCGTGGTGGCCGCCGCGTGGTGGGCGCGGGACCGGGTCGCCTGCGGCCGCCCCTGGTGGGAGCTGGGGGTGGTGGGGGTGGTCGCGGTCTGGACCCACGGCCTGGCCGGCTGGGTGGCGGCCGTCGCCGCCGTGACCCTGGGGCCCGCGGTCGCCCTGCGCGTGGGCTCGCTCATGGCGCTCGCCGTCGCGCCGCTGCTGCCCGAGCTGCACGCCCTGGCCACCGAGCCGGGCACGTTTCGCCAGCCCCCGGTGAAGCTGGCCCCGATCCTGGCCGACATCCAGGCCCGCTTCGGCGGCTGGTGGTTGCTGCTCCTGCCCGTCGCCGCCCTGGGCGCCCGGCGACGTCCCGCCCTCGCCCTCGGGCTGATCGCCACCGAGGGCTTCGTGGTGGCCCTGCAGCTCGCGGGGGTCGCAGCGCCCCACCAGTTCCCCTACCACCTCGCAGCCGGCGTGCCCCTGGCCTGGCTGGTGGCGGCCGGGGTCGAGGGCACCGGGCCCCGCAGGAGCGGTGTGCTGGGCCTCGTCCTGGGGGTGTGCGCGCTCCAGGCCGGCAGCAGCCTGTGGCTGGATGGCCGGGCTCTCGCGGCCATCGCCCTGGACCCCCCGAGGGCCGTGGACACCGCCCTGGCAGAGGCCGAGCCGGGAGACGCGATCGTGCTCCTCACGCCGCCCAGGACACCAGACGACGACAAGCGGGCCAGCTCGCCGGTGTTGTGGCGCCTGCGGCCCTGGCAGCCCCTGCCCCCGGTGAGGCCCTATGCCATGGACTACGGCGATCACCGGCACGGGCAGCCCCGGGACGCCGGCGGCGTCGCGGTGTACCTGCACGAGGAACCCCGGGCGACCCTGGACCAGGTGATCGCGGCCCACCCCCGGACCTGGATCGTGGTCTACGACCACCGGGGCGATCCCCGCTACACCCGCCAGCTCACGACGCGCTGGGGGGCCGCGACGGCCCTCGCCGACGACCAGCTGTACCGACTGCGCCGCCCCTGACCCGGCAATGCAACAACACTCAAGACCGCCATCCTCACGACCGACCAGGGTGAGCCCACCGCTCGATCCTGGAGGCAGGATGTCCGCCGCTGTTCCCCTGAAGACCGCCCCAGCCCGGTCCACCCCCCAGAAGAAGCGCCTGGGTGATCGCCTGATCGAACAAGACCTGATCGAGCCTTGGCAGCTGGAGCGGGCCCTGGAGCACCAGCGCACCCACGGCGGCCGTCTGGGGAGCACCTTGGTCCACATGGGCTTTCTGGAGGAGGCGGCCCTGGACGCCCAGCTTGCCGACCAGCTCGGTCTGAAGATGGCCGACGTCGAGAGCCTCAACCCGGCCGAGGCCCTGCTCCGACGGATTCCGCAGAACCTGGTGGAGCGCTACGAAGCCGTGCCGCTGGCGATGGAGCGCGACACCATCGTGCTCGGCATGACCGACCCGCGGAACTACCAGGCCATCGACGACCTGCGCTTCGTGCTCGGCTGCAGCAAGCTCGACGTGCGGCTGGTCACCGAGGGTTCCTTCAAGCGCTTCGTGTCCACCCGCTACGCGACGACCATCCTGATGGACCAGATCGTCGAGGACGAAGCCCTGGACGAGACCACGGCCCAGGAAGGCGTGGGTTGGGACGAAGGCGAATTCGATCCCGAGACCGACATGGAGGGCCTGGGCGAGGGCACCAGCATCATCCGCCTGGTGAACTACATCCTCAAGCGGGCGGTCGAGCAGCGGGCCAGCGACATCCACATCGAACCCTACGAGACCTTCTCCCGGGTGCGCTTCCGGGTCGACGGCAGTCTGTTCACCGTCATGACGCCTCCCCAGCGGGTCCAGCGCCCGATGGCCAGCCGCATCAAGATCCTCTCGGGCATGGACATCTCCGAGCGCCGTCGGCCCCAGGATGGCCAGATGACCATGGACTACAAGGACGAGAACCTGTGCTTCCGGGTCTCGTGTCTGCCGACGGTCTTCGGCGAGAAGACGGTCATTCGGCTGCTGAAGAAGGAGGCCCACCTGGCCGACCTGAACCGGCTGGGCTTCCGCAAGGACCAGCTGGCCATGGTCCGCAAGACCATCCGGCTGGGCCAGGGCCTGGTGCTGGTCACCGGCCCCACCGGGTCCGGCAAGACCACGACCCTGCACGCGATGCTCAACGACATCAACGATCCAGACATCAACATCGTGACCGCCGAGGACCCGGTGGAGCAGGCCCTGCCGGGCATCAACCACGTGCAGATCCTGGAGAAGGGCGGCACCACCTTCCCGGCGGCCCTGCGGTCCATGCTGCGCCAGGACCCCGACGTGATCTTCGTCGGCGAGATGCGGGACACCGAGGTCTCCAAGATCGCCATCAAGGCGTCCCTCACCGGGCACCTGGTCATGTCGACCCTGCACACCAACGGCGTGATCGAGACCTTCAACCGGCTCATCGACATGGGCATCGAGCCCTACCTGCTGGCGTCCTGCCTGAAGCTGGTGCTGGCCCAGAGGCTCCTGCGGCGGGTCTGCGGCAAGTGCTCCCTGGAGCGCCCGATCCCCGAGAAGATCATCGAGGAATTCGAGCTCACCCGGGAACAGGCCGAGTCCGCGCTCTACCGCGA
The DNA here is from genome assembly GCA_964519895.1 of uncultured Enterobacterales bacterium. Lineage (GTDB taxonomy): Bacteria > Myxococcota_A > UBA796 > UBA796 > CAJQPC01 > CAYFPX01. The sequence continues at coordinate 245 of CAZFLE010000172.1, read as the reverse complement.
GGCCAAGGGCTGCTCCGAGTGCCTGGACACCGGCTACCGCGGCCGGGTCGCCGTCTACGAGTCCATGGTGCCGACCGACGCGGTCAAGGACGTGCTGCGGGCCGGCGGCGACGAGACCGCCCTGTTCGCCATCGCCCGGGAGATGGGCATGGTCACCATGTACGACGCCGGCATCGCCCGGGCCCTGGCCGGGGAGACGACCTTTGAGGAGGTCACTCGGGTCCTGGCGGACAGCGGGGACTAGC
>CAZFLE010000171.1:0-14785 GCA_964519895.1 uncultured Enterobacterales bacterium | reverse complement strand
GAGGTTCCTGACCCCGGTTCCCGAGGTTCCTGACCCCGGTTCCGACCCTCCCGACCCCGGTTCCCCCCCGGGTTCCCGGATCCGCCCAACCCCTTCCCGCGCCGCGGGTGCAGGGCGTGGCGCGTAGCGCCCACGCCCTGCCCGGCGGCCGCAGCCGGGAGCGGAAGTGTTTCAGGGGGTACTCAACCGGCCGAGCGCCAGCGAGGGCAGGCCGAGCGGAGCGAGGTCCCGGGTGAGTTCCCCCTGAGACACTTCCACGCATGGCGGAGGCGGAGGCCGCCGGACCAGAGGGGTGAGTCCGAAGGCGAGCGACAGCGAGCCCGGACTTTCACCCCCTGAACAGTCTAGATCGCCCCAAGCGAGAAGTGCAGCCGCCAAGGCACCTCACCCCGCTCCTCGCTCCAAGGCTGCTGCAGGAACACCGGGTTCACGCCAAGGTCCAGCTGGACCGGGCCCACCGGGGTGGCATAGCGCAGGCCGGCGCCGACGCCGTACCGCAGCCTGGGCTCAGGGTCTAGCTCCAGGGACGTGGCCGAGATCCCCGGGTCCAGGAACCACACATTGCCCACGTCGGCGAACGCGACCACCGACGCATCGACCCAGCGGGCGAGCCCCAGCGCCGCAAAGGGCACCCACCACTCGACGGTCGCCAGGGCATAGGCGTCGCCGCCGGTCGGGACCCAGCGGTCGGTGGCCGCTTCGGCCGCGAGCGGCTCCAGGCCCTCCGGCCACGGCAGCTCGGAGGGGGCCACCCGGTTCTTGGGGCCCACGCTGTCGACCGGGTAGCCGCGCATCGAGCTGGCCCCGCCCAGGGTGAACCGGTCCTCGATGGCGAGGGTCGAGGTCGTCCCCGGCACCCACGCCACGCCACCCCGCAGGCGCAGGTGGAGCTGGTTCGGACCGACCGGCTGAATCCACCGTGCGCTGCCCTCGGCCCGCAGGCCCAACCACCCCGTGGTCCAGGGCTCGATGAGCTCCAGCTCCAGGGACAACCTGCCGCCCTGGCGCGGGTTGAGCACATCGTCCCGACCGTCCCAGGTGCCCGAGACACCAAAGCCCCCCTGGGGTCTCCAGGTCTCGCTGCTCAGCCAGGGGTCCCCCGCCACAAGGGCCCCCGAGTCCACGTCTTCCAGCCAGCGGGCCTGGAGCCGTGTGTCCACCACGAGCTGGAGCTGGTCCTCCCGAAACAGGGCCACACCCACAGCCACCCCGGTCCGGGACACGCGCCAGGTCGGCTCCTGGCGCCGATCGTTGAGCAGCCCGTCGACGAACACGAGCTGGCCGCGGCGGGGCAGGTTTGGGGCCTCGTACCGCAGGGCAGCGCGCCACTCAGGGGTGCTGAGCTCGGGCAGCCAGCCGTCCCCACCGTAGCCAAACCCCACCTGGGCGGTTCCGGAGACCCGGTGGCCCAGTCCCCAGAGGTGCCGCACGGTGCCGCGGGTGAAGGCCCTCAGGCCCACGTCGGTGGCCAGTCCGCCGCCTGCCTCGACGGACAGGCGCGACTTCTCCTCCACGTCCACGACCAGGTCGCGAATGCCCGGGTCGTCGCCGGCCCACCCCCCGTCGACGAAGTCGAACAGGTCCAGCTCATAGAGCGCCGCTCGAGTCTGGCCCAAGGCCTCGGGCGTCGCTGGATCGCCGACCTGGACCTGAATCTCCCGCTCGACCCTGCCGGGCCGCGTGCGGCGGACGCCCCGCACCGCCACCGACCTCACGAAGATGCGGTCTCCCTCGTCGAGCACGATGGCCACGCTGGCCCGGGTCCCGTCCGCGCTCAGGCGCAGGTGCGCCCGGGCGTCTGCCCCCACGTACCCGGCGCCCCGGTGGGCCGAAGCCAGGTCGGTGGCGAGGGCCTGGAGGGCCAATGGGCTGAGTTCTTGGTTGACCTGGGCCTGCACCCGATCCCGAAAGGCCAGCACCAGGTCCGGATCCCCGCCCTCCACCACCAGATCCGCCAGCACGGCCTGGGGCCCCTCCCGCACCGCCACGTCCAGCGTCACCAGCCGAGTCCTTCGACGGTCCGTGACCGCCCCGGGGGTCGCTTCGATCTGGGCCTGCAGGTAGCCCCGGGCACGGTACAGGTCCTGGACTGCGCGAACGGCGCGGGCCAGGTCCGTGTCCGTGATCTGCGCCCTGCGCAGCAGGCTGGTCCTGCCCAGCGACGCCGGCGCCGCCTGGGCCATCGCGGCCCGGAGGGTCTCGCTGGACAGTGCCGTGTTGCCGGAGAAGCGCACGCCGTCTGCCGGAACCCGCACGCGCGGACCCGTGCGGCCCCGGATCACGAGCACCCGTCCGTCGTCGGCCTGGGTCTCGAGGGCCAGGTCCACCCGGGCATTCCAGTAGCCTCGCTCCTGCAGCCGCTCCACGAGCAGCGCCGACATCTCCTCCAACTCCCAGCTGCTCAGCCGACTGCGAGACGCGAGCCGGACCTGGCGGGCCAGCACAGCCCGCCGCCAGGGCAGGACTGTGAGGCGGCTCAGGCCCCACCCCTCCGTGCGCAGGGTCACCCGGTCCCCGAGCTCCACGATCACCGACGCCCGCACGTGCTCGTCGGTCAGCACGCTGACCCGGGCACCGGTCCAGCCCTGGCGCACCAGGTCCTCCTGGAGAGCCCCCCGAGCCCGCTCCGGCGTGGCCGGCGAGAGGCGCCGTGGCGGACGCCGTGCATCGAGACCCGCACGACGCAAGACGTTCCGGGCCCGGCGGGCCAGGCCTGGGTCGTCGATGCCCACCAGGGTGACGTCGTGGAGGCGACTGGGCTCACCCTCAGCCACAGCCAGCGTGAGGTCGACCGAGCCGTCCCCGCTGCGCTCGGCTTGCGCGGACACGGCGACCCTGGGGAAACCGGCCTCTATGTACAGGCGCCGGACCCGCTCCTCCAACGCGGGCCGATCCACCGAGTCGAACCAGCGCTCGCCCGGAGGTGTGTCTGCGGCCCCTCGGACCACCTGAGGAGACAATCGACGCACCCCCTCCAGCCGCACCGTGCGCACCACCGGCGCCGGCTGAACCCGGTACACCAGCTGGACCACCTGGACCGGCTCCCCATCGGCCCCGGAGGCGACACCGGGCTCCACGTGGGCTTCGACGGCCTCGAAGAGGCCCAGCCGCACCAGGAGCTCCAGGTCCGTGCGCACCTGCCACGGTCCATAGGGCTCCCCCGGAGACGAGCGCAACAGCGGCAGCAGGTAGTCCCCTGGCAGCGAGTTCCCCGTGGTCTCCAGGCTCACCTGGCCGAGCGCCAGCCCTTGGGTCCAAGGCGCCTCGGGTTCCGACGCGAGCGCAGCCCCCAGGGCCAGCGCCGCCCCGATCACTGGAGCTCCCAGCGCCAGACCAGGTCCGCGCCCCAGGCACCCTCGACGGGCAAGCCGGACTCCTCTTCCAGACTGGCCCGGTACAGGGTCAGGTAGATGGCGCCCGCCAGATCCCGCTCGATGGCCCAGTACCGCTGATCCCAGTCCGCCAGGTTCACGTCGCCGGTGAGCGTCCAGTCCCCGAGCTCCTTCTGGGCCAGCAGGCGCCAGTCGGAGCTCATGGCGTCGCCCCGCGGCGACATGCCGGTGACCAGATCGATGCGATCGGGCAGCACGTCCAGCCGGCCGGTCGTCAAGCGGGCCTCGGCTCGGCCCTGCCGCACACCCGTGGCCAGGTCCAGCCCCTCGATCAGCAGGGCCGTGTTGATGCCGCCGGCTCGCTCGACCTGTTCCCGCGTCATGCCGAACAGCAGCAGCGCGTTGATGTCCGCCATCGGAAGGGACGGCTCGGATGACGCAGCGGTCGTCCAGTCTGAGTACAGCCCACCCACCCGGTAGGTGATGTCGTAGTCCGTGTCCCCGGAGGGGATCCTGGTGGCCAGGGCCACGTCGAGCTCGGGGTCGAAGGACCACGGGTCTGCGTAGCGAAGCTCGGCCCGCTCGACCTCGAACAGCCTGTTCTGGAGACTCAGGATGCCTCCAGGGCGCATGCGAACCCAGCCGGTCATGCCCACCCGGTTCGTGTCGCCGAGCACGTGGAGATCAGCGTCGAGCACGCCCTCCCCCACGTTGTTGCGAACCAGGACGGTGCCGTCGGCCTGGACCCCCAGGTCATAGGCGAACAGGGGCGCTGCGGTGATCGGGGCCTCGAGCTCCACCAGGAGCTCCCCGCCGGGCTCGATGAGCCATGACTCCCAGTCGATTCGCTCGACGAAGCGCATGTCGGTCACGGTCACGTCCCCCGACAGCAGCAGCCCCCCCGGCGGGCCCGTCAGGCGGAGCGCCGCGTCCCCTGTGATCGGGGGCAGGTCGTCCACCAACTGCACGCGTCCCTCGTCCAGGGTCGCAGCCAGGTCGTACCGGGTCGGCACCCACCCCGCCGCTTCCAGTCCACCCGCTCCGACCAGAGTGCCGCCCCCGACCAGACCCTCCACCGTGCGGACCTCGTAGTGGTCCTGGGTGCCCCGCGCCGAGAAGGTCAGGTCTTCGAAGGGATGTGGGAACCAAGCGGCCTGCAGGATGGACAGCGTGCCACTGGTCTCCAGCTTGGCCCCGTCTGTGTCCTGGTGGAACCCGACCTGGGCCGTGCCGGCGGCGCGAGTGACCTGCGGCACGACCGCGCCGAGCCAGGCCAGGTCGAGCTGACCTCCACCCTCCAGCGTCCAGCCCGCCAAGGAGTCCCACGAGCCCTGGGCCTCGAGCCAGGTCGCACCCCCCGAGAGCCGTACAGGGGGAATCCGTACGCCGCGGTCGATCCACTCCACGGTCCACGGCGCCGGGTTGGTCACCTCCTGGGCGCCCCAGGCCGCGCGGACCTGGTCCAGGACGAGCTCGCCGTACAGATCGCCGTCCAGGAGGGTGCCATCCAGCACCAACCCGCCCGATGCCAGCGCCACCAGCGCACGACCGTCGACCGGTCGGGGAGCGAGCAGGTGAAGCGGAAGATCGGCAAGTCCCCCATCCAGGTGCAGCGCATGAGGCGCCTCGAGCTCCACCGTGCCCCGGCCCCACACCGTCCGCCCGACCAGGTCTCCGCTGAAGACCAGTAGACCCTCCTCGGTCTCGAATTGCACCTGAGAGTCCTGGACAGGCTCATCGAGCACCGTCGCCTCGCCCACCCAGACCCGACCTCGGGGCCGCCAGTCGTCCAGAACACCGTCCACCTGGACCTCGAGCCCCACCGTGCCACCGACGAGGTCGGCGCGTCCTGCCAGGTGGTCGAATTCGGCCAGTGCGAGACCGCGGCCCTGCACCTGCAGGTCCAGAGCGCCGCCTTGGGCGACGGTGCCCTGCCCCCTCAGCTCACCGGAACCCGCGGCCCGGCGGAGCAGGGCATCGTCGAGCAGGAACTCGCCGGCCTCCAGGCGCCCGTGCCCCTCGCCCGAGGCAAAGGTCTCTCCAAAGAGGTCGACGTCATGGAACATCAGGTCCACCTGGCCGTCCAGAGCGTCTGGCGGCCCGGACAGCGACAGCGCACCCGAGACGACACCGTCCAAGCCAGGCAGCGACGCGAAGGGCGCGATCAGATCTGCGATGCCGCCATGGTCTACGAGCAGGTCCACGGCAACACCGAAGTCCGTGTCGAAGATCAGCCCCGCTTCGCCTCGCAGCGTGGTCGACCCCAGGGTGGACGACAGCCCGTCCAGCGCCACGACCGGCGCCTCTGCGCCCAGATCGACGTGCACATGGCCGATGTGCACCGAGTCCCCCAGCGGGGCGTCGAACAGGCGCAGGTCGCGGAGCCAGGCCTCGGCGGAGACCTGGAGCTGATCGAAGGGCCCGGTCAATTCGCCCATCACCCGTCCTCGGCCTGCCAGCGCGACCTGGGAGAGCGGGGCGAGGTCGCGCAGGTCCAGGGCCACGTCGGCGCTGAGGGCCAGCGGGCCGGTGGGGGTAAAGCCGATGAAGGCCTCGACCTGGCCGCGGGTCCGCCCCAGCGCGGTGCGGTCCCCGCGCAGGGTGATGCCGTCACTCACCAGGTGCAGAGAGCCCTCGAGGGATCCACTGCGCAGCGCGATCAGGGGCTCGGCCCCTCGCGCCTCCATGGGCTCGGCGCCTGTGCGCAAGCCCGTCGCGGCGACCGCGAACGGCCCGTCCAGGCTGAGCGGCACCAGCGTGCCGTCCAGCTGCACCTCGAGGTCGGCGTCGAAGTCCACCCACGCGCCTTCGGTGACCGCGGTGCGCGCCATCACCCGAGCAAAGTCCAGCCCCTCACCCTGGACCCGGAGCGCTTCGACCTGACCGTCCCACCCCACGAAGCCGTCGATCAGCAGCTCGCCTTCGGCCCACTGCCATCGCAGCGGCTGCAACACCACACCGCTGGGGCCCAGGTCCACGACCCCCGCCGCCTGTTCGAAGTCGTAGCGATCGCCGTTGTCCAGGTCCACCAACGCGAACTCCGTCAGCACCGAGCCCTCGGCGCTGGGCCCGTCGACCTCGAGATCCACCCGGACCCTGCCCGAAGGCACCATCGGTCCCGGCAGCAGCGCGGCGAGCGCGTCCAGATCAAGGTCCAGCTGGACGTCGGCGAGCCCCTTGCCGTCCAGGTCCTTCTCGATTCGGCCCCAGACGTCGACCAGCTCGAAGTCCAGGTCGACACGGGGCAGCACCACGTCGTAGGGCCCCAGGACGGCGCCGAGCACCCGCGTGGGCTGGGAGCGCTGCCAGGTGCTCCGGTGCCGTACCGCCACGGCGCCCATCTTCAGGTCCGCCCGGCCGGGCTGGACGTCGGGCCGAACCTCGAGGCCCTCGAGCTGGATGCTGGCGTCCAGGGAGGCCAGCTCGATCTCCAGGTAGCCGCTGGACACGCTGAGTTCGTCCCATGGAAACTCCGCCAGGGTCGCCTCGCCCTGTCGCAGGGCCGTGAAGCCGCGCAGGCCCTCCTCGTCGAGCACCAGTCGAACCCGAGGCCGCTCGAGTGCCAGCACCGCCAGCACCGGCTGCCGGCCTCGCAGTCCTGGCTGGAGATACACGCGGTCGGCCTGGATCCGCGCGCCGCCGGGCTCTCCCATCACCAGCCCCTCGACGGTCAGGGCCGGCGGCCACAGGTGGATGCGCACGTCGTCGATGCGCACCGGCTCCCCAGTCACCACCATGGCCAGGTCCTCGAGCCGGCGATCGACCAGCCCCCGGACACCCGGCAGGTCCACCGCCAGCCCCACGGACAGCAAGAGAGCGGTGAGCAGCAGGACCCGGCCCAGGATCCGCCGCGCCTTGACAAGACGACCAGCCATTCCATTCTTCGGGCAGCAGAGGCGAGACGCCCGGTCCAGGGAGTGTCTTCCCGGACCGGGCGCCTTCGATGGAGCGAGAGACGGGACTCGAACCCGCGACAACGAGCTTGGGAAGCTCGGACTCTACCAACTGAGCTACTCTCGCCGGTGACCCGCAGCCTAACCAGGGACCCAGGCGCGGCAAGGGGCCACGCGGTAGGGCGCCTTCAGCTCTCCAGCTCCTCGAGCGCCCTCAGGCGGAGCTGCACCTCAACCGGGCGGAAGTGCGGCGCCAGCTCGCCGACCTCCTTGAGCTGGCGAATCGCCCGGCGGCGCTTGCGGGCCCGAGCGTTGAGCGCTGCCAGGTGGAACAGGGCCTCTGGCAGCTGGGGGTCGGACTCCTCGGCGTCGTCCACCGCGTCCAGCAGGGCCGAACGAGCGCCACTGAGATCTCCCAGCCCAGCGGTACACAGCGCTCGCAGGGCAGCACCCCGCAGGCCATCGACGCCGCCGAGGGCGCTCTGCGCTTCGGTGAACAGACCCATGTCCAGCAGAGCGCAGGTGTCCGCCAGCGGGTCATCGGCCATGTCCCGGCCCGGCTGGTGCGCGGGACCGCGACGGATGGCACTGGAGAATTCGTCCTCGGTCGGCGCCGGGAACTCCGGGACCTTGCCCGGCTTGGCCTTGGGCTTCGGAGTGGGCGTCGGTGCGATGTCCCCGAACAGGTTGCCCAGTAGATCGTCTCCCCCCTCGAAGACGTCGTCGGGTGGCTCCACGGCCTTGGCCCGGCCGGTGTCCTCGAAGAACGCGGCGGCCGCTTCCGCGTCGTCGACCACCGGTTCGGGTTCAGGCTCAGGGGCCGGCTCCGGCGCCGGCTCGTCATCGGCGGTGTCGACGGTCTCGTCGTCGATCAGCTCGTCGTCGTCGTCGAGCAGGTCGTCGTCGAGCAGGTCGTCGTCGTCCAAGAGATCGTCGTCGAGCAGGTCGTCCTCGTCGTCGCCCAACAGGTCGTCTTCGTCGGCCACCGGGCTGGGGCCCTGCTCGCCAGGTTCGGGCAGGAAGCGATCCAGGGGTTGTCCCCCAAGGACGGCCAGCCTGAGCTTGACCCTCTGGACGTCTTCGGCGGGCACCGCGCCTTCGAAGGCCCGGCAGAGCTCCATGGCGCGGCTGGTCTCGCCGCTCGCCGCGGTCACCTCGATGGCCCAGGCCTGGCCGGCCACGGACTCCTCTGGCAGGGACTCGAGCTCGGTGGCGGCGCGACCGAGCAGCCCGTAGCCGAGCATCACCGACGCCCGGACCACGACGCGAAGCTCAGCTTCGTCCCGGGGCTGTGCCGAAGCCAGGTCACCCAGGCGGAAGGCAGCGGCCTGGGCCCACGCCCGGGCCCGGGCCACCTCGGCCTCCAGGGAGTCTCCGACGTCGAGCTTCTGGGCCCGCTCCAGGGCCGCCAGGCGCGCCCCGTGGTCGCCCTTCAGGCTGTACTCGCGCCCGAGCGCCAGCAGGACCTCACGGGCCTTCTGGGGCTCTTCACTCTCCTCGAAGACCCTGGCCAACAGGTCCAGTGTGCGCGTGTCGTGGGGGTCCTCGGCATAGGCTGGCTGCAGCTGGGTCAGCGCGGTCTGGGGTTCCCCGCCGGCCAGGGCCGCCTCGGCCGCATCGCACAAGAGATCGCTCTCGTCCGGCTTGATCTGCAGGGCCATGGCGGCCACCCGCCCGACCTCGTTGAGCTTGCCGTGGCGCCTCAGGTCATCGATGAGCTCGCGGTAGGCCTTGTAGGCGCCCTTCTCATCCTTGGCCGCAGCCAACAGCTCCGCCGTGCGCAGCCGGAGCGGCGTGTCCCCGGGCTTGAGCTCCTGGAGCTCCGTGGCGAACACGGCGGCTTCCTTGGGCTCCCGCTGTCCGAGCAGGTTGATGGCCTGCTCGTAGTGGCGAATGGCCTCGTGGGGCAGCTCGGAGTCCCGATAGGCCTGGGCCAGCAGACCCATGACGCCCCCGTCGCGAGGCGCCAGCTTGCGGAGCTGCTTGAGGGTGGCCATGCGGGCCCGATCGTTGCCGTCCGCCGCATAGAGCTTCACCAGCTCTCGGTAGTGCTTCTCGGCCTCGCGGGTGCGCCCGACGGTCTCGTAGAGGCCCGCGATCTTCTGACGGACCCGGCGGTCCTGCGGATCTTGACGTAGCAGCGCAGCGTAGGTCGTGATGGCCTTGTCGGTGTTGCCCTTCTGCAGGTAGCGCTGGGCTTCCTGCTCCATCTGGTAGCGATCGACCGCCACGCGCCCTCCGTGTGCCCTGGAGCTCCTGGAGTCTACCGGAGCGGGGACGTTCGGTCAGTGGGCCAGGGTCACTCTCGGGTCGGAACCCAGCCGTCGACGAACTTCGTGTGGAAGGTGACGTCCCGAAACTCGTCCAGGTCGACCAGCTCGCGGTGGAGCGGAAGGGTCGTGTGGATGCCCTCGACGACACACTCCTGCAGTGCCCTGCGGAGCCTGGCGGTCGCGGCCTCGCGGGTGGGGCCCCACACGATGACCTTGGCCACCAGGCTGTCGTAGTAGGGCTGCACCATTGCCTGTTCGTGCACCGCGGAGTCGACGCGAATTCCCGGGCCACCCGGCAGGTGGAAGCCGGTGATCAGCCCCGGGGACGGCGTGAACTCAAAGGGGTGCTCGGCGTTGATGCGGACCTCGATGGCGTGTCCGCGCAGCTGGACGTCTTCCTGGGCGATGGGCATCGGCTCGCCGGCCGCGAGGCGCATCTGAAGCTTGACCAGGTCCACGCCGGTCACTTCTTCGGTGACGGGGTGTTCGACCTGGATCCGGGGGTTGACCTCGAGAAAGTAGAAGTCCTCGCCCTCGACCAGGAACTCACAGGTGCCGACCGTCCGGTAGTCGGCCGTCCGAACCAGGTCGACGGCGGCCTTGCGGATCCGGGCCCGCAGGTCGTCGGACAGGTTCGGAGCCGGCGCCTCCTCGAGCAGCTTCTGGTGGCGCCGTTGGAGGCTGCAGTCCCGCTCCCCCAGGTGGATGGCGCCGCCCCGGCCGTCGCCGGCGACCTGGATCTCGACGTGGCGAGGGGCCCGCAGGAAGCGCTCCAGGAACAGGTCCCCGTTCCCAAAGGCAGCCAGGCTCTCCGCCGCAGCCAAGGGAAAGGCGCGGGCGAGCTCGTCGTCGTCTTCGATGACACGCATGCCCTTGCCGCCCCCCCCAGCCACTGCCTTGAGCATCAGGGGGTAGCCGATGGTCGCAGCCAGGGCGGTGGCGGCGGCGATAGTCGGGACGGCACCCCCGCTGCCCGGCAGCAGCGGCGTGCCGGCCTTGCGGGCCATCTCCTTGGCCCGGAGCTTGTCCCCGAAGTCCAGCAACGTCTCTGGCGAGGGTCCGATGAAGGTGATGCCGTGATCGGCGACCTTGCGGGCGAAGTCCGCGTTCTCGGCCAGGAAGCCATAGCCCGGATGGATGGCGTCGGCGCCCGTCACCAGAGCGGCCGAGAGCACGTTGTGCACGTTCAGGTAGGACTCGGTGGCCTGGGGGGGGCCGATGCAGATGGCTTCGTCGGCGAAGCGCACGTGGAGCGACGTGGCGTCGCACTGGCTGTAGACAGCCACCGTCGGGATGTCGAGCTCGCGGCAGGCACGGATGACCCGCAGGGCGATCTCGCCACGATTGGCCACGAGGACCTTGGAGAACGGCATGTGTTCCGGGCCTCAGGAGGGACGGATGCGGACCAGCGCTTGTCCGAACTGGACAGGCTGGGCGTCCTCGACCTCGATGCTCACGACCGTGCCGTCGATGTCGGCCTCGATCTCGTTCATGAGCTTCATCGCCTCGATGATGCACACCACGTCGCCCCTCTTGACCGCCTGCCCCACGTCGGTGAACGGGGGCGCTTCTGGCGAAGGGGCTCGGTAGAAAGTGCCCACCATCGGCGACGAGACCGGGTGGGTGTCGTCGTCGGCCGAGGTCGCTACGCCGGCTGCAGCGGCCGCGACAGGCGCCGCCATGACCGCTGTCGCCGGGCCGGGGGCCGAAGCCACGAGGCTCTGGACCACGGTGGGCCCCAGCTTGACCTTCAGCTTGAGGTCCTCGTCCTCGAAAGAGAACTCGTTGACCTCCTGGTCGTTGAGCAGGCGCAGCAGCGCCTCGATCCGCTCCAGGTCCATCGATGCTCCGTCCGTTGGACACTAGCCGGCGAGATGCGCGACCAGGCCCCGCAGGCCGAGGCTGTAGCTTGCCGCACCGAACCCGACCACCTGTCCGACCGCCAGTTCCGCCAACAGGCTCTTGTGCCGGAAGCCCTCGCGTGCGTGCACGTTGGAGAGATGAACCTCGACGAAGGGCAGCGCGGTGGCAGCCAGGGCGTCCCGCAGGGCGATCGAGGTGTGGGTGTAGGCGGCGGGATTGATCAGCACGCCAGCGTGGTCGCTGGCGGCAGCCTGGATCCGGTCGACGAGCTCGCCTTCGTGGTTGGACTGGAAGTGGGTCAGCGCGACCCCCAGCTCGCCGGCCAGGCGGTCGAGCCCCGCAGTGATGTCGCCCAGGGTGAGCCGTCCGTAGTGCTCGGGTTCCCGACTGCCCAGGAGATTCAGGTTCGGGCCTTGAAGGACCAGGATGCGCGTCACGCCGAGCGGTCCTGGGCCCCGGTCAGGTCGACGCCGTCACCAGACAACGGCTCAGCCGCCGGTCTGGTTCGGCCCGATCTGGACCTCTTCGCTGTCGATGCCAATGTTGGCGTAGACCGGGACCAGAGCGTAGCTCTCCTCGGCGCCGCCCTCTTCTGCGCCGCCGCCCTGGACCGGAAGCGAGTCCACGTAGACGTAGGCACGGAAGATGCCGCGGTTGTCGGTGGCGCCGATCAAGTAGTTCGGGTGGTAGGCGTTGGCGTAGTCCGAGGCGAGCTCGAAGTAGACGTCGCCGGACGTGTCCCAGTTCCACGAGCAGGAGTCCGGCGCGTCGTCGTCGATGTAGCCGTCCTCGTTGTTGTCGCAGAGGGCGGCCTTGTCGTCCTCTTCGATGGTGGGGTACGGCACGATCTTGACTGCGGTCTTTGGAATCAAGTACATGCCGCCGTAGCCGCTGAGCAGCTCGACCCGGATGTTCTCCAGGGGCATGCCCTGGTCGGAGTCGAAGACCATGAAGTCCAACAGGACCAGTGCACCGATGCCGTCGTCCACGGCGTTGTAGGTGCTGTCCCAGGCCAGCGTGACGTCGCCGGGCACCGACAGGGCGGCGAAGGCAGGCGCGGGATGGCCTGTGTCCGAGATGCACCCGGTGGCAGCGCAGAGCGCGAGGGCGCCGGGAATCAGCAGTCGGGTCATCTGTCCTCCATCGGGGTCGACACGGCCTTGGCAGCGCCGGTGAGCTCGCTCAGGTCGACCTGTTCGAGCCGCACGTCTCCGAGATCTCTCGGAATGGTCAGGGTCAGTCTACCACGGGACATCTTCTTGTCCATCGTGGCGGCCTGCAGGAGCGCCTGGGGGGCCAGTCCAGGCCAGCTCACCGGGAGGCCCAGGCCCAGGAGCAGCGCTCGGATGCGGGCGGGCAGCTCGGGCCGGGCGACCCCCCGCTGCACCGCCAGCTGCGCCTCGGCGACCATGCCGATCCCGACCGCCTCGCCGTGCCGGATGGTGCCAAATCCGAGGGTCTTCTCGATGGCATGTCCGATGGTGTGGCCCAGGTTCAGCAGCGCGCGAGCACCGGCTTCCCGCTCGTCGGCCGCAACCACAGCGGCCTTGATGGCGCAACAACGGGTCACGCAGTGGACCAGGGCGGACGGGTCCCGTGCCAGCACCCGCTCGGTCTCTGCCTCCAGCCAGGCGAAGAAAGCGGGATCGGCCAGCACCGCGTGCTTGACCACCTCGCCCAGGCCGCAGCGGAACTCCGCATCGCTCAGGGTCGTCAGCGTGCCGACGTCGGCGTGCACCAGCCGGGGCTGGTAGAACGCGCCCACCAGGTTCTTTCCGTGGGGGGTGTTCACACCCGTCTTGCCGCCGACCGACGCATCGACCATAGCCAACAAGGTGGTCGGCACCTGTACGAAGGGCAGTCCCCGCAGTGTGCTCGCGGCCGCGAACCCGACCTCGTCGCCGGTCACCCCGCCGCCCAGGGCCACCACCGGTGTGCGCCGGTCCACGCCAGCGTCGAGCAGCGCCCCCACCAGATCATGCCAGGTCCCGACGGTCTTGTGGGCCTCGCCATCGGGCACCTCGAGCACCGTCACCTGCCAACCGGCGCTGGTCAGCCCCGCCTGGGCGGCCGGTCCATGGAGCGGCCGCACGACCGGGTTCGTGACCAGGACACAGGGCCCTGGGGGCAGGACCCGGGCCATCTGCTGCCCCAGCGCGGACAGCGGAGCCAGCACGATCGGGTAGGCCCGTTCGCCCAGCTCGACCCGCAGCTCAGTCTGGCTCAACCCTCACCTCCGTGCACCAGCGCGAGCTGGATAGCCTCGGCCACGGCCTGGGGCACCTGGTTCCCGTCCACGGTGATCCCGGCCTGGCGGTACAGCGGCCGACGCTCCGCGAACAGTTCAGCAACCCCCGGCCCCCACAGCGGCCTCCCGGATCCTTCGACCCGGCGTTCCAGGTCAGCGAAGGGCACGTCCAGGAAGACCATCGTGCCCCAGGCCTCCAGGGCGTCTTGCAGGCCGGGCTGACAGGGTGTACCGCCCCCACAGGCCAGGACCAGCCCCTCGCCGGCCAGGACCCAGAGCAGGGCCTCGCGCTCGAGCACCCTGAAGGCCGCTTCGCCCTGCTCGTGGAAGAGCGCCGGGATCGTCCGACCCGCCCGAGCCTCGATCAACCGGTCCAGATCCACGAAGGCCAGGCCCAGTCGCTCGGCCAGCAGCTGCCCGACGGTGGACTTGCCGGCCCCCATGAAGCCGACAAGGGCGACGCCCGAGGGGCTCAGTTCTCGGTGGTCGTGATGATGTGAGGCGTCACGAACACGAGCATCTCGTTCCGGGTCAGGGTGCGACTGCTGTTGCGGAACAGGGCGCCCAGCACCGGGATCCGACCCAACAGCGGGATGCGGTCCTGGCTGACGCCTTCCTCGGTGGAGAACACGCCACCGATGACGGTGGTGTCACCGTCCGCCACCAGCAGCTGGGTCTTGGCTTCCTTGATCTGGATCGAGGGCTGGCCCTGGACCACGTTGGAGAAGTCCGCTCGGTTGTTCTCCATGGCGAGGTCCATGAAGATCGTGCCGTCCGACGTGATGTGGGGGGTGACCTCGAGCTCCAGCGCGGCCTGGATGAACTGAACCTGGGTACCACCTGCAGACACCGACAGGAACGGCACACGGGCACCCTGCTTGATGCTGGCGCTGATGTTGTCCAGGGTGGTGATCCGGGGTGCCGAGATGACCTCGCCCCAGCCTTCGCTCTCCATGGCCGAGAGACGGGCGTCGAGGTTGATCAGTCCGGACACACTGCCCAGGGCAAGGGCCAGGGACCCTGCCGAGGCACCAGCGCCCAGATCGACGGCCAGGTTTTCCTGGCCCGGGCTGTAGAACTGCGCGGTCTGGTTGCCATCGTTGGATGCACCACCCTGGGTGCCGATGGTCGCCGGGAAGAAGATGCCCGTGCCGTACCCGGTGTTGGGAGTCATGT
>CAZFLE010000170.1:13246-14889 GCA_964519895.1 uncultured Enterobacterales bacterium | reverse complement strand
CGGTCTCGCCCAGGGAGACACCGCCCTCGTGGATGCGGACCTTGGTGTCGTTGAACTTGCCCTTGAGGTGATCAGCGGCACCATCCTCAACTTTGTCGAACGGGGGATTCACGCCGATGTTGTACGAGGCCAGGGCGGGCAAGATCATCGGGATGTCTCCGACCAGGTCGGGGGAAGTCCGCAGGATCTTGCGGAGGCCCCAGGCCATCCGGAAGAAGGTGGCGCCGACGTACCTGCCAGACCGCGGCGCTGGCCGCACACGCCAGGCAACCTGGCTCCAGGCAGACATGGGGCGTGTCCACCACGGGCCCCGGAGCGGCCTCCAAGGCGATGGAGGGGGTGAAGCCGGAGCCGAGAGTCGATGGGAGCTCAGCAGACGGACGCATTGCCATGGCATGCCTCGACGTGTTTGTGGTTCCCTGGACGGGATCCGGGTAGTCGAAATTGGGTGCAGGCGGGCCTGCGGTTTGGTGGGGCCCGCGGGGCACAGGTCGAGGCCAGCGGAGACCGACTACCGACTCCGCCAGACTCGATCGGAGCTACTCCGTCCGCAGACAGACCACCACCCGCACGTAGGCGTAGGGGTTGGTCCCGCCGAGGCTGATCTGGAACTTGCCCTGGGCACCGTTCACCAGGTTCACAGTGGAGTCCGTCATGGACTCGTAGGGCGCCGTGGCGATATTCACGGAGCTGAGCACGGTCTGCTTGGTGATCCAGCTCTTCCCGTCATTGCTGCCCTGGTAGGTGACCGTGATGGTCGGAGAGGTTCCTCCGGTGTTCGTGACGAAGACCTGGACAGTGAAGCTGTCCGCACGACCGAGCATCTCGTTGTGCTGGGGGTCACTCTCGAACGTGGCATTGCCGTTGAGGACCTCGTCGATGACTTTGATGTTGCCGATACGGGGCATGTTGCTTCTCCTGGGTTGGGGGTTGTGGGCTCAAGGCCCACGGGGGTGAAGGGTCGAACCGGGCGCCACGGAGAGCGGGCTCACGGCGTCGTTCAATCGGGAGTCGGTGGAGCTCGCAGGCCGGCTCGGGGCGGCGATCGGAGCGGGTGTCTCCGGGTCCTCGCCTTCCCGCATCAACCACGGCCAGTCGTCGACGGGACCGCGACTGGCGTCCAGCCGTGCTGCCATGACCTGGGGCCCTGGCGACTCCGGCAGCTCGCCTCGACGAGAGGGGTGCCAAGCTCTGACCGCGCTCCTCATTCGCGGCCGCATGATCTCCAGAAGGGACGACCCGGCCCGAGAGCTGTCCGGTCTTCCAAAGTCCACCAGCACGACGAGTGCCTCCGTTCCGCCGAGGCGGGAGCCTCCGCCCTCGCCCAAGGTGCCGGGCATCGGCAGGTGCAACGGCAGGCTGCCTGTGGCGGGGACCGTGTGCAAGACGACGAGCGCAGAATATTTGAATCCCGATCTTGACGAAACAGCCCTTTCAAGGCCGATTCACATCGTCTGGATTTTCGAGGGCACCGATGCCACAGCTTCATGCCCTGATCAGGGCCACCTCTTCCAACTCCGGGCACGGCGGCCGAAGGACCGCGGTGCCCATGGCCATGTCCAGGAACCAGCGGTAGAGCAGGTTGTAGTCGAGCTGCTCGCAGGCCAGGGTCTCGCTGCGGATGCTGTGGAGCGCGATGAGGA
>CAZFLE010000170.1:10934-13146 GCA_964519895.1 uncultured Enterobacterales bacterium | reverse complement strand
CTCGACGATGCCCTGACCCTCGCCGGCATCCCCCACACCCTCCACCTGGTGGACAACGGCTCCACCGACGCGACCCCAGGCATCGTCAACCGGCTGGCTGCCATGCGCCCCACCTGCAAGGCGCTGCACCTCACCCCCAACGCGGGCTATGGCGGCGGCATCCTGGCGGGTCTTCGCAGCCTGCGCACCGACATCGTGGGCTGGACCTGGGGAGACGGCCAGGTCGGTCCCGAGGTCGTGGTCGCTTGCTACCAGGCGCTGGTCGACGGCGACCACGACCTGGCCAAGGCCCACCGCACTGTGCGCCAGGACGGGCTGCAGCGGCTGGCCGTCACCCGGACCTACAACGCGCTGATGCGGCTCGCCTTCCAGGTGCCGATGGCCGACGTCAACGGGTGCCCAAAGCTCCTCCGCCGGCCCGTGTTCGACGCGCTCGCCCCGGTCAGCACCGACTGGTTCCTGGACCCCGAGGTGGTGCTCAAGGCGTGCGAGCAGGGGCGCTCGTGGGTCGAGGTGCCGGCTGTCATGCAGCCCCGGAGCGGCGGCGCCTCAAAGGTCCGCGGGGACACGCTGCGAGAATTCCTGGCGAACCTGTGGGCCTGGCGGGGTGGCTGGCGGCCATGAATTCTCACAGACCCGCCGGATTCCGGTAGGATCAGTCCCGTTCCTTCCACTCGACCGAGGGACCTACGGCTGATCAGAGGCAGGCGATCCACCTGGCAGGGGGCCGGTACGTCACGCACGCCGTCCTCGCGAGGGGCATCTACGCGACCGTCTACAAGGCGGTAGACCACCACTTCGCGGTGAACCGCGCGGTCAAGGTGCTGCACCCGGACGTGGTCGCCGAGCGTCCGGATCTGTGGCAGCGCATGAAGCTCGAGGCCCAGGTGATGAACCGCCTGGCCCACCCGAACGTGATGCAGGTCTTCGATCTGGTCGAGCAGGGCAACCAGATCTGCGTCGTGATGGACCTGGCCGATGGGGGCACCCTGGCCGACTGGCTCGTGCTGCTGGGGCCGATGCCACCGCGGCACGCCCTGGGGTACCTGGTCCAGGTGCTCTCGGCGCTGGCCACCGCACACGTCAACGGCATCGTGCACCGGGACGTGAAGCCGCAGAACATCCTGGTCGACCGACGGGGCGTGGCCCTGCTCAGCGACTTTGGCGCCGCCCTGCACGCAGGACCCGACGACGACGCTCTGGCGGTCATCGGCACCACGGGCTTCATGGCCCCGGAGCAGCTCAGCCATGCCCAGGTCGTGGGGGCTCCCGCGGACCTCTACGGGATCGCTGCGACCCTGTACACGCTCCTCACGACGCGGTCCCCCAGCGGGCTCTGCGACGAGGACGCAGACTCCCCCCGCTGGGCAGGGCTGACGGACGATCTGGTCGCCTTGCTGCGCAGGGGCCTGGCCGCGGACCCCAAGGACCGGTTCGAGAGCGCCATCGAGATGGCGCGGGCCTTCGAGCAGGCCCGGGCCTCGGCGCCGTCCGTGCCGCTGCGCCCCTACGAACCCGACCACGAGGACTTCTTCCCAGCCCCGGACGACGCCGCCGCCGAGACCCTGGGCTGGGGTCATGTGCAGGCCCACCTGCCGCCCTACCCGGCCGCGATCCAGATCGCCCTGAGCTTCCTGGACGACCCCCCGCTGTTCCGGGAGGTCGAGGTGGGCGCGTCGCTCTTGGCGGTGCCAACCCACGAGAGCGGGGGCACCCTGGTGGCGCCGGACGAGTCCTGGATGTCCCCCGAGGAGGCCATCGCTCGCGACCGGGTCGAGGTCGAGGTCGAGGTCGAGGAGCCCGAGGCGCCCCCAGGACGGCCCAGCCAGGGGGCACCGACCACCGAGGACGTGGTCGGCTTCGACCCCGCCGCGGAGCCCCTGGGGTACCTGCGCGACGACGGCTCGTCGGAACCTCTTGGCTACCTGCCCGACGACTCGGAACTGTCGGACCTGCTTCCACCAGAGGCCAGCGAGCTGCCCGAAGAGGTCCTGGCGGCCCAGTGGGCCGAGCGGGTCGAGCGGCGCAGACTGGAGCTGGCCGAGGCCAAGAAGCACCGGATCCGACAGGGCCCGGCCACCACCGACGACAAGGGCGTCCGGCCGCTGCGCCCGCTGCGCGTCGGCCCGGACGAGCAGGTGCCTCTTCCTGCGGGCTGGCGGGTCGCCCAGCGCCCCGAAGCGGTCGAGGAGCCCTTTCAGGGACCCGAGCT
>CAZFLE010000170.1:0-10834 GCA_964519895.1 uncultured Enterobacterales bacterium | reverse complement strand
CGACCTGGCCTCGGACCCCCTGGGCCGCTGGGATGGCGTGATGGGCGGGCGGCAGACCCGGGTTGTGCTGCGGGGCAGGCCCTCGGCCTTCCGCGGCACGGTCACCGTCACCTTCATGACGGCGAACCAGACCACGACGGTGTCGGGCTCGTGGGACCCCGAGAACCGGACCCTGAGCTTCGAGGACCTGGATCCGGTGCCCGATGCAGGTCGGTACTGGGGCACCGTGTCCGACGACGGCACGGAGTTCGTCGGCGCCTTCGAACGCCTGGACGGCGCGGCCCGGGTCCCCCTCGTGCTCCGGCGGAAGCCTTGAGCCTGGCTGCCTGGGCGCTGCTGTCGACCGCCGCGGCGGGCCACCTCGAGGCCGGCGCCAGGGCCGAGGTGGCCGTGGCGGACGCCGACGTCAACGGGCCCAATGGCGCAGGGATCGGGGTGTGGGGCGGCTGGAACCTCACCGACCGCCTGCGGGCCGAAGGGGTGCTCGACCTGGGCGCCGCCGGCCTGGACGGCACCTGGACCGGCAGCTGGGGACTGCGGGGGGAGGTCCGCTGGTACGCCACCTCTCCCTGGGCACGGCGGGGCGCCCTGTCCCTGACCACCGGGCTTGGGCTCCTGGGCCGCCAGGGCGTGCACCCGGTCGGCAGCGTCGGCGCCGCCCTGGACCTGGCCCCTCGGGGCGCCTGGAGCCCACGACTCTCTGCCCGCTACCTGGTGGCAGCCGACCAAGGGCTGCGGGTCGCGGGCCTGCAGGTGGGCATCGGTGTGGCCTGGGGACGCCCAGCGGATCCGCCCCCGGTGGCCTTGCGCGAGCCTGGTGCACCACCGCTCCCGTCGCCCCTGCCGATGCCCGAGCCGCCCGACGCCCTGCTGTCGATCACCGAGCCGGGCCCGGACCTGATGGAGACACGGCCGACGGACACCCCCGTCCGGGTCTGGATCCCCCACCCGTTCTGCGAGTGGGTCGACGAGTCCGAGGCGGAGCTGCTGCTCGCCCAGGTCCAGGAGGTCCAGCAGGTGCGGGTGGAGTCGCCGGGGTACCTGCCGACCCACGTAGACCTGGACCCGGGGAACCCGGAGCCCGCGGCCGTCGAGCTCACCCCGGCCCCCGCCCAGGGCTCGGTGTTGGTGGTGGCAAACCGCGGCGACTGGGTCCAGGCCAGCGGGTACGACATCCCCGCCAGCCAAGACGGCCTGGTGGTGTTCAACGCCCCGGCGGGACCGGTCGAGGTGCTGGTGAGCGGGGGCGGCCGCGAGGTGCTCCTGCGGGGGGCCGTGACCAATGGCTACGCCCTGTGGATGCGCGTGGACCTGCCGGACGAGGTCCGGGTGCTGTTCGACGTGGGCTCCAGCCGCCTGCGCCCCCTGGCCCGGGAGGCCATCGGCGAGCTGGCCGAGCGGGCGGGTGGCTACCACTTCGAGCTCCAGGGCAGCTACTCGCCAGAGGGCGACTACACCCTCAACCAGCGCCTGGCCCACGCCCGAGCGGTCGCCGTGACGAATGCGCTGGTCGAGGCCGGCGTGGAAGCCGAGAACATCTACAGCGTGCCGCCGCCCGAAGACCAGGCCGAAGGCGACGCAGCCCTCCAGCGGAGCTGCCTCATCGCGCCGGTCGAAGCCGCCGACTCCCGGGCCACGGGCACCGCCGAGGACCTGCGCACCCAGGAGACCCTGCCGGACTTCGTGCCCGAGCAGCCGACCCCGGAGGCGGAGTGATCTGGCTCCTGCTGGCGGCGGCCCATGCCCACGACGTGCACGTGGTGCGGGCGGGTGAGTCCCTCGAAGACGTGGTCACCGCCTACGGGGGCGACCCGGAGCTCCTGGACGTGCTGCGGGAGCTGAACGCGCTGGAGCCCGGCGATCAGCCCGCGCCAGGCACCCTGCTCCGGCTGCCGGGGCCCGAGGACGGCTACCGGGTCCGCGTCCAACAAGCCCGGGTCCTGTCCATCAGCGGCACCGGCACCGCCCAGGCTCCCGCGAGGGATCCGATCGCGCTGGAGACGGGCCTGTGGCTGCCGGTCGGGACCACGGTCTGCACCGGACCCGACAGCTTCGCCGCCGTGCGCCTGGCGGTCACCACCGGCACCTTCCTCCACGACGACATCTCGCTGTTGCCCGAGACCTGCCTGGTCGTCGAGTCCGCAGTGTCTCGATCGGATCGGCGGTCGTCGGTGGTGGAGATCCTGCAGGGCGGGGTGAGCGTGCGGGAGCTGGACGAGGGCGACGCGGGGCGGGTGACGGTGCGCTCGTCGGCGGGCGTGACCACAGGCGAACGCGGTGGCTACCGGGTGACCCTGCAGGACGCCGAGTCCCGGACCGAGGCGCTGTACCAGCCCGTGGCCGTGCTGAGCGCCGGCGAGGAGCAGGTGCTCGAGGCCGGTCAGGGCGTGCTCACGGCCCAGGGCGAGGCACCCGGCGAGGTCGTGGCCCTGCTCCAGCCCGGGTTGCTCGTGCGGCCCCGGGACGGCGCTGCCTTGCGGCGTCCGGACTTCACCTGGGAGCCCGTCGAGCGGGCGCTGGGGTACCGGGTCGAGATCGCCAGCAACCCGGACTTCACCCACGTGGTCGTGGCCGAAGAGGTCGCCACGCCGTCGTGGAACCCGGAGCTCCTGTTCGTGCCCTACCGGGTCGAGGGGCTGTGGTGGCGGGTGTCCAGCTTCGACCGCACGGGCTTCCTGGGCATCCCCAGCGTGCCCCGGCAGCTGGCCTTTCCCGTCGGGGTCGGCCCTTGACCGGCCTGGCCTGGTGGCTGGCGCTCGGGCCCGCTGCGCTCGCGGCAGGCAGCGCTGAGCTGCCTTCGGACCTGGCGAACGGCGTCGAGATCACCGTCACCATCCTGGACGCGTCGGTGGAGACACTCACCTGGACCGGGACCGACACCGTCGACGTGACCGACCCGTCCGGCGCCGGCATGGGCACCTTCAGCTCCGGCGACGAGATCGTGCCGACCGGGGGCGACGGGGACTACACCCTCGTCACGGCGGGGGTCGAGACGTCGTGGGACGTGACCGTCAACGGGGCCATCGACACCGGCGTCGGCCGGGTGTCCAGCACCTACTGGCTGCTGTCCAACGGTAGCTCCGGCGAGTCGGCGGCCTTGGACTTCAGCCTGTACGCCGTGGTGCCCGGCGGGGATGGGGTGAGCACCGCCGTCATCGAGCTCGACTTCGACGGCTTCGGCGACGCCTTTCCCAGGCTCGCGGCGTCCCAGACCGGCGCCGAAGGGGCCGGGGGGTACAGCACCACCGGCGGCTTCGCCATCCACCCCGAGCTGCCGCTGTTCCTGGAGGTACCCGCCTGGTCCGACTTCACCACGGTCACCCCGACGGTCGGTGACCTGGACTTCACCAGCGGGGCCCAGAGCTGCGCAGCCATCGCCCCTGGCTACACCACCGGGACCTTCACGGCGTCGAGCGACGTCGAGGGCACCCTGCAGATCTTGTGTGACCTGAACGGCGACGGGACCTTCGATCACACCAGCAGCGACGACCTGGTGCTCCAGGCCGCGGCGTCACCGGGCGACGTGACCCGGGACTGGGACGGCTACCAGGTCGACGCCGACTCCGACGACGGCGTGGCCGCCGACGCAGCTGCGACGGGCACGTTGACCTGCCAGGCCCGGCTCACCGTGGGTCAGCTCCACTACGTCGCCGACGACGCCGAGACCCTCTACGAGGGGCTGAGGCTCTTCGAGGTGGACAGCAGCGGCACCCGCACGGGGCTGGCCATGTTCTGGAACGACACCGCTGTCCAGCCCGACGCGGTCACCATGCCCAATGGCGACACGTCCGCAGAGAGCTCCACGGCGTCCGGGCTCGACGCGGGCACGTGGACCGACGCCCACGACCCCGGCGTGAACAGCCGGGTCTGGGGAGACTTCGGCTCCTCGTCCAAGGGCAACCGCAACACGGTGGACACCTGGACCTGGCTCGACGAGGCCACGAGCGCCACCCTGGACCTGGACGTGCTCGACGGGGCCACCGACACCGACGGCGAAGGGCTCAGCGACATCGAGGAGCGGTGCACCTGGGGCACCGACGAGACGCTCACGGACACCGACGGGGACGGCCTCACAGACCACGAAGAGGTCGTGCTGGCGGGCACCGATCCGCTGGACGCGGACTCCGATGGCGACGGCCACGACGACAGCGAAGAGGTCGGGAGCGATCCCTCGAACCCCCTCGACTCCGACGGCGATGGCACCGTGGACGCCCACGACACCGACGACGACGACGACGGCCTGCCCACCATCGACGAGCTCGACACGGACTCCGACGGCGACGGCGTCGACGACTTCCTGGACGACGACGACGACGACGACGGCGTGCCGACCGAGACCGAGCTGGGCCGCTCGACCGACGCCGACGGGGTCGAGGACTACCTGGACACCGACGACGACGGCGACGGCTTCCCGACCGCCGACGAAGGCACTGGAGACTCCGACGGGGACGGCACCGCGGACTACCTGGACACCGACGACGACGACGACGGCGTGCCCAGCGCCGACGAGCTGGACACCGACTCCGACGGCGATGGTCTCGACGACCGGGTCGACGACGACGACGACGGAGACGGCGTGCCGACCCTGGACGAGCACGGCCGGGACTCCGACAGCGACGGCGTCGACGACAACCTGGACCCCGACGACGACGACGACGGCTTCCAGACCCTGCGGGAGGGCACCGGCGACTCCGACGGGGACGGGATCGCAGACCACCTGGACCCCGACGACGACGACGACGGGGTGCCCAGCGCCGACGAGCTCGACACCGACTCCGACGGGGACGGCGTGGACGACCGGGTCGACGACGACGACGACGGCGACGGGGTGCCGACGGCCCTGGAGTGGGGTCTGGACTCGGACAGCGACGGCACAGACGACAACCTGGACGACGACGACGACGGAGACGGCTTCCAGACCGCCGACGAGGGCACCGGCGACTCCGACGGGGACGGCACCGCCGACTACCTGGACGCCGACGACGACGACGACGGCGTGCCCAGCATCGACGAGCTGCACACGGACTCCGACGGCGACGGCCTGGACGACCGGGTCGACGACGACGACGACGACGACGGCATCCCCACCCTGACCGAAGGCACCGGGGACACCGACAGCGACGGAGACGCCGACTACCTGGACACCGACAGCGACGACGACGGCGTGCCAGACAGCGAAGAGGGCAGCGGCGACAGCGACGGGGACGGCACCGGCGACTGGCAGGACACCGACGACGACGACGACGGCATCGACACGGTGATCGAGAACGCCGAGTGGTCCGACGACGCCGACAGCGACGGCACCCGGAACCACCTGGACACGGACAGCGACGGCGACGGGGTCAGCGACGCCGACGAGGGCCCCACCGCAGACGTCGATGGAGACGGGATCCCCGACTATGTCGACCACGACGACCCGGACGGCGACGGGCTGACCGACACCGAGGAGCTGGCGGCGGGCACGGACCCGCTGGACGCCGACTCGGACAACGACGGCCACGACGACGGGGAAGAGGTCGAGGACCCCGCCGACCCCACGGACACCGACGGCGACGGCACCATCGACGCCCTGGACGAGGACGACGACGACGACGGCATCCTCACCAGCCAGGAGGAGCCCGGCGACAGCGACGGCGACGGCGTGGAGGACTACCGGGACGACGACGACGACGACGACGGCATCCCCACCATCGAGGAAGGCGACAGCAGCACCCACCACGACTCGGACAGCCTGCCCGACTACCTGGACGACGACTCCGACGGCGACGGGTTCAGCGACGCCGACGAGGGCACCACCGACTCCGACGGCGACGGCACAGGCGACTGGCGGGACACCGACAGCGACGACGACGGGGTCAAGGACCAGGACGAGCTGGACAGCGACTCCGACTCAGACGGCACCGACGACCGCCTGGACGACGACGACGACGGCGACGGCATCCCCACCAGCGTCGAGAGCACGGCCCACAACGACGACGTGGACGGCGACGGGGTGAGCAACCACCTCGACGACGACTCCGACGGCGACGGGATCGACGACAGCGTGGAGGGCGAGAACGACGGCGACGGCGACGGCGTCAAGGACTACGTCGACACCGACAGCGACGACGACGGCATCGACGACGCCGACGAGGGCGCCGACGACCCCGACGGCGACGGGGTCGGAAACTACCTGGACCTGGACAGCGACGACGACGGCATCGACGACGCCCAGGAAAAGGACAGCGACAGCGACGGCGACGGCGACCTGGACCGGGTGGACGACGACGACGACGGCGACGGCATCCCCACGGCCACCGAAGAGGGCGAGTGGAGCGACGACGCCGACGGTGACGGGATCCGCAATTACCTGGACGAGGACAGCGACGACGACGGCCACACCGACGCCGACGAGGGCACCACCGACACCGACGGCGACGGTCGCCCGGACTACGTCGACGATGACGACGACAACGACGGCATCCCCACCGTGGACGAGTCCTGGAACGACGGGGACCACGACGGCATCCCGGACTGGCTGGACGATGTGGACGACACCCCGGTCGACACCGGAGACACCGGCGACACCAGCGACACCGGCGACACTTCATCCGAGACCGGCGACACCGGCGACACTTCATCCGAGACCGGCGACACCGGCCCGACGGACACCGGCGACACCCACCGGCCAGACACCGGAGACACCGGGGACACCGGCCGCACGGGCAACTCTGGGGAGACCGCCGACTCGGCAGACTCCGCCGGGACCGTGGACAGTGCGGACACCGGCCCGAGTCCCAGCACGCCGACCCGGTCTGGCAGCTACCGGGGTGGCGCCTGGAGCTGCGCCTCGACCCCGGGCGGTCCCAGCGCCGGGTGGCTCCTGCTCGCCTTGGCCGCGTGCTTGCGGAGGCGCCGATGCTGACCCTGTGCCTGCTGCCCTGGGCCGTCGCTCAGTCGCTGCCCCAGGACGCCGACTATGCCCCCCCGGCGATCGACGCGGACCACTACCGGCCCGTGGTCGGTGGCCGTCACACCCTGGTGACCGAGGACAGCCAGGTCCTGGACGGCTTCGCCGCCACCGCCGAGCTCGGCTGGGCCCACAACCTGCTGTTCTTCGAGTACGACGACGGCGAGGTCGTGGGCCTGCGCACGGAAGCCGCGGTCGCCCACCTGGGAGGCGCCTGGGGACGGGGTCGTCTGCAGCTCGGCGCGCTGGCCCCGGTGGTGCTGTGGACGGCCAGCGACTGGGAAGAGGACCACCGGACCGCCTTGGGCGACGTGGAGCTCGACGCCAAGGTGCGGATCTGGGTCGGCGAGTACCACGGGGTGGCCGCCTATGGTCGCCTGGCCCTGCCACTGGGCGCCTGGGCCCTGCAGCTGGGTCGCGACGGTCCCGGGTTCGAGGCCGGCGCTGTGGCCGACGTGGCCTGGCGGGGGCTGCACCTGGTGGCCAACGCCGGCGCCAGTCACCAGAGACCAGTGGCGCTCTACGACGTGGAGCTGAGCACCCTGTTCATCTACCGGGCAGCCGTGTCGGCCGGGCTGCGCAAGGGCCCTCGCCTGACGGGCGAGGTGCACGCCCGGAACCGCCCCGGGTTCTTCCTGACCCCGGATCCGGGCACTGCCCTGGAGGTCCTGGGGTCCGCACACCTGGACGCTCGGGGCGTGCCCGTGCGCCTGGGCGCCGGGGTCGGCGTGCTGGGCGGCGTGGGCACACCCGCCTGGCGCCTGGTGGTCGGCGTGGGCCATCGCGCCGACGGCGACGAGGGCTGGCAGACCACGGAGTGACGGGTTCAGGCGGCCTGGCGGGCCGTCCTGCAGGCTTCGACCAGGCGCTCGACGGCGCGGCCTCCGTCGGTGCCGTCGACCTCGGCCAGCTGGAAGCCGATGCGCCAGCTCGGATCCTGTTCTCCTCCGAACACCACGTACCGGGTCCGAACGCGAAGATCGGCGTAGGGCCGACCGATGAGCTCCAGGGTGCAGGACAGCACCTCGCCCTGGCGCCACGACCGGGCGCTGTCCACGTGGGCGGCAAAGCCGCTCCGGCTCAGGTCCGCCACGTCGGCCCGCAGGCTGCCTTCGGAGGTCTGGATGCGCAGGGCCACGCCGGCGGCCTGGGGCGGAACCCAGCGCCGATCCGCCCGCTCGTCCGGTCCAAGGCGGGGCACGGCTGTCCTGGGGCGGGCCGTGCTCTCGTGCTCCTCGACCTGGGACAGGCGTTGGCCCACCTCGGCGAGCAGCTGGTCCTGGCAGGCCAGGCTAGGCGGGTTGGCGGTCCTGGGACGGGCCATCCGAAAGAGCTGCCGGGACGCCAGCGCGACGCCGAACAGCACCGGCAGGATCACGCCCGCCATCATCCACGTGGTCACAGGTCCTCCCCCCTGGGTCCTTCCGAGAGTCGGATCACACAGCGCTGGTCTTGAGGGGGGTGTCGACCCGGTGCTCCAGCGCTCCGGAGCGCCGGAGGAGAAAGAAGCTCGGCGTGCCCAGCGACCCCCAGCCCAGCGCCAGCCAGGTCCCACCCAGCAAGAGCTCCGTCGATCCCGACTCGACCGCCACCAGGGGGTCTCGGACCATGCGCACGGGGTCGAAGGCGCGGTTGCCGCCCAGGCCGTAGTCCAGGAGCAGGGCCCCCGGGGCCGGGGCCGGTCGACGACGGCCTGCGGCGGGGACCACCCGGAAGTGGCCGAAGGTGATGGGTGCCTGGTCGCGCAGCTGGGGCTTCGGGGGACCGGACCAGCCTGTCTGCTCGAGCCGCGCGTTCCAGCCACGCAGGTGCCCGGTCGCCGGGTCCCGGTGGAAGGCCTTCTCGAAGGTCTTCCACGCCAGCCTGTCCACCCAGCCCGGCAGGCCCAGGCTGAGCCCGACGTACCGCGCGTCGTCCAGGGCAGAGGGATCCACGGGATGGCCGGCGGCGAGGGCAGCTCGAAGCCCCCGGCGATCCAGCGCGAGCCAGCGTCGCTCGTCGATCACGTGGCGCCGTCCGCCAGGCGCCAGCGGCCCTCGCGCCAGGCCCGCCACGTGGCGGCGGGCGTGGCGGGCTGGGCGGCGCACCAGGCCAGGTAGGCCAGAAATGAGATGTCCGGGTCGTCGCTGCGGCGGGTCCCCGCACGGTGGCTCTGGAGCCCTGCCCACAGGTCCTCGTGGTAGCGCTCATAGACGCAGAGGTCCCGCAGCCAGCGACCCCGAGGGTCCGTGCCGTCCAGCACGGCCCGGACCCGCGCCCCGAGCTCGTCGATGGCCCCGGGGTGCAGGTCGAGCATCTCCAGGTCGTACAGGAACTGATCGGCGTCGTGGTGGGCCGCCAAAAGGTGGCGCAGCACCCGCTCCCGTCCGCTGACCAGGCCCGACATGTCCCACGGGGCCACCGCCCGCTCCCACAGCAGGAACGGGAAGCGGAGAGGGCGCCACTGGAGCAGGCGCGCACGCCAGGTCCCGCGGACCGGGTGGGCGGTGCAGGTCCCGATGGTCTCAGGGCGGAACAGCACCCGGTGCCACATGCGCAGCACCCCGAGCTCGACCTGCCACAGGGTCGGGGCTCGCAGTGGGTCGACCCGCGACAGCGAGCGCCCGACGGCCGGGGGCCAGCCCAGGAGCAGCCAGGCGTGCCAGCTCACGGGGCCCCGAGCAGCTGTACGGTGACCTCGTCGCGGGCGGCGAGCAGCGCGACCAGGACGTCCACCCCTGCGGGCTGGGGGTCCTGGAGCCAGGTGTCCAGCGCATCCCAGCCAGCGGCGTTGGTGTGGGGCTCCCGGAACATGGCGTCGACGAGCTGCGGCAGCTCGGCCAGGACCAGGCGGATGGGGTTCAGGCAGACCTGGAGCACCGGGCTGGCGGTGAGCTCGAGCAGGGTCGCCAGGATCTCGGCCTCCAGACGGGCCAACGCCACCGGGGGCGCCTGGGCGACCACCGCAGCCGCGAACTGCCCCACGACTGGACCGAGAGGCGCTGGATCCGGGCGGGCCTCGACCAGCCTCAGGAGCACCGCCCGGGCCAACTGCCGCCGGACCAGCAGCAGGTCCCGGACCACCTGGGGCAGCCGCCCGGCGTCGGTCTCGAGCTGGGCGAGCACCCCCAGCAGGTCCGGCCCGCCCTGGCGACGGTAGTCCCGGACGGTGTAGCCCTGGCCCTGGCGCACCGAGACCAACCCCGACGACGCCAGCCGGGCCAGCGCAGCCCGAACGGTCACCCGGTTGACCCCCAGCTGTTCCGCGAGCACCCGCTCGGGCGGCAGGCGGTCTCCGACACCGATCCGGCCCTGGAGGATGGACCCGCGCAGCTGCCGCACACAGTCGTCGGTCAGGGTGCTGGGCCGGGTCGGCGTGAGCTCCATGGGGTTTTGGTATATTGGTACGACCAATATGGCAAGGGTTCACCCCAGCCCGTCCAGGAACTCCAGCACCCCCGTCGCCCACCGGTCCGGCGCCTCGACCATCGGGTAGTGGCCCACACCCTCCAGCCACTGGAGCCTGGCCCCCGGCACATGGTCCGCCACGGCCCGGGCGATGGCGGGCAGGGCGACCGGATCCCGGTCCCCCCACAGCACGTGACAGGGCAGGTCCAGGGCCCCCAGAGCGCCCCACCAGCGCGGCAGGAAGCGCACCCGCTCGTCCAGGTAGGACGAGATCGCCGAGATGCGGTCCCGGCCCCCGTTGTGCACCAGCGCGGCCCAGCACGCGGCGAGCTCCTCCTCGTCGAGGGTGTCCGGGTCGGCAAAGGTCTTGCGCAGGCGACGTCGAAAGAAGCGCTCCGAGGAGACCTTGGCCAGCAGCGGACCCCACCGGGGGTGCTTCAGGACCTTCTGGGGCCAGGTCAGCGACGCCAGATCCAGGCGCATGCTGCCGTTGCAGAA
>CAZFLE010000169.1:0-14897 GCA_964519895.1 uncultured Enterobacterales bacterium | reverse complement strand
GTCTATTACCTCCACTCTAATGCTTAACAAAAGGTTCCTGACCCCTGTTCTCCTGTGCCCCTGGTCCCCTGTTCTTCGGCACAGAACCCGATGCCAATTGGCAACCCGTCAGCGTAGGCGCCCAACGTCGACACCCGGGGAGGGAACATAAAATCTCCGGCGATCGCCCAGTCGATCTCGCCCGACCAAACGCCGGCGCCGACCCGCCGCCACCGCTGGCAGGTTCCCGGTCGCCGCTCGCCCAGCCACCCCTCGACCCAAGATGCGCTTCGCACCCCGATCCCCACAGACCTCCTAGGCCCAGTCGATCTCGCCCGACCAAACGCCGGCGCCGACCCGCCGCCACCGCTGGCAGGTTCCCGGTCGCCGCTCGCCCAGCCACCCCTCGACCCAAGATGCGCTTCGCACCCCGATCCCCACAGACCACTTAGGTGAGGTCGGCGAAGCGCCTGCGATGGTGCACAAAAACCGAGAACCCGATCACCAGCATCGACACCGAGAACAGCACCGCGAACATCACCTGGCGCACGTCGGGCAGGTGCTGGTTGAGCACGATCTCCTGGTAGATGCCCACGATGTGGGCCATGGGGTTCAGCTGCACCAGCAGGCCGAAGCTCTTGGGGTAGGCGCTGTGGGGGTAGAAGATCGGGCTCAGGAACATCCACGGCATCAGCAGCGCCCCGACCCAGTGACTGGTGTCGCGGAAGAACACGTTGGCGGTGCACAGCAGGAAGGCCAGCCCGAGCGTGAACAAGGCCTGGAGCAGGATGAACGCCGGCAGGAGCAGGAAGGTGGGGCCCAGACCGCGGCCGAAGAAGATCACCCCCAGGGCCAAGATGCCGAAGCGAACGACCTGGTTCACCGCGGCGGACAACACCACATGGGCCGGCAGGATCGCGGCGGGGAAGTTCACCTTTTTGATCAGGTGGGCGTGTCCCACGACCGAGTCCGTGGCCCGCTTGACCCCGTCGGAGAAGCCGAACCAGGCGACCATGCCGCAGAAGAGGAACAGCGAGTAGTGCACCGTGCCGCCCGAGGCGTGGAACTTCACGTCCAGGATGATGTGGAACACGAAGGTGTAGGTGATCAGCTCCAGCAGCGGGTTCACGACGGTCCAGAAGAAGCCGATGCTGCTGCCGATGTAGCGGAACTTCAGGTCGTTGATGACAAAGGTGCTCAACAGCGCCCGGTGCGCCCAGAGCTCCCGCAGCTCAGCCAGGACCTGTCGCGGAGCCGGGCCGTGTTCAGGCGCCTCCGGCGCGTCGTAGCGCCGGGTCGGCTCGTCAGGGCCGGACGTGGATGGCATCACGGCCCGATCCTACTCAATCGGCGGAGGTCTCGGTTGCGTCCTGCTCGCCGGCGCCAAATGACCAGGTCACCCCGACCACCGCCAGGTCGAAGCGGGAGCGGTAGGTGCCCTGGGCGACGAATTTCCCGCTGCTGATCGTGTTGGTCAGAGGGTCGACCGCGATCTGGGACACCGTGGAGGACCGCGTCTCGATGGGAATGAGGAAGGACTGACCCCAGGCCGCGTCCAGGCTGATCCTGGGCTTCACCAGCCACGACACCCCGAGCCCGTACCCGAGCTTGTTGCCGTCCACCAGGCCCACACCCAGGGCCTTCTCGGGCACCGCCGACGTCTCGAAGAACAGCCCGGCACGCAGCTTCAGGGCGTCGCGGACGGCGAAGTTCCCGCCCAGGCGCACGCTGAAGGCGTCTTGGTAGGCGGCGGGAATGACGATGTCCTCGGTGAACAGCACCGGCTCGCCCTGGGTCTCGACGAGCAGCTCCACGTCGGTCACGCGGAGCTCCTGGATCGACCGCCAGCGCTCGTACACGCCGGCCAGCTCGAGCTCGGCCCGGTCGTTGGGACGGAACACGAAGCCGGCCCGCACGATCAGCGGCAGCGTCAGGTTCAAGGTGACCTCGTCGGTCACCGTGTCGCTGTAGATGATCTTCCCGATCTCGAGCTCGCCCGTGTAGTAGGCGTTGTCGGTGAAGTCGAGGACCAGATCTCCCGTGGCCGAGAACCGAGTGGGCAGCTGGGCCGCGAGGGCCAAGGCCCACTTGTCGTCGGGCGGCCCGACCAAGACCCCCAGGTTGCCCGACACCGCCAGCATGTCCGCCACCGCGAACCCGGACTTGATGTCGAAGAGCCGGTCGTCGGTGCCGCCGTCGATGCTCGCCGTGGTGGTCAGGTCCTGGGAGACGTACAGAAAGGACCAGGACACGCCCGCGCCCACGGTGATCCAGTCGTGGGCCCGGAACGCCAGGCTGGGACCGACGTTGCCCGACAAGAGCAGGGCGTCGGTGAGGGTGTAGCGCTGGGCGCCGTCGATGTCGTACTGCAGGTCCGGGGCGTAGGGGCTGTAGAAGCCGAAGGCGAGCACGAGCTTGTCGGTGCCGAAGTCGTGGGCCACCCCGATGGTGGGCACGAACATGGGTGCCGCGGAGTTCTTGACCTCGTCAAAGGCCATCGCCTGTTCGTCCAGCCGGTCGAACTTGACCATCTGGTGCACGGCCGCGAAGTTGAACATCAGCTGCGGCCCCTCCAGGTTCCCCAGGGCCGCGGGGTTGTAGTACAGCGCCGTCAGATCGTCGGTGCCGGCGATGAAGGCCCCACCCTGGGCCATGCCACGGGCCCCCACGTCGCTGGCGTAGTAGCCGGCAGCACCGGCGATCGGACTCAGAGCAAGCAGCAGTGCAGACATGGCCGGGAGTCTATTCGATCGCCCGGTCAGGGCCGTCTGGGGCCCAGGGCTATGCGAACTTCTCGGCGTAGAACGCGTCGATCGTGGCCTCGTACTTGCGCTGGATGATGCGGCGCTTGACCTTGAGCGTGGGCGTGAGCTCGTCGTCCTCGACGGTGAAGTCCTTGGGGAGCACCGTGAACTTCTTGATGGTCTCGTAGCTGGCCAGCTCGCTGTTCACGTGTTCCACGTAGTCCTGGAGCACCAACCGCACGCCCTTGTGGTCGACGGCGGCCGCCATGTCGGGCAGGTCCTGGTCCAGCAGGGCCGCCATCTCTTCGAGGTCCAGGGTGATGAGCGCACTCAGGAACTTGCGCTTGTCGCCGACCACCACCACCTGGCTGACCCCGCGCTGGGGCTTGAGCAGGTTCTCGATGTTCTGGGGGGCCACGTTCTTGCCGCCCGCGGTGACGATGATGTCTTTCTTGCGGTCGGTGATGCGCAGGTAGCCCTCGTCGTCGAACTCGCCGATGTCACCGGTCAGCAGCCACCCATCGACCACGGTCTCGGCCGTGGCTTCGGGCTGCTTGAAGTAGCCCAGGAAGACGTTGGGACCCCGGACCAGGATCTCGCCGTCGTCGGCGATCTTGACCTCGACCCCCGGCACGGGCGGGCCCACGGTGCCGAACTTGAGCCGGCCCTGGGGGTTGGCGGTGCACACGCCCGTGCACTCGGTCTGGCCGTAGACCTCTTGGATGCGCAGGCCGAGTCCGGCGAAGAACGTGCCCACGGCCTTGGACAAGGGGGCCGCACCGCTAGCCAGCGCCTCGACGTGGGTCATGCCCAGCCGGGCCCGCAGCTTGCTGAAGACCAGCCGATCGGCGATCGCGTAGCGGGCCAGCAGTGCCGGGTTGGGCGTGCCGCCACCGTTCTCGGTCTCGAAGCGGGCCTCGCCCGCCGCGACGGCCCAGTCGAAGATGCGCTTGCGCAGGGGCGGCGCATCGGCGACCCCGGACTGGATCGTGGCGTAGATCTTTTCCCAGAGCCGCGGCACGCACAGCAGCAGGGTCGGGTTGGTCTCGCCCAGGTCCCGGGTGATGGTGGTCAGGTCTTCGGCGTAGTTGACGGTGATGCCCGCAGAGATGGCCACGACTTCGCCCTGGAGCCGCTCCGCCACGTGGCTCAGGGGAAGGAAGCTCAGGCTGGAGTGGGTGTCGTCGACCCCCAGGACCTGGAGGATGGCGTCGGCCATGAACACCAGGTTGTGGTGGGACAGCATCGCGCCCTTGGGCGGCCCCGTGGTGCCCGACGTGTAGACGATGGTGGCCATGGCCTGGGGATCCAGGGCCTCCATGCGGGCATCGACCTGGGCCAGCCCCGAGCGCCGGCCGCGCTCCACCACGTCGAAGAAGCCCAGCACCCGCTCGCCGTCGACGTGGTGCTCGTCGTCGTCCAGGAGCACGACGACCTGGAGCGCCGGGAGCTGGTCCCAGACCTGTTGGATCTTGCGGAGCTGCTCGGCGTCTGCGGCCACGCAGATTCGGGCCTCGGAGTGGGACAGCAGGTAGGCGACCTGGGAGGGGATGCTGTTGGGGTAGGCGGGCACCGACACGCCCCCGGCCGCCAGGACGCCCATGTCGCTCAGGACCCACCGGGGCTGGTTGTGGCTCAGCAGCCCCACCGTGTGGCCGGGCTCGAGCCCCAGGCCGATGAGCCCCGCGGCGAAGTCCAGGGCGTGGCCCCGGTACTCCTCCCAGCTGTACTCCCGCCAGCGACCCTGCTCGCGCCAGCGCAGTGCGGGGGTCGACGTGAGCTCGTCCGACTGGGCGAGCAAGCGGTGGACCAGGGTGGGCTGGGCAAGGGACATGATCGGCTTCCTGTGGAGGGGGTCAGAGACCGGCGTCTTGACCGGCGCCGTCGACACCCTCGTAGGCTGCGGGGTCCAGGTCTGTGCGCTCGGCGTCCAGGCCGATGGCCAGGGTGCAGGCCTGGGTGATGCCCAGGGTGCAGGGGTTGGCGGAGCAGTCTGCCAGGGCCCAGTCGTTCGACGCCCCATAGGTTCCGCCGGCGCCGTCGTCCTTGACCAGGTAGCTGCTGGCGGGGATGCGGCCGGTGGTGCCGATGACGGCCGCGACGTCTTCGGACCAGGCGTCGCTCTCGTTGTAGGTGGCGTCGACCGAGCCTTCGCTCCAGAGCTCGCCGGTGGCCAGCTCGCCGGTCAGGGTCAGGTCGAAGGCCGTGGTCTCCTGGGCCACCGTGTAGGCCGTCCAGCCGTAGCCGCTGGCGTGGGTGTCCTGGTCGTCGACAGTCTCGCTGTGGGTCCAGTCGAAGCGCCAGCCGCCGTCGTCGAGGGCCAAGCCGGTGTAGGTCTGGCCATCGACCACGAGCACCGCACCGGTGTCCGTGCTGGTGATCAGACCGAAGAAGGTCTGGGCCGAGATCTGGGTGAGGGTCTGTGACGTCCAGGGGTCGTCGTCGAGCTCGCTGTCGTCGGCCGGCTGGCTGGCGCCAGCGAAGTTGTGGCTGACCGAGCTGACGCAGTCCTCGACCGCGTCGGGATCGGCGTGCAGGGTGAACAGCCAGACCCCGTCCTGGGAGTTGGCGCACCCCAACATCGTCGTGAGCAGCAGTGCGGTCATGATCGCGCCCTCCGGAGGAAGACCTCCATCTCCTTGGCCGTCTGAAGGTCCCCCGTCTGTTCCGCCACCGCCAGGCCGTCCTGGAAGACCTGGATGGCGCCCACGGTGTCCCCATGAGCCAGCAGCTCTCGTCCCAGTCCGCGGTAGGCGGCGGTGTAGCTGGGGTCCAGACCCAGCACCGAGCGAAAGTGTCCCGCCGCGTCGGCGCCGCGGCCGGCCTTGACCAGCTCGGTGGCCAGCATGAAGTGGGTCAGCGCATCGGGCTCTTCGTCCAGGAGCTCCTGGAGGCCTTCGATGCGGGCGAGCAGGGCTGGGTCGGCTTGGCTCACGGCGTGTCTCCGTGCACGAGCTGGTGGATGGCGGCCAGGGTGAGGAGCAAGGGGCCGACCGTGTCCAGGGCCAGCATGTTCGGGCCGTCGGACAGGGCGTGGTCGGGGTCTGGGTGGACCTCGAGGAAGACGGCGTCGACGCCGGCGGCCACCGCCGCCCGAGCCAGCGCCGGGGCGTGGGCCCGCTGGCCGGACTCCTTGGGGGGGAGCTTGACGGCGTGGGTCGCATCGAAGACCACCGGCACGCCCTGGCGGCGGATGACCCCCGGCGTGCGCAGGTCCGCGACCAGGCAGTCGTAGCCAAAAGTGGTCCCCCGCTCGGTCACGACCACGCCGGTCGCACCGGCCTGGGCGACCTTGGCCACCGCGGGTCCCAGGTCCCAAGGCGCCATGAACTGGCCCTTCTTGAGGTTCACCGGCAACCCGGTCCGGCCACAGGCGACCAGCAGGTCGGTCTGCCGACAGAGCATCGCCGGGACCTGGAGGAGGTCGACGACCTGGGCTGCGGGAGCGGCCTGTTCGGGCAGGTGCACGTCGGTGGTGACGGGCACGCCGAGCTCGGCGCGCACCCGGCCCAGGGTCTCCAGCCCCGGATCCAGCCCCGGGCCCCGGAAGCTGCCCAGGTGGGTCCGGTTGGCCTTGTCGAAGCTGGCCTTGAAGATCAGCGAGATGCCAGCTTGGGCGCAGAGATCCTTCAGCGTCCCTGCGATCTGGAGCGTCAGGTCCTGGCTCTCGATCACACAGGGCCCGGCGATCAGCACCAGCGGCCCACCCCCACCGATCCGGCAGGGTCCGACGGTGACCGGTCGCGTGACGGGCAGAGCCATGGGGGGCCTCTAACCCCCCGGGTGAAGGGGATCCGTTCTCATCACACGCATGGGGTCAGGGCCCTGACTGGGGATCTGGCCTTGTTATGGTCA
Organism: uncultured Enterobacterales bacterium; assembly: GCA_964519895.1. Lineage (GTDB taxonomy): Bacteria > Myxococcota_A > UBA796 > UBA796 > CAJQPC01 > CAYFPX01. Next base: position 8,319 of record CAZFLE010000169.1, on the reverse strand, counting down.
GCCTCCCCGCCCCTGGGGGCCCCCGAGGTCCCATGCAGCGCACCCAGGTTGCAGCGCTGAGGTTCTTCACCCGCGTGCTCGACGCGGTGGTGCTGGTGGTGACCTACCTGTTGGTCATGCGGGCTCGCATCCTGGTCCGCCGGTACTGGACCCTGGACCTGATCCCCAGCGGGGAGCCCATCCTGCGCCCGCTGGCCGAGAGCCTCCACCTGGAGCTGCTCGTGGTGGTGGTGCCGATCTGGCTCTTCTGCCTGCACCGCTACAAGACCTACGACGACTACCGCCACACGCGCACGGATCTGTTGTTCTTCCGCATCGCGCGGGCGGTCGGCATGGCGACCCTGGGGTTGCTCTCGGCGCTGTTCCTGCTCCAGCTCGCGGGCGACGTGAGCCGCACCATGCTGGTGGGCTACGCGCTCACGTCGATGGCCACGCTCTTCGTGGCCCGCCGCGGCATGATCACCATCTGGCGTCGCCTGCACCGCCAAGGCCTGGCGACCCACGACATCGTGGTGGTGGGCCGTGCGGTCGAGGTCGCGCCCCTGATCGAGACCCTGGAGCGCCACGCCGAGTGGGGCATCCGCATCCTGGGCGTGGTGCAGCCCGAGGAGGACGAGACCGATCCCGGCACCCAGGTGGCGCGGCAGATCCCGGTCTGGGGTCGGGTGCACCAGCTGCCTCAGCTGCTGGAGAAGCACTCGGTCAACCAGGTGCTGTTGACCGGTCGGACCTGGGACACGCGCACGCTGCACTGGATCGCCGACTCCTGCGAGGAGCTCGGCGTCGAGTTCTCCATGGACGCCAACTTCCTGGGGCTCCGGGTGGCGACGGCCGAGCTCACGGACTTCGAAGGCTGGAGCGTGCTGAGCTTCAGCGCCACGCCGACCAGCGGCGAGGCCATGGTCATCAAGCGCGGCATGGACCTGTTCCTGAGCGGGCTGGCCCTGTTGATCCTCTCCCCGATCCTGCTGCTCACGGCCCTGAGCATCCGGCTCGAGGACGGCGGTCCCGTCCTGTACGGCCAGGAGCGCTCGGGGCTCTACGGCAAGACCTTCACCATGTGGAAATTCCGCTCGATGGTGACCAACGCCGAGGACCTGCGGGACAAGCTGCTCGAAGACAACGAGATGGACGGCCCGGTCTTCAAGATCAAGAACGACCCGCGCATCACCCGCATCGGTCGGCTCATCCGGAAGACCTCCATCGACGAATTCCCCCAGTTCTGGAACGTCTTCGTCGGCGAGATGAGCCTGGTGGGCCCCCGCCCGCCGATCCCCTCCGAGGTCCAGGAGTACCAGCGCTGGCAGATGCGGCGGCTCTCCATGAAGCCCGGCATCACCTGCATCTGGCAGGTCGAGGGACGCAACAACGTGGACTTCGAGACCTGGATGAAGCTGGATCTGCAGTACATCGACAACTGGAGCCTGTTCCTGGACGTGAAGCTCCTGGTGCGCACGGTGCCGGCGGTGCTGTTCGGGACCGGCGCGAGCTGAGCCGGCGGTCCGCAGCCCCTCTGCTATCGTCGCCTCCATGACAGCCCCCGTCCCCCAGGGTTCGCTGGAAGAGCTGGTCGCCTTCGAGGCCCTCCAGGCCAGGCTGGCTCCGCTGTTCCACGCCGTGGTCGAGAACGACCGGCGGCCCCACACCGTCATCGTGATCCCGAGCCTGTCCCTGGACGCCCGGGAGCTGGCCAAGATCAGCGGGGTGCACCACTACGAGGAGCGGCTGCTCTACAACCTGATGCTGCTCCGCCGGCCGCGGACCCGGATGATCTTCGTGACCAGCCAGCCCATCGCCGACCCGATCATCGACTACTACCTGCACCTGCTGAGCGGGGTGCCCGGCTCCCACGCCCGCAAGCGGCTCACACTGCTGGCCTGCTACGACGCGTCCGCCCTGCCCCTCTCCCAGAAGATCCTGGCCCGGCCCCGGCTGATCCAGCGCATCAAGGACGCGGTCCGCACCGGCGACAACTGCCACATGGTCTGCTTCAACAGCAGCACCCTGGAGCGCAGCCTGGCGGTCCAGCTGGGCACCCCCCTGTACTCGACGGATCCGGCTCTGAGCGATCTCGGCTCCAAGAGCGGCTGCCGGGAGATCTTCAAGGAGGCCGGGGTCCTGCTCCCGGACGGCTTCGAGCGGCTGCGGGACGCCAACGACATCACCGAGGCCCTGGTCACCCTGAAGCGCCGCTACCCGGACATGCGCCGGGCCGTGGTCAAGCTCAACGAGGGCTTCTCGGGCGAAGGCAACGCCCTGTTCTGGTTCAACGGCGCTCCCGAAGGCGAAGGGCTGGCCACGTGGGTGCGGGAGAACCTGGTCAACCTCAAGTTCGAGGCCGCCGGCGAGACCTGGGAGACCTTCGAGGCCAAGTACGAGCAGATGCAGGGCATCGTGGAGTGCTTCGTCGAGGGCAAGCACAAGGAGTCCCCGTCCTGCCAGACCCGGGTGAACCCCATCGGCGAGGCCCAGGTCATCTCGACCCACGACCAGGTGCTGGGCGGACCCAGCGGCCAGGTCTTCCTGGGCTGCACCTTTCCCGCGGTCGAGACCTACCGCGAGGAGATCCAGGAGGCCGGCATGCGGGTGGCCAAGGTCCTGGCGACCAAGGGCGTCATCGGGCGCTTCGCCACGGACTTCGTGTCCGTGCCCACCGCAGACGGCGGCTGGGACCACTGGGCCATCGAGGTGAACCTGCGCAAGGGGGGCACGACCCACCCCTTCCTGACCTTGAAATTCCTGACCGACGGCACCTACGACCGCACCACCGGCTTGTTCATGACCCCCACGGGTCAGCCCAAGTACTACTACGCGTCGGACACGCTCCACAGCGACGCCTACGTGGGCCTGACGCCGGTGGACCTGATCGACATCGCCGTCTACCACGGTCTGCACTTCCACGAGGCCAGCCAGCGCGGCGTCGTGTTCCACCTGATGGGGGCCATGAGCGAGTTCGGCAAGCTGGGCGTGGTGTGCATCGGCGACAACCCGCAGATGGCCCGCTTCCTGTACAAGAAGACCGTCGGCGTGCTGGACCAGGAGACCGGGAATCGCGGCGATCGTGCAGACGACGCCAGCACCAGCGCGTCCAGCAGCTAAGCTGGGCCTCGCACCGCAGCCCTTGCCCATGCTCACCTGGCTCACGCTCCTGGTCCTGGCGACCGGCTGCGCCGACAAGGACACCACGACAGCCGACACCGCGGCGACGGTGTCCGGTGCCGACGCGGACACGGACGCCGACGCGGACACCGACACCGACACCGACACCGACGCGGACACCGACACCGACGGGCCGGACGATGGGGACTCGGACGGCTACACCGTGGCCGAGGGCGACTGCGACGACGACGACCCCGACAAGAACCCCGGCCAGGCCGAGATCTGCAACGGCGTCGACGACGACTGCGACACCCTGATCGACGACGACGACCCCGACGTGGTGACCACCAACCAGTGGTTCAACGACAACGACGGGGACGGCTACGGGACCGCGGGCGTGGTGCTGACGGCCTGTGAGCAGCCCAAGGGCACCGCCACCCGGCCCGGGGACTGCGACGACGGCGACGCTGCGGTGAACCCGGGCGCCACGGAGATCTGCAACGGCGCCGACGACGACTGCGACAGCCTGGTCGACGACGACGACGACAGCCTGGAGGGCACCTACACCTGGTACCCCGACGCCGACGGCGACGGCTACGGAGACGACGCCAACCCGGTCAGCGCCTGCGAGGAGCCCGCCGAGACCGTGCTCACGACCGGGGGCGACTGCGACGACAGCGACGGCGACGTCAACCCCGACGGGATCGAGGTCTGCGACGACATCGACAACGACTGCGACGGCACCATCGACGGCCCCGACGCCACCGGTCTCCGGACCTGGTACGCCGACGTGGACAGCGACGGGTACGGCGACGCAGACAGCGCCACGGCGTCGTGCTCAGAGCCGAGCGGCTACACCGCCGACGACACGGACTGCGACGACAGCGACGCGTCGGTGAACCCTGGCGCCACGGACTGGATCGACGACGGGATCGACTCGGACTGCGACGGCACCGACGGCGGCGTGACCACCCTGCCCGGGGGCAACACCTACATCGACGGGGCCAGCAACAGCCTGTCAGGGTGGTCGGTCGACCTGTGCGATCTCGACGCCGACGGAATCGACGACGCCGTGGTGTCCGCGCCCCTGGAGGGCGGCGACTACAGCGGCCAGGTCGGGGTGTTCTACGGCAGCGGTGCATCCGGCTGGGGCACGGTGCTCCAGCTGACCGACGCCGACGTGCTGATCAGCGGCAGCACCCACGGTTTCTTGGGCTACAACGTGCGCTGTGGCGACCTGGACGGCGACGGGCTCGGCGACCTGGTCATCGGCAATGGCGAGGTCCACAGCAACGCGGTCGGCATCGACACCGACTGGGAGCTGGACATCTTCTACGGGCGGACCGCGGGCTGGACGGCCACGATGGACCAGACCGACGCCGACGCGGTGCTGGTCGAGCCCATGGACGCGGCGGCCGATGGCTCCGTCAACGGCAACATGATCGAGCTCGCGGACCTGGACGGGGACGGGGCTCTGGAGATCGTGGTCTTGTTCTATGGCGGCTCCGCCGCCTTCAGCGGCGGCGAGGCCTGGGTCACCGCGGTCGCCGGGGGCTCGGCACTGTCCGGCACCAGCACCCTCGAGGCCGAGGCCTGGTGGCTGTGGACCCCGTCGGACCAGGACACCTTTGACCGGATCCGGGTCCTGGACGACCTGGACGGGAACGGCACCCCCGATGTCGCGGTGTTCCAGGCCGGCTGGAATGGTGCCGACACGGACTCGGGACAGCTCATGTGGGTCGGCGACCCGAACACCACGGGCATCAGCACCCTGGACGACCTGGCGACGGGCAGCATCGAGGGGGACCAGTACGCCCTCTACTTTGGCCTGACCGGCGCGTCGGGGGACTTCGACGGCGACGGGGCCACCGACCTGGTGGCCACCAGCTACGGCGACGAGACGGGCGGCGTCTCGTATCCGGGGGCGATCTACCTGTTCAGCGACGCGGCCAGCTACGCCGGCCTGGCCTACAGCGCGACGGACAACCTGGACGCGCTGGTCCTGGGCACCGAGACCCACGGCTACCTGGGCTTCCAGGCACGCAACGCCGGCGACGCCGACGGTGACGGCGCCGACGACCTGTTCGCGGTCGAGTACGAAGGCGGGAGCAGCAACCAGGGGGCCCTGTGGCTCCTGGGGGGCGCCCTGCTCGGCGGCACCACCGACGTCGACGACGTGGCCCTGTTGGCCTGGGAGGGCCGCTCTGCCGACTCGGGGTTGGGCCGCGAGCTGGCCATCGGCGATCTCGACGGCGACGGACTGGGGGACGCCTTGGTCGGGTCTCCGTACTCGGACAGCTATGGCGGCCGAGTCTACTTCCTGCTCAGCTCGGACTGGTAGTCAGGACCCGGGCTCCAGCGCCGGCACCCCGATCTCGATGCGGCGACCGGCGACCTCGAGGATGATCCAGTCGTCGAAGGTCTGGGGCACGTAGTGGCCGTTCTCGATCACCGGACGCCCCTGGCTGTCGGTCTGGACCACCACGTCGCCGTCTTCGGTGAGGGTCTTGCCGGGGCTGTGCTCGCTGTGCCCGTTCACCGAGAAGTTGAAGAGCTTCTTGACCGCGACACCGGAGATGGAGGTCAGGCCCTTGTCCGAGATGCCCAGGGTCAGGGTGTCCTGGACGACCAGGGTGTGTCCGCCGCCGGAGACGCTCTGCAGGCGGGTCGAGCCGGTGTTGTACGGGTCGTTGCGGCTCGTGGACGTGACCACGGTGCTGGTGGTCTTCGGCAGCTTCAGCTTCTTGGCGCTCGACCGGCCGAAGTCCAGGTTCACCGTGAGCGCGGAGCCGTTGCTGGTGATGCTGACCAGGTCGTCGACGGGCAGGAACGGCAGGCTGACGCCGTACTTCTGGAGCGCCTGGCGGACCACGTCGCCGGGCAGGGTGCGGGACTTGCCGTCGGCCAAGAGCGCGAAGAAGTCGCTGATCGTGGCGCCGTCCTGGGCCAGCTTGTCGAACGCGCTCTCCAGGTCGGCCAGGCTCAGGGTGCCCGAAGGCAGGCCCTCGGGGACGTGGGGCGACTTGGCACCCCCGGGGCTGGGCTTGGCCCGCAGCACGGCCACCGCGTCCTGGGCCACCGGGCTGACCGGGCCGTCGCAAGGTCCCCCGGCCAGGGCAGAGGCGAGCGCGAGCTTCGTCAGCAGGGTGAGCATGGTGACTCCGGGGCGGACCCTGCCGGATTGCAGGTCTCGTGCCAGCCGTGGATCGGCCCACCAGGCCAACGAGTGACAGACGCACCGGGGTGTGGGTGCCCCGAGAGGGACAGCCATGTCGCAGGCGGGGTTAGACGCCGGCCATGCACGCCGACCTGCAGAGCTTCGTGGCCACCCTGCGTCAGTCCGGGGATCTGGTCGAGATCGAGACCCCCTGTGATCCGGTGCTGGAGATCCCGGAGATCCACCGCCGCGTGATCGCCGCCGGCGGGCCAGCGCTGCTGTTCCGCAGCCCCAAGGGCGCGGCCTTTCCCCTGGTGACCAACCTGTTCGGGACCCAGGCCCGGGTCGCGCAGGCCTTTGGCAAGCGCCCCCAGGACTTCGTGCGCCGGGCCGTGGACCTGGCGACGGGATCCGAGCTGCCGGGCCTGGGCACGCTCTGGAAGAACCGGGACCTGCTGGCCCAAGGGGCCAAGCTGGGGTTCAAGCAGCGCAAGCGGGGCCTGGTCACCGAGGTGGTCGACGACCCGCCGGGCCTGGACCGCCTGCCGATGCTGCACTGCTGGAAGGACGACGGCGGCGCCTTCATCACCCTGCCGCTGGTCTACACCGAGCACCCGGAGCACGGTGGCCACAACCTGGGCATGTACCGGATCCAGCGCTACGACGACCGCACCGCGGGGATGCACATCCAGATCCACCGGGGCGGCGGCAACCACCACGCCGTGGCCGAGGCCGCCGGCGAGTCCCTGCCGGTGACCGTGTTCGTGGGGGGCCCGCCGGCGCTGATCCTGAGCGCCATCGCGCCACTGCCGGAGAACGTGCCCGAGCTGCTGCTCGCGAGTCTCTTGCTGGGGGGCAAGCTGCCCCGCTGCGACAACCCCGCTGGTCCCCATCCGCTGGTGGCGACGGCGGAGTTCGCCCTGGTGGGCGAGGTGCCTCCTCACGAGCGCCGGCCCGAGGGCCCCTTCGGGGACCACTACGGCTACTACAGCCTGCAGCACGACTACCCGGTGTTCCACGTCAAGGCCCTGTGCCGGCGCAAGAACCCGCTGTTTCCAGCCACCGTGGTCGGCAAGCCCCGCCAGGAGGACGCCTGGCTCGGCGACTACCTCCAGGACCTGCTCTCGCCGCTGTTCCCGGTGGTGATGCCGTCGGTCAAGCAGCTCTGGACCTATGGCGAGACCGGGTACCACTCCCTGGGCGCCGTGGTCACGGCCGAGCGCTATCACCGCGAGGCGATGGTGACGGCCTTCCGGGTCCTGGGCGAAGGGCAGCTCAGCCTGACCAAGTTCCTGCTGGTCACCAACGCCCCGGTGGACCTGGCGGACTTCGTGGCCACCTTCGAGGCGCTGCTCGCCCGCTTCCAGCCCGAGACCGACCTGTACGTGTTCTCCAACCTGTCGATGGACACCCTGGACTATGCGGGACCCGAGGTGAACAAGGGCTCCAAGGGGGTGATGCTCGGCGTCGGGGATCCGGTCCGGGAGCTCACCCGTGCATTCGAGGGCGAGCTGCCCCAGGGGCTGAGCGAGCCGGTGGTGTTCTGTGGCGGCTGCCTGGTGCTCCAGGCCAGCGCCTATGCGGACGACCCGGCCCTGCCGAACCGGGTCGTCGAGGCCGCCGCGGTCGAAGGGTCGGGTCTGGGGCCCTTCCAGCTGATCGTGCTGGTCGACGACAGCGCCCTGGCCACGCGCACGACCGCGCGGTTTCTGTGGACCGCGTTCACGCGCTTCGAGCCGGCCGCGGACCTACACGCTCGGACCCGGGTGCACCGCCACCACCTGGTGCACGAGGGGCCGATCGTGCTCGATGCCCGCATGAAGCCGAGCTACCCGGAGGAGCTGTTCTGTGACCCGGAGACCGCGGCGACGGTGGACCGGCGGTGGAGTGAGTACTTCCCCCAGGGCGGTGTGGAGATGGGGGACTCGGACGTGGCGGATCTGGGGTAGAGGTCGGGCCGCTCCGGGCCCATGCTACGTTCAGTCAGACACGACAAACGCCGGAGGCAGACTCGGACCCCGCCATCCACCCCGCAGCGACCGAGGAACCCGACAACGCGATCG
>CAZFLE010000168.1:0-14950 GCA_964519895.1 uncultured Enterobacterales bacterium | reverse complement strand
AGACGAGCACCTGGAGCATGGCCACGAAGTGGGCCCCCAGGAGCGCGTAGATCGCCGAGAGGGCGAAGAAGCTCACCACGAGTGCGACGGCACTCTGGATCGGGTTGCGCAGCGTGATGACCGCTGTGCCAGCCCCGATCGCGATGAGCGAGAACAGGGTGAAGAATGTGGCTTCCGTCATGGGGCCTTCCGCGGGCAGTCGGGGCCGGTAACGCCCCGCGATGCCCACCACAAGACCATAGATTACCCATTGTTTCTTGAGTCAATGATTGAAATTTTCATGGTTTATCTGACTCTTCATCCTAATATCAGGTGGTAGACTTGTGGAGTGACACCCGAGCTCGCCGACTTCCTCGCGCGCACGAATCCATGGCTCCAGGACCCCGCTCGCCTGGCCCGCCTGGCCCGCCACAACCTGCCTCCGAAGTGGATCCCGCGGTTGGCGACCGAAGACCTCGACCAGGTCCTGGAAGACCCCCGCAAGGCGCACCTGCTCGTCGGCCCCCGCCAGGCCGGCAAGAGCTCCCTCACCTGGGCCATGCTGACCCGCCGCAGCGAACCGTTGCTCTATGTGCCTTGCGACAATGCGCTGATCGAGGAGTGGTCACGCAACCCTCACCTGGCCGCACTGGACATCGCGGCCCTGGTCCCGGTCGGAGGTCGCGTGTTCCTGGAAGAGGCCCAGGCCCTGACCGAGGCGGGGCGCTTCATCAAGGGGCTGATCGACGCCCGCATCGCCCGGCCCCTCGTCGCGACCGGCAGCGCATCCTTCCACCTGTTGTCGCGCACGCGCGAGTCCCTGGCCGGCCGGGCCACCCGACACCACCTGTGGCCCCTGTCTCTCGCCGAGGTCGCAGCGCCCATCCAGGCGGAGCCCCCTGCGCTCTTTCATCAACGCCGGCGCCGCGCCATCGAGGGCATGATGCTCTTCGGCGGCTACCCAGAGGCTTGGACAGCGCCAGAGCCACAACCGGTCCTGAGCGAGCTGGTGGATGCCTTCGTGCTTCGCGACGCCTCCGACCGCTTCCGGGTCGGCCATCCCGGTGCCTTTCGGCGGCTGCTCGGGCTGGCAGCGGGCCAGATCGGCCAGGTGGTCAACCACAGCGAGTGGGGCCGCGTCCTGGGCATCTCCAGCACCACAGTCTCGGACTACTTGACCATCCTGGAGGAGACACACATCCTGCGCCGGCCCCGGCCTTACGTGGGCGGCAAGCGGGCCGAGCTCACCCGCGCACCCAAGGTCTTCTTCGTCGACAACGGGCTGCGCAACCAGCTGCGCGGCGGCTTCACGGAGCTCGAACGCCGGGCAGACGTCGGCCCCCTGCACGAGAACCTGGTCTTCTCGGAGCTGGTGAAGCGCTTCACGCGACCTGGAAGCATCCGATGTTGGCGCACCTCAAACGGCGCCGAGGTGGACTTCGTCCTGGAGCCCGAGCCCGAGCGCCTGATCGGCATCGAGGTCAAGGCCTCCACCGAGGCCCGCCCGCGACTGCCCCGCGGCTGCCGCAGCTTCATCAGCGCTTACGCCCCCGAACAGTTCTGGATGGTCACGCGGGGTCCGGCGTGGGAGGACACCCTGGGTCAGACCCGGCTCAGGGGCGTGCCGCTGGAGCTCCTGCCCGAGGCCCTGGACGCCCTGTGATCAGCCCGGTCGGGCGGCCGCCAGGATGTTCGTGAGCACCGCACCCACCAGCAGCGCCGCAGCGACGACCAACAAGCCGACGCCGGCGTAGCAGCCGATGTTCCAGCCCGTGTTGCTCACGCAGCCCATGCAGAAGCCGTAGCCGATGCCGACCAGGCCGCCTGCGGTGGCCAGGGCCGCGCCGCCGTAGAGCCAGGGGTAGACCTCCATGCGCCCGCCGGCAGGGTCGTGCTCCTCGGGTCCCGCCGCGCGCCAGATGCGGGCGCCGCCCGGGCTCCCGCCCACGTCGAGGTGCACGCGGTCGAGCAAGCGGCTCATCGCGGTGTCCGGATCGTTCCGGCGCCAGCGCCGGTGCGTCCGGGCAAAGGCGTCGTCGAGCTTGCCCAGCCGATCGGAGCTCAGGCCGCCCCGGCGCAGGAAGCCCTGGTCCAGGACAGCAAAGGTCTGGTCCGGGCCGGCCGCACGGGCGAGGGCCCGACGCCGCTTGGCCGACATGCCGTCGAGCCAGGTCGCGACCGTGAGCAGGGACTCGGCCACCTCCCCCGCCTGGCGGAGCACCAGATCCAGGAAGCGCGGGTGGTCCTTCAGCGCCGCCGAGTGGCTACGAAACGCCATGGCCAACGCCATGGCCGACAGCCAGCGCCCCAGAGCACCGGGCGCGAAGCCCTCGGCCTCAAGGGTCGCAGCCAGCTCAGGAGAAGGCCGCGTGGCCTTGATCCTGGCCAGGTCGCGCTCGAGCTCCGCCACGTAGTTCGCCTGGACCGGGTCGGGCAGCGGGTCCCGGGCCCGAGGTCCAGCGGCGCAGCCGACGCCAGCGAGAGCGGCGCCCAGTCCAGTGATCAGCTCGCGGCGGTCCATGGCTTCCCCCATCGGCCAGGGAAGTCTGTCATGGAGACGAATTCACCCGCCGCGAGGAGCGATCTGGGCGATGTCCAGTCGGAAGCCCGGCGGCGCGTGGTCCGGGTGGTCCCGGTACCAGGCCTCGGCGTCGGGCTTGTCGCCGTCCATCAGGTCCCGCATGTATTCCTTGGTGTGGATCATGTCCTGGCGGGTGTAGGCGTTGATCTCGTAGATGCGCGTGTCCATCCGGATGGCGTCCTTGGGGCACGCCTCGACGCAGAAGCCGCAGTAGATGCAGCGGAGCATGTCGATCTCGAACCGCACCGGCACCTTCTCGATGGGGTCGTCCGGGTCCTCGGCCGCCACGATGGTGATGCAGTCGGCCGGACAGGCGGTGGGGCAGCACATGCAGGCGACGCACTTGACCTTGCCGTCCGGCCGGGTCGTGAGCCGGTGGGCGCCGCGGTAGCGGTCTGCGATGGGCTGTCGGACCTCGGGGTACTCGAACGTCGGCAGCCCCTCGGGGGCGCGGATGTTCTTGACCAGGTGGGACAGGGTGATCTTCATCCCCTTGAGGATCTCCACCAGGTAGAAGGAGGTCCCGGTCTTCAGCTTGCGAGGAGTGGGCGACGACATGGCAGGCCCTACGCGGTGATCTGGTAGAAGATGACTTCGAAGAGGCCCATCGCGAACACCAGCACCATCGACGCGGGCAACAGGACCTTCCAGCCGATGTCCATGAGCTGGTCGTAGCGGAAGCGCGGCACGGTCCAGCGGACCCAGACCATGATCCAGCAGCCGATCATGATCTTGGCGACCAGGATGTTCAGGCCGATGATGGCCACGCCGAACTCGACGAGCAGCGCGGGCAGGGCCACCGCACCCACGGCCACGGCCCCACCGAGGCCCGCGAGTCCCAGGTGAGCCAGCGCCAGCAGCGCCCACACGACGCGCCAGAACTTGGGCTCCCGGAGGCGGGCGTCGCCGGGCTTCAGGGCCTGGTAGAAGCGGCCGGTCCGGCGACCCCAGGCGACTTGGCTGGCGATGGCGAACACCACCATGCCGCCGACGCCGACGAGCAGGAGCACCAGCCCCAGGTTGCCCCGGAACCAGTCGCCGTCGATGGTGGGAAGCCCCATCCACCCCGGCGGTGACGGGAAGTTGTAGCCACCGAAGAACAGCGTGGCCGTGACCGCGGATGCGGTGATCATGTTGCCGAACTCGGCGACGTAGAAGCTCACGAAGCGCAGGCTGGAGTACTCGGTGTGGTAGCCGGCGACGAGCTCGGCCTCGGCCTCGGGCAGATCGAAGGGCATGCGGTTCGTCTCGGCGAACACCGCGATCCAGAAGACCAGAAACGCCAGGAACCCGATGCCCGCACCCTTGAACACGCCCCAGTTGAAGACGCTGCCGGCCTGGGCGCGGGCGATCTCGCCCAGGTCCAGGGTGCCGAAGGCGATGATCATCACCACCAGGCTCAGGCCCATGGCCAGCTCATAGCTGACCATCTGGGCGCTGCTGCGCAGGCCACCGAGCAGGCTGTACTTGTTGTTGCTGGCCCAGCCAGCGAGCATCACGCCGTACACGCCCAGGCTGGTGAGCGCCAGGATGTAGAGTACGCCGCCGTTGATGACCGCGCCTTGGAGCGGCACCGCCAGCTCGTCGCTGACCTGGAGGGTGTCACCCCAGGGCACCACGATCATGGTCGAGAAGGCGATGGTCACAGCGATGACCGGGGCAGCCCGCCAGAAGGGCTTGTAGACGTGCTCTGGGATCACGTCTTCCTTGGTCAGCAGCTTGATGACGTCGACCACCGCGTGGACCAGACCGGCCGCGCGGATGCCGAAGATGTCGGCCCGGTTCGGGCCGTTGCGATCCTGCATGTAGGCGCTGCCCTTGCGCTCCAGCCACAACAGCAGCGGGGAGATCTGCAGGACCACGCCGACCACCACCAAGGCCTTGATGACCACGAGGGTCAGCGGGTGGGTCAGGAAGGCGCCGAGAGACGCGAGAATCATGGGGGACCCCTATGCCGGCGCCGGCGCGGCCGGCTCGGAGGTGGGCTCGGGTGCGGCGGGTACCACCAGGGGCTGCCCCTGGCTGCCCAGGCTCTTCCAGCTCAGGCCAGCCAGGTCGGGAACTTCGGCCGCCAGCTTGGCGAAGACCCGGTCGCCGCTGTTGGGCACGACCGAGGCTCCGGCCGCGACGGCCAGGGCGTCGGCGGCGGCGTGCCCCGGGCGACCCTCGCCCCGAACCCAGACGGCCTCGCGGAAGCGCTGGACCCGGGAGCGCCGGTTGATCCAGGTGCCATCGGTCTCGACGTGGGCACAGACCGGAAGCAGCACGTGGGCGGCCGCCGTGGTCACGCTGCGATGGGTGGCGAGCACCACCAGGCCCTCGGGCGCGTCGACGCCCAGCCGGCCCAGCACGTCGTCCTGCAGCACGAGCAGGCTCGTGACATCACCGCCGACCAATGCGGCACGCAGAGCCGAGCCGCCCTCGAGCTGGCCCGAGAGCTCGCCGATCAGCATGGCGCCCCGGCGGTTCGGGTTCTTGTCCTCGTCGATCAGCAGCTTGTCCGAGCCGCTGAGCGAGACCGGATCGTTGCCCTCGACCAGGAAGAAGCGGGCACCGGGCAGGTGCTTGCGGGCCAGGGCCAGCAGCGCGTAGTTCGCCTCGTTGGTGCCCTGGGCGCCAAAGACGACCCCGACCTTGCCCTCGCCGAGCTCCCGGATGGCCGCGGCCGCGGCCACGTCCCAGTCGGCGGCCTTGCCCTCGACCCGAGGGAGCAGGATGCGGTGGGGCGGCTCGAGCTTCTGGGCGGTGTCCCGGCCCGGATCGCACATCCACGAGTCGTTCACGTGGTCGTTCCGGCGGGGCAGGAAGCGGTGGACCTCGCCCTGCTGGTGGCAGACCTGGATGTTGCAGCCCGTGGCACAGCCACCGCACAGGGACTCGGTCTCGCGCAGGTACCAGACCCGCTTGGTGAAGCGGAAGTCCTTGTTGGTCAGGGCGCCGACCGGGCAGATGTCCGCCAGGTTGCCCTGGTAGTCGTGGCTCAGGCGCTCGCCGGGGAAGATGCCGATCTCGGTCGAGTCGGTGCGCTGGAACAGCCGCAGCTCGCCGGTGCCAGTGACCTCGTCTCCGAACCGGACGCAGCGGGTACAGGCGACGCAGCGCTCGGCATCGAGCAGGATCTTGTCCCCGATGTCGACCCGCTTGGCCTTCTTGTGCTTGGGGTCGGCCAGGCGACTGTCCATGTCGCCGTGGTCCATGTAGTAGTCCTGGAGCCGGCACTCGCCGGACTGGTCGCAGATCGGACAGTCCAGCGGGTGGTTCTTGAGCAGGAACTCCATCACGTGGGCGCGGATGGTCTTGATGTTCTCGGTGTCGGTCCGGATGGCCAGCCCGTCGCGGGCGACCATGTTGCAGGCGATGTCGGGCCCGCGGCCCCCGGCCTCGACGTCGACCGTGCACATGCGGCAGTTGCCCGCGATGGTCAGGTGAGGGTGGTAGCAGTAGTGGGGGATCTCCTCGCCGGCCAGGCGAGCCGCCTCGATCATGTTGGTGCCTTCGGGCACCTCGATCTCGACGCCGTTGATCTTGACGAGAGGCATCAGCAGCCTGCGGTGCTTGCCGGACCGAGCTGGACGCGCGCAGCCGGGCCGAGGGTGGTGTGTCGGAGGAGGGAGCGTGCGCCAGCACGTGACTGACGACGGCCGCCGCCCTCGGTCCGGGGGCGCCGTTCAGCGACGGGAGGCAAGTGCCGTAGGGTGCTCACTTAATGGCTCCGAGAGAGGCGCGCTGCGCGTGGACCTTGGCCTTGAACTCGTCGCCGAACTTGGCGAGGAAGCTCTGGACCGGCATCGCGGCGCTGGCGCCGAAGAAGCAGATGGTCTTGGAGTGGATGTTGTCGGCGACGTCGAGCAGCGTGTCCAGGTCGGACTCGCTCGCCGTGCCGGCGTCGACGCGCTGGAGGATCTGGTACATCCAGCCGGTGCCCTCGCGACAGGGCGTGCACTGACCGCAGGACTCGTGGGCGTAGAAGCGCAGCAGGTTGGTGAGCATCCGGACCATGTCCGTGTCCTCGTCCATCAGCATGAAGCCGCCGCTGCCCAGGTAGCTGCCTGCGACCTCGTGGATCGACTCGTAGTCCATGGTCGCTTGGGCGACCTCGTCGGCGGTCATCACGGGGACCGACGAGCCGCCGGGGATGACCGCCTTGATGGCCTTGCCGCCCTTGACGCCGCCGCAGTAGTCGTCGATGAAGCTGGTCATCGTGATGCCCATGGGGATCTCGTAGACCCCGGGCTTGTTGATGTGGCCGCTGGCGCTGAAGAGCTTGGTGCCCGGGGACTTCTCGGTGCCGATGGCCCGGTAGGCTGCGCCGCCGTGGTTGATGACCCAGGGCACCACCGCCAGGGTCTCGACGTTGTTCACGATGGTCGGGCTCTGCCACGCGCCCTCGACCGCGGGGAAGGGCGGCTTGAGCTTGGGCTGGCCCCGCTCGCCCTCGATGGAGCTGATGAGGCCGGTCTCCTCGCCGCAGATGTAGGCCCCGGCGCCCAGGTGGCTGTAGAGCTCGCAGTCGAAGCCGCTGCCCAGGATGTCCTGGCCGATCAGGCCCGCCGCCCGAGCTTCGGCGATGGCCTGGTCGACCCGGTCGATCACGAAGCCGAATTCGCCGCGGAGGTAGGCGTAGCCGGCGCTCGAGCCGATGGCGTAGCAGCAGATCAGCATGCCCTCGAGCATCATGTGGGGGTCCTCCCACATGCAGAAGCGGTCCTTGTAGGTGCCCGGCTCGGACTCGTCGGCGTTGCAGATCAGGTAGACCGGCTTGCCACCGCGCTTCTCGACCGGGGGCACAAAGGTCCACTTGCGGCCGGTGGGGAAGCCCGCACCGCCGCGGCCGCGCAGACCGGAGTCCAGCACGACCTGGGTGACCTCGGCCGGGGTCATCTGGAGCGCCTTGGCGAGCGCGGTGTAGCCACCGAGCTCCCGATAGGTCGCCAGGGTGTGGGACGTGGGGTGGTCCCAGTTCGCGGTCAGGATGCGGGGTACGTCCACCGTTCCGCCTCGGGCTGGAGCTTGACGGGACCGCCACCGGCGAGTTCGTCGAGGATGTGGTCCAAGCGCTCGTCGGTGAGCAGCTCGTAGAAGTGCTCGTTGATCTGCGCCATCGGGCCCGAGCCACAGGAGGCCAGGCACTCGACGCGCATCAGGGTGAATTTGCCGTCCGCAGTGGTCTCGCCAGGTCCGATGCCCAGCTTGTCCCGCACCTTGGCGATGACGCGCTCCGAGCCCGCGAGCTCGCAGGACAGCGTGTGGCAGACCTGGATCAGGAACTGCCCGGTCGGCGCCTTCTTGAACATCGTGTAGAAGGTGGCGACCGAGAGCACGTGGCTCGGCGGCAGGTGAAGGGTCTTGCCCACCAGCCGCATGACGTCGTAGGACAGCCAGCCCCACTTGTGCTGGGCCTTCCACAAGACCGGCATGATGGCCGAGCGCTCGGTGGGGTACCGGGACACGATCTGTCGGATCTCCGCCGCCTCGGCGTCGGTCCAGCTGATCTCCCCGTGCCCCTGGGGCAGGTTGGTGTGGTGCAAGAAGGCGCTCATCGGTCCAGTTCACCAGCGATGACGTTGACGCTGCCCAGGATGGCGGCGACGTCTGCGACGAGGCTGCCGTTGATGAGCTGCGGGAATGCGGTGTAGTTCGCGAAGCAGGGCGGGCGGATGCGCACACGCCACGCCTGGGGGCTGCCGTCGCTGACGATGTAGAAGCCCAGCTCGCCGTTGCCGCCCTCGGTCGCGGAGTAGACCTCGGCCCGGGGGGGCTGGATGCCGTGCATCACCAGCTTGAAGTGGTTGATGAGGGCCTCCATCTGGTTGTAGACGGCGCCCTTGGGCGGCATCGAGATGGCGTGGTCCTCGACCAGGAAGGGGCCGTCGGGCAGCTGATCCATGGCCTGGAGCACCAGGCGCCGGCTCTGCTCCATCTCGTCGAAGCGGACCATGATCCGGTCGTGGGTGTCGCAGCCCTGCCGGATCGGCACGTCCCAGTCGTACTTTTCATAGCCCCAATACGGCCGCGCCCGGCGCACGTCGTAGCTGATGCCACAGGCGCGGATGCAGGGGCCGGTCCAGCCGTGGTTCAGCGCCAGCTGCGGGTCCATGACCCCTACGCCGATGGTGCGGTCCTGGAAGATGGCGTTGGTCTGGACCAGGCCCTTCACGTCGGCGAGGACCTCGTCCATCTCGCCCAGGATCTTGCGGCACTTGTCCAGCCAGCCGTCGGGCGCGTCCATGGAGACCCCGCCGATGCGCGGGTAGTTCACCATCATGCGGGCGCCGGTGAGCTCTTCGAAGAGCGTGTAGATCTTCTCCCGGTAGCCATAGAGGTACCAGAAGTTGGTCAGAGCCCCCAGGTCCACCAGGTTGGTGCCGATGCACACGCAGTGGTCGATGATGCGGGAGAGCTCGCTGGTGATGACCCGCAGGGCATTGCCGCGGGGGGGGGCTTCGATGCCCAGGAGCTCCTCGACCGCGTAGCACCAGGCGTTGGAGTTGTGGCACGGCCCCATGTAGTTGAGGCGCTCGGCGTAGGGCACCACGTACTGGTAGAAGACGTTCTCACACTGCTTCTCGTAGCCGCGGTGGAGGTAGCCGATCTCCAGGCCGGTGTTGGTGATCGTCTCGCCGTCGAGCTCGACCTGGATGCGCAGGGTGCCGTGGGTGATCGGGTGGCTGGGCCCGATGTTCACGATCATGCGCTCGGTGATGAGCGTCTGGTCCGCAGGCGTGGACATCAGGCGTGGTCCGGGTCGGCGGTGAGCAGGTTCTCGACCGGGCGAGAGAGCTGCTGGCGCTTGTTGATCGGGTAGTCCTTGCGCAGGGCGTGGCCCTTGAAGTCCTCGTGACAGAGGATCCGGCGCAGGTTGGGGTGGTCCGAGAAGCGCACCCCGTACATGTCGTAGACCTCGCGCTCCATCCAGTTGGCCACCCGGAACAGGTCCCAGACGGTGGGGACCTCGACGGTGTCGTCTGGGACGGCGACCTTGACCCGGAACCGGTGGTTCTGGGCCATGGAGTAGAGCTGGTAGACGACCTCGAAGCGGTGGTCCCGATCGTCGTAGCCCTTGTAGTCCACGCCGCCGAGGTCCATCAGCATGTTGAAGTCCAGGCCCTCCTGGTCGCGGAGCCAGCACAGGACCTCGCGGATGTCCCCAGGCGCGATGGTCACCGCGTGCTGGCCGACGTGGGTGTACGTCGCCAGGATCCGGTCGCCGAAGTGGTCGTTGACCCGGGCTGCAATGGTGGCTTCGTCCACAACTTCTCCGTGGGCCCAATCTGGGAGTGACTGTTGCGCCAGCTGAGCGCGGGTGGCTACTTGGCGGTGTCCGCCCACTCCACGTTCTTCTCGGCCTGGATCTTCTCCTGCAGCCGATGGATGGCCCCGATGACGTTCTCGGGGCGCGGCGGACAGCCGGCGACGTAGATGTCGACCGGGATGAGCTCGTCGATGCCCTGGACCACCGAGTAGTTGTCGTAGAAGCCGCCGCTGCTGGCGCAGGCCCCCATGGACACCACCCACTTGGGCTCGGGCATCTGGTCGTAGATCTGCTTGAGGACCGGGGCCATCTTCTGGGTGATGGTGCCCATGACCATCAGCAGGTCGGCCTGGCGAGGGGAGAAGCGCACGACTTCGGCGCCGAAGCGGGAGACGTCGAACTTGGGGCCGACCACGCCCATGTACTCGATGGCGCAGCAGGCGGTGCCGAAGGGCATCGGCCACAGGGAGTACTTGCGGCCCCAGTTGATGACGGCGTCGACGCTGGTGGTGACCCAGGGGTTGTTCACCTTGTCCAGGAGAGTGCTCTCGAGACCCATAGATTCGCTCCTAGTCCCAGTCCAGGGCGCCACGCTTGAGAACGTAGTACCAACCCAGGAACAGGATCCCCAGGAAGAAGGCCATCTCTCCCAGGATGTACCAGCCCGCGCCGCTGACCAGGAACTCGTGGAACACCACGGCCCAGGGGTAGACGAAGACGGCTTCGAGGTCGAAGAGGATGAAGAGCACCGCCACCAGGTAGAACTTCACCGAGAAGCGCTGGTGGGCGCGGCCCACGGGGGGCATGCCGCACTCGTAGACCGCGTTCTTCTGGGGTGTGGCGCGATTCGGTCCGAAGAACTGGGACCCCAACATGAACGCGAGCCCCAGCGCGAGCCCGATGAGCAGCGCGATGAGGATCGGGACGTAGGCCTCGCCCATGAATTCGGCTCCGGTCGACAGGTGGGCTCTAGCCTGTTGTGGTGGCTGGCGCACCGCCCCGAGCGACGTCACCCGGATAGGGCCCCTGCATGCGCTGGCTCGGACTCGACGAAGCAGGACGGGGTGCCGTCCTCGGACCCCTGGTCGTGGGCGGCTTCGTGGTGGACGCCGATCGGATCGACGCCCTGAAGACCGCGGGGGCCACCGACAGCAAGCAGCTGTCTGCGAAGCGGCGAGAGGCCTTGATCGAGCCCCTGGGCGCCTTGGGCACGGCCCAGGTGATCCACATCTCGGCGGCGGACATCGACGCCGAGAACATCAACACCTTGGAAGAGCGGGCCTTTGTGGCGCTGATCCGGGCTCACAGGCCCGACGGCGTGATCATCGACGCGCCTTGCCACCCTCGGGCCATCCCGAATTTCACGGCACGGCTGCTCGCGCAGCTGGACCACGTGCCCGAGCTCGTGATCGAGCCCAAGGCCGACCTGAACTACCCGCCCTGTGGCGCTGCGAGCATCTTCGCCAAGGTGTCTCGGGACGCGGCGATCCACGCCCTCGGCGCGGTCGGGAGCGGGTACCCGTCCGACCCGGTCACGCGGGGGTGGCTGAAGGACAAGATGAGCGAGGACGGCCCGCTCCCGGGGTGTGTGCGGACGCGCTGGGGCACGCTGGACGTGCTGCGGCAGGGGTCGCTGTTCTACTAGGGAGTCGCCCAGCTCGGCGCGGGGAGCGTCGAGGCTCCTGGCCATCTCGTCCAGGATGTGGATCCTCCCACCCCTGGCCTGGGACGGCGCCTCGGACTTGACCTCGGTGCTGAATCTCAGGGCCTGGCCGCGAGTCGCGCCCATCCGGCGGTGGCTGGGCCGGGACGCGGCCTGGGTGGTCCACGGCCTCACCCCCCGCGAACGGGGCCGCGCTCGCCCATGACATCGGTCGGCAATCGGCACTTCCCCGTTCTCCAGCGACACTGCAGAGGGGGACCTCACCCGGCGGCCTGAGATGAGCCCCGACGAGCCCGGCAAGCCAGCGTCCCCCACGAACAGGCCCGACAGCGTGGGTCGGATCAACGACCTCGTCCGGCGCGGGGGCGTCGAGACCGCCCTTCGCCTGGGCCGGTTCCTCCTGGCGCGGTACTTCGGGGGGGACCCGGAGAGGTTCGAGGCCGAGCATCGCCGGGCCCCCGCCTATCGGCGGCTCGTGCGCCACCCCGCGCTGCAGGTCTGCGAGGTCACGCTCACCCTGGCGGTCCGGGTGACGGCCCAGGTCGACGCGCTGCCCCCAGGAATCGGCCAGGCGCTGACAGTCACCGGGCACCGGGCGCTCCTGGCCGTGCAAGACAGCGTGCGCCGCCACGAGCTGGCGACCACCGCAGCGACCGAGGGCTGGTCACCGCGCCGCCTGCGCAACGCGGCCGGGCGCATGGCGCGACAGGAGCTCCCCAAGCCGGGTGCGGGCCGCCCTCGGCTGGCCCCGTGGATGAAGCGGCTGAACCTCGTCCACCGCACCGTCTCGGCGCTGGTGGCCGAGCCGTTGGAAGCGCCGGGACCCTCTGATGGCGACGCCGAGCGCGCCCGCCGCACGCTCCGCCTGCTGGAAGAGGACCTGGTCCGCCTCCAGGAGCTGCGGGTTCGGCTGGGGGCCCTCGTGGAGCAATTGAATTGAATTCAATCGAGACCTGAGCCTACAAGGCCCCGCCGAGCACGATCCAGAACTGGTCCGGGTGACCCCCCACGAACAGGTCGTCGAAGCCATCCTCGTTGATGTCCCAGACTGAGCGCAGAGGGGCGCCGGCTCCCCGTGCGCCATAGGGCGTGTCGCCCTCTGGCGTGTACCGCGCTGCGTCGTAGCCATCACGCTCCACGTCGTGGGTCCCGCCGATCGGTGCATAGAAGATGTAGACAGCGCCATCGGTCGGCATGTCGTCCGTCAAGTCGTCTGCCCCGACCGCCACGTCGGCCAGACCATCCGCCGTCAGATCCACCAACGCCACCCCAGCCCCCAGACTCGACCGCGTTGTCTGTCGCTGGATGGTCGCTTGCGCACCCGTCACGTGCAGCTCGCCCTCGATCGGGCCCAGGAACAGGTAGGCCGCTCCCCTGTCGGTGGCGAACAACGGGGCCCCCACGAGCAGGTCCGCGCAGCCGTCACCGTCCTCATCGCCGGTGAGCGAGGTCGCCTGTCCGAGCGCGGTGTAGGTGTCGTCGCTTCGAATGACCCCATCGGCCCCGTCCAGGTACTGCTCGCCCTCGACCGGCCCATGGAACACGTAGACCGGGCCCGACTTCCCCTCCTCGGCGGCCCCGACCACCAGGTCGTCGATGCCGTCCCCATTCAGGTCCGCGCCGGAGTCGACACTCTGCAAGGAGAATCCGTCCTCCCAGCCAAAGATCCTGACCTCGTTGTCGTCCAGGTCCACCGGTCCCCTGACCGGCTCGTAGACGACCTGGACCGGGCCGACCACCGGATAGAGGCCGCCATGAACCACCACCAGGTCCGCCAGACCGTCCCCGTCGAGGTCTCCCATGGTCGACAGGTAGCCAGTCTGGGTCCAGGTCGCCGTCAGCGTGCTGTCCGCCTCCCCCAGCGACCGGGACTCGGAGTCGGCCAGCGGTCCGTACACCAGGTACGCCTTGCCGTCATCATCGCTCGCGCTGATCAGGAAGTCGGTGTGGCCGTCGCCGTCGACATCACCCGCCGCCACATTGTCCCCTGCTTGTTCCCAGTCCGACCCGAGCAGGCGAGGCGGCTTGCTGCCGATGAGGTCGTGGGACCCCTCGGACTGCGGGCCATACAAGACGCTGGTACAGCCTTGCTCGTGTATCGACAGTGCGCTGCACGACGAGTGGCCCAGAACGAGCGTGGCCGGGCTGGCGCCATCCGGGGGCACCGAAGCCACGTCGATGACCTTGATGTCTTCCAACCAGAAGGAGATCCCTGCCGTGTCGAGGCTCGCGGTTCCGGTGGGCGCCAGGGGCCCGTCGTAGGGCACGCCGTCCTGAGACCAGGGCCAGGGCGGTGAGTCACAGGCGATGAGGACAAGCAACCCGGCCAGGGATGGGATCGCGGACAGTCGCGAGACCGTCCTCGACACCGCGCGAAGCCGTTGCTCCTCCCTCATCTGAGCACGCCGGCCAGCCAGCCAAGATGGAGCCAGTCCTCCCGGTCGACCAGGGCTCCGCTCGTGGCATCCAGCCAGCCGAGATCCAGCAGGTCCTCAGGATCGACCAGCGGACCCCTCGACCCGTCCTGCCAGTCGTAGAGCAGCAGGTCCTCTCGGTCGAAGAGCGGCCCCCGCGCAAAGTCCAGCCAGGAATCGAGCAGCAGGTCGCCCGGGTCGATCAGGGTGCCCCTCTGGAACCGCTCGTGATCAGGTTCGAGCAGCGACGGCGACACGTCCGGGACCCCCGAGACGTAGAGGTCCGTGTCAGACGCCGCGAGGTAGCAGGTCCAGGTGAGGGGGGTCTGGGAGTACAAGAAGACAGGGTCCTGGGCCACGCCGACATCCACCTTGGTGGGGAGCTCTCGGTACTCGCTGGCCGCGTAGGCAACCTCCCGAAATGGAAGGTCATCCGACTGGGTGTGGGGCGGGGAATCAGCTTCCAGGTTGGGCATCAGCGGGACCACCTCGGCCACGGTACCCCGCGCCGCAGGGGTCGCCAACACCGTGCTGACGCCGACACCGCCGTTGTCGTCGTTGAGCACCAGGTAGGCGAATTTCGGGTCGTCTGGCCCGCGGCTCATCAAGGTGTACTCGAACACCACGACTCCCGGGCAGGTCGCCCTGTCGACGGTGGCTGCTGGGATGTCCGCCCTGCTGGTGCTCCGGGGGAGCAGCATGCGGCCGCTACGGACTCTGTGCCGCAACAGCTCCGACATGCGCCGATAGGCAAACCAGGACTGTCGCTGCACGTTCAGACCAGCGTCCCAGGCGTTGGTGGCGCCAGGGTCGTCTCGCCAGTAGATCGTGCCCGCATCGGGCTCCTTGCGCAGCCCGGTCCCCTCGAAGTCATCGGTCTTTCCCGAGATCAAGCTCCACCAGCCGGCCTGGGAGGCCGCCGAGGCCAACTGGCCTCCCAGGCGCCGGAAGACCTCGTGGGCCTGCCAGAGCTCGCCGTCTCCTCTCCAGGCCCCGGGCACGGTGTCGGTCTCGCCCAGGGAGACACCGCCCTCGTGGATGCGGACCTTGGTGTCGTTGAA